>JBBQJC010000203.1:0-1529 GCA_038325515.1 Gemmatimonadales bacterium | reverse complement strand
CGACCCCGGTCGTGAGTGCAGCGCGAACGTCTGCGCGTACGGGAACGGGGCGGGCGGGGTCGGCGCCGCACCGGCAGGCAGGACGCCGAGGGTCGTCGCCATCAGCGCGATGGTCACGCCGACGATCGCGACGGCTCTGCCCACGGATCGGAGACCTTGGAGCTCGCTCATGCCGCGATCCTCCCAGAACGCCGTTACACCCGCGCGTCACCGGGCAGCCGCCCGGGAACGCCGGTGCAATACGCGAGCAGCGACGACCTGTACATCGCGTACCCGTCCTTTGGTGCCGGCGACGACGTCCTCACCAGAGCTGACTGCCGGGTTTGCCCTTGAACGGCCCGACGATCGAGCCGGTGATCCAGCCGCCGTAGAACCCTCCCGCCTGGGGGCGCACGAGTTCGTCACCGACGTAGCACTCGTCCATCAGCGCCGGATAGAAGGCCACCGCTGCGGCCAGCGGGCGATAGGCCGCCTCGGGACGCGCATACCCCCACGCCCCACGCGACACGACCCTCCCGCCGCCGTGCACCGTGTAGTAGCGCGCGCGTCCCTTCCATTCACACCAGCTCTCGCCGTCACCGAGCGTGAGCGCTTCGATCGCGACGTCAGCAAGCGGGAAGTAGTAGTTCGGTGGATGGCTCGTCTCGAGCACCCGCCACCCCGACGTCGTGTCCGCGATCGTCTCGCCGCCGAGCACAATCCGCAATCGCACCGTCACCGGTTCCAAACGCGGTGGCCGCGGATAGTCCCACACTGATTCCTGTCCTTCTCGCGGCGGGATCCTCATTGCTCGGTCACTCGGCATACGCATGTCAGTTCTACGGAGCGCAGCCGCTACCGGATGCCATTCGCCGACCCGTGGAGTAGCGGTGTGTACATCGATCACCGGCGGTCAGGGAGCGGCGCGGAGGAACTCGCGAATCGGCACGTCCAGATCGGTAGGGTCGAAGTAGCCGTTCGCGCTCGAGCTCGCGCCAAGGAGCTGACGCCGGATCGGATCCAGTTGCGGGAGCAGTGCCTCGTGCCGCATGGCCGACTTCGTGCGGAGCCACCGGTAGGCGTAGCCGAACGTGACGAAGACCCGGGTGCGATCGGAACCGTTCGTGCTCGCCGCGTGCCACAGGCGGCGGTCGAAGATCACGGCGTCGCCGGCCTGGGCCAGGAGCGGGCGCGCGCCCGGGAGATCGCCGCCCGTGGGTGGTCCAAGCACGTGGCTGCCCGGGACGACCCAGAGGTTGCCCATGCCGTCGGCGGGCAGGTCGGTGAGGAAGTAGCCGACCTTCACCGAGACGCGCGGCTGCGGGTGCGTTTCGAGGTCGAGGTTCATGCGGTTGTTGTCCTGGTGCCAGCCGTACGCGCCGACCCCCGCGTCGCGATGCGCGGGCGGCGTCACCAACAACTGCGAGTGGAACAGCTGAATGTGCCAGCCGAGCACGCCCCACACCTTCGGGAACGTCGTCGACAGGTCGAGCAGGTCGAGGTAGAGCTCGTCGCGACCAATGAGATCGTGCTGGTTCAGCGTGTGGAAG
>JBBQJC010000202.1:0-1681 GCA_038325515.1 Gemmatimonadales bacterium | reverse complement strand
ATCGGGGCCCCGCCGACGCGCCAGCGCGGGCACGGTCTGCGTCTTCACGAAGCGTTCGATCCAGTCTCTGGGTGACGGCGGCCGGGCGTCCCTCGCGCCGGCCTCACCCAACACTACGCCCGCCGCGCTCGAGACGCTGGCTGATGGGGGAAACTTTGTGATCGCGTCCCCCCGCGCCCTTCCTGGCTCAGGGCGCGGCGCCCGCCGCCGCTGGTGCGGCCGCGCTCGGCTTCCAGTTCGCGTCGAGCGCGTTCCAGTTGAGCATCGCGTTCAGCACCATCGCGTAGCTCCCCTGGGTCTCGTACCGCCACATCGGCCGGATGCCGAAGAGGACGACGTGCCCCTTCCCTACTGGCGCATCCACGACCGCCGCACGCCCCGCCATCTCGCTCCCGTTGTCCAGCAGCCCCGACACGAGCAGGGAATCCACCTTCGGCACGAAGCGCAGGATCACCCGCGCGCGCTGCGCCGCGGCTTCGCGCTCGAGCGCGGGATCCGCCGCGTTCTGCGCCACCTTCCGGCTCGCCTCGTCCACCTGTTCCCCCTGCGGACCGCCCCCGGTCACCACGCTGAACAGCGGCGCGGTGCTGAAGTAGACGGGGAAGACCTTGTCGGCATACCCGTACAGGATCGGGCTCGTGCGCTCCATCGCCTCCGCCCGGAACACCGCGCCGCGCGCCGCGAGCCGCGGCGTGGCCACCACCGACACGCTGGGGTTGAACCCGAAGTCTACAGGCAGCCGGCTGCTGTTCCCCTCGGTCACCAGCAGGCCGCCGCGCTCCACGAATCGCCGCAGCGCCCCGAGCCCGTCGAAGCCGAGGCCCGGCCGGATGTCGTCGGTGGAGTCGATCACCCCGATGTTCGGCGTCAATGGCGTCTTCTTCCACGGAATGGGAGGGCCCACCATCGCGCGCCCGTTGACGATCACCGACGGCGTCGCACTCACGTGCGGCAGCAGCACCACGTCGAACCCATCGAGCAGCCCCGGCTCCTTCAGCCGCTGCGTCGACATGTACGTGAACGGGACCCCCATCTCCTCGAGCGCGTGCCGGAGCCATCCTTCGTTCTGCGTCTCGATCCAGCTGTGCACGAAGGCGATGCGCGGCACCGCGGCGGCATGGCCACGCACCGTTGGCGCCGCGGCGAGCGCCGTGGCCGCGAGCCCGAGCTCGCGCACCGCCGCCTCTGCGGCCGGCGTGCTCTCCAGCAGGTAGGTGCCCGCGGGAAAGCTCGTTCTCCCCGCGACGAACGCGCTGTCCGCGATCGTCACGCGCGCCCCTTTCAGGCGCCAGGGCAGCACCGCCGACCGCCAGTCGCCCAGCGGCGCGACGGCCAGCGTCGCGCCGCTCCCGCTCACCGTGCCGGCGACTGTCACATCACCCGGCACGAGCGACATCGGCTTCGTCAGCACCGACGAGTCGGCGATCGTGTACGCCGTCACGTGGCGCAGCTGGTCGAGCGACCAGCCGGTGTCGTCGTACGGCGAGGGATCGTCGGGACGGTAGCGCTGCACCGCCAGCACCGTGCGCACGAGCGCCGTGTACGGCTGGTCCATCCGCACCACCCAGTCCCCCTTGTGGACGGTGAGCGGCGTGCCGCGCGCGGCGGTTGCGCTGTCGCGTCCTGCCCCCGCGGCGCTGTCGGGACGCGCCGCGCTCCCCGCACCCGCACCCGCACCCGC
>JBBQJC010000201.1:0-1727 GCA_038325515.1 Gemmatimonadales bacterium | reverse complement strand
CGCTCTCGGGGCTCCTCGCGGGAGTCGTAGCGTTCGGGGCGGACCCGATCAACATCCCGCTCGCCGGTCTTTCGCAGTCGACCGGAGACATCCTGGTGAACCTCGGGTTGTCGACTCTGCTGATCACCTGGGGACTGGCCGGGGTCATCGCGTTCGGCTTCATGCTTTCGACGATGACCGACGCGGCCGCGGGCGCGATCTTCGGCGCGGTCGGGCTCTACATCGTGTCGCTCATCCTCGGCGAGATCACGTCGCTCGGCGCGATCCGATACGGCCTGCCGGTGCACTACTACGACGCGTGGAGCGACCTGTTCCTGCGCAACCAGTTCACCGACGACATGTGGCGCAGCATCCTGTTGCAGATCCCGTACGTGATCGTGTTCTGCTCGATCGCGTGGTGGACGTTCCACCGCAAGGACATCAAGTCCTGACGGTCAGGCCTTGCGGGCGGCGAGGTAGTCCTTCATCATCTCGCCGAACTCGCTGACGTTGTAGATGTCCTCTTCGTAGGACCACTGGTCGTTGCCGGCGTACTTCAGCAGCGACCAGTTGATCGCCTGGTGCAGCTTTCCGTCACCGATGTCCTGCATCCGGTTCCACACCGCGCAGACGACCCACCCGCGCGCGTCGTCGATAACCCACCAGTCGGCCGGGAACTCCGTCATCTCGTGGTTCGGGTACTCGGCCATCGTCGTGGTGATCCACGCGCGGATCGTCTCGCGACCCCTGAACGTGCCGTACAGGTGCTCGATGTACTCGGCGTCCTCGGTGAAGAGGTCGGCCCATGCGTCCCACTGCCCGGACGCGCCTGCCTCGGCGGCCACCGCGCGGTAGTGCGCGTACGCCCGCTCCATCTCGTCTCGTGTGAATGCCATGCTTACTCCTCGAAGATCTCCAGAGGGCCACTGCCGGCCCAGGGTTGCCGTGCCGGGCGCCCGCCGGCAGAACCCTAGCGACGGAGCACGCGGGTGCCGTCGAGGGTGTGAACCGTGCGGTCGAGCTCGCGCAGCACGTCGGCGCTGGTCAGCGTCCGGCCGGTGATGACGCCGGGTTCCACCGTGCAGAGCGCGAGCGCCGCCTCCGCCATCTGCTCGACGGGCTCGACCTGGCGCGGATCCTCGGGCACGAGCCCCATGGCCTCCGCGCCCGGGGTGGCGACGGCTGCGACGGGTGACAGCGCGTTGACCGCGACGCCGCGAGCGAAGACCTCCGCCGCGAGCCCACTCGTCATTCGTTCGAGCGCGGCCTTGCTCGTGCCGTACAAGGTCGCGCCCCGCTCCGCGTGGAAGGGGGAGAAGGGCGGCCCGACCGGGTGCACCGCGGTCCCCGACGAGATGTTGAGGATCCAACCCTGTCCGCGGTCGGTCATGTCCGTCAGCGCCGCGCGGCTGAGATCCCACGGCGCGTGCACGTTGACCTCGAACATCACCGCGTAGCGACGGTCGGTGACGCGGTCGTACGGGAGGTAGAAGCACGCGGCTGCGTTGTTGACGAGGACGTCGATCGGGCCGAGCGCGCGGCGGGCCTCCTCGACGATCGCGGCCCGGTCAACGGTGGGGTCCGAGAGGTCCGCGACGACGGGATGAGCCCGGCCTCCCAACGCCTCGATCGCGGCCGCGGTCTCCTCCAAGGACCCGGCACCGGTGCTCTGATCCGGGGCCGCGGTGCGGCCGACGAGCGCGACCGCGGCGCCCGCCGTAGCAAGCCGGAGCGCGATCCCAGCCCCG
>JBBQJC010000200.1:0-1730 GCA_038325515.1 Gemmatimonadales bacterium | reverse complement strand
TGGTCCCGCGCGGGATCGACGGCGACGCGCTCGTCGCCGCGCTGACTCGGGTGCGGGCCGGGGAGCGGGTGGTCGATCCCGGCATCCTGATCGGCGACGAGCCGGTGGACGACGAGGCCGAGGCGTCGAGCGCGCTCACCGCGCGCGAGCGGGAAGTGCTGGTGCTGCTGGCCGGTGGCCACTCGAATCGGGAGATCGCGTCGTCCCTCTACGTGTCGCTCCCGACCGTGAAGACCCATCTCGCGCACATCTACGCCAAGCTCGGCGCGAAGAATCGCAACGAGGCGCTGGGCCGTGCGGTTGCCGCGGGGCTCTTGTAGCGACATCCGCGGACGAGCGGGTTGCCGGCCGTATGCTCGGGTCAGGCGGTCCGCGTTCCACGGAAGGAGTTCCCGGTGCTCGTGCTCACACGGCGATCCAACCAGAGCATCATGATCGGGAAGGACATCGTGGTCACGGTGCTCGAGGTCCGAGGCGAGCAGGTTCGCATCGGGATCCAGGCACCCCGCGACGTCGAGGTCCACCGCGAAGAGGTCTTCGACGCGCTTCACGCGTCCGAAGCCCCGCCCTCGGCCTGACGCCCTCGGCCTGACGTCTTCCCCCGGGCCCAGGTATCCCTGACGCGACTCTGTCGTCAAGGTTCCGGAATCCGTTCTCGCTCCGTTCACGGAGTCGTCGCGCCCCCGTGACCTCGGGCCGTCAGGATGGCTCTTGCACACCCGCCGAGGGGCGGTGGGGCCGACCAATCCCCCCGGTCGGGCCCACCGCCACCCGGTTCGCAGCCCGGGTGGGCGATTCCCGTGAATCTCCGGGGCCGGGCGCCGACTCAGGGGGCGACGGCCGCAACGAGCGGGACGTGGTCTCGGCCGAGCGCCTCGGCCACGATCGGGTGGGTCACCGATCCGGCCACCGTGTTGACCCCGTGGCCGAGCGCGGCGTCCGCCCTGGTTGCGTCCGCAACCCCGTGGACCGCGAGCGTGAGCGCGTACGGAAGCGTCGCGTTCGTCAGCGCGTAGGTCGAGGTGAACGGCACGGCGCCGGGCATGTTGCCGACTGCGTAGTGCAGCACGCCGTGCACCTCGTAGACCGGATCCGAGTGTGTGGTCTCGTGCGTCGTCTCGATGCAACCGCCCTGGTCGACCGCGACGTCGACGATGACCGCGCCCGGCTTCATCGCGCGCACCATGTCCTCGGTGACGACGACCGGCGCGCGACCGGCCGGCACGAGCACCGCGCCGATGACCAGGTCCGCGTCGGCGACCGCGCGCGTGACCGCGCCGCGGTTGCTCGCCAGGGTGACGATGCGACCCTGATGGATCTGATCGACCCAGCGCAGCCGGTCCAGGTTCTTGTCGAGCAGCAGGACTTCCGCCTCCATGCCCTGCGCGATCCACGCGGAGTTCCAGCCGACGTTGCCCGCACCGAGGACCACGACCCGCGCCGGTCGCACCCCGGGGACACCACCGAGGAGCACGCCGCGGCCGCCGAGCTCACGCTCGAGGAATCGGGCGCCGACCTGCGTCGCCATGCGTCCCGCGACCTCGCTCATCGGCGCCAGCAACGGGAGGCTCTGATCGGCCGGCTGCACCGTCTCGTACGCGATGCCCGTCACGTGGTGCTCGAGCAGCGCGTCGGCGACCCGGGGGTACGCGGCGAGATGCAGGTACGTGAAGAGGACGAGGCCCGGGCGCAGGTGCCCGAGCTCGTCCTCCTGCGGCTCCTTCACCTTG
>JBBQJC010000199.1:0-1943 GCA_038325515.1 Gemmatimonadales bacterium | reverse complement strand
GTGCTGGAGCTTCCCGCGCTGCGCGTCGAGCCGCTCGACGCCGCGCCGCTGCGCGACGCGGTCGCCGGTCTGGGGGCGCGCTACCACTGGCTCGTCGTGACCAGCCAGAACGCCGTGGAGCTCGTGTGGGACGCCGTGCGCGACAGCAGCGGCGACGCGCGCCGGCTCGCGGGGGTGAAGCTCGCCTGCGTGGGGACGTCGACGAGCAATGCCCTCCTGGCGCACGGCCTCGCCACCGACGTACTGCCGCCGCGCTTCGTCGCCGACGGGGTGCTGGAGGCGATGTCAGCGCGTGGTGACGTGCGCGGCGCATCGGTGCTGTATGTGGCGGCCGAGGGAGCGCGCGACGTGCTGCCGCAGGGGCTTCGCGCGCTCGGCTGCACCGTGGACGTCGTGCACGCGTACCGCACCGTGTCCGACGGCGCAGGTGCCGACGCGCTGCGCGACGCGCTCCGAGCGGGGCGGGTGGACGCGGTGACCTTCGCGTCGGCCTCCGCGGTGCGCGGCTACGTGGAGGCGGTCGGTGCGGAGCTGGCGCGCGCGGCGCCGGCGGTGTCGATCGGGCCCGTGACGAGCGACGCCGTGCGCGAGGCGGGGATTCCCCTGCTGGGCGAGGCGACCACCGCATCGGTGCCCGCGCTCGTGGAGACAGTCGTGATGACGATCGCCAACTCCGGGAAGACCAGATGAGCGACGCGCAGAAGCCGATCCGCATCGGCACCCGGTCGTCGGAGCTCGCGCTGCGTCAGGCGCGGCTCGTCCAGACGGCGCTCGCCGAGCGCGGGCTGGACAGCGAGCTGGTGACGTACAAGACAGTCGGCGACAAGCGGCTCGACGAGCCACTCAGCTCGATTGGCGCGAAGGGACTGTTCACGAAGGAGCTGGAGACCGACCTGCTCCGGAAGAAGACCGATCTCGCGGTGCACTCGCTGAAGGATCTCCCCACCGATTCGCCGGATGGAGTGACGGTATCGGCCGTGCTGGAGCGGGAGGATCCGCGCGATGCGCTGGTGTTCAATGGCCGCATTCTTGGCGAGTCGCTCGACGACCTGCCGCGCGGCTCGCGCGTTGGCACGAGCAGCCTGCGCCGGCGCGCACAGTTGCTGGCGCTGCGTCCCGACCTGGAGGTTGCCGAGCTGCGTGGCAACGTGCCGACCCGCCTCAAGAAGGTGGACGAGGGACGCGTGCACGCGGCGGTGCTGGCCGCCGCCGGACTGCACCGGCTCGGCGTGCGCCAGCACATCACCTGCTACCTCGAGCCGCCGCTCTGGCTCCCCGCCGCGGGGCAGGGGGCGATCGCCGTGCAGATCCGCACCGGCGACGAGCGGATGCTCGCGCTGTCGGAGCAGATGAACGATCCGGCCACGATGCGCGCGGTGAAGGGCGAGCGCGCCTTCCTCTCGGCGCTCGAGGGCGGGTGCCAGGTGCCGATCGGCTCGCTCGCCATGCTCGATGCCGACGGGGTGGCCGTGCTGCACGGGATGATCGCCTCGCTCGACGGGACGCGCGTGGTGCGCGGGGTGATCGCGCTGGACCGTGACGATCCGGAGCTGAGTGGCATCCGTCTCGCCAACCAGCTGCGTGGGCAGGGAGCGACGGAGATTCTCGAAGGCCTGCGCCGCGCTCAGCATCTGCCGAGCCCGCAGCCGGAATGATGAACTGACACCTTACCAAAATGCCATCTTTCCCCGCTTACCGCCCCCGCCGCTTGCGCCGCACCAGTGCGCTCCGTGCGCTCGTCCGCGAGACGAGCCTCGCGCCATCGCAGCTCATCCTTCCGCTGTTCGTGCGCAGCGGCAGTGGGGTGAGGCAGCCGGTGAGCTCCATGCCCGGTGTGAGCCAGACGTCGGTGGACGAGCTGCTGAAGGATGCGCGCGCGGCGGCGGAGCTCGGTCTCGGCGGCGTGCTGCTGTTCGGCATCCCCGACCGCAAGGACGCGGAGG
>JBBQJC010000198.1:0-2117 GCA_038325515.1 Gemmatimonadales bacterium | reverse complement strand
CCGAACGGGGCAGGAGTTCCGGGTCGAGCGACGCGTAACGCTCGTCGATCCCGGAGTTCGCGTCGTCGATCGGCAGCGGGTCGGGTGCAATGTCGTAGGAGCGCCTCCACACCTTGACTTTCTCGGCGCCGAACGCGGCGGTCGTCTCCGCCTTGTCCTTGCCCTGCAACGCGCCGTAGTGACGTTCGTTCAACCGCCACGATCTGCGAACCGGGATCCACGAACGTCCGGCCGCGTTGAGTGCGAGCTCGGCGGTGTGGATCGCGCGCACCTGGAGCGACGTGTGGAGGATGTCGGGTGTGATTCCCGCGCGCGCCATGTCTTCACCGGCGCGCGTCGCCTCGGCGATGCCGCGGTCGGTCAGGTCCACGTCGATCCAGCCGGTGAACTTGTTTTCCAGGTTCCACGCGCTCTGGCCGTGGCGGAGTAGCACGAGCTTGTAGGGCATGTCGTTATTGTGCCTCGGATGCCGGATCTGCACGTGGTGACATTGTGTACGGGAAATGCGGCGCGGTCCGTAATGGCCGGGGCGGTTCTTCGCGAGCACGTGCCCGGTTTGAAACTCTCCACCTCCGGCACGCACGTGATCGAGGGGATGCCGATGAGCTGGCGCACCCGCGATGCGATCGCCGCGCTCGACATCCCGGTACCCGACCACCGCAGCCGTCAGGCCACCGCCACCGAGCTCGACAACGCCGACCTCGTGATCGCGCTCGCCTGCGAGCATGTTTCTTGGATGCGGCGGACGCACCCGAGGGCCGCGGCGCACACCGCGACCTTGAAGCGTCTCGCACGGGATCTTCCGGCCGGCGCGGCTCCGCTCGGCGAACGGCTCGCACCCCTCGGCCTCGATCAGGTCGAGCTCGAGCCGTGGGAAGACGTGGTCGACCCCGCCGGTGGTGACCTCGACGTGTTCCTCGCCTGCGCGCGTGAGATCGCCGACCTGCTCCACGAGATCATCCCCCGGCTCTGACCGAGTGGTTTGGTTCTAGATTCATCCGATGCCGCTCGATCTCGCCGCGCTGGTATCGCCGGCACACACCGCGCTCGTGTTGCAGGAGGTGCAGAACGGGGTCGTCGGCTCACCGGCGGTGCTTCCCGCGCTGGCCGACGCCGCGGCCGCGATCGACTTGGTCGGGAACTGTGCCCGCCTCGCGCGCGCCGCGCGGGCCGTGGGGATCACGGTGGTGCACTGCACCGCCGAAACCCGCGACGACCGCAAAGGCGCGAACACCAATGCCCGCTTGTTCGGAGCGGTCCGGAAATCGGACGTTCGGCTCGTGCCGGGGAGCGCGGCGGTGGGGGTGCCCGCGGAGATCGGGGTCGACCCGGCCGACATCATGCTGCCTCGGTATCACGGCCTCGGACCGATGACCGGTACGCAACTCGATCCGATCCTGCGCAACCTCGGCGTCACGACGATCGTCGGAGTCGGCGTCTCGCTCAACGTCGGGATGACCAACCTCGCGTTCGACGCGGTCAATCGTGGCTACCAGATCGTTCTCCCACGCGACGCCGTCGCCGGGGTTCCACCCGAATATGCCGACGCGGTGCTCGCACACACGCTGAATGTCATCGCCACGATCACCACGACAGCGGACGTCGTCCGGGCATGGCGTGCGTAGTGGATGGGACCGGCTAGCGGAACGCTTCTACGCGCCGGGCCGCGATTGCCGCGACCTGGGCCTGGATCGCGGCGTGTTCCGTGCGGCGCCGCTGCACGCTGTCGCCCCGAGGTCGGGGAGCCTCCACGAGGTCGACGGGATGCCTCGACGCGCAGAGTTGCTCCCAGCGCGAGGCGGAAACCGGATGCATGCGCAGGCTCATGGCGCGAGCGTAATTCCGTGACGGGCCACAAACGCGGCAATCGCGAGCGATGACGACAACGGCCGCCGAACCCGCGGCACCCACCGACCGAACCCATCTGCGGTATCGACCGCACCTCGACGGGTTGCGCACGCTGGCGGTGTACCTCGTCGTCGCGTACCACGCCGGGCTCGGGCGGTTCGCGGGCGGGTTCATCGGCGTCGACATCTTCTTCGTGCTGTCGGGCTTCCTCGTGACGAGCATCCTGATGCGCGACCTCCTGGCGCCGCGTCGTGCGGGTTCCGCGGCTG
>JBBQJC010000197.1:0-2180 GCA_038325515.1 Gemmatimonadales bacterium | reverse complement strand
CGCTTGAACTTCTTGCCGCTGCCGCACCAGCACGGGTCGTTCGGACCCGGCGCGCTGCGAACGGCAGTTCCACTGGGGGTGCGGTTCATCGTTCTCGCTCCCGGGCCCAGTCCTCGATGTCGGCCCGCACCCACAGCCGCGGACGGCCGGGACCGAGATCCAGCACCGGCCGCGGCATGTCCGAGTAGCGGTGCAGATAGGTGCTGACGCTGTTGGCGTGGCTCAGGCGCAGCACGACGGCTACGGCCTGGGCGTCGATGAGATCCTCGGTGCGGACGAGCGGCGACATGCCTCCAGTCTAGACGACTAGACAGGCTGCCTCTCCAGGTGGCGGCTCAACGGGAATCGGCGTGGCGCACGGTCTCCCAGGCCTGCCATGTGATCCGCAGGATGATGGCGGTGATCGCCAACCAGACCATGGGGTCGGCGCGCGGGATCCCCAACGCGACGGCACCCGCGGCGGCCACGACACCGAGCGACACGAAGCCGTCGACGCGGGCGTGGTGGCCGTCCGCGACGAGTGCGGGACTGCGGATCTCGCGTCCGACGCGTAGGCGGACCTGGGCGGTGATCTCGTTCCCGACGAATCCGATGACTCCGGCGACGGCGAGGGCGCCGAGGTAGTCGAGCGCCTGGGGATGGACGAGCCGATCGATGGCTTCGATCCCCGCGACGGCGGCGGACACGAAGATCGTGGCGACGACCGCGTAGCCGGCCCATCGTTCCCCACGTTCGCTGCGGAGCATGAACGCGATTGCCAGTGGGATCGCGGTGAGCGCGTCACCACCGTTGTGGATCAGGTCCGCCAGCAACGCAACTGATCCTGACAACACGAACACGACGACTTGCGCGGCAGCGGTGAGAGCCAACACTCCGAGCGAGATCGCTACCGCCCGGACCCCGTCCTTCGATCGGACAATCGACCGGTCGACAAGGCCGTGGGTGTGGACGTGCTCGCTGCCGTGATGATGGTCGACACGTTCACTCGACCGGAACGGGAGCCGGGCATGACGGTGTGGGCCGTGATGGAGGTGGTCGTGCGTCCACACGCCGTGCCGGTGAGCCAGAGCGCCGTTCATCTCTCACCCAGGATAGGCATCCAGCGGAAATCCTCCGGGCGCACCGGTCGACGGGTCAGGTGACGGGTGGGCGGTCCCGCAGCAGCTCGCGAGCCAACGCGGTGGTGGCGTCGACGGTGACGTCGGGGCCTACCGACACGACGAGGACGTCGTCGTCGACGAGCACCGTCAACTGGCGCAGACCCGGCGGCTCGGCCCACAGTGCGCGCTCGCCGATGCCGCTGACCTCACGGGTGTTCACCCCGGGGTAGGTCAGCTTCTTCAAGCCCTGCATCGCGGCGCCGAGGTCGTCGCCCTGGCCCTTCTGGCGGCGCAGGAGGACGGCGACGGCCTTGGTCGCGTCGCTGGCGAGCACATACGAACACGTCAACACGAGTCCGGAGCCGGCGGTCGTCGAGCCGCTCGTACGCGGTTCGGCCACCGGTCCACCGAGGAAGGCCTCGGCCCGGGTGCGGGTGAGCATGCCGCACGCGTCGGTCGGTGCGTCAGGGGCGGACGCCTTCTTGTCGCTACCGCCGCCCGAGCACGCGGCGAGCGTGACGATCGCGCCGACGAGGAGCGCCGCGAGACACGCGCGCCCGAGCTGCGTCACGCGCCGCGGCCGGCGGCGACCGCGATGTCGTTCGGGGGATCGACCGCACCCGAAGTGATCGGTTCGCGCGTTCGCAGGTTGAGGTCCGCGACGAGCACCGAGGTCCACACCGCAGTCGCGCCGGCGATGTGCAACCCGACGAGGAACGCGGGGACGTCGTTGAAGTACTGCACGTACCCGATGACGGCCTGGACCAGGAGCACGCCGAGCACGACGTTGAGATCGCGGGTGACGATCGCCGGCTGGTGATCGCGACGCGACAACGACAACGCGATGATCGTGGCGGTGAGGAGCACCATCACCATCGTGCCGTGGATGCGCGTCACGTCGGGGAGTTGGAAGTTGAATCGTTCGGCGTGCTCGTCACCGCCGTGCGGACCCGATGCGGTCACGATGGTTCCGGTGAACACGACCACGGCCGCGAAGCACACGATGAGCCGTCCGAGGCGCGCCTGGCGCACGCTCGCCATGCGCCGCGCGGGACCGTCCGGTTGACCGGCGCGGTGGTG
>JBBQJC010000196.1:0-2223 GCA_038325515.1 Gemmatimonadales bacterium | reverse complement strand
ACGACGCACGGCAGCACCGACGCGGGCTCGTTCATCCACACCGGCGCCGTGGGCGCGGGGATCAGCTGGCCGGGCCGCTACAGCCATTCGCCCGGCGAGGTGCTCGACCTGCGCGATCTCGCCGCCCTGGCGAAGCTGATCCGTGCCGCCGCGAGCATGAGCGCATCCCGGTAGTCCGGCCCTTCCGCGGCGCGAAACGAATCCTCCGTCGCGCGAGTCCGTAGTCTCCAGCAGCAGTCTCTCTCCTGCCGAGGTCCAGTGCAATTCTCAGTGATCGGGCTCAATGTGCTCTACGCCGTGATCGGCGTGGTGATCATGTTCCTGTCGTACCGGGCGATCGACCGGCTCACGCCTGAAGTGGACTTCCCCGCGGAGCTGCAGAAGGGGAACGTGGCAGTGGCGATCTTCATCGCCGCCATCTTCCTCTCCATCGCCCTGATCATCGGCAAGGCGCTGGGCTGATGTCCGCGCCTCGCGGTGCGCTCGTGGTGCTTCTCCTGCTCGGTGTGCTGTCCGCACGCGCGCAGGGGCAGGGCGCGCGGTCCCGGGCGTCGGCGAAGGTGCACGCCGCCGCGCGGTCCCTCGAAGGGGCGGCCGAGGAGCGGCAGTCGCGCCGGGCGACGGAGCGCTTCGACCCGATCTTCCGCAAGTACGCCAAGCGCTACTTCGGCGTGGGCTCGGATTGGCGTCGCTTCAAGGCACAGGGGATGGCGGAGAGCGATCTCACGCCGACCGCACGCAGCCGCGTCGGGGCGCGCGGCATCATGCAGTTGATGCCCTCCACGTACGGACAGATCAAGTCGGCGCTGCCGCAGTTCGGCGCGATCGACAATCCGGAGTGGAACATCGCGGCCGGGCTGCTGCACGACCGCGACCTGTGGGAGCTGTGGAAGAGGGACGTGCCGGAGGAGCAGCGGTGGGATTTCGTCTTCGCCGGCTACAACGCGGGCGAGGGGACGATCATGCGCGCGCGCAGGACGGCCGCGGCCGCCCGGCTCGACGACCGGACCTGGCCGAGCATCGAGCGCGTGGCGCCGAGGGTGGAGCGCTGGCGCTACCTGGAGACGCTCGACTACGTGCGCCGCATCCGCGCCAACCACGACTCGCTGCCGGCGCGCTGACCACGCGATAGACTTCCGGGATGAAGCTGCTCAAGTACCTGGCGAATCTCGGCTACGGCAGCCGGCGCGAGGTGGAGCGCATGCTCCGCGAGCGTCGCGTCACGCGCGCCGACGGATCCGTGCTGCGCGAGGGGGACTCCTTTACGCACGACGACGTGCGCGTGGACGGCCTCCCGCTCGACGCGGCGCCCGGTTCTGTGATCATGCTCCACAAGCCGGTGGGCTACGTCTGCTCCACGCGGGACGCGAACCGGCTCGTCTACGAGCTGCTGCCGCCGCGCTTCACCGCGCGGTCGCCCGTGATGGCGCCGGTGGGCCGGCTGGACCTCGACACGTCGGGGCTGCTGCTGGTCACCGACGACGGGCAGCTCAACCACCGCATCACCTCGCCGCGGCGGCACCTGCCCAAGACCTACGAGGCCCGCCTCGCCAGCGACCTGCGCGGCGATGAAGCGGCGCTCTTCGCCAGCGGGACGCTGCTGCTCGAGGGCGAGCCGGCCACCGTCGCGCCCGCGGCGCTGGAGCTCATCTCGCCGCGCGACGTGCGCATCACGATCACGGAGGGGCGATATCACCAGGTGCGCCGCATGTTCGCCGCGGTGGGAAACCACGTGGTCGGGCTGCACCGCAGCGCGATCGGCGGACTGACGCTAGGCATGCTGGAGCCGGGCCAATGGCGGCTCCTGGACCCTCCCGACCTCGAGTCGCTGCTCGGCTGATCCCGCTCGCCCCTAGCGCGTCGCCGAGAGGACCTTGAACCGCGGGCCGTCGTGCAGGTTGGCGATGTTCCCGAACCGGCGGTGGATCGCCTGCTCGTAGGGGAGGGTCCTGTTGGCCACGAGGTAGAGTCGGCCGCCTGGCGCGAGCACGCGCGACGCGTCCTCGATGAACCGCAGCGGGACGTCGAGGTCGGTCGCCTTGCCGACGTGGAATGGCGGGTTGGTCACGACGACGTCGAAGCGCTCGTCGATCACCGCCGAGGCCACGTCGCTGGCGAGGGCGCGGAAGTGCGCGACGCCGTTGGCGTGGGCCGATCGCGCCGCCGAGCGAACCGCCTCGACGTCGGCGTCGACCATCGTGACGGCTCCCGTTTCCGAGAGCC
>JBBQJC010000195.1:0-2294 GCA_038325515.1 Gemmatimonadales bacterium | reverse complement strand
CCCGAAGGACAGAACGTCCCCGCGGTGCAGCTCGCCGTCGCCAAGCGGGGCGGGGTGATCGAGACGCGGCCAGTGGCGGCGCGCACGCTGGCCTCGGCGGTGACGCTGGGCAGCGGGGGCTCGGTGGGGAGCGAGGGACCGGTCGCCGTGCTGGGTGCGACCGTGGGATCGCGCCTGGGGCGGGCACTGCGCTTCCAGCCGCGCCACCTCAAGATCCTCGTGGGGTGCGGGGCGGGGGCGGGGATCGCCGGGGCCTTCAACGCACCATTCGCCGGCGCCTTCTTCGCGCTCGAGGAGATCCTCGGCTCGTTCTCGGTGGGGGCGTTCAGCCCGGTCGTGATCGCGAGCGTGGTCGGCGCGCTCACCGTGCGCACCTTCCTCGGCGAGCATCCGGCGTTCCACATGCCGCCGATGGCCGACGTCCACCCGATCACCAATGCGCTGCTGTATCCGCTGCTCGGCGTGGCGTGCGGGCTCGCGTCGGCGCTGTACGTGCGGCTGGACGAGCTCGTGCCGCGGCTGATGCGGCGGCTGCCTGGACCGGACTGGGTGCGCCCGCTCACCGGCGGAGCCTTCGTGGGGCTCGTGGTGGCGGCATCGCGGGGGCTGCTCGCGGGGAACGGTCATCTCGCGCTGCCGAGCGCGGTGTTCGGCCAGCGCGCCTGGTACGTGCTCGTGGCGCTGGCGATCACCAAGATCGTGGTGACGGCGGTGACGTTCGGCGGCGGCGGCTCGGGGGGAGTCTTCACGCCGGCGCTGTTCATCGGCGCGTCACTCGGAGGCGGGCTCGGCGTGCTGGTGGGCGGGTTGGTGCCGGGCCACGTGGTGCACCCGGCGGCATGGGCGCTGGTGGGGATGGCGGGGCTCGTGAGCGGGGCGACGCGGGCGCCACTCACGGCGATCTTCATCGTGTACGAGCTGACGAACGACGCGTCGTACGTGCCGCCGCTGATGATCGTGTCGGTGGTCGCCTATGTGACGGCGCGCCGTCTGGCGCCGCACGGGTTGTACGACGGCTGGCTGGCGGCGCGCGGGGAACATCTCGCCCACGGCGTGGACGTCGGACTGATGGAGCAGCTGCACGTGCGTGACGCGTACGAGCGCGGTGCGCCGACTGCGTCGCCGGGTATGCCGTTGGCGCAGCTGGCCGCGGTGATGGGGGCGGTGCGCGTCACGGCGCTCTGCGTGGTGGATGCCGACGGCACCGTCGTGGGTATCGTCGGGAGCCACGACGTGCAGGAAGCGCTGCTGCAACCCCTGGCAGCGCGGGCGGTGCTGATCGCCGAGGATCTCGCGCAGCCCGCGGAGTCGCTCGAGGAGGGGATGTCGCTGCGGGCGGCGCTGGCGCAGATGGGGCGGCTCGGGAGCGACGTGCTCCCCGTCGTGCGGACGGACGCGGAGGGGCGCCCCTGCTACGCCGGGGTGCTCACCCGAGCCGCGGCGTTCGACGCCTACGAGGGGGCGATCGAGCACGCTGTGTAGGGGCGCGACGCGCTGACACGCGCGGCCGAGCATGGCCATCCGGCGACGCGGGATGCAACTTCCGCGGCGCGCGACATCGCGATGCCCCCGTCCGACACCCCGCCTCCCCTCCATCACCCGATGATGCTCTCAGCCCGGCTCCGACTCCACCTGACCGTCCTCGCGCTGGGAGGCGGTCTGGCGTTCCATCCGGCCACGCTGGCCGCCCAGGCCAACGACGCGGAGTACACGGCGAAGATCCGCGAGCTCACGCCGACCGATCCGCACTGGAAGTTCACGACGGAGCTGGTCGATCACCTGCCCGCGTCGTCGTCGGTGCCGACGCCGCTCAAGGTGCTGGGCTACGTGCCGGGGACGATCGGGCGGCTCTCGCGCACCGAAGATCTCAACCGGTACTTCCGCGCGGTGGCGGCGGCGTCGCCACGGGTGAAGCTGTTCTCGCTCGGCATGAGCGAGGAGGGGCGCGAGATGATCGTCGCCGCGGTGGGGGACGAGCGCACCATCGCGCGGCTCGACGAGTACCGGGGGATGGCGGCGACGCTCGCCGATCCGCGCGGGGCGCCGGAGGCGGAGCGCGCGCGGCTCGTGCGCGAGGCGAAGCCGATTTACTGGCTCACCGGAAGCATTCATGCCCCCGAAACTGGCAGCCCCGAGATGCTGATGGAGCTGCTGTACCGGCTGGCGGTGGAGGAGACGCCCTACGTGCAGGAGATCCGGCGGAACGTGATCACGCTCATCACGCCGGCCACGGAGGTGGACGGGCGCAATCGCATCGTCGACCTGATCGAGGAGGAGAAGCAGCTCAAGCTCGG
>JBBQJC010000194.1:0-2318 GCA_038325515.1 Gemmatimonadales bacterium | reverse complement strand
GGGGTACCGCCCTCGCGCTCGGCGGGATGGGCACGGTGCTCGCGGCGTGTGACCCGGTGGGGCTCGCGACCACGCCCGACAGCAACGGTCTGCTGCTGCATCCGTTCTTCACCGGTCGCAAGCTCGCCACGAGCGGCCAGGTCGTGGGCGGCACCGCCTACGCATGGCACGCAAACCCCGACGGGGGCGCGTGCTTCGCGCTCGCCGGAGGCGGCTGGAGCTACGTGAGCAACAGCGAGTCGATCCCGGGTGGCGCGGGCTACCTCCGGTTCGACGCGAACGGCTCGATCGTCGGCGCCGGGAGCTGCCTGACCGGTTCGCTCGTCAACTGTGCCGGCGGCGCGACCCCGTGGGGCACGTGGCTGAGCTGCGAGGAGTTGCCGGGCGGCCGGGTGTTCGAGTGCCACCCGATCGGTGCGGTGCCCGCGGTGGCGCGGCCCGCGCTCGGGCTCTTCAAACACGAGGCCGCGGCCTCCCACACCGCGAGCAAGCGGATCTACCTCACCGAAGACGAGACCGACGGTGCGCTGTACCGCTTCACGCCCACGGTCTGGGGCGATCTCTCGGCCGGCACGCTCGAGGTGCTCACCGGGACGGTGGCGAATCCGGCCTGGTCGGTCGTGCCGGACCCCGACGGGAACCCGACCGCGACGCGAAACCAGGTTCCGAACACGGTGCGGTTCAAGGGTGGCGAGGGCATCGACATCAGCAACGGCCGCGTGGTGTTCTCGACCAAGGGCGACAACCGCATCTGGGCTTACGATCCCGGCGCGAACACTCTCACCGTGCTCTACGACGCGGCGGTGTAGGTGAACGGTGTGCTCTCCGGTGTCGACAACGTCGAGACCTCGAGCGCGGGGGTCGTCTACGTCGCCGAGGACGGCGGCGACATGCAGATCGTCCTCGTGCGCGACGACGGGAAGACCTTCCCCGTGCTGCAACTGCCGGGGGTGAGCGGTTCCGAGATCACCGGCCCCGCGTTCGACCCGTCGGGCACGCGCCTGTACTTCTCGTCGCAACGCAATCCCGGCGCCACCTACGAGGTGAGCGGACCCTGGTCCGCGTTCACGACCCCGGGGCCGCCGTGAGCACCCGCCGGTGCCGCTGAGGAACCGGCTGGGGTCAGCTCGGCCGGCGGATAGCCGGATCAGGCTGCGTGCGGGGAGCCGCCGGAACCGGTGTTCGGGCGTGGGCCGGGCTCGACATCGGAAGGGGGCGCGTCGGCGTCGTGCTCGGCGCGGAACTGGTCGGGTGACGGCATGTAGTCGGACGCGCGATGGATCATGCGATGGGCACTCCCCAACACGCCTTCGTGCCGTTCATGGTGGCGGTGCTGGGAGAGCCACGCGCTCGCGAGTGCCCCGGCGCCGAACGCGACGGCCGGGACGATGATCACCATGAAGCCGCCGAACAGGTCCGACGCCTGCACCCCGACGCTGTCGGCGATGCTCGTCCAGCCCCGGGCGCTGACGGTTCCGACCGCCCACGCGGCGATCCCGATGGTGAGGATCGCGCCGGAGAGCGCGAGCGGTGCCCGCAACACGCGCATCGGGCGATCCGTGAACGCGAGGACCGCGCGTCGACGCCAGATGTTGAAGGCCAACAAACCTGCCGCGATCCCGGCGCCGAGCGTGGCTCCGGTCGCGAGCGCCTGGCCGATCGGGTGGCCGTTCGTCACGCCCACGACCTCGACCGCCGACGGACGGTCCGGGTCGTAGCGGATGGGCAGCGTGGATCGGATCCAGTCGTTGCCCGGGGAGTCGATGTGCACGCTCGCCCGGTGGCGGTCGCCCCCCCGGTCCCAGTAGGCGAGGTCGAGTTCGAGTCCGTCGGCGGCCCGGACCCCGCGGATGCTCGCGACGGCGGGACTCCAGTCGTTGGTGACGGTCGCGTCGTGGCGCCACCCGTCCCAGATCCGCTGGAGGCGCGAGGCGCTGCCGACCAGGAGCGGGACGGAGAGGACCACCAGCACCACGACCGTGGCCCCGATCAACAGCCGGACCGGGTTCCGCACCGCGCCGCGGACGTGCTGCACCCCGGCCGCGCCGCGCCGCTGGGCGGCCGCGATGCCGCGTTCGACGCGGGACGAAGGTGGAACCGGAGGGGGAGCGTGGTCCATGGCCCTTCCAGTGTGGCCTCGCCAACGGTGCATCGACGCGCGCCCCGAAGCGATGGAGGGCCCGGCCGATCGGTACAGTCGCGCCCGTGGCGGATCAGGAGCAGTTCGCGGAACTGGCGATGCCGTACATGGACGCCCTGTACTCCGCCGCGCTCCGCATGACCCGCAACCCTTCCGACGCCGAGGATCTGGTCCAGGA
>JBBQJC010000193.1:0-2351 GCA_038325515.1 Gemmatimonadales bacterium | reverse complement strand
GGCGCGATGGGCGTCCTCGTGAACATCACGGGCGGCGCCGACCTCACGCTGGGTGAAGTCCACCAGATCAACGAGATCATCCACGACGCCGTCGGCGACGATGCGGAGATCATCTTCGGCGCCGTGCACGAGCCCGCGATGCAGGGTGAGATTCGCGTGACGGTGATCGCGACGGGCTTCGACAAGGCCATCCAGCCCGGCTTCGTCACGGCGTCGCACGAGAATCCGGGTGTCACGATGCCCAAGGGCGCACCGGTCATTCCGTTCCCCGTCGCGCGCCCCCCCCGCGCCGGCACGATCGCCAGCCGCCAGTCGTCGCCGATGGACATTCCGCGCGCCACGCCGCGCACGGGCGGGCAGCCCACGCAGCAGCCGGTCCAGGGTGGCGGGTCGCAGGATCTCAGCGACATGGAGATCCCGACCTTCATCCGGAGACAGATGGATTGAAGAAGCGCACCGCCCGCGCCATCACCTACTCGGTGGTGGCGCTGCTGCTCGTCGGGGCTCTCCGCTACACGCCGGAGCTGCCCGACCGCCCCGCCGCCGACGTGCTCCAGCAGAGCATGTCCGTCGCCGCGGTGCGTCCCCCCGCCGGTCCCTGGTCGCGCACCGAGAAGCTCAACCGCGGTGAGACCCTCATCGGCCTGCTCAAGCGCGTCGGCGTCAGTGACCAGGCCGCGGCCGAAGTGATCCGCGCCGCCACCGCCTCGGCGGTCGATGCGCGCTTCCTCAAGCCCGGCATGCCGCTCGAGCTCCACGCCGACAGCGTCGGTGACGAGCCCAAGGAGCTGGTCTTCCACCTCGGCATCGACCGCCTGCTGCACATGCGCCTCGGCGCCGATGGCGATTGGACAGGCACCGAGGAGCGCCTCCCCTGGAAGACCGACACCGTCGTCGTCGGCGGCACGATCCACGCCAATCTCTATCAGGCGATGGACTCCTCGGCCGCCACCCTCTTCCCCGGCCGCGGCAAGGACGAGCTGGCGTGGGCCCTCGCCGACATCTTCGAGTATCGCGTCGACATGAGCCGCTACCTCCAGGACGGCGACCAGTTCCACGCGCTCGTCGAGCGCTCGGTGGGTCCGCAGGGCGTCACGAAGGTCGGCAAGGTGCTCGCCGCCTCCTTCTCCCTCTCCGGCAGCGACGTCTCCGCCGTGCGCTTCGAGAGCAAGGGCTTCAGCCCGCAGTACTACGACGCGGCGGGCAAGTCGCTGCGCGCGCAGTTCCTCCGCGCTCCCCTCGAGTTCCGCCGCATCTCCAGCACCTTCGGCTCACGCTTCCATCCCATCCTCGGCCGCTGGAAGGACCATAAAGGCACCGACTACGCCGCCTCCATGGGCACCCCCGTGCGCGCGATCGGCGACGCGATCGTCGTCAAGGCGGGCTGGGGCAACGGCTACGGCAACGTCCTCGAGCTGCGCCACCGCAACGGCTACGTCACGCGCTACGGCCACCTGCGTGGCTTCGCCAAGGGCGTGCGCGCCGGCGCTCGCGTCGAGATCGGCCAGACTGTCGCCTTCGTCGGCACGACAGGCATGAGCACCGGCCCGCACCTGCACTTCGAGGTGCTCGTCGGCGGCGTGCAGCGCGACTCACGCGTCGCGCTCCGCTCCACCGCCGGAGAGCCGATCGGCCGCTCCGAGCGCGCCGCCTTCGACGCGCGACGCTCGCAACTGCTCGCCTCCCTCGCCGGCAACACGGGCGTCGTCCGTCTCGCCGCGCGCTGAGCGCGCGACACCACGGATGCCGGCGCGCCCCCGCGACGGGGGCGCGCCACTACCTCCCGCAGCGCCGCGTGCGCCGGGCGCGTAAGCTCCTCACATGATCCCCTGGCTCGTCGCCGCGCTCGCGGGCGTCCTCGGCGCCGCCGCGCAGTACGGCCGCCAAGCGCTCGGCCCGCGAGCCGCGCCGCTCGCCCTGCTGCGCGCGCTCTCCGTCACCCTCGTCGTGGCACTGCTGCTCGCCGCGCCGGCGCGTCCCGCCCACCGCCTCCCGGCCGACGTCGCCCTCGACGGCTCGGAGAGCTGGCTGCGCGCCGCACCGGGCTGCACGGCCTTCGCCGCAGCGCTCGACTCCGCGCGGCGCGCCGGCGGCACGCTCTCCCGATTCGGCGACTCGCTCCGCGCGGACGGGTCCGGCGCGCCTCCGACCGACCGCGCCTCGAGCCTCCGCAGCGTCGCCGACCGCGCATCGGCCACGGGACGCCCCGTCGTTGTCATCACCGATGGTGAGCTCGACGACGCCGACGCGGCGACGCAGCTCCCGAGCGGGTCGCGCGCGCTGGTCGTCCCCTGCTCGCCCGCGCCCGATGCCGCCCTCACCGCGCTCGACGCGCCGCGTGCGCTGCTGGC
>JBBQJC010000192.1:0-2386 GCA_038325515.1 Gemmatimonadales bacterium | reverse complement strand
TGGACCGACGGCGGCGCGGCGCATGATCCGGCGGAGGAGCACGGCGGTCAACAGATGGAGGCTCACGGTGAGCACCTGGTACGGCACGTAGCTCCGTAACCCGAAGAACCGCCACATGAACCGGTACACGATGATCGGCAGCGTCGTCCAGTGCTCGTTGTGCGATCGCAGCACGTCGTGGACGCTCAGGCTCCGCGCCGCGAGGAAGTCCCACTCGTCGAGGTAGAACCACTGTTCGTGCCCGCGAACGAGGTACAGCGGGAACGCGATGACGAGCGCAACGACGAACACCAGCCCTGCCGCCGTCGCCGCGTTGCTCCGACGCCCCGACGCATTGCCGATCGGCCTCGTCGCCCGCGCCAGCGCCTGGGTGAACTTCGGGCGCGGCGAGCTGATCGCAGTCAGGGCTTCACCCAACCAGATCCGGGGACCCTTCGACCCGAGCTACCGGAGTCGCAGTCGAGCGGGAAGTCGGTCGTGGGCATCACGTCACGGCTCGCGAGTCCACGTCGAACCAACCCCCCTCCGCTCCACCGGCTCGTCGGGTGCAGCGTGACTGACGGGCTGCATGCGGTCAAATTCAGGTTCGGCGCCAGGAACTGAGTCACTGATCCTCTGTCGATGATTGGAGGTGGGCGTCGACGACTCCGACCGGCGACCGCAGTTCTCGGCGTGAGAACCGCCGTTTCAGCTGCAGCGCCGGCCGCTCCACCAGCTCCCAGGACAACGCCGTGAGCGCAGCGGTCAGGCAGAACGCGACTGCCACGCGAACCAGCGGCGACCAGCTCTGACCCTCGCGCGCGACGGCGAAGAAGATCGGGAGATGCCACAGGTACAGCCCGTACGAGACCCGGCCCACCATGCGGAGCGGCTGGACCGAGAGGAACCGGTTGCCCACCCAATCCGTTTCGACCGTCGCCAGGATCAGCGCCGCAGTGGCGAGCGCGAACACCGTGAAGCCACCGACATACAGGTAGGCGCTCTCGAGCTGCGCGGTCGCGACGAACAGGCAGAGCACCGCGGTCGCGATCCATGCGGCCGGCACGAGTCCACGGGTCGGGGTTCGCCGCCGCACCCACAGCACCGCGAGGAGTGCGCCGACGAGGAGGGAGTCGGCTCGCGTGTCGGTCCGCACGTAGAGGAACAAGGGGTTCATCCCCTCAGACCAGAGGACGTACCGACGAAGGGCGACCAGACCAATGGCGACGACGAGGAAGGCGACGACCGCACGCACGTCGCGGCAAACCCTGAGGAGGACGATCAACAGGACCGGCCAGACGAGGTAGAACTGCTCCTCGACGGCAAGCGACCACAGATGGCCGAAACCCTCTGAAACGCTGAAGAGGTGGTACACGACCTGCCAGTTCGACGCGTAGATGAGCGCCCACCGGATCGAGCTCCCCACGCTGCCAGGCTGGATCGGCAGGAGATCGGGGTTCGTGGGGAAGCCGACGAAGGTCGCATACAACCATGAGACCAGGAGAAAGAGATACAGAGCGGGGAGCAGACGGAGTGCTCGGCGGGCGTAGAAGGATCCAAGCGCCACGCCCCCGTGCGTCGCTCGCTCGCCGAGCAGAATCGCGGTGATGAGGAAGCCGCTCAAGACGAAGAACAGGTCGACGCCGAGAAGTCCGCCGCTCACGTAGTCGTGGTATCGACCCCCGGCAAGCCGGCCGGGAACCAGAACGATGGTGTGCGAGAGCATCACGAGCAGGACCGCGATACCTCGCAGCCCATCGAGCGGCGGCACGGAACCGAGGCGACGCGTACCGCTGACCACCTCCGCCGGCTGCTCCCCCACCCGCTCAGTCTTCCAGAGATAGCTGGCGGGGTGCTCGTACGGGCACGTCGAGACGATCGGGTGCCGAACGCGGAGCAGGTGCGGTCACAAGGCGAGCGGGATCCACCGTTTGGGATCGGGATACGTCGACGGGGCGAAGAACCAACTCTCGAACCCGTAGCGCGGCTCGGTGAACTCGGTGCTGGCGTGCGTCTGGTGGAGCAGGAACTGGTCGAAGATCGCAGCATCGCCCGGCGCGAAGACCGGCGAGCTGGCCGGCACGGTGGCCGTGAGTCGTTCCACGTCTTCGACGACGGCGCGGTACTCATCGACGCCTTCGGTGCCATGGGTCCTCACCAGGCCGTCGAGACGCCGCGGCCACATGGTCAGACCCGGCGCGACGTCGCCGCAGCGAGTCACCGGTACCCACACGTTCAAGGTGCGGGCGTCCATCCCGTAGACAGCTGCGTCCTGGTGCCACCCACCCCGAGCGTCGGCCGGCATCCGACGCTGGGCAAGCTTCACGAGTGAGAGCGCGGGTGCTTCACCGAAGTAATCGCCTACGAGTTGCGTCACCCGGCTCTCGTCGAACGCCTCGAGGAGCTC
>JBBQJC010000191.1:0-2443 GCA_038325515.1 Gemmatimonadales bacterium | reverse complement strand
GGGCGTCTTCGAGGTCGAGTGGCCGCTGTTCGGAGAGCTGTCCCGCGCCCTCGCCCTCAAGGTCGTGCGCTCGTACGACCCGGAGGTCGTCATCGGGGTCGCCACCGCCGGCGTCGTCCCCGGCGCGGTCATCGCCGCCATTCTCGACCGCGAGTTCCACTCGATTCTCGTCAGCCGGCGCTACCAGGCCGAGACGGTCCGCGAGACCCCGGCGATCTTCGGCGCCGTCCCCTCCGCCGTGCGCGGCAAGCGCGTGCTGCTGGTGGACGAGACCTGCGACTCGGGGGCCACGATGCGCCTCGCCGTGAGCGCGATCGTCAACGCCGGTGCCGCGGACGTCCAGACCGCCGTCGCCTTCAGGACGGGGAGCTACGAGCCCGACTTCCACGCCCTCGCCACCGAAAGCACCATCGTTCTCCCCTGGGACCGCGAGGTCCTGTTCCAGGGAGAGCTCGTACCGAATCCACTGTACCGCGAGACGATCGGGGGCTGAAGGCGGACAAGCGTGAGAGGTTTGAAGTGAGAGGTTTGAAGTCAGGCCCCGGGATGCATTGCCTCCCGAGGCCCGACCTCTCACCTCGAACCTCTCACTTCTCACCCGTTTCAGACGTTCGCCACCGCCCCCGCGTACGTCTCCCCCGCGCTCATCCCCTCGTACACCGCGGTCATCACCTCCGTGCTCCCCAGCAGGAAGCGGCAGCGCGGGGCGCCGGCCGAACGGCACTCCACCTCCATCACCGCCAGCGGCGCGTCGGCAAGCCGGCCGAAGAAGTCGGCGAACATCCCTGCCGAGAGGTGGCAGCCGGGCTGCGCCAGCGCGCCGGGCGTCGCTTCACCCCAGTCCGGCGAGTCGAGCGTCGCCACCGTACCGCTCAATGCCCCGATCTCGAGCGACCCCCAGCCCGCGAGATGGAAGAACTCCGTCGCGGCGCGCTGGAACTCCTCCACGGACAGCGACTCCGGCGTACCGGCGCCCCGGTCCTCGAGCCAGCCGCGGAAGGCCTCGAACAGCGACGGGCCCCCCGCGTATCCGGCCTCCTGGAGGTAGCCGGCCGCCGCGGCTCCAGTGTCGCGCGCGAGGGCGTCGCGCAGCGCCGACAGCGCGTCGCGGCTCAACGCGATCATTCCGTTGCTCGTCAGATCGAGAGTCATATCGCTCGTGAGGTGGTCAGATACAGGACTGGCGCGCGCCGGCGCTCGTCACTCGCCCGCCGATGCGCGGCGCTGCAGCTCGGCCTCGTCGATGACCTCGATGCCGAGCTGTGTCGCCTTCACCAACTTACTCCCCGCCTCCTCCCCCGCCACGACCACCGTCGTCGCCTTCGACACCCCGCTCGTCACCCGCCCCCCCTGCGACTCGATCAGCGCGGTCGCCTGGGCGCGGGAGAGGGTAGGGAGGGTGCCGGTGATCACGAAGGTCATCCCGTCGAACACGCCCCCCGCGGCGACCGACAGCGGCTCCGTCATGGTCAGGCCGGCGTCCGCCAGCTTCCGCACCAGCGCACCGGCCGACTCGTCGGCGAAGAAGGCCACCACCGCGTCGGCGATCCCCTCGCCGATCCCGCGGATCGCCAGCACGTCGCCGGCCGTCGCCCGGGACAGCGCGTCCATCGAGCCGAAGTGGCGCGCGAGGAGCTGCGCCGCCGTCGAGCCGACGTGGCGGATCCCCAACCCGAACAGCAGCCGCGACAGTGGCTGCGACTTCGACGCCGCGATCGCCTCCACCAGATTCTCCGCCGACTTCTCGGCAAACCGCTCCAGGGAGAGGAAGTGCTCGTCCGATAGCAGATAGATGTCGGCGACGTCGTGGACCATCGCCGCGCCGATGAGCTGCTCGATGCGCGCGTACGACAGCCCGCGGATGTCCATCGCGCCGCGCGACGCGAAGTGCACGAGCGCCTCGAGCTGCCGCCCCGGACAGGCGACGTTCGGACAGTAGAGCGCCACCTCCTTCTCGTCGCGCACCACCGCGGTGCCGCACGACGGGCAATGCGTGGGGACCGGCGTCACCGCCGGCGGATGTGCCGGATCGCGCCGCTCGGGGATCGGCCCGATCACCTGCGGGATCACGTCGCCCGCGCGCTTCACCTGCACCACGTCCCCGGCGCGCAGGTCCTTTCCGAGCACGAGCTCGAAGTTGTGGAGGGTCGCCAGCTTGACCGTGGTCCCCCCGATCTCGACGGGCTCCAGCACCGCGTACGGGTTGAGCGCCCCCGTCCGCCCGACGTTGACGCCGATCTCCAGCAACACCGTCTCGGCGATGTCCGGGGCGAACTTGCGCGCGACCGCCCAGCGCGGCTCGCGCCCGCCCACCACCCCGAGCTCCTCCTGCAGCCGCAGGCTGTCGATCTTGACGACGCCGCCGTCGATGGCGAAGTCGAGCTCCGCGCGCAGCCGGTGCTCCACGTCCCGCGCCCACGCGTGCACCTCGGCGAGCGTGGCG
>JBBQJC010000190.1:0-2542 GCA_038325515.1 Gemmatimonadales bacterium | reverse complement strand
GGTCGATCCGCGCACCGTGCTCTTCACCGGCCTCACGCGCGACGGCACTTTCCTCGTGGAGAACGGCAAGGTCACGCGCGCCGTGAAGAACCTCCGCTTCAACGAGAGCCCGCTGTTCATGCTCAACAACCTCGAGATGCTAGGCCGCCCCGAGCGAGTCGCCGGCACGGAAGCGGGCGGCAACGTCGTCTTTCCCGCCCTCAAGGTGAAGGACTTCAACTTCACGAGCCTGAGCGACGCCGTGTGAGGGTTGGCGGTTCTTCAGTTTTCATCTTCTCGGTTTTCGGCCGGCCTCGGGACACCGATGCGGCCCGTGACCGGCCGAAAACTGAAAACCGACAAACCGAGAACGGCCTGCCCTGCGTCGAATCCCTACCCTCCGAAGGTGTCACACTGCCCCGGATCGCCCGAATCGAACCCGCGCTTGAACCAGCTCATGCGCTGCGCCGACGAGCCGTGCATGAACGATTCGGGGCTCACGCGCCCAGTCGCCTCCTTCTGGAGACGGTCGTCTCCGACTGACGCGGCGGCGGCCAGCCCCTGCTGCATCTCCCCCGGATCGAGCAGGTTGCGGTCCTGCGCCGACTTGCCCCAGACGCCGGCGTAGCAGTCGGCCTGGAGCTCCAGCCGCACCGAGAGCTGGTTCTCCGCGCCGGGATTCCGTTGCTGCAGCTGCCGCATCTTCTCATCCGTGCCGAGGATGTGCTGCACGTGATGCCCGAGCTCGTGGGCGATGACGTAGGCCTGCGCGAACTGGCCCGGCGCCCCGAACTTCGTCTGCAGCTCGTCGAAGAAGCCGAGGTCGAGGTACACCTTCTCGTCGCGGGGACAGTAGAAGGGCCCCATCGCCGACTGGCCGGTGCCGCAGGCGGTCGGCTCCGCGTCGCGGTAGAGTCGCAGCTTGGCGTGATGGTACCGCGCGCCATAGCGGGGGAGGACCTTGTCCCACGTCGCCTGCGCATCGTCGAGCACGCCGGAGACGAACCGCACTTCCGGCTCTTCGCGCGCCGAGTCGGCAGCGGTCAGCGCTCCCCCGCCGGCGCCGGCCACGACCGACGGCTGGACCCCCGCGTCGTTGAACAGGTTCCGTCCGAAGATCAGGCTGAGGACGAGCAGGACCGCGCTCCCTCCGATGCCCACCACCCGGCCCCCTCCACCCCCGCGATTGTCCTCGAGGTCCGAGCTGCGTCCACCATTGCCCAAGCGCATCGTCATCTCCGTGTTCGATTCGCGGGCGCGAAAAGCAAGAAGCCGGCCCGCTCACGAGGCGGGCGCGCCGCGGCCACGGGACGAACGCCACGCGGCGATCCGTGTGGAGCTGCTGGAGCGCATTCGCGAAGTGTGCCTCGGCATGCCCGACGAGCTCTTCCTCGAACTGATCGAGGCCATGGCCGAGCTCGAGCTCAAGTACGAGTTGCGCGACGGCCCCGCGCCGAAATGAACGAGTCGCGCTAGGTTTGGAGTTCGCCGAATAGCTCCCATCTGTCCTACCGCCGTCACCAATGAGCGAGCAGCAGCAGCCCACCGACGAGACCGTCAGCGAAGTTCCGAATTGCCCCAGGTGCGCGGGCGCGATGTGGGACAATCGCGTCGGCAAGCGAAACCCCAAGGCGCCGGACTTCAAGTGCCGTGACAAGTCGTGCGATGGCGTGATCTGGCCCCCGCGCGGCGCCGTCGCGGCCGCGCCGGCCGACGCCGCGGCCCCCTCTCCTTCCGCCGACGGGATGCCCAACTGCCCGATCTGCGGCGGGCCGATGTGGGATGACCGGCTCTCCAAGCGCAACCCGAAGGCGCCCGACTTCAAGTGCCGCAACAAGCCGAAGGAGCGGGGCGGCCCGGGGTGTGAGGGGGTCATCTGGCCTCCGCGCGACGGCGCGTCGAGCCCCTATCCGGCGGCGGTGCCGCGCCGGTCGGAGGCGCCAGCCATGCAGGCCCCCCCGGCCGACGACACTCCCTTCCCGGACGAGCCCCCGCCGTTCGACGACACGCCGTTCCCCGACGACGACGATCTCCCCTTCTGAACCAGTCGCGAGACCGGAGCGAGCAGCTCCGGCCTCGCGATGTGTCAGAGCAGCGACCGGATCCACCCGCCATCCACGGGGATCGATGCGCCGGTGGTGTAGCTCGCCCGCTCCGACGCCAGGAAAGCGACCATCGCCGCGAATTCGGCAGGCTCGCCGAGCCGCCCCATCGGGATCTGGCGCTCCCACACCGCCACCTCGTCGGCCGGCGTGGTGCCTCGCAGCGCCGCGTTGCGCTCCGCCAGATCGTCCACGCGCTGCGTGCGGGTGTAGCCCGGCATCACGTTGTTGACAGTGATCCCGAACGGCGCGACCTCGTTCGCCAGCGTCCGCGCGAAGCCGGTCACCGCCGCGCGCACGCTGTTCGACAGGATCAGGTTGTCCACCGGCTGCTTCACCGCGATCGACGTGACGTTGACGATGCGGCCCCACCGCCGCTCCTTCATCCCCGGAAGCACGCCGCGAGTGAGCTCCACCACACTGCGCAGGTTCTGACGCACCGCCGCTTCCCACGCGTGGGC
>JBBQJC010000189.1:0-2629 GCA_038325515.1 Gemmatimonadales bacterium | reverse complement strand
ACCGGCTTCTCCTCGATGTCCACGATGCGCGCTCCGTCGAGGCGCACGACGCCGTACGGCACCTGGAAGTCGTACTCGCGCACGGCCATCGTCGCGGCGGCGCCCTGCGCGTCGTGAAAGCGCAGCATGTTCGCGAAGTTGGCGCGCGTCAGCAGGTCGCCGTTCATCACCACGATGGGGAGCGCCGGACGCTCGGGCAGCAGCGACAACGCCCCGGCCGTGCCGAGCCGGGTCGTCTCGTGGACGTAGTCCACCTCCACCCCCCACCGTTCCCCGTCGCCGAAGTGGCTGCGGATCATCCCGCCCTTGTAGTTGACGGAGATGTAGATCTTCCGGAACCCCTGCTCGGCCAGGCTCTCGACGATCGTCTCGAGGATCGGCTTGCCGCCCACTTTCAGCATCGGCTTGGGGCAGTCGTCGGTCAGGGGGGTGAGCCGCGTGCCGAGGCCGCCCGCCATCAGCAGCACCCAGTTCGGTCGCTCGAACGAGCCGATCAGCTCGTCCAGCGTCACGAGCCCGACGACACGCCCGGCCGCGTTCACCAGCGGCATGTGGTGGATCACGTTCTTGCGCATCACCGCGAGGATCTCCTCGCGCGGCGTCGTCTCGGCGGCGAACATCGGCTTGGCGTTCATCGCGTCGGAAACCGGCCCCTGCAGGCTCCTTCCCGCCAGCACCGCGCGGCGGATGTTGCCGTCGGTGAGAATGCCGAGCAGCGCGTCGTCCGGACCCAGCACCAGCGCGACCTGAAGCCCCGACGCGTCCACCCGCGCGATCGCCTCGGCGAACGGGGTCTCCGGGGTCACGACGACTTCTCTCCAGTTTGGCATCATGAGCGGTTCGTGTCTCTCTCTGCGGGGTTGCCTCGGACGACGGCGCCGTCCGCGACATCTCTCGTCACGACTGCGCCCGCGCCGACGATGGCTCCGGCGCCGATGCTGCGGCCGGGCAGGACGATGGCCCCGGCCCCGACGAACGCCGACTCGCCGACGGTGACGTCGCCGCACAGCACCGCACCGGGTGAGACGAAGGCATGCCGTCCGATGACGCTGTCGTGATCCACGCTGGCCCGGGTGTTGACGACCGCGTTGGCGCCCACATGCACCCCTGCCTGCATCACGACGCCCGCCATCAGCTGCGCGCCCTCACCGAGCGTGCAGCCGAGCCCGAACACCACCGACGGATGACGTACGGTGGTGAAGGTGAAGCCTCGTCCCGAGAGCTCGTCGAACAGCCGCGCCCGCGCGGCGACGGAGGGATTCGCCCCCACGCCGTTGGCGATGGCGACTCGTGACGCATCGACCTCTCCGAGCAGCTCGTCCCCGCCCGCCACCACGATGCCGAAGATCGAGGTCCCGGGCGTGAGCGCGGGATCGAGCACGCCCGCGACGACCGCCGACGCGGCCAGCAGCGCATCGAGCACCACGCGTCCGTGGCCGCCGCCACCGAGCAGGTAGATGGCCCTATCCATCGATCAGCTCGTCGGCGGCGTAGCGCCGCGTCGCGGGGGTCCCGAGCAGCTCCCAGTACCGCGAGGGGCTCGCGCCGCTCCCCGGCCGCTTGCAGGTGAGGTTGCGCGCCGTGAATGGCTCGCCCGCCTCGATCGCCTCCGCCGCCACGAGGCTCTTGCGCGCCACGTCGCGGTTGCGCCACTCCGACGCGGTCGGCCGCTTGATGCCGTCGCCCAGCGCCTGCTCCACCTCCCGGATCTGCGACACGAGCTCCGTCAGCTCGTGCGGCGCCAGCGACGCCGCGTGGTCGGGACCGGGGAGCGCGCGGTCGAGGGTGAAGTGCTTCTCGATCATGCGTGCCCCCCGCGCCACCGCGGCGAGCGAGATGTGGATGCCGCGCGTGTGATCGGAATAGCCCACGGGGACCCCGAACGCCGACAGCGCCTCCATCGCCCGGAGGTTCACCTCCGCCGGTGGCGCCGGATACTCCGTGGTGCAGTGCAGCAGCGTCACGCGCTCGCGCAGCGCCCGCTGTCCGGCGTCGCTCGCGTACGCCTCGGCGAACGCCTCGCCGCCGGGCAGGGCGTCGGCCGGCGCGGTGAAGCCGTACGCGAGCACGCCGAGCGCCTCCTCGACCTCCGCGAGATCGCTCATCCCCGTGGAGACGATCACCCGGCGCGCGGCGCGCGCGATGGCCAGGAGGAAGGGGGCGTTGGTCAGCTCGCCCGACGCGCACTTGATCGTCTCGAGGCCGAAGCGGCCGGTGAGCAGCTCGAGGCTCGGCGCATCGAAGGGCGACGACATGAAGGCGATGCCGCGTGCCGCGGCGTGGGCGATCAGCATCTCGTGGTCGGCGACGGAGAGCTCGAGCCTGCCCAGCATCTCGAGCTGCCCCTCGCCCGCTCCCGTCGTGCGCGTCTGGTAATCGGCCTTCGGCGCGCTGCCGCTCGCGAGCGCTCCGGCGCGGAAGCTCTGGAACTTCACGGCATCCGCGCCGGCGTGCGCCGCGGCGTCGACGAGCCGGCGCGCCATCGCCATGTCGCCGTTGTGATTGACGCCCGCCTCGGCGATGATGAATGCCCGCATGCTCATGTGCCCGCGGTCGTCGCGGGCCCGCGCCGGTCGTGGAACCGCTTCCGGAGGATCCCGTCGAGCGGCGTCTCCTTGAGGATCCGCGT
>JBBQJC010000188.1:0-2852 GCA_038325515.1 Gemmatimonadales bacterium | reverse complement strand
GGCGGTGGCGAGGGCCCGATCCGCGGCAACGTCTCGCACGGAGAAGGGGTCTGGAAGTCGGCCGACGCCGGCAAGACCTGGCAGCCGCTCGGGCTGGAGCTCACCAGACAAATCTCGCGCGTCCGCGTGCACCCCACCAATCCCGATCTCGTCTACGTGGCGGCGCTGGGCAACGTCTGGGCGCCCACGCCGGAACGGGGCATCTACCGCTCGAAGAACGGCGGCAGGAGCTGGGACCGGATCCTCTTCCGGAACGACTCCACAGGCGCGTCCGACCTGGTGATGGATCCGAACGATCCCAACGTGCTCTACGCAGCCTTCTGGCAGGCGGGACGCACGCCGTGGATGCTCGTCTCGGGCGGCGCGGGGAGCGGGATCTTCAAGACCACCGACGGCGGCGACACGTGGAAGGAGATCAGCCGCAACCCCGGCCTGCCGGCGGGGATCCTCGGCAACATCGGCCTCGACGTCTCGGCCGCGAATTCGCGGCGCGTCTTCGCCATCATCGAGGCCGATTCCGGCGGCGTCTACCGCTCGGATGACGCCGGCGCCACCTGGACGCGCACCAACGCCGACCGCTCGCTGCGCCAGCGCGCCTGGTACTACACCAAGATCCACACCGACCCGAAGGACACGAACGTCGTCTACGTCAACAACGTGAACTTCAACAAGTCCACCGACGGCGGGAAGACCTTCAAGCCAGTGCGCGGCATCCCGCACGGCGACTCGCACGACTTCTGGATCGCCCCCAACGACAACAAGCGCTTCATCGAAGCCGACGACGGCGGCGCCAGCGTCTCCACCGACGGCGGCCGCACCTGGACCGAGCAGGACTTCGCCACCGCGCAGTTCTACCACGTGATAGCTACCAACCACTTCCCCTATCACGTCTGCGGCGCGCAGCAGGACAACAGCACGCTGTGCGGCCCGAGCCGCAAGCAGGGCGGCATCGACATCAACGACTGGGTGGAGGCGGGAGGCGGCGAGTCGGGCTTCATCGCGGCGCGCGCCGACAATCCCGACATCGTCTACGCCGGCAGCTACGGCGCCCTCCTCACGCGGAAGGACCTGCGCACGGGGCTCACGCGCAACATCAACCCGTGGCCCGACAACCCGATGGGCCACTCGGCCGAAGACCTGAAGTTCCGCTTCCAATGGACCTTCCCCATCATCGTCTCGCCGCACAGCTCCAACGTCCTGTACGCGGCGTCGAACCACGTGCACCGCACCACGAACGAGGGACAGAGCTGGGAGGTCATCTCCCCCGACCTCACCCTCGGCGATCCCAAGACCCTCGGCGCCTCGGGCGGCCCGCTCACCAAGGACCAGACGTCGGTCGAGTACTACGGGACCATCTTCGCTCTCGCCGAATCGCCCAAGCAGAAGGGAGTGCTGTGGGCCGGCTCCGACGACGGGCTCGTACACGTCACGCTCGACGGCGGCAAGACGTGGCGGAACGTCACCCCCAAGGACATGGCGAAGTACACGCGCGTCTCGCTCATCGAGCCGTCGCACTTCGCCGCCGGCACCGCCTACATGGCGGCGAACCGCTTCCAGCTCGACGACATGAAGCCCTACCTCTGGAAGACGACGAACTTCGGCCAGAGCTGGACGCGGATCGACGCCGGCATCGCGCAAACGGAGTTCACGCGCGCCATCCGCGAGGACGACGAGAAGCCGGGCCTGCTCTACGCCGGCACCGAGCGCGGCGTCTGGTTCTCCAACAACGACGGCGCGAGCTGGCAGCGGCTGCAGCTCAACCTGCCCCCGGTGCCGGTGCACGACCTCGCGGTGAAGGAGGGCGACCTGATCGTCGCCACGCACGGGCGCAGCTTCTGGGTGCTCGACGACCTCTCGGCGCTGCGCCAGCTCTCGCCCGCGGTCACGGCGAGCGACGCGCACCTGTTCACGCCGCGCGACGCCTACCGCGTGAGCTTCGCCGGCCGCGGCTTCGGGGGCGGTGGTGGCGGCGCCGGCGCCGCGCCAGCCGGTCCTCCGGTGCATCCAGTCGCGACGAGCCCCGCCGGCGGTCCCGTCGTGAGCTACTGGCTCAGGGCGCCGAACCGCGAGGTGCGGCTCGAGTTCCTCGACGCGAAGGGCGCGCTCATCCGCTCGTTCACCAGCAAGCAGGACTCGGTGCAGGCAGCCGACTCCATCAAGTCGGCGGCGCGCAGCAGCGCGCGCGTGGACTCGCTGACGAAGGCGGGGATCCCCGCCGACAGTGCGCAGCGCATGGTGCGCCGCTCGGCCGAGGCGGCCGCGGGGCAGGGTGCCGGCGGTGGGGATGAAGACGGGCCGGTGCGCGCCGCGCCCCCGCCGCGCGTCCCCAACAAGGCGGGGATCAACAGCTTCGCCTGGAACATGCGCTACCCCGACGCCGCGACCTTCGACGGCCTGATCATGTGGGCCGCGGGGATCCAGGGCCCGATGGCCCCTCCGGGCACCTACAAGGTCCGCATGCTCGTCGACGGGCGCACGGTGTCCACCACCCAGTTCGCGCTGAAGAAGGACCCGCGCACCAACGCCACGCCGGCCGACCTCGCCGCGCAGTTCGCCTTCCTGAGCAAGGTGCGCGAACGCACCTCGCAGGCGAACGACGGGGTGAAGACCATCCGCTGGGTGCGCTCCGAGCTCGCCGACCGCGAGAAGAAGCTGAGCGGCCAGGGGCTCCAGTCATTCACCGCCGCCGCCACCCCGCTGCGCACCGAGCTGGCGTCGGTGGAGGACTCGCTCTACCAGACGAAGAACCGGAGCGGCCAGGACCCGCTGAACTATCCCATCCGCCTGAACAACAAGATCGCCGCCCTGGCCGGCGTGGCCGGCAGCGCCGAAGCGGCGCCCACCCAGCAGAC
>JBBQJC010000187.1:0-2884 GCA_038325515.1 Gemmatimonadales bacterium | reverse complement strand
GGCGCCGCATCGCTCCCGTCCTGCCCGAGCGGGCCACCTTCGATGAACGGGCGCGGGCGAGCGCCGCATTCCTCGCGGGGCTCGGCGCCGAGGCCGATCTCGTGCAGACGAGCGAGGGATACGAGATCCGCGGGCACGGCTGCCCGCTCGCCGACGCGGTGACCGCCTGCCCGACGACGTGCGCCGGGATGGAGGAGCTGTTGTCGCTCGCGAGCGGCGTGCCGGTGCGGGAGCGGTGCGACCGCGCGACCGATCCCCGCTGTCGCTTCTTCATCCCCTCGCCGGGCTAGCGGGTCGCGTGGCGGTCACAATTCGTGTTCGCGTCCACCGGCCTTACGCCGGCCATCGGAACCCCGTACCAGGAGTCGCCATGCCCACGCCACGAATCCGCACCGCGTCGCTCGTCGTTCTCGCCCTGCTGGCTGACGCGTGCGCGACCGGACCCGCTCCGCGCCAGGACAGCACGTTCGCCGCGATGCAGGCGAGGGGATCGTCGGCGCACGGGATGGGGGTGGATCAGGACGCGTCCGAGCACCGGTTCGACTCCACCCCGGAGGGAGGACGCATCGAGCTTCAGCTACGCGCAGCGGCGATGGGGCCCGCCGCGGCATCGCAGATCGCACAGATCCGCATGCATCTGCAGCACATCGCGCAGTCGTTCCGCGCGGGCGATTTCCAGACGCCCATGTTCGTGCACGACCGCGCGCCCGGAACGGTGCCCGGCACCGCGGTGATGACCGCGAGCCGCGCCCGAATCGAGTACCGCTACGCCGACCTTCCGCGCGGGGGCGAGCTGCGCCTTCTCTCGAGCGACGCCGAGGCGCTGCGAGCGATCCACGAGTTTCTCGCCTTCCAGCGCGGCGAGCATCACGCGAGCGGGACGGTGTCGCCCTAGGCTTCTCCCTACGCCGGCGCCGGCGCCCACCGCCACGTCGATCCGCACTCGCTACAGCTCACGTACCCTCCCGACGAGATCACGAGCTCCGTCTCGCGCTCGCATCCCATGCACAGCGCCGCGACCTTGCGCCGGATCTCCGGGCGCAGCCCGCTCTTGGCCAGACGCGCGTCCATCGCGTCGGCCGACATCGCGCAGACGGGGCAACACCCCCCGCTGCAGCTTTCGCCGATCTCGAGGCAGATGACCTCGGTGTCGAACACCGTGGCTTGCCCCTCCTGGATCGGCTCGTCGGTGAGCACGACCCGCACGTTCTGGTCGCGTCCCGAGCAGTACATCGTCAGTTCCCGCATGGCACCCTCCCGCGCCAATGTCGAGCATCCTTGCTGCTTGCCCGTCTCGTCAGCCCATGCGCTCGATCCTCCCGCCGGGAGCGCACTGCGCGAGCACGCGCGCGGCGTGCTCGGCGGGCATGCCGAACAGCGCCGTGGCCGCGACGTCAGCATGCATGCAGCTGTCCGCGCGGATGGTGAGGCTGCGCACCGCCGTCGTGCGGGGCGCGGCCGTCTGCGGATCGAGCAGGTGGTGGTAGCGCCTGCCCCGATACCGGAAGAACTGCAGGTACGTGCCCGACGTCGCGATCGCCTGGTCGGCGACCTCCACCGCGCCGATGATTCCATCCGCGTCGTCGGGGTCCTGGATCCCGACGCGCCAGGGATCGCCGTGCGGCCCCCCGCCGAGGGCGTACAGGTCGCCGCCGACGTCGACGAGCGCCTGCGTGATCCCCCAGCGCCGGAGCGCGTCCACGGCGCGGTCCACGCCGTAGCCCTTGGCGATGGCGCCGAGGTCCAGATGCACGTCGGGGTCGTGGTAGAGGAGCACCGGCGTTCCCTGCCGCGTCCCCACCTCGACCTGCCGGTGGAGACCTCGCGCGCCGAGCCGCGAGACGTCGCGCTCCGGCGGCGGCTCGTGACGGTGGGTCACGTCCCACAGCTCCACCGCCTCGCCGATGGCCGGATCGTAGGCGCCGCTCGTGGCGTCGGCCCATCGAAGCGCCTCGGCCACCACGAGTGACGTCTCGGGCGACACGCGCACGGGGCCCCGTGCCGCGCCGCCGTTCGCCCGTCCCACGTCGGACGTGCTCGTGAAGCGCGTCATCGCGCGCTCCACGTGGTACAGCTCGGCCATCGCCGCGTCGATCGCCGCGTGCGCATGGCGCTCGTCGTGGTGCACGACCGCCAGCTCGGCGATCGTCCCCATGACCGGCAGGGTGCGGCGTACCACGCGCGACCGTCGCTGGGCGAAGGGCAGCGCGGCGACGACGAAGGCGCCGGCGCCGAACGCCAGGAACTCGCGGCGGCCGGGGCCGCGTCGCTCAGACAGCGGTGACATCGTGGGACTCCTCGGGCGAGGGCGTGTCGTGACACGCCGTGTGACAGGATCCGCAGTTCCCCGCGCATTCGCGCCGCGGACGAACGAGGATGAAGCAGAGATAGAAGGCCGACATGGCGGCCATCGCGATCACCGTGCGCATGTGATCCTCACGACGTGGAGAGCATTCCGGCGAACCCCATGAAGGCGAGCGACAGCCCGCTGGCGATGATGAGCGCGACCGCCGCCCCGCGCGCGACGGCGGGGACGTCGGCCAGCTCGAGCCGCTCGCGGATGGACGCCATCAACGACAGGGCGATGGTGAGCCCGAGCCCCGCGCCGATCGAGAAGGTGAGCCCCTCGAGGAAGCCGTAGCCACGGTTGGTCTGGAAGAGCGCCAGCGCGAGGATCGCGCAGTTCGTCGTGATCAGCGGGAGGTAGATCCCGAGCTCGCGGAACAGCGTGGGGCTGAACTTCTTGATCGTCATCTCGGTGATCTGCACCATCGACGCGATCACGACGATGAAGGCGATGACCCGCAGGTAGGGGGCGTCCTGCAGCACCCACTTGTTGAGGATCGTCGCCGAGATGGAGGTGATGATCAGGACGAAGGTGTCG
>JBBQJC010000186.1:0-3171 GCA_038325515.1 Gemmatimonadales bacterium | reverse complement strand
CGCCGACGAGACCCATTTCGCGACCCAGACGCTTGCGTCGCGATACCCCAAGTGCGAACGCGGGCATCAAACCATCGCACCGGGCGACAAAAATGCACCCTCCTCACAAACCTGCTCCACCTTGTGAGAAATCCGGGCTAGTGGTTCTCTCCCACGTCCGATGGCTCGCCGTCCGATCCGGGCAACCCTTCGGGGGTCGGGCTCGTCGGCGGGTTCCAGGTCATCCCTTCCTCCATCGCCTTCTCGTAATCGGAGGTGCCTGAGAGGTCGCCTTCCTCGCCCCCCTCCTCCTGCGGCGCGAGATGCGCCGCCTCGTCGCTCTGCGGCGAGGGCACGTCGCCCAGCAGCGCGCCCGCGCGTAGCGCCTCGTCGGCCAGGTGCTCGTCGATGTCCTGGGGACTCTCGCCGCGCGCGATCGGATCCACCACCACGTCGTCGGTGAACTCGACGATCCCGAGCACGTCGGTGAGCACGTGCGACGCCATGCGCCGCTCCCCCTCCGTCCCGACTCTCCCGGTCAGCGTGACCTTGCCATCGCGCACGTGCACGGTGAGGTCGTCCACGTCGAGGCCGGGATGGGTGGCGAGCTGCTCGCGCACCAGGTCGCGCAGCTCGGTGTCGTCCAGCGAATCGACGTTGTGGAGGTCTTCGTAGTCGTGAGCCATGTGAGCCGCCGGGAAAAGGGTCCGGCGGCTCGGGGGCTCAGCGGGTGAAGAGGTACGACACGCCGACCGTCAACGCGGTCTGGTGCGTGTAGAACGACTTCGCCGTCTGGGCGCCCACCACCGCCGTGTTGTCGCTGGCGAGCCGGTAGAACGATTCGGGGTAGCTGAGGTGGAAGATCCGCTGCGTCACGTCTCCCCGCAGCATCCACCGCCGGCCCGGCGCGAACTTCAGTCCGCCGCCCAGCGCGAATGCAAACGGGGTGCCGAAGGAGAACCCCGTGCTGTCGCTCGCCGAGCTGTGCATCACGCCCACGCCGCCCCGCACCTGCGGCACGAGACTGTGCCAGCTCTTCCGTCCCGTGAGGTTGAGCGCGAGGCCGAGATCGGCCGAGAGGACGTTCGTCTTCTCGGTCCCCAGCTGCCGCGTCTTCGCGGGGTTGAGCGGGTTCACCACGTTCCGCTCGGAGAACATGTTCGTCACCTCGCTCGTCAGCGCCAGCGGTCCGGCGAGCTGCAGCTCGTAGCGCAGGCCGACCATCGGGCCGCTCTTCGGCGCCACCTTTGCCTCGTCCGTACCGGCGAGCACCCACCCCGCCAACGGCGTGAGCTCCTGCTTGTACTCGAGGTCCGCGTACGGGCTCTTCGCGGGCTCGTGTCCCACCTGTGCCGCCACGGACGAGGATCCCACGGCCAGCAGTGCCACGGCGCCGATCAGTATTGCCTTCACGCGTTCACTCCGGAAATGTCGCTGGTGATGTGATGCATCAGGCGAGGCGCAGGTCGCGCCCCGTCATCTCGCTCGGCTGCTCTATGCCGAGCAGTCGCAGGATCGTCGGGCCCACGTCGCACAGCGCCCCCCCCTCGCGGAGGGCGTGCTGCGCGTTCGGGTCCACGACGAGGAAGGGCACCGGGTTGGTGGTGTGCGCCGTGTGCGGCCCACCGGTCGCCGGGTCGATCATCATCTCGCAGTTCCCATGGTCCGCGGTCACCAGCAGCCGCGCGCCAGTCTTCTCCGCCGCCGCCAGCACGCGCGCCAGGCAGGCATCGACGGTCTCCACGGCCTTGAGCGTCGCCGGGATGGAGCCCGTGTGTCCCACCATGTCCGCGTTCGCGTAGTTGCAGAGCACGAAGTCGTGCTCCCCCTTCGCGATGGCGTCCACGAGCACGTCGGTGATGCCGAACGCGCTCATCTCCGGCGCCAGATCGTACGTCGCCACCTTCTGGCTGGGAACGAGACGCCGGTCCTCGCCAGGGAAGGGTGTCTCGATCCCGCCGTTGAAGAAGTATGTCACATGCGCGTACTTCTCGGTTTCCGCCGTCCGCAGATTCGTCAGCCCCGCCCCCGAGAGCACCTCGCCGACGATCCGCGCCATCGACTGCGGCGGAAAGGCGACCGGCACGCCGAAGGTCTGGTCGTACAGCGTCATCGTGACGACGTCGAGCGCCGGACGCCCCGCCACGGGAAAGCCGTCGAACCCCTCCTGCGTCAGCGCGCGGACGATCTGCCGCATCCGGTCGGAGCGGTAGTTGAAGCAGATCACCACGTCGCCGTCGCGCATCGGCGCGACAGGCTTCCCGTCCGCGTCCACCACCACCGACGGCGTCAGGAACTCGTCGGTCTCGCCGCGCTCGTAGGCGTCGCGGATGAGCTGCAGCGGATCGCGCGCCGAGGGACCGGAGCCGTCCACGGTAGCGCGATACCACTTCTCGGTGCGCTCCCAACGGTGGTCGCGGTCCATCCCGAAGTAACGCCCTCCCAGGCTCCCCAGCACCGCGCGCCCCTCGGCATGACGCAGCAGCTCCGCCATGTAGCCAAGCCCCGAGCGCGGCATCGTGTCGCGGCCGTCGAGCATCGCGTGGATCGCCACGCGCGGCAGCTCGAAGCGGTCGGCGAGCTGCAGCAGCGCCAGCAGGTGCGTGTCGATCGCGTGCACCCCCCCGGAGCCGATGAGCCCCACCAGGTGCAGCGTCCCACCCGACTCCTTCACCTTGCGCGCCGCCTCGACGAACACCGGGTTGGTGAAGAAGCTGCCGTCGGCGATCGCGCTCGAGATCCGCACGAGATCCTGCTTCACCACGCGCCCCGCACCGAGGTTGAGATGCCCCACCTCGCTGTTGCCGATCTGACCGCAGGGGAGACCGACCGCTTCGCCCGACGCCGCGAGCAGCGTGCGCGGCGCTCGCGCCCACAGGCGGTCCCACGTCGGTACGCTCGCCATGGCGATCGCGTTGCCCTCGCGTTCCGCGCGGTATCCCCAGCCGTCCAGCACGATCAGGACGACTGGCGCGGGTCGGGTGGAAGGAGCCATGCTCGAGGCGGGGATGCTGGGATCGGGAGAGTCGACGCCGGCGCCCGATGCCGGAGTGCGAGCGCGAAATCTATCCGGCCGCACGACGTGCGACCAAGGGAAAGCCGTGCTCGGCACCGCCCTTGCTCTTGTTGGCCGAGCCCGTCGCCGACCCATCCCGCCCCGAACCCCCGCCCATGACCATCCCGCCCACTCCC
>JBBQJC010000185.1:0-3237 GCA_038325515.1 Gemmatimonadales bacterium | reverse complement strand
GCGCCGACGATGATGGATCGGGTACGGTGGTGCTGCTGGAAATCGCCGAGCAGTTCGCGGCCGAGAAGCCGAAGCGCTCGATCATCTTCGTCTCGCACCAGGGAGAGGAAGCGGGGCTGCTCGGCTCCAAGTGGTTCGTCGACCATCCGACCATCCCGCTCGCCTCGATCGTCGCGGCGCACAACATGGACATGGTGGGCAAGGGGCGCACCGACCAGGTGAAGTTCGGCGGGCCGCGCTCGCTGCAGACCCTCGGCTCGCGCCGCCAGTCGCGCGAGTTCGGCGACATCATCGACTCGGTCAATGCGGTGCGTGCCGAGACGATGGCGCTGGACAAGAGCTGGGACGTGACGGCGAACCCGATGAACCGCTTCTGCCGGAGCGACCAGGTGAACTACGTGCGGCACGACATCCCCGTGACGTACTTCTCCACCGGCTACGCGCAGGACTATCACCAGCCGACCGACGAGCCGCAGTACATCGAGTACGACCACGCCGCGAGCGTCGCCCGGTTCATCCACGACGTGATGTTCGCCGTGGCGACGCGGCGGGACAAGCCGGCGATCTCGGGGGCGGATCCGAGCTATCCGGCGTGCTTCCGATAAGAACGGTCGGGGGTCGGGGGTCTGGGGTCGGGAGTGAGACTTCGTTCGAAGTCTGACGTTCGAGCTTCGAGGTCAAGCGTGGGAGCTCGCAGAGTGCGCAACAACTCGCACGCTGACCTCGAACGTCTCGCGTCGCACTTCTTACGTCTCACTCCGCCCCCCCCCACCCCGAACCCCGAACTTCCCGCAGGATCGTCCGCACCTCCAGCGCCGAAGCCGCGAAGAGCGAGGGCTGGATCGGATCGGCGAGCAGGGTCTCGAGGTCCTCGGGGGTGAAGGCGCGGGCGAGGCGCGACGCATAGTTGCTCCGCAGCACGCGCGCGTAGTGCTCCACGTCGTAGTCGCGCCGGTCGTGCGCATGCGGATCGGCGTGTTCCGTCTCCTCCACCAGCGCGGCGGCTCCCCCCGTGGTGCGGTACACGCGCACCCGCTCGCCGACGTGCCATCCGGCGCGCCCGCTCGACAGCAGCGCCTCGTACGCCAGCTCGCGCCGGCTCTCGCGCGTCGCGAGATACTGCGCCGGTGTCTTCGTCAAGCGCACGCGTGAGGACACGTCGTGCGTGGAGAGCTCTCGGCGCCGCAGCGCTCCGACTGTCTCGACGTAGGCGTCGCGGACGCCGCCGACGTCACCCGCGAGGAGATGGCGGATCGCGCGTCGAAGGAACGCCTCGCCGAACGGCTCGGCGCGACTCGACCGGAAGGCCACGCCGCGCAGGATGAGCGTCCCGTCGTGCGCGAGCAGTGCGTAGTTCTTCGGCTCGTGCGAGAGCATGGCGGCGTACCGCCCTTCCAGCTCGAGCTGGACGAGCGAGGGCAGCAGCGCTGCCACCTCAGCGACCACGCGGCGCTCGTCCTCTCCGCTCCACGACTCCGGCACGGCGAAGTAGACGCCGTCGGTGTCGGCCTCGAGCAGGGTGACGCCGCGCGCGTCGAGCTCGCGGCACATCAGCTCCAGCGTCTCGCGGCCGCGGCGCGTCACCTCGTTGGCGGCATGCACGTCGGCGAAGCGCGTGAGCTCGCCCCCCGCGCCCAGATAGCCGTACGCGGAGTTGACGACGATCTTCATCGCCGCGGACATCGCCTCGTGCGCGTGGCGCTCCGCCGAGCCGGGAGGCGCGGCGCGCGCCGAGGCCTTCGCGGCGAGGCGCTGCTCGACCAGCCCGTCGACGATGGTCAGCATGGCGCCGAGGTGGTCCCGCGCGGGGCCGATGCGCCAGGCGCGCATGAGCGAGGGATACAGGCTCGCCACGTCCGCCTTGACCACGCGGCGCGCCACGCCCGTGGCGAAGAGGTGGAGCGCGGCGCCGGTGTGTGGCGTGCCGTCTCCCGGCGCGTGCGCCGGGAGCGCCTGGCCCGCCCGGAGATAGGCGCGTACGAGGAGCGGGTCGATGACTCCCGTCGCCGCGCCGGTATCGGCGAGCCGCTCGTAGCGGCGAGGGGCCATGCGCGCCAACGCGAAGGCGGGCCCGCCGAGCAGGCGCGCGAGGGCGGCGACCTCCTCCACGTCGTCGGTCGCGTAGCGCCGCACGCGCCCGGGATCGCTGCGCCAGGTCTCGTGGATCAGGTCGCCGCGGATGTACTCGCGCGCCGGGCCTGCGATGCCGAAGTGTCGCGCCACCGCCTTGAGCCCGTGACCTGGCAGCTCGCGCGCGCCCATGTCGTGACGGCGCACCGCGTCGAGGGTGTCGATGAGCTCGCGGCCGGCCGCGACGAAGCGCACGCGACGCTGCGCGTCGTAGCCGGCGGCGACGCCTCGGCGCGCGCCGCGCTGCCGCAGTCCCGGCGGGCCGATGCGTCCGAGGGCGAGAGCGACGCCATGCCGGCGCGCGCGCCGCTCCAGGAAGGGAAGGTCGAAGCCGTGGAGGTTGTGATTCTCGATCACGTCCGGGTCGGCCTCGCGAATCCGCTCGACGAGCCGTCGGATCAGCTCCGCCTCCGCCCCCGCGTCGTCACCGTCCGCCTCGAGCGTCTCCGCACTGCCGTCGGGATAGCGGACGGCGACCAGGAAGATCCTGTCGTGCGCCGCATCGAGGCCCGTCGTCTCGAGGTCGAACTGCAGGCGGCGCAGATGATCGAATGAAAGATCACGGAAGTAGGTGCGCCCCGTGCTCACGAGATACTGCTCCTCGGCGGGGAGCATCAGGTAGGTCTCGCTGCCGAGCTCGCGCAGGCTCGCGATCCGGCGGCCCAGGCGCTGCGAGGCGCCGTGCAGCAGGGGCGCGGTGATCGCGCGCGCGGTCGGCGCGCTCACCAGCCAGCGGAGCGCGCCGGGTCCGGCGAGCTCGCGATAGCGCACGGCGGCGGCGTCATCCCCGTCGGGGCGCAGCGCATCGCCCAGGTGCGCCAGGTCGTCGAGGCTGTCGAGCAGGAGCCAGGGGCGGAAGCGCGCATCCTCCCGCAGGAGCGCGCCGCTACCGGCGTCGCGCCGCCACACCGACACGCGCCCGGTGTCCTCGGCCCATACCGACACGATGCCCGGCGTGGGATCCCAGCCCCAGAGGAGCTCGTCGGACCGCTGCGGTGGTGCGCTGCTCAATGCGCTCGTCGTCGTGGTGAAGAGGGGCGCGCGACACGTTCGTCGCGCGCCCCCCACCGAAAGCTAGTCGTCGGCCGGCGACGCCGCGCTCAGCTC
>JBBQJC010000184.1:0-3735 GCA_038325515.1 Gemmatimonadales bacterium | reverse complement strand
GCTCGCCGCGGACCATCGCCGTGCTCCCGCTGCGCTTTTCCGGGAGCGACAGCTCGCTGCGCCCTCTCGAGCGCGGCCTCACCGACCTGCTCACCACCGACCTCGCCCGCTCGTCGCAGCTCACGCTCGTCGAGCGCGCGCACATGCAGGCGCTGCTGGACGAGATGGCGCTGCAGCGCAGCGGCCAGACCGACGCGAGCACCAACGTGCGCGCCGGACGGATCCTGCGCGCCGGCCGCCTCGTGCAGGGCTCCATCCTCCAGCTGCCCGGTTCACAGCTGCGCGTCGACGCGGCCGTCGTCGACGTGCCCACGACGCAGGTGCAGGGCTCGGCACAGGGGGTCGATCAGCTCGACCAGCTCTTCAGCATCGAGAAGAAGCTCGCCCTCGATCTCTTCCGCGCGCTGGGAGTGACGCTCACCGTGGCGGAGCGGAACGCGGTCGAGCAGCGGCCGACCCGGTCGCTCGCCGCCTTCGTCGCCTACAGCCGCGGGCTCACGGCGCAGGACGAGGGGCGCTACGATGACGCGAGCCGCTTCTTCCAGGAGGCGGTGCGTATCGACCCGTCGTTCAGCGGCGCCGCGCAGAAGGGGCAGGAATCGCGCGCCGTCTCGGCCGGAACGACGGTGTCGGCACAGACCGTCGAGACGAGCCTGAAGGGGACGTCGGAAGGGAGCGTGGTCACGGCGGCGGTCCAGGGGACGTCGAGCACCGCCGCCACGGGCGCGAGCGGCGGGGGGGGCAGCCTTGGCAGCACCGTGCAGGCCGCGGCCTCGGGTGTGAACTCCTCGCCCAACAGCGCGGCGACCGCCGGCGCGGCCGCAAACAGCTCGACCAGCGGCTCGGCCGGCTCCACGCCCGGCACGAAGGAGCCCGTGACGGGAGGGATCGTGAATGCCGAGACGCCGACGGGCACCGGCAAGGTGATCATCACCATCGTTCGCCCGAAGCCATGAGGCGCGCGTCCCTCACGATTCATCTCGCCGCGTTGGCCGCTGGCGTGCTCGCTTCTGGCGCCGCTCCCGCCGGAGCGCAGTCGGTGTTCGACAGCGAGCTGCGGCTGGCCCCGCAGTACATGCAGTATCACATCAAGGCCCCCACCGAAGAGACGATCTCCGAGCTGGCGATCCCCGTGTTCGTATCGGTCCCGATGGGCTCGCGCTTCACGATGGACGTCGGCACCGCGTACGCGCGCGCGCGCGTCACCGCGCCGAACGGCTCCTCGAGCGAGATCAACGGGCTCACCGACACGCAGCTCCGCGGCAACCTCACCCTCGGCACCGACTTCATCATTCTCACCGCGGGACTGAACCTTCCCACGGGCAAGTCGGCGGTGACGCTCGAACAGCTGAGCGCCGCGGGACGGATCGGCAACGACTTCCTCGCCTTCCCCGTTTCGAACATGGGCTCCGGCTTCGCCGGCACGGGTGGAATCGCCGTCGCGCGCCCGCTCGGCGCGTGGAACGTCGGCTTCGGCGGGGCGGTGCGGCGGTCGGCGTCGTACTCCCCCTTCAACGTGCCGGGGGAGACGCTCAGCTTCCAGCCCGGCAACGAGTACCGCGCGCGCCTCGGCATCGACCGCACGGTGGGCGCGGGACGCCTGGCGCTGGCGGTGACGTACTCCGCCTTCGGCAACGACGACGCCGGGGGGACGCGCTACAGCACCGGCAACCGCGTCATCACCCAGACCGTGTACACGAGTAGCCTGGGTGGCGCGGACCTCACCCTCGCCGCGTACGACGTGTACCGCATGGCGGGGACGTATGCCTCCGGCGACCCGGCGAAACGCGAGAACATCGCCAACGTCTTCGCGTCGGTGAGCACCGACGCGCTCGGCCCGCAGCTCGAGCCGAGCCTCGAGCTGCGCCACTGGCTGCAGCAGCTGCCCGGCACGCTCACCGGCAACGTGCGCGCCGCCGACCGGTCGCAGGCGAGCTACCTGGGCACGGTGGGGCTGCGCACGCGCATCAACCTCGTCGGGCTCACCGTGGTGCCGAGCGCGGGCTACACCCTCGGCTCCCTCGGGACGTCGGACGCGAGCGGCGCCGCGGCGCGGGCAGGGATGACGGGCTTCAGGGGGCAGGTCGCGGTGAGGGTGGGGCAGTAGGGATTTCGAGCTCAGGGGCGGGCGCGCGGGCTCCAACTGTCGGTACGGGAGTTCCACCTCAGTACTGAGTCGCAAGTACGGAGCACGAGACTCTGCTGGAGGCTCCCGGGATCTGTAGACCCGTTCGGCGCGCAGGAGAGAATGCGATGGGTGCCTGGGGCGAGCTCCTGGCGCGGGAGCCGGTGAGAGGCCCGGAAGGGTCGCTGTCTCCAGGGCGGCGCTACGGATCCGCGTGGCATCCACGCGGGTCTCCTGCTCGGTACTCGCGACTGAGTACTGACGTGGTACCCGAGTACCGAGACGTACCCGCTGAGCCGTTCCCCCCCTGATATATTTCTCCCTCTGTCGCCCCCCCGCCCGTCCCCCCGAGAACCGAGAAGAGCAGTATGGCCGGCCACAGCAAATGGAAGAACATCAAGCACTACAAGGCGGCGACTGACGCCAAGCGCGGGATCCTCTTCACGAAGCTGATTCGCGAGATCATCATGGCCGCCAAGCTGGGCGGCGGCGATCCCTCGGCGAATGCACGGTTGCGGCTGGCCATCGAAGCGGGGCGCGCGAAGTCGCTGCCCAAGGACAACATCGAGCGGGCCATCAAGAAGGGGACCGGTGAGCTCGAGGGCGAGGCGATCCAGGAGGTCACGTACGAAGGCTACGGGCCGGGCGGCGTGGCGCTGATCATCGAGGCGATGACCGACAACCCCACGCGCACGGTGGCCGACGTCCGCCACAGGATGTCGCGCGCCGGCGGGAACCTCGGCACGCCAGGCTCCGTCGCGTTCATGTTCGACCGGAAGGGACAGATCAGCATCCCCGTCGCGCAGCATCCCGACGAGGACGCGACGCTGGAGATCGCGCTCGAGGCTGGCGCCGAGGACTTCCGGCGCGACGACGACTTCTACCTGGTCACCACCGATCCCACGTCCTTCCACGCGGTGAAGAGCGCGCTGGAGGCCCGCAAGATCACCATCGAGGAGGCCGAGCTCGCGATGGTGCCCCAGAACACCGTGCCGGTGCAGGGGAAGGAATCGGTCGAGCAGCTCCTCAAGCTCGTCGACGCGCTCGAGGAGCTCGACGACGTCCAGAAGGTGTGGGGCAACTTCGAGATCGACGACGCCGACCTCGCCGACCTCTAACCGGTAGCGGAGGAGGCGCGCGTGCTCGTCCTCGGCATCGATCCGGGCACGGCGAACACCGGATACGGTGTCGTCAGCGGCGGCGGAGGCACGACCCCTGTGCTGATAGAGTGCGGCGTGATCCGCACGCGCGCGCGCGATCCCTTGCCGGCGCGGCTCCGCGAGATCTTCGAGGGCGTACGGGAGCTCATCGAGCGACACCGGCCCGACGCGCTCTCGGTGGAGGACGTCTTCTACGCCAAGAACGTGCGCACCACCGTCGTGCTCGGCCACGCGCGCGGCGTGATCCTGCTCGCCGCGGAGCTGCAGGGGATCGCCGTCAACGAGTTCGCGCCGGCGGAGATCAAGAAGGCGGTCGTCGGCAATGGCAATGCGACGAAGGAGCAGGTGCAGTTCATGATCACCCGGCTGCTGCGGCTCAAGAGCGTCCCCCAGCCCGCCGACGCCGCCGACGGAGTGGCCGCCGCGCTCGCGTGCCTGCTGGGTGCGAGC
>JBBQJC010000183.1:0-3997 GCA_038325515.1 Gemmatimonadales bacterium | reverse complement strand
CATCATGCAGCTCGACTGGCGACCCCGGCTTCAAGGTCGCGTAGTCCCATGAGAGCGGCGCCGGATCGCCGAGCACGTAGACGTGCGACAACCCGTCGCGCCGGATCGGTGCGCCGAGTGGTGGAGTGTACGTGCCCGCGTTGCGGAGCGCGCGCCGCACGTCGCGCAGGTCGAGGCGAAAGGTCACGCGCGTCACGCCCTCCTCGCTCGGCGGCGCCTCTTCCGGGGTGGGGGGCCGGGGCTCGCGCTCGTCGCCGAAGCGGTACAACGGGGTGACGAGACGGCCGTTCGTCGGCCGCAGGTAAATCGTGTGCTCGGTCCCCGGAGGAAACTCGTTCTCGGCGCCGTTCAGACTGAAGCGGAAACGCACTTCGCGCGCGGCGCGAGGGTAGCTCGAGAAGATGGTGTCGGCCGAGCGGGCGATCGCCTCGAAGCGCCCCTGACGGACGGAGCTGTCGGTGACGACGAACCGCTGCGCCGACAGCTCCGTTGGCAGCACCGATGGCAATGCCGCGGCGAGCAGGGCGATCGCGAGCCGCGTGATCCCCGAATGGCTCATCCGGCAGGACGGATGCGCACCGCCTGTCCACCGCCGGGCGCCATGACGACGTGCAGCGTGGAGGCGGAGGTCACCGCGCGAGTGGAGATGACGATCCGCTCCGGCTCGTCGCGCCAGCTCGCCCCCGGTCCATCGGCATACACCTCGGCAACGTACCGCCTCCCCGCCGGCAGGAAGGAGAGCGACAGATCGAGCGTGCGCGGCTCCTCGTCGGTGATCGCACCGAGGAACCACTCGTCCTTACCTCTCGTCTTGCGCGCCACCGCCACGTAGTCGCCGATGCGGCCGGCGAGCACGCGCGTGGTGTCCCAGTCCACCGCGACGTCGCGGATGAACTGGAAGGCGAGCTTGCCCTCGTAATTCTCCGGCAGGTCCGCGGCCATCTGCAGCGGCGAGTACAGCACTACATACAGCGCGAGCTGCTTGGCGAGCGTGGTACGCGGTCGCGCCTCCTCGGTGGGACGCGGCGAGCCGGTAGGGCGCGCGATGCGGAGATCGAAGATGCCGGGGGTGAAGTCCATCGGGCCGGCGAGCAGGCGCGTGAAGAAGAGAATCGTCTCGTGCTCGGGGGGATTACCCCCTTCCCCGCCCCACGCGTTGTACTCCTGCCCGCGGGCCCCTTCGCGCGACATCATGTTCGGCCAGGTGCGGCGCTCGCCTGTATCGTGAATTGGCTCGTGCACGTCCACGGCGATCCCGAAGCGCGCCGCGGTCTCCACGACCTTGCGGAAGTGGCGCACCATGTACTGGCCCGTGTGCGAATGGCCGGCGAGCGTGCGGTCGTTCACGTAGCCGGTCTTGATGGCGCGAATGCCGAGCCGCTGGTAGAGGGCGAACGCGCTGTCGAGCTGGCGCTCGTAATTCTCGACTCCCATCCCAGTCTCGTTGTGGGCGATGAGCGTCACCCCCTTCGCCTTCGCGTAGGCCGCGACACCGGGCAGGTCGTAGTCGGGATAGGGCCGGGTGAAGGAGAAGCCCTCGCGGCTCGCCATCCAGTTGCCGTCCCAGCCGAGGTTCCATCCCTCCACGAGGACACCCTTCATCCCATTCGCCGCCGCGAAGTCGATGTACCGCCTCGCGTTCGCTGTCGTCGCCCCGTGCTTCGGGCCCTGCGACCAGGACATGAGCCCCAGGTGCATCCCCCACCAGATCCCGTCGTACTTCATCGGGGCGAACGACTCCGCGCGCGCGACGCGACTCGGCGGATTCAGCTTGAGGCCGAGCAGCGAGGGCGACAGCTCCTCCACGCGGTCGGCGAGCTGGATGGTGCGCCAGGGGGTCTCGAACGGCGCCCGTCCGCGCACCTTCACGCCGTCGGCCCAGGGCGACAGCGCGGCGCGCAGCGTCCGGCTCTCGAACCGGCCGGCGAGGTTGAGCCCCGCGTAGTCCACGAGGTCGGCCTCGTGAATCACGACCTTCGTCCCGCTCTGCATCTCGATCGTGAGCGGTGTGTTGGCGGTGTCCACCTTGCTCACTGGCGAGGCGATGGCGAGCTCCTCGTAGCGATCGGGCTGCGGCTTGTTGGCGGGGGTCCACCAGGCGCGCCCGTCGTCGGCCAGCGCGAGCTCGGTGAGCTCGTCGCTTATCGCGAACTCGCCGAAGCCGCCGCCGGCGGGCAGCAGGTAGCGGAAGGCGATGCCGTCGTCGAACGCCCTCACCACGAGGTCGAAGGAGCGGCGAGGCGAGGAGAGCTCGCGCACGTGAACGCGCAGCTCGCGATGCGCGTCGCGCACGCGCGCCACCTCACCCCAGGGCTGCGTCCAGCTCGTGTCGGCCGACGCGCGCTCCGAGCCGGCGATGGCGAGGCTGTCGCGAAGCGGCGGAGCGCCCCGGAACTCGAAGCCGAGGCGCGACGGCATGATCACATGGCGGCCCGCTCGGTCGACGGCATAGAACAGCCCTCCGTCGCGCACCTGGACTGTCACGACGTTGCGGCCGTCGGGCGAGGCGACGGAGACTGCCCCCTGCCCCGATGCCGGGACCGGCAGAACGAGCAGGGTGAGCAGGGTGAGCAGGGCGCCGAGCACCAGCGCGCGAGTCGAGATTCGAGGACGTGCCCTCATCGTTGGGCGCTCGGGATGCGGTGGTTGGTAGTCACAGTCGTGTCGTACGATCCACCGCGACGGCCGACCGCGGCGCCAGCAGCAGCGAAGTGGCGCCATCCGCTCCCACGATCACGGAGGTGCCGACGCACGCATCAGCCAACCGTCCCATCCCGCCGGTGAGCCTGTCGCAATAGGTGCCCGCGGGCAGTCCCGTCGCAAAGCTCCGCGAGAGAGCGCCAGTTCCGCGGTTGATCGCCACGAAGCCACGGTCGCCGCGGGAGAAGGCTATCGCGTTGGCGCCGTCGTCCCACCAGTGATTGACGTCGGCACCGGCGACGACGCGCCGGAATCCCAGCATGCGCAGGATGGACGGATCGCGATGCTCGCACACCCACTGACCCACGACTGCCGACTCCAGGCTTGCCGCGCAGGCGACGTCCTTCGTGTTGCCTGCCGCGTCCGAGGGAGGGCCCGTGGCATTGCCGGAGGGATAGGCGAAGGCGTACGACGAGAGGATCGAGGGATAGCCGTATGGCTGCGCCAGCATCCAGACGTTGGCGAGACGGAAGATGTCCCCGTCGCGATAGCTGATCCCCCCCTGGTGCTGCGTGTCGTGGTTCTGCAGGAACACGACTGCCTTGTCGCTCGGCATCAGCCGCCACGCCTGCGGAGAGAACTGGCTGCCCGCCGGCCCGTCGGGATTGAGCTGCGAGATGTGCTCGCCGCCGGCATTCAGGAACTTGTTTCCCACGCCGACGAAGGTGAACTCCGTGATGTCGGCCGCCGCGCCGGAAGCGTAGCCCTCGCCGTAGTAGTCGCTCGGCTGCAGCGCCTCGCCCGCTCCCGCCGAGATCTCGAGGAAGTAATAGGGCAGCGGTCGCGACTCGGCGGAGAGCGTGCCGTCGACGATGCGGAAGATCGCGTCGAGATCGGCCTGCTGGATGTGCTTGGCCGCGTCGATCCGGAAGCCTGCCACGCCGAGGCGGGAGAGCATCAGGAGGTAATCCGCGATCTTCTGCCGCACGCTCGGCGAGCTCGTGTCCAGGTCCGGGAGGCTGAACAGCTCGCAGTCCTGCACGTTCGCGGCGCTCTGGTAGTTGCTCACCGTGCACGCCGTGTGGAAATCCGCGGCCGTGTACAGCCCGGGATAGCTGTACTTCGTGTACGCCGTGCCGTTGCTCCCCGTGCCGGGACTCGGGAAGTTCGTCATGTGGTTGATCACGGCGTCCACGTAGACGCCGACGCCGGCCGCCTTGCACCGGCTCACCATCTGCGCGAACTGCTCGCCCGTGCCGGAGCGGCTCCGAGCGATGCTGTAGCTCACCGGCTGGTACCGCTCGCTCCAGTCGAAGGTAGGCGTGATGCTGTGCTCCTGCGGCGGCGAGACCTGCAC
>JBBQJC010000182.1:0-4081 GCA_038325515.1 Gemmatimonadales bacterium | reverse complement strand
CAACGCGGACAAGCAGGCCTACGTGAAGGATCCCATCGCCGGCACCTTCGCCCAGCTCGTGCAGGCGGCGGAGAAGTGCCCGGTGGCGGCGATCCATCCCGGAACGCCGCTCAACCCGAAGGAGAAGGATCTCGAGAAATGGCTGAAGCGCGCGCAGGCCTTCTGAGCCGGGCGAGGGCCTTCGGGTTCTCGCACGGCGTCCATCCGCCGGAGCACAAGGAGCTCACGGCCGCCCTCCCCATCCGGCGCATGCCCTATCCGGAGGAGGTGGTGCTGCCGCTGCGCCAGCACGCCGGCAAGCCGGCGCGGCTGATCGTCGCCAAGGGGATGCACGTGGAGCGCGGCGACATGCTCGCCGAAGCCGACGGCTGGGTCTCCTCGCCGGTGCATGCATCCGCCTCCGGGTGGGTGACGGACGTCGACTGGTGGCCGCACCCCGACGGCTCGATGTGCATGGCGGTCCGCATCCGCGTCGAGCGCTACTCGGCGCAGGTCGCGCGGCCGCGCCTCGTCCCCGATTGGCACGGCCTCACTCACGACCAGGTGATCCGCGCCGTGCAGGATGCGGGCGTGGTCGGGCTGGGCGGTGCCGCCTTCCCCACGCACGTCAAGCTCCAGCCCCCGAAGGGCGCCGTCATCGACACGATCATCGTCAATGGCGCCGAGTGCGAGCCTTACCTCACCACCGACCACCGCAGCATGGTCGAGTATCCCGAGCGGGTGCAGTTCGGGATCCGGATCATGATGCAGGCGCTCGGCGTGAAGCACGCGATCATCGGGGTGGAGCGCAACAAGCCGGACGCGATCGCCGCGCTCGAGCGAACGCTGCCGCGCGACCTCGACGTCACCGTGCTCCCGCTCACGGTGAAGTATCCGCAGGGCGCCGAGAAGATGCTGATCAAGGCGGTGCTCGACCGGGAGGTCCCGTCAGGCCAGCTTCCGGCATCCGTCGGAGTGATCGTGCAGAACGTGGGATCGGTCGCCACCCTGGCCGAGGTGTTCGAGACCGGGCTCCCCCTCGTGGAGCGCATCGTCACGGTGAGCGGGCCGGGGATCGTGCGGCCGGCGAATCTGATCGTCCCGGTGGGGACGCTCGCGCGCGACGTCATCGCCTACTGCGGCGGGCTCACCGGAGACGCCGCCGAGGTGCTGTTCGGCGGCCCGATGATGGGGACGCCGGTGGCCAACCTCGACGCGCCCATCCTCAAGGGGACGACGGGGCTCGTCGTCCTCACGCGCGACGACGTCCGGGACCAGGCGTCGCTCCCCTGCATCCACTGCGGCCGCTGCCTGGAGGCCTGCCCGATGTTCCTCGACCCCTCGCAGCTCGGCAGCCTGGCGCGCGTCGGACGCTACGACGACATGGCGAAGGCGCACCTGGCGGACTGCATGCTGTGCGGCGCCTGCAGCTACGTCTGCCCGTCGAACATTCCCCTGGCGCAGATGTTCTCCCTCAGCCGCGTGGCGCTGAAGCGCCGGCAGACGGTGGCGACGTGAGCCCGTCGACGATGAGCCGCGCGGGCCGCGCCGCTTCGCGCGCGCCGGGAAGCGACCGCCTCCTCGTGACGGCGGCACCCCATCTCAAGGGGCGCGACAGCACGCAGCGCATCATGTGGACGGTCGTCGCCACGCTCGCGCCGGTGCTCGCGGTGAGCATGTGGTTCTTCGGCCCCAGCGCGCTGCTCGTCGTTGCCGCCTCGGTGGCGGGTGCCGTCGCCGTCGAGCACTACCTCGGCAAGGGGGGGACGCTGCGCGACGGCTCGGCGGCGATCACCGGCCTCCTGCTCGGCCTCACGCTGCCGGCGGGCATCGCCCTCTGGATGGCGGCGCTCGGCGGCGCGTTCGCGATCGCCTTCGGCAAGCTGATCTTCGGAGGGCTCGGCTTCAACGCCTTCAATCCGGCGCTGCTCGGCCGCGCCTTCCTCCAGGCGGCCTTTCCCACGTCGCTCACCACCTGGCCCAAGCTCGGGCTGCACTGGTGGGCGCTGCGTGGAGACAACTTCGCGCTCCCCTTCATGCACCCGCGCGAGATGGACGCCATCACCGCGGCCACGCCACTCGGGCTGATGAAGTTCGAGGGGCGCGGCACGGCGCTGCGCGACCTGCTCATCGGATCCACCGGCGGCTCGCTCGGCGAGACCGCCGGCGTGCTGATTCTCCTCTGCGGCGTGTACCTCGCGTGGAAGCGCTATCTGGATTGGCGCATCCCGGCGAGTGTGCTCGGCACGGTGGCGCTGATGGCGGCGGTGCTGCACCGGGTCGACGCGCACAACCCCTCCGCGCTGTTCATGCTCTTCTCGGGCGGGCTGATGCTCGGCGCCGTCTACATGGCGACGGATCCCGTCACCGCGCCGGTCACGAAGCCGGGACGCTGGATCTTCGGCGCCGGGATCGGCGTGCTGGTGGTGGTCATCCGCATCTGGGGCGGGCTTCCCGAGGGGGTCATGTACGCCGTCCTGCTGATGAACGCCCTCGTCCCCTTCATCAATCACGTCACCAGGCCGCGCGTGTTCGGCACGGGCCGGGTGCGCGTGGTGCAGCAGGAGGCCCCATGACGGACGCCACGCACGGCGGACGCGAGCTGCCCGTGATGGACGAGGCGGTGCCCTCGTGGAAGCTGCTCCTCACCCTCACGCTCGCCGGCGCCCTCGCCGGACTGGCCGTCGTCCTCCTCTACGACTTCACGCTGCCGGGCATCGAGGCCTACAAGGCCGGCGTGCTGCGCACCGCGATCGCCGAGGTGCTGCACGCGCCCAAGCGCGCCGACACGCTCTGGCTGCAGGGGGGCGCGCTCACCGCCACTCGTCCTCCCGAGGAGGAGGCCCGGCGCGCCGAGCGGGTCTACCGAGGCTACGACGACGCGGGACGGCCCGTCGGCTACGCCATCGCCGTCGTGGAGCCCGGCTTCTCCGAGCAGATGCACCTGCTCGTGGGCTACGATCCCGCGGGGCATCGGCTCCTCGGCATGAAGGTGCTGGAGAGCAAGGAGACCCCCGGCATCGCCGACAAGGTCGAGAAGCCGGTGTTCACCGCGCAGTTCACCGGGCGCGTCGTGCCGCTGGTGGGGCTCAAGGCCACCGAGCGCGATCGCGTGGCGCACGATCCGAGCGCTGTGCTGATGATCACCGGCGCGACGATCTCCTCGCGGGCGGTGCTGCGCGGCATCAACCGCGTGCTCGCTCACTGGCAACCGTATCTCGACGCATACCGGCCGCCGGCCGGGAGGAGCTGATGCGCTGTCACGCCATGCCGGACGTGCCCGGCCGCCGCAAGCCCACCGCGACCGAAGACTTCATGCGGGGGCTCTGGAAGGAGAACCCCACCTTCGTCCAGATGCTGGGGATGTGCCCGACGATGGCCATCACGAACAGCGTGAAGAACGCGATCGCGATGGGGCTCGCCACCCTCGTGGTGCAGCTCGGGTCGAACATCTTCGTCTCGATGTTCAGGAAGCGCATCCCGAACGAGGTCCGCATCTCCACCTACATCCTGATCATCGCCACCTTCGTGCAGATCGTCGATATCGGCACCGAGTCGCTGGTGCCGGAGACGCACCGGGCCCTCGGCGCCTTCATCCCGCTGATCGTCGCCAACTGCCTGCTGCTCGGCCGCCAGGAGGCCTTCTCCTCGGTCAACACCGTCTGGCGCTCGGCGCTCGACGGGGTGGGGATGGGGCTCGGCTTCACCTTCGGGCTGATGACCGTCGGCACGGTGCGCGAGATCCTCGGCAGCGGAAGCTGGCTGGGGATGCGCGTGATGCCGGCGAACTTCGAGCCGTGGGCCATCATGAACATGCCGCCGGGGGGCTTCTTCGGCTTCGGGCTCGTGCTCCTCGGCTTCGCCTGGTTCAAGGACAAGCAGAAGCGGCGCGCGACACTCGCCGTCGCGCTGGCTCCCGCGCCCGTCGCGCGCCCCGCGCTCGAGGAGGCGGTCGTATGAAGCACCATCTCATCATCCTCCTGTCCGCGGCGCTGGTGAACAACTTCACCCTCGTCATGTTCCTCGGGCTCTGCTCCTTCCTCGGCGTCACGAAGAAGGTCGCGACCGCGGTGCGCCTCGGGATCGCCGACACCTTCGTCCT
>JBBQJC010000181.1:0-4087 GCA_038325515.1 Gemmatimonadales bacterium | reverse complement strand
CAGCGCTACAAGGAGCTGCAGGACATCATCGCCATCCTCGGCATGGACGAGCTGTCGGAAGAGGACAAGAAGGTCGTCGGACGCGCGCGCCGCATCCAGCGCTTCATGTCGCAGCCCTTCTCGGTGGCCGAGCAGTTCACCGGCATTCCCGGCAAGTACGTCAAGCTGGAGGAGACGATCAGCAGCTTCGAGCGGCTCGTCGCCGGCGAGTTCGATCATCTGCCGGAGCAGGCGTTCTTCATGGCCGGCGGCATCGACGACGTCGTCGAGAACGCCAAGAAGCTGCAGGGCTGACGGATGCTCACCGTCTCGGTGATCTCGCCGGAGGCCGTGCTGTTCGAGGGCACCACCGATACGGTGGTCGCCCCGGCGTTCGACGGCGAGGTGGGCATCCTCACCGGCCACGCGCCGATGGTGACGCTGCTCGGCAAGGGCGAGCTGCGGCTCGGCGCCGGCGGTCAGCGCTTCAACGTGGAGGGCGGGTTCCTGCAAGTGGTGGACGACGTCGTGCGCGTCGTCACGGAGCACGCCTCGGCGGTGTGACCGCGCGCTGGGCACGGATGGAAGGAGCGGGGGGAGCGCATGGCGCTTCCCCCGCTCTGCTTCGTCGACCCGGGCGACGGCGCTTGATGGGAGCCCGCGCGCGATCGCTCGGCGCCACCACTCTTGACGGATGTCCGCTCCGGTGGAGAATAGGGGGATGCAACGCCGCAGGCTGGTTCGCGGGGCCCGTATTCTCCGCAGCGTGATGGCGGGGCTGGCGATGCTCGCCGGCCTCTCGGCGCGCGCGCGCGCCCAGGCGCCGAGCGCGGTGCACGGCGTCGTGCGCGACTCCGCCGGCGCGCCGGTGGAAGGGGTGGAGATCGGGCTGGCCGGCGGGGCGATCCGCGTCCGCTCCGACGCCTCGGGGGCCTACCGCCTCGCGGGGGTCGTCGACGGGGAGGCCACCCTGACCGCGCGGCGGCTGGGATTCGCCCCCTTCGCCCTGGCGCTGCGCCTCGCGCCGGGGCGCGACCGCCGCGCCGACATCGTGCTCGCCGCGTCGGCGGGGCTGCTCGAGGGGGTGGAGGTGAAGGCGGCTCCCGAGATCTTCGAGTCGCGGCTCGCCGGCTACAACGAGCGGCTCAAGCGCAATGCCGGCCACTTCGTCACGCGCGAGCGGATCGCGCGCGCCAACAGCACGACGCTCACCGACATGCTGCGCGAGGTGCCCGGGGTGCACATCGGCCCGTCGCGCAATCAGGGGCGCGCCGTGCGGCTGCGCGGCGCGAACTGTCCCCCGCTCGTCTTCGTGGACGGTTTTCCGGCGAGCGCCGCCGAGTTCGACCTCGACCTGATCGATCTGGCGTCGGTGGAGGGGATCGAGGTCTATTCCGGGTTGGGGAGCACTCCCGCCGAGTTCACCTCGCCGCGCAATCTGGAGCGGTGCGGAGTGATCGCGGTCTGGTCGCGGCCGGCGCGTCCACGGCAGCGAGAGATGGCGTCGTCGCCCGCGCTGGCGCGGGGCGGGGCCGCGCCCGACGCGACGGAGATCTACACGAGCGACCGGGTGGGGACGCCGGCGGCGATGGATCCGGGCACCGCCCCTCCGGTCTATCCCGACTCTCTATTGAAGCTCGGGATGGAGGGGCGGGTGGTGGCGGAGTTCGTCGTCGACCGGCTGGGCTTCGTGGAGGTGGCGACGATCGACGTGCTCCAGGCGGACGACTCGCTGTTCGCGGAGTCGGTGCGGGAGTCGCTCGCCGGGGCGCATTTCCGGGCGGCGATGGTGCGGGGGGAGCGGGTGCGGCAGCTCGTGCAGCTTCCCTTCGTGTTCGCGCTGCCGAAAACCGCGCCCCCCGCCGGAGCGAGACCTCGCGAAACGGGAATGTAACCGACCTGACCTACCCGGGGTCAGATAGGTCGGAACACCAAAAACCGGCCCCATCTTGCGCTGATTGAGCCGTCTCTGCAGAATGGTCCCCGACCAGCCGGCGCGTCCAATCCCCCGCGCGCGCGGTGCTCGTCTTCCTTCCTCTGTGGTTGTACGCGGCGACGGCGCCGCCCGTTTCAGAAACTTTTTTGCCGGGCGCTCCCGCGCCGGCTGATTCTTGAGACACGTGGACTCGGCAGATGGTTTCCTGCCGGTCCGACCGTTCGGAGCGTCACCCCCGCCTTCCCGCGGGACGTCGTTCTCGAAGGCCGGTGCACCGGGCACCGGCCGCAGTTGCCGTCGCATTCCCACCAACAGAGGACCCACATGAGAAGAGCTGCAGGCGCTCGAGGCGCCGCCGCCGTCGTCGCACTGCTCCTGACATCGTTCGCCGGTACGGCGCGCGCGCAGGGAGCAGCAGTGATCACGGGCAAGGTGGCCAACGAGCAGGGTGCCCCGCTGACCAACGTGAACGTCTTCATCTCGTCGCTCAGCGTCGGGGCGTACACCACCGCCAACGGCACGTACACCATCACCGTGGCGCCCAGCCGCGTCACCGGCCAGACGGTGTCGCTGTCGGCGCGGTCCATCGGCATGGTGCGGCAGTCGCGCGACATCGTCCTCCGCGCGGGCACCCAGACCCAGGACTTCACCCTCAAGGCGGATCCCTTCCGCCTGAGCGAAGTCGTCGTGACCGGTGTCGCCAACGCGACCTCCACCACGGTCATCCCCTTCTCGGTCGCCAGCGTCACCGAGGAGCAGCTCAAGCGGGTCCCCGCCACCTCGCCGATCGCGGCGCTGGCCGGCAAGGTCTCCGGCGCCCGCATCTCGATGGGCAACGGCATCCCCGGCTCCACCCCGACCATCCGCCTCCGCGGCTCCACGAGCCTCAGCGTCGGTGCGAGCTCGCCGCTCGTCATCGTCGACGGCGTCATCACGAAGTACTCCATCTCCGACATCGACGCCAACGACATCGCCTCGATCGAGGTGCTGAAGGGCGCCGCCGCGGCGTCGTTCTACGGCTCCGATGCCGCCAACGGCGTCGTGAACATCGCGACCAAGCGCGGCAAGGATCTCACCGACAACAAGCTCGACGTCCAGGTCCGCAGCGAGTACGGCCAGTCGGGGATCGCGCACTTCGTGCCGATCAACCGCTCGCACAACTACGTGCTCGCCGCCGACGGCACCATCGCCCTCGACTCCAAGGGCAACCGCATCACCAAGACCGACCAGATCGCCGACAACCCCTATCCCGCCACGGGACCGGGCGCCTTCCGCGATCAGCTCCGCTCGAACCTGACGGACGGCCAGTTCTACAGCACGAACTTCCAGATGGGGCTCCGCCGCGGGAACACGAACTTCAACTCGTCGTTCACCACGGATCACAACCAGGGCGTCCTGCCGCTCACGAACGGCCAGTTCCGCCAGAACCTCCGGCTGAACGTCGATCAGGGGATCACCTCCAAGGCGGACTTCTCGGCCAGCGTGACGTACGGCATCAACAAGAACGACTACGATCCGACGCCGCCCTCCGGCTCGAACGGGAACACGGGCTTCTTCGCCCTGCTGCAGGCGCCCCCCGACGTGGATCTGGCGCATCCGAACCCGGCCGACACCACGCTCTACTTCCCGAAGATCCCGACGGCCCAGTCGCCGAGCCAGCGCGGCAACCCGCTCTATCAGCTCGCGAACGAGGACTTCCAGTTCCGCCGCGAGCGCATCCTCGGCGCCTTCTCGGCTCGCTATCGTCCCACCGACTGGCTCCGTGTCGAGGGGCAGTACGGCACCGACCGTCTGAACCGCCGCGACACCGACTACCAGTTCCGTGGCTACCTCAACGCGAATGGGCTGCCGACGAACGGCTACTACCAGATCAGCAACCAGACGAACGTTGCCGAGAACACGCAGCTCAACGCGACGGCCACCAAGCTCTTTCCCTTCAGCACCCTGTCCACGACGCGGCTCGCCTACCTGATCGAGACGCTCGACAACAACAATGGACAGACGAACGGCAAGAAGCTGAACATCACGGGCGTGCAGGATCTGCAGGCGCTCGATCCGACGCAGCTCGCGACGTCGTCCGGCTACGAGTCGGCGCGCACCATCAACTACCAGGCGTCGCAGAACTTCACGGTCAAGGACCGCTACATCATCGACGCCCAGGTGCGCCGTGAC
>JBBQJC010000180.1:0-4148 GCA_038325515.1 Gemmatimonadales bacterium | reverse complement strand
TGCATCGCGAGCTGCTGCCGCACCGTCGCGCGGCGGCTGGCGGGGTCCGCGTCGGGGGAAAGCGCCACGGCGCCGCCGCTCGCCACGCTGGTGTGCCCGTGCGCGACGCGCGGCGCCCGGACGAGGGCGTCGCGCAGCGTGGGGAGGAGCAGCACCGCGGCGAGCAGGGCCCCCGCGCGGGCGATGATGTTTCGGTGACGGCTCATTGATGACGCTCGGCGCAACGGCTCAGACGTGTCGCGCGGAGAGGAAGGTCTCGACCAGCTCGAAGAAGCGCTCGGGCGCCTCCCAGAACGGCATGTGTCCCGCGTCCGGGATGATCGTGGAGGTCGCCCGGGGAAGGAGGGCGGCGAGCTCCAGCGCCACCGACGCGGGGACGGCGTCCTGCTCGCCATGAAGGACGAGCGTGGGAAGGGAAAGGGCACGCAGCCTGTCGCGCCAGTCGTAGCCGTCGCGCCGCATCCGGGCGGCGACCGCGGCGCCCGTGACGCTCGTCGCCACGGGGGGGATGAAGCTCGCCCCCATGTCCGGGTCGGCGAACCAGGCGCGATAACCGGCGCGCGAGAAACGGCTATGCACGTCGGGGTCGGGGAGGTGCAGTGGCTTCCCGTAGAGGGCCACCAGCGTCTCCCGGTCGGTTTCATCGGAGCGGGCGAGCGCCGCCGCCTGCAGCTCGGGCATCCAGCCGCTCGTCGGGCCCACGGAATCCACGGTGACGAGGCGGCGCGTGCCGGCGAGGTCGTGCGCCACCCCCAGCATGGCGATCAACCCGCCGAAGGAGTGGCCAAGCACGTCCCACCGTCGCAGCCCCAGGGCCCGGCGCATCGCGCCGACGTCGGCGGCGTCGTCCTCTATGGTGCTGCCCGAGGGCTCGGGCGGCGCCTGCGAAACTCCTCGCCCCCGCTGGTCGTACAGGATCACCTGCCGCCGCGCCGCGAGCGGCGACAGGGCGGGCCAGAGCAGCGAGTGGTCGTACAGCATCCCGCCGTTGACCAGCAGGAGGGGAAGCGTGCCGGCGACCGGTTCGGAGGTCCAGACGGCGAGGTCGAGGCCGCGCACCCGCGCCGTCATCCGCTCGAGCCGCGGGGTGGGGCCGAGCGAGCGGCGAAAAGCGAGGAAGGATTCGCGTGACATCGCCGGAAAGCTATCGCAGGGTCGCAATGTCGTCCTTCGCCTTCGCTCTTGCTGCCCACCGGCCTCGGCCTAATGTTCACCAACCCTCATCACTCAGAGCCCATGAGACCCACACGCCTCCTCGCCACCGCGCTCGTCGCGCTGGCGACTCCCGTGCTCTCCCCGCTGCCGGCCCAGGCGGCGAAAGGGGGAACGGCGCTCCACGTCCCTGTCGAGTACTACAAGCTCCCGAACGGACTGAAAGTGGTGCTCTCCCCCGACGCCACGGTCCCCACCGTCATCGTGGCCACGTACTACAACGTGGGCTTCCGCAACGAGCCGAGGGACCGCACAGGTTTCGCGCACCTCTTCGAGCACCTGATGTTCCAGGGCTCGCAGAACCTCGGCAAGATGCAGTTCGTCAAGCTCGTCGAGCAGAACGGGGGAATCCTCAACGGCTCCACGCGCTTCGACTTCACCAACTACTTCCAGGTGGTGCCGACGCACGCCCTCCGGCGCATCCTCTGGGCCGAATCGGACCGCATGAAGGGGCTGGCGATCGACACGAGCAACGTGAACAACCAGCGCGACGTCGTGAAGAACGAGGTGCGCGTCAACGTGCTCAACCAGCCCTACGGCGGCTTCCCCTGGATCGACCTGCCGATGCACGCGAACGAGAACTGGTACAACGCGCACAACTTCTACGGCGACATGGGCGATCTTGACAAGGCAAACGCCGCCGATGCGTCGAGCTTCTTCAAGACCTTCTACGCCCCCAACAACGCGGTCCTCGTGGTGACGGGGGACTACGACACGAAGGCGACGAAGCGGTGGATCAGCGAGTACTTCGCCCCGATCCCGCCGGCGAGCCTCCCCGCCAAGCCCGATCTGAGCGAGAAGCGGCAGACCGCCGAGAAGCGGTTCACGCGCATCGATTCGCTGGCGACGCGGCCGGCGATCGGGCTCGGCTACCACGTGCCCGACCGGTTCACCCCTGAATGGTACGCCTTCGGCCTGCTCGACCAGATCCTCGGCCAGGGGCGCGACTCGCGCTTCTACCAGGAGCTCGTCCAGAAGCGGGCGCTCACCAACGGCGTGACGGCGGGGATCAACTTCGGACTGGGCAGCCAGTTCGACTACCAGGGCCCGATGCTCTGGGAGGTGACGGCGTACCACGACGTGGCGCAGTCGTCCGACTCGCTCGTGGCGGCGTTCGACGCGGCGATCGCCAGCGTGCGCGACAAGCCGGTGGATCAGGCGACGATCGACCGGGCCGTGGTGAAGATGCGCTCATCGCTCTTCGGCCAGATGGAGAGTCTCGTCGGCTTCGGGCGCGCGAACATGCTCGCGTCGTTCGCGCTGTTCGACAACGAGCCCCAGCGGATCAACCAGCTCGAGGCGGGCTTCGCGAAGGTCACGCCGGCGCTGCTGCAGAAGACCGCGCAGGAGTACCTGCGGCCCACCAACCGGACGATCGAATTCATCGTGGCGGCCAAGAAGCCCGCCGGCACTCACTAGATGCGGAGCAGACAGATGCGCATTTCAACGATTCGGGCTTCCACGCTCGGCGCCGCGCTCGCCGCGATGGCGATGTCCTCCGCCCCCGCCGCGGCACAGCAGCCTTCGAAGCCCAGGGAGCAGCCCCCCGCCCTCGGCACCCCCAAGGCGTTCAAGCTGCCGCCGAAGAAGGAGATCACCCTCGCCAACGGGATGCGGGTGACCTTCGTCCCGTTCGGGAAGATTCCCAAGGTGACGGTGCTCAACGCGATCCGCACCGGCAACATCGACGAGGACGCGGGCCACGTCTGGCTGTCCGACGTGACTGGTGAGCTGATGCGGGAGGGGACGACGACGCGCACCGCGCTGCAGATTGCCGAGGAGGGAGCGGCGATGGGAGGCAGCGTGACGGTGAGCGTTGGCGAGGACGTCTCGCAGGTCGGCGGGACGGTGCTCGCCGAGCGCGGGCCGGAGATGGTGCGACTCGTCGCCGACGTCACGCGGAACCCGAGGTTCCCCGAGAGCGAGCTGCCGCGCATCGTCGCCGGCCGGCTGCGCACCGTCGCGATCTCGAAGAGCCAGCCGGGGGCGATGGCGAACGAGAAGTTCGTCAGCTCGATCTATGGCGATCACCCGTACGGCACCGCGTATCCCACCGAGGCGATGCTGAAGGGCTACACGATCGCCCAGGTGCGCGACTTCTACGAGAAGAACTTCGGCGCGGCGCGCTCGCACCTCTATGTCATCGGCATGTTCGATCAGGGGGCGATGGAGAAGGCGGTCCGCGCGTCGTTCGGTGACTGGAAGGCGGGCGCACCCATCACGAAGAAGCCGGCGACGGCCAGGGCGTCAGCGATGGTCACGCTGATCGATCGCCCGAACGCGCCGCAGTCGACGATCATCATGGGGGTGCCGGTCATCGCCCCCGACGCGAAGGACTTCACCGCGCTCTCGGTGACCAACGCGATCCTCGGCGGCACCTTCGGCTCGCGCATCACGTCGAACATCCGCGAGCAGAAGGGCTATACCTACTCGCCGGCCGGCTTCCTGATGCAGCATCCGGGCACGGCGGTGTGGGCGGAGCAGGCCGACGTGACGACGAAGTTCACCGGCGCCTCGCTCAAGGAGATCTTCGCCGAGATCGGCCGGCTGCAGAAGGAGGCGCCGCCGAGCGCCGAGCTGGAGGGGGTGAAGAACAACATGATCGGCATCTTCACGCTGCAGAACGCCTCGCGCGGCGGCATCGCGGGCCAGCTCATCAACGCGGACGTGCTCGGCCTCGGCGACGACTACCTTGGCGGCTACGTCAATCGCGTGACCGCCGTGACTCCCGCCGACGTGCAGCGCATGGCGAAGGAGCAGATCGACGCCGACAAGATGACGATCGTGGTGGTGGGCGACAAGAAGACGGTGGAGGAGCAGCTGGCGCCCTGGCAAAGGCCGGTTCCGTGAACGCGAGCGACGTTTGAAGTGAGAAGTTGGAAGTGAGTAATGGGGGCGCGGGGGGCGCGGGGGGGCGCCGCGCCCCCAGCAAAAGA
>JBBQJC010000179.1:0-4184 GCA_038325515.1 Gemmatimonadales bacterium | reverse complement strand
GCGTCGCTGCGCCCGCTCAGCCGCAGATAGTTCAGCGTCTCGGCATCCACGGGGAAGAAGCCCATCGTCGCGCCGTACTCCGGCGCCATGTTGGCGATGGTCGCGCGGTCCGCGAGGCTGAGCGTGCTCAGCCCGCTCCCGTAGAACTCCACGAACTTCCCGACGACCTTCTTCTTGCGCAGCATCTCCGTGACGGTGAGCACGAGATCGGTGGCAGTCGTGCCGGCGGGGAGCTTGCCGTGGAGCTTGAACCCGACCACCTCGGGGATGAGCATCGAGACCGGCTGGCCGAGCATCGCCGCCTCGGCCTCGATCCCGCCGACGCCCCAGCCCAGCACGCCCAGGCCGTTGATCATCGTGGTGTGCGAGTCGGTGCCGACCAGCGAGTCGCAGTAGGCCTCTCCCGTCTCCTCGTTCACGAACACCGTCTTGCCAAGGTATTCCAGGTTCACCTGGTGGCAGATGCCGGTGCCGGGCGGGACGACGCTGAAGTTCTTGAAGGCGTCCTGGCCCCAGCGCAGGAAGACGTAGCGCTCGACGTTGCGCTCGAACTCGAGGTCGGTGTTGATGAGGAAGGCGGCGTCGGTGCCGTACTCGTCGACCTGCACCGAGTGGTCGATCACCAGGTCGACGGGCTGCAGCGGGTTGATGCGCTGCGGGTCGCCGCCGAGCTTGGCCAGCGCGTCGCGCATGGCGGCGAGGTCCACGACCGCCGGCACCCCCGTGAAGTCCTGCAGCAGCACGCGCGCGGTGCGGAAGGCGATCTCCTTCTCGGCCCTGGCCTTCACGTCCCACGTGGCCATCGTCTCGACGTCGCTCTTCTTGACGAAGGCGCCGTCCTCGTTGCGGAGGAGGTTCTCGAGGAGGATCTTGAGGCTGAACGGCAACCGGTCGCTGCGGCCCTTCGACGAGTCGCGCAGGGCGTCGAGGCGGTAGATCGTGTAGGACTTGCCCGCGACGTCGAGCGTCGCGCGGCTGCCGAACGAATTGAGTGAGGTCATTGCGGGTCTCTCGGTGTCGCCGAGGTGCTCGGACCAGGGGCGACTGTGGAGAACTGAGCCACTGCCGGTGCGGGCGCTCATGGAGCGGACAGCCGGCAGGCTGGGAGGGAATCTACATGGATTCCCCGAGCCCGGCACTGCGGCCCGCTGCGCGCGCCAAGCCCCTCAGGCGACCCTGACGGCGCGCACGGGCTGGGCGGGGGCGACGAACGCCGGGAGCACCACGGCGAAGCGCGCGCCCGGCCCTGCCTTCTCCTCCACCCTGATCGTGCCGCCGAGCTGCTGGATGATCGAGTAGCAGAGGCTGAGGCCGAGCCCCGTCCCCTTGCCGGGGGCCTTGGTGGTGAAGAAGGGCTCGAACACCTGATCGAGCACCTCGGGAGCGACGCCTGGCCCGCTGTCGTCCACGATGATGCGGACGCTGGAGCCGGCGCGCTCGGTGGCGACGAGGATCTCGCGGTGCGCGCTGCCGGTCACGGCGTCCTCGGCATTCGTCACGAGGTTCATGAGTACCTGGACGAGGGGCGCGGAGCTGGCAAGGGCGAGCACCGGCGGCTCGTCGAGCCGAAGCGTCAGCGTCACGTCGGCGCCGCGCTGCGCGAGGGCGCGCAGCCGCGCCACCTCGCGCACCAGCTCGTTCGCGTCGACGCACTCGGGCGCGCTCTCGCCGATGCGCACGAAGTGCAGGAGATCGCGCGTGATCTTCGCCGCGCGGCGCGCCTCGCGCTGGATGAGCTCCACCGCTTCGCGCGTGTCGCCGGGAAGGTGCTCCTCCTCCAGCAGGATCGAGGCGAGCCCGCCGATCCCCATCAGGGGATTGTTCACCTCGTGCGACACGCCGGCGGCGAGCCGGCCGACCGCGGCGAGCTTCTCGCTCTCGAACATCCGCTGGCGCGCCTGACGAAGGTTCTCGTCGGCGGCGCGGGCCTGCGTCACGTCACGGACGACGAGCGCGGCTCCGCCGGGACTCGCCGGTGTCGTGGTGACCTCGAGCGAGCGCCCCGCCGCGTCGGCGAGCAGGGCGGAAGAGGGGCGGCCGCTCGCGAGCGTCTCGCAGATGGGGCACCCCTCCGCCGCGAGTGCGGGGAACCAGCCGGCGTGATGGTCGCGTCCCGCGGCGGGCATGCCCGCGATCGCGACGAGCGCATCGTTCGCGCGGCGAACGGCGCCGTCGGCCCCGACGAGGGCCAGCCCTTCCGTCGTGGAATGGAAGAGCACTTCCCACTCGCGCTTGATGCACACGATCTGGGCGACGGCGCGCGCCTTCTCCAGCGCGATGCCGGCGTGCGCGCAGAGGATGGCCGCATCGTCCAGCTCGTGCGCGGTGAAGGGGGTCGTGCCGCGCCGGATGGTGAAGACGGCGATGAGCGAGCCGGCGGCGCACAGGGGGAGCCCCATCTCGAAGACGGTGGCGCCTCCGTCCAGGTACGAGCGCTCCACGCAGGCCGAGGCCTGCAGCGCGTGCAGCTCGAGCGACGTGGGCTGCGTCGTGGATGCCTCGGCCAGCTCACCGCCCGCGAAGCGGCCGGCGAAGCGCTGTTCCTCGAACAACGCCAGGCGGAAGTCGTCGGCGGGGACGAGCCGCTCGGCGTGCCGCGGCAGGCCGAGGTAGATCGCCGCCTCCGCGCTCTCGGAGGTGAGCTCGCGCGCGCTCGCGAGCAGCTGCGCGGTGCGCAGGATCTGCGCGTGCAGCAGGTCGTCGTGCCGGCGCACCAGGCGTCGCTCGCGGCGGCGGACCGCCGACACGCCGGCGAGGCCGAGCGCGACGAGCAGGCCGGCGAACGACGTGGCGAGCGCCGAGTAGCGCAGGCCGGGCCCGGGCTGGAATACCCCGATGATCCCTACCGTCGCGATGGCGGTGCAGGCGACCATGGGCCAGAAGCTCGAGGCTTCCGAGACGGAGGGGGGCTCGCGGCGTGCGGACACTGCGGGACGTGCGTCGTTCATGCCGCAGATTATCGGCTGCGTCGCGCGGGGAGTTGACCAGCCACCGCCGCGCGGCGAGCCTTCACACCATGCGTTTTCACCCTCGTCACGAGCCTCAGCGATGACCGTCGCCGCCTTTCCGACAGACTTCGGCGACGTCGTCGCGCTCGCGCGATGGCTGATGCAGACCGACTCCACGAGCGGGCGCGAGACCGCGCTCACCGAGGCGTTCGGACTCGAGCTCGAGGGACGGGGCTGGACGCTGACGCGGATCCCGGTGACCGAGGGGCGCCACGACCTGCTCGCCACCGCGGGAACGGGCCCGTACGTCACCCTGTCGACGCACCTCGACACCGTGCCCCCCTGGATCCCGCCGAGCGTGCAGGGGGAGCGACTGCACGGGCGCGGCGCCTGCGACGCGAAGGGGATCGCCGCGGCCATGCTCTGCGCCGCCGAGCGGCTCCGCGCGGATGGCGTGCCGGTGGCGCTCCTGTTCGTGGTGGGGGAGGAGACGACGCACGACGGCGCGCATGCGGCGGACGAGTGGCTGCGCGCGAGCGGCTTTCGCAGCCGGGCGCTCGTGAATGGCGAGCCCACCGAGAGCACCCTCGCGCTCGGCACGAAGGGGGCGATGCGGGTCGTCGTGCGCACGGCCGGCGAGGCCGCCCACTCGGCCTACCCGCACCTTGGCCATTCCGCCACACGCGACCTCGTGCGGCTGCTCGCCGGCCTCGACGACGTCGAGCTCCCCGCCGACGACCTGCTCGGCGACACGACCATCAACATCGGCGCGCTCGCGGGCGGGGTCGCCGACAACGTCGTGGCGCCGAGCGCGGAGGCGAGGCTGATGGCGCGCACCGTCACGAGCGGCGACGACGTGTTCGCGCGACTCGAGCGGTGGTGCGCGGGCCGCGCCACGCTCGAGCGCGGGATCGAGGTGCCGCCCGTGCGGCTCGGCACCCTGCCCGGCTTCGCGACCTCGGTGGTGGCATTCGCCACCGACATCCCGGCGATGCCGGGGTGGGGGACGCCTTATCTGTACGGGCCCGGCACGATCCACGTGGCCCACCGGGACGACGAGAGCGTCTCGATCGCCGAGCTGGTTGCTGCCGTCGATGCGTACGAGAGGATCGTGCGGCTACTGACCGTGAACCGTGAACCGTGAACGGTGAACGGTGAACGGTGAACGGTGAACGGTGAACGGTGAACGGTGAACGGTGAACGGTGAACGGTGAACGGTGAACGGTGAACGGTGAA
>JBBQJC010000178.1:0-4218 GCA_038325515.1 Gemmatimonadales bacterium | reverse complement strand
GCCGACGCAGACGAGCGCCCGCGCCCCGGTGAGCCGTGCGCGCTCCACTACCGCGTCCCTGTCCCCGTCGAAGGCGGCGTCGGCGAGGTGAACGTGGCTGTCGACGAAGCCGGTCATGGATACACGAACCGCCGCGCGAGGCGGCGGTTGATGATACGGCGGGAATGTCGCACGAGCGAGCCCGGACGCCGCGTCAGCGCGCCGAGGCGGGCTTGCGCTCGGCTCGTGCCGGCGTGGCCGGTGCGCTGCGCGCCAGCTTGTCGCTGCGCGGCCGCGGCCAGCGGCGCTCGATCCAGAGGAGCACCGGGCCGGCGATGTAGACGGAGCTGAACGTGCCGGTGACGATGCCGAAGAGCATGATCCACGAGAAGGGACGGATCACTTCGCCGGCGAACAGCAGCAGCGAGAGCGTGGCGGCGGCCACCGTGACGTGCGTCAGGACCGACCGCGGCAGCGTCTCGTTGATGGAGCGGTTGAGCACCGCGTAGAGTGGCTCGTTGCGCTGCTTCTTCAGGTTCTCGCGGACGCGGTCGAAGATGATGATCGTGTCGTTGAGCGAGTAGCCGATCACGGTGAGGAGCGCCGCGACGACGGTGAGCGAGACCTCCAGGCGCATGATCGCCAGGAAGGCGAGGGTGCCGACGAGATCGTGCACCGTGGCCACCACGGCGGCGACGCCGAAGCGCCACTCGAAGCGGATGGCCAGGTAGATCATCGTGACGACCAGCGAGATGAGCATCGCGATGACGGCGTTGCGGCTCAGCTCATCCCCGACGCGGGGACCGACGATCTCCGTGCGGACCACGCGCAGGTTGTTCTTGCCGAACTTCTGCTCGAGGCCGGCCTGGATGTCCTTGGCTGTCTTCTCGACCGGCACCAGCCCCGCCTCGGCGGCGGCCGCGTGCCCCGCGGCGCGGACCGTGAACTCGCGGTTGCTGCCGAACTGCTGGATCTCGGAGTTCTGATAACCGGCCGCGTCCACCGCGCCGCGGATGTCGCCGACGCTGGGGGGCTGCTGGAACTCGAGCTGCATCAGCGTTCCGCCCGTGAACTCGATGCTCTGGTTCAGGCCGTGGATGCCCAGGTAGATGAGGCCGATCGCGGTGAACGCGATGGTCAGCGCGAGGGCGATGCGCCAGACCTTGATGAAGTCGTACTTGGTGTCGTGGAGGATGCGCAGCATGGGAGGCCCTTAGATGCTCAGGGTCTGGGCGCCGCGCGAGCGGTTCAGCCACAGGAGGAAGAAGGTCTTGACGACGAAGATCGACGTGACCATCGAGGCGACGATGCCGGCGATGAGCGTGACGGCGAAGCCCTTCACCGGGCCGGTGCCGAACTGGTAGAGCACGGCGGCGGTGAGGATCGTCGACACGTTGGAGTCGATGATCGCGCTCATCGCGTGGCGGAAGCCCTCGTCGATGGCGGTGCGGACCGTCTTGCCGTGGTCGAGCTCCTCGCGGATGCGCTCGAAGATCAGCACGTTGGCGTCGACCGCGATGCCGATGGAGAGGACGAAGCCGGCGAGCCCGGGCAGCGTGAGCACGGCATCGAAGCCGGCGAGCGTGGCCAGGGTGTAGAGCACGTACAGCACCAGGCCGGCGACGGCGAGCACGCCGGCGAAGCGGTAATAGAAGAGCATGATGCCGACCACGAGCACGATGGCGATGATGCCGGCCGTCAGGGCGTGGCGGATCGAGTCGGCGCCGAGGCTCGGACCGATGTTGCGCACCTCGGCGACCTTGAGCGGCACGGGGAGCGCGCCGGCTTTGAGCACGAGCGACAGATCCTGCGCGGCCTGAAGGTCGCGGCCCTGCCCCATCGTGATCTGGCCATGCGTGCCGATCGCGCTGTTGATGACGGGCGGGTTGCCCATCACGACCTGGTCGAGCACGATGGCCATGAAGTCGCGCACGTGCTTGGCGGTCTCGCGCTGGAAGCGGCGGCCCCCCTCGTTGTTGAGCGTGAACTCGACGACGGTGCCCTCGATGGGCGAGCTGGTGGGCTTCGCGTCGGTGAGCGACTCACCGGTCATGATGGCCCGCTCGTCGAGCACGTAGAGAAAGCGGTAGGTCTTGTTCGCCACCACGGTGGAGTCGCTGCCGAAGCGCACGACCTTCCCGGGGGGGAGCGCCGCCACGACGTCGGGCTGCTTGAAGAAGGTCTTGAGCGCGTCCTCGTTGTTGCGGTCGAAGAGGAACTGCCCCGGCATCTGGCCGGCGAGGATCATCTTCGAGACGGCGCCACCGGTGACGCCGGGGATCGTCGCGCTGTCGGACTTCGCCGAGTCCTTCGTGGCGACGCGGCCGGCGCTGTCAGCGCCCGGCGCCCTGGTCGAGTCGGCGCCGCTCGTGAGCAGCCCGCCCAGCCCGCTCGCCGGCGCGGCCTTCGCTCCGCCATCCTTCCCCGCCGACGCGCCGAACCCCTTCTCCTTGGCGATCGCGTCGAGACGGGGCAGCGCCTTCTCCAGCGCGTTCGTCTTGTCGGTGATCTGGAACTCGAGGAAGGCCTGTCCCTGCGCCATGTTGATGGCGCGCTCGCGATCCTCGATGCCCGGAATCTCGACGATGATGCGGTCGTTGCCGGCCTTCTGGATCACGGTCTCGGAGACGCCGAGCCCCTCGATGCGGGTGCGCACGACCTTGAGCGCACGGTCGATCGCCTCCGCCTTGTTCGCCACCACGCCCTTGGACTCGTCGACGTCGAGGGCCAGGTGCATGCCCCCCTGCAGGTCGAGTCCCTTCCGGAGAGGAACGCGACGCATGAGCGTATCGTAGAACGTGCCGTCCGGACGGCGCTGACGCGCCTTCACCTCTCGCGGGACGAGCGAGACGATGGAGACCACTACGAGCGCGATGATGAGCGCCAGACGGTACTTCAGGTTGGACATGCGACTACGGGGTGGAGGGAGGAAAGTGCATGGAACCTTTAAGGTTAGCCGACTCGACAAGTGGCGTCAACGCGGCGCGCGCCGCCGACTCGTCCCTGCCCAGCTGCGCCATGAGCGCCGCCGGTCCATCGAACCGCATCGTGTCGCGCAGCCGAGCGACGAACCCCACCCGCACGACGTCACCATAAAAATCGCCGCTCGCATCGAACAGGTGCACCTCGATGGTACGACGCTCGTCGGCGAAGGTGGGGCGCCCGCCGACGTTCAGCATCCCGCCGAAGCGGCCGCGGGGCGTGTCCACCTCCACGGCATACACGCCATCGGGGGGGAGCAGCTTCCGCGGCGACTCGGGGAGCACGTTGAGCGTAGGATAGCCGAGGCCGCGTCCACGCGCTTCGCCCGCCACGACCTCGCCGCGCACGGTGTACGGCCGACCGAGCCCCGCCGCTGCGGCGGTCAGGTCGCCGGCGGCGACCGCCTTCCGCACCAGGGTGCTGCTCACCACCTCGCCCTCCGCCGTGGAGACGGGGGGCACGACGTCCACGCGAAAGCCGCGGCTCGCGCCGAGGCGGCGCAAGAGGTCGACGTCCCCCTCCCGCCGACGGCCGAAGCCATGATCGTGGCCGATCAGCAGCTCGGCCATGCGATACTGGCTGCGCAGCACGTTGTCCACGAACTCCTCGGCCGAGAACTGCGCGAGCTCCGCCGTGAAGGGGACGATCGCCACGAAGTCCAGCCCGGTCCCCTCGAGCGCATCGAGCTTCTCGCCGCGCGTCGTGAGGATGAGGGGGGCTGCCTGAGGATTCAGCACCTCGAGCGGGTGCGGCTCGAAGGTGATGAGCAGGCTCGGGAGTCCGGCGCGCGCCGCCTCGCGCACGAGCCGCGCGATGACGTCCAGATGGCCGCGGTGCACGCCATCGAAGGTGCCGACGGTCGCGACGGTGCTGGTGACCTCGTGCGGCAGCGCGTCGCCGGCCTGGAGGATCCGCACGTCAGCCCACCTTGCGCATCACGACGCGCGGCTGCCAGCGCGCGCCATCGGCCTGGGCGAGGGCGACGAGCGCTCCGCTGCGGCCATCCACCAGCGCTGCGCGTTCGCCTTCGACGTCGCGCGCCACGGGCATCCCGCGCAGCACGCGCTCCGCGTCCTCGCCGGCGAGCGCGACGTGCGGGATGGTCGGGAGTGCGTCGAGCGCCGGCCGCAGCGTGGCCTCGCCGGCCTGGACCGATGCGAGGCTGTGCGCATCGGCGACGCGGAAGGGCCCGCTCCGCGTGCGGCGGAGGGCACGCAGATGCGCGGCGCTGCCGGTGAGGCGGCCCAGGTCGCGGGC
>JBBQJC010000177.1:0-4231 GCA_038325515.1 Gemmatimonadales bacterium | reverse complement strand
CCCAGCGGGGCCGGATCGCCTCGCCGGCCCAGAGCGGAAAGAGCACCGGCAGCAGCAGGAAGACGAGCGCACCGGCGATGAGAAACCCGGGGCGTGACGGCGTACTGGTCATGCGAGCTCCGTGCGTTGTGGGAAGTGCGTTACGGCCGCTGCCCGATGGCCTGAAGACGTCCGCGCGCCTCCTGGTTCGTCGAGTCGCGCTTGATCGCCTCGCGAAAGGCCCCCGCCGCCGCGGTCGTGTCGCCGCGCATCAGGCTGATGCTGCCGCGGAAGACGTACAATCCCGATGACCTGGGATACAGCTCCTCGTTCTGCTTGAGCAGGGCGAGCGACTCGGCGAACTTGCCGGCGCGCGCCAGCCGGAACGCCGCCGTGTTGAGCGAGCCCTCGCCGAAGTCGTACGCGTCGCGCCCGTAGTACTTGTCGCGCAGCGCGTGATAGACGCGGAGCGCCGAGTCGGGCCCCGCCGCCGTGGCGGTCTCGGTCATCACCGTGGAGAGCGCCGCGGGACGGCTCACGCCGTGGTGACAGGTAGCGCACGACGCCTGCAGCGCCGGCGTCCCCTGGCGGGGAATCGTGTCGAGGCGCCGGTTGATCTCCTGCACCATCAGCATCATCTGTCGCGCGACGAGCTTCGTCCGCTTCTTGTCGCTGGCGAAGTCGAAGGCGCTCAACGGCTGCCCCTCCTCGCCGACATGGCAGAAGGTGCAGCGCACGCCCAGGTCGCCGGTGAAGTTCCGCATCGTCCCGAGCAGCTGCGGCACCGGGGTGTTGTGCGGGATGACGTGCGTGTTCACGAGCGAGTCGGGGGGAAAGCGGCCGGAGCCCTGCGCGGCGAGCGCGAGCGGGGCGACGACGAGCGCGAGCGCGGCCAGGTACCGTCCCCTCATGACATCCTCCTCGGCGAGAATCGTGCATCGCTGCGTGACGTGCGCCGAGAATGAGGGCTGCCCGCTCCGGTTGTCAATAGTGGTGCGCGCGGCGGGGCGCCGTCGCGCCTCACACGATTTGTGCGCTCTCGCGGTCGCGCCACCGCCCCACCCCCCACCAGACCAGCGCGGCCAGCAGCGCCCATCACGCTGAGGCGCGTCTCCAGGTCGGCGTATTCCCTGGTGACGTCCTCGGTGCTCACCGTCTCTTCCCGCACCTCGCCGAGCGTGCGCAATGCGGTCATCATGTCAGTGAAGCGCTCCGAGGGCACCCGGAGAACCAGCTCGGCGTCTCCCTCCTGTCGTGCGCCCCGGCTGGCGCGGCTGTCGGCCACGAGCGCGCCGCCAGCGCGTGCGATGCTGTCGGCGGACCGCATCGCGGATCGCACGTCCTTCACCTGGACAGGCAACTGGCCGCATCGCGCCTCGCCCGTCGAGTGATGGCCGGTACTCTGGCGGGGGAAAGGCAATCAGGATGCCGCGGCGGCTCTCGCGCGCCCGGCGAGCAGTCGAGTGGGCGCCGCGCCGCGCCACACCGTCAGCGCAACGCCATCAAGACCGCGAGGGCGATCGCAATGAGCAGCACGGCCAGGATGAGCCGGCGACGCAGGCGGCGAAGCGCGCGCCACACCTCGAGGTCCACGTAGAAGAGGCCGGAATCGGCCGGCGACTCGCGCACCACGGCGCGCGAGCGCAGGCGGCGCCATCCCACGCCGTGCTGCCCTACAGTGATCTCCTCGGGGATCCGGGCGCGTTCGGGGCTCGTCGCACCGGCGCGCTCGAACGCCTCGACGATGTGTCGCTCCTTGATCAGGATCGCTGCGGCGGCGGCTCCCATGGCCTCTCCCTGCGTGAACGGGTTATGTGCGCGGCTGACGGCGCTGGCGTCTCGCGCACAACGTGACCCATCGCGCGGCGGCTCGCCAGACGGTCAGGGCCTCCCCTCGAAGTAGAAGTCGTACCTCCCCTGAAAGAGGTGCAAGAAGGCGGCGGAGTACTGATCGGCCAGGTATCCCTGTCCGCTCCCGCCCGACGCGAGCGACAGCGACTCGTCGGGGTTCACGTGGTAGACACCCGAGTCGAGACGGCTCGACGTCGCGCCGGTAGACACCAGCCGGACGACCCGCACCTCGCTCCACCCTCCCTCGGCGGTCACCCGCAGGGTATCGGCGACGATGTCGAAGTCGCCCGCCGGGTCGGTGACCGTCCGCGGGATCGCCGATCCGTTCACGAGCGTGAGCACGAAGGTCCCCGAGAGCTTGAGGGGAGGGGCTGTCGTATCCTGCAAACTGCACGCGCCCAGCGCGAGGACGAGGACGAGGGCGAGGGCGAGGGCGGCGGCAGCGGCGGCGGACGGATGGCGCATCAGTTTGGAGCTCCAGAGGGGACTGTCTCAGCATATACCCTGCGCCGGACCGGAGCCAGGTCGAGTCCGCCCCTTACGTCGAATTTACGGGCTCGCCATGTTCAGCGCGCTCGTCCTGGCGAAGACGCTCTGGCGACCATGCTCCTTTCGCCGTACCGAGGCCCGCGATGACACGCTCCTCCACCACCGCACGGATCGGAATCTCGCTGTTCACCCTGTTGCTCGCGACCGGGTGCTCCGACACGCTCATCTCTCCCCCAGCCGCGCTAGACCACGCACCGCCCGCCACCCTCTCCCGCGTCGCCGCTCCCTCGTCCAGCCGCCACGTGATGGACATCAGCGGCGGACTGCCCGCCGACCTCGCCGCCCGCGTGGCGGCAAAGGGTGGCACCCTCGTCCGCGTGGACGCGGCGGCCGGCATCGCCGTCACCTCCGGACTGAGCGACGCCGACGCCGAGGGCATCGGCGGCAAGGCGAACACCGCGCGCGATCTCGAGGCCCGCTGGATCCCGACGATCGAGGAGAGCCGAGCCGCCGTCACCGCCGGCGCGGTCTCCGATCCGTCGGCCAGCTTCACCCTGAAGTCGCCACTCACCGCCGCCTTCTATCTCGCCGGCCTGCAGTGGAACATGCAGCGCATCCAGGCCGACGTGGCCTGGGCACAGGGACGCACCGGCAGTCCCTCCGTGCGCGTCGCGATCCTCGACACGGGACTCGATCCCGACCACATCGACCAGCGCGGCACGGTGATCGATCAGGCCTCGAGCACCTTCTTCACCCCCTCGCTCTCCCCCGATCCCGGGCCGCGCTGGATGGACGACAACTTCCACGGCACGCACGTGGGGGGACTCGTGACGACGAACAACATCGGAACGGCTGGCGTCGCGCCGAACGTGACGCTCGTCGCGGTGAAGGTCCTCGACGCTTCGGGCTCCGGCTCGTTCGCCGACATCATCTCGGGCATCTACTACGCCACGAATGCACACGTGCAGGTCATCAACATGAGCCTCGGCGCCTACTTCCAGAAGAACGGCAAGGATGCGGCGCAGCTCGTCCGCCTGCTCACCAAGGCGATCAACTACGCGCATGCGCACGACGTGCTGGTGGTGTCTGCCGCGGGCAACGAGGCGACCGACCTGCAGCACGACAAGAACTTCATCGAGGTGCCCTGCCAGGCGGGGGTGCAGCTCTGCGTCTCGGCCACCGGCCAGACCGACGCGATCGCCTCGTACTCCAATTACGGGACGAACGCGATCAACGTCGCGGCGCCGGGCGGCGACTTCGACCGCTTCGTGCTGAGCCCGTGCAGCAGCCACTCGATCGACCCCGGTCTCGCGGCCTGCCGCACGCGCAACCGCTACCTCTTCGTGATCGGCACGAGCCAGGCCGCGCCCCATGTCGCCGGACTCGGTGCCTATCTCGACTCGCAGTTCGGCGGCCTGCTCTCCGCCTCGCAGATGATCACGTCGATCCAGCAGCACGCGGATGATCTCGGCAAGCCGGGCGCCGACGCGTTCTATGGGAAGGGACGCATCAACGTCGTGAACACTGTCAACGACGCGACGCCGTGAACGATCACCGCTCGCGGCGCGCCGGACGCGCGCCGCGAGCGGGTGCGTTGCACACACTCCGCTTGCACTGCCAGTCGGTGCCGTGCGTACACCGCCAGTCAGTGCGTTCGAGGTGAGAGGTTCGAGGTGAGATGTCATGCCTCGGGACGCGAGCTACCTGCACCGCTGCGTCGTCGACTCGGCGCATGGACTGGAAAATGATGCTGACTCGCTCCCGGATCGGTCCGACCCGGATCGCCAGTGATGCGTCTGGCCTCCGGCACCGGCGAGATCGAGTCCGCGGGCGATGCGGTCCGTTCGGATGCGTCGCCGATGACATCCTCGAGACGGCGGGCGATGTCCGAGGCGAATCGTGTGGACTCCGT
>JBBQJC010000176.1:0-4274 GCA_038325515.1 Gemmatimonadales bacterium | reverse complement strand
GGGCCCCCGCCGGTGCCCCGCGCGGCCTGTGTGGGGCGGCGGGGCCTGGGGGCTCGGCGGCGGCCCGCCGCCCCCGGCGCGCGGCCCGCCCCCGCAGTCCCAACCACTCCCCTCGCACCTCTCTCTCGCCCTACTGCCGGCAGCTTCCGGTCGGGTCCGGCTTCGGCTTGTCGACCACCGGGCGGTGATCCAGGTTGGCCACGCGGCCCAGCAGCGTCGAGACGAACTGCCCGATGCGCGCCATGTGCGGGTAGTCGATGTACTGCGGCTCGTCGGTGACCTGGTGATAGTCGCCGTGCAGCCCGGTCGTCAGGAAGACCACGGGGATGCCGTAGCGCGCGTAGTTGTAGTGGTCGCTGCGGCAGTAGATGTTGTCGGGGTGACCATTCGCGTCGAAGGCGTAGTCGAAGCGGAATGGCGCCTTCAGCTCCTTGTTGACCGTCTCGGTGAGATCGCCGAGCTCCGTCGAGAGCCGGCGCGAGCCGACGAGCTGGAGATAGTCGCCGCCACCCGCGGCCAGATCGGTCGCGGCGCCGCGGCCCACCATGTCGATGTTGATCTGCGCGACGATGGAATCGCGCGGCACCGTCGGGTTGTCAGTGAAGTAGCGCGAGCCGAGCAGCCCCTTCTCCTCGCCGGTGTGCCAGACGAAGAGGATCGAGCGCTTCGGCTTCAGCTTCCCCTTCGCGTACGCCTCGGCGATCTCCAGCACGGTCACCGTGCCCGACCCGTCGTCGTCGGCACCGTTGTTGATCGAGTCGCGGCGCGCCGGATGCGCGGCGTGCAGGCTGTCGTAATTGATGTGGATGGCGGCGAGGCGGTCGCGGAGCGACGCCTGCTGCTCTGAGGTGAGTCGCGCCCCGCTCGGATTCTCCGAAGCGAACCAGCGGGCCCTGCCGAACGCGTGCAGCGAGTCATGGTCCACGGCGCCGGCGGCACGGTAGCCGATGTGGTCGCTGTGCGCCCCGATGGCGACGTACTCTCCCTTCAGCCTGGGGTCTGCACCGGGCAGGATGGCGACGACGTTGCGCGTCGGCGCCGCCGTCTCGATGTAGCGCAGGTCGCCGTGCACGGTCCTGCCGGCCGTCCCCGTGGCCAGGCCAGCGAGCGGCGCGCCGAGCAGCGATTCCCCGGCGGCGTGCGTCAGCAGCAGCGTCACCGGCACGAGCGGCGCGTTCGCCGCTGGCTTCAGCGTCATCGAGGCGGTTCGGCCGGAGGCGAGCTGCTGCGGCCCGAGCTGCGCTCCTCCCACCACCGCGACCGCTGCGGCGCCCGCAAGGCGCGGGTTGATCGTCAGCCGGCCGGTCACTCCCTCGCCGTTGAAGACGACGAGCTTTCCCTCGGCCTGCGCGGCGGTGAGCGTCGTATCGGTGAGCACGCCACCATACACCACCGCCACGCCGTCCAGGTGCCGCGCGCCAGCGCCGCGGAAGGGGTTCGCGACAAAGTCCGCGTTCGCGGCCAGCGACGCGCCGTCAACGGTCAGCGTCGTCGCCGGATCGAGCCGCCGAGAGATGAATGGCACGTCCTGGAAGTAGGTGCCATTGTCGCCAGCCGGTACGAGCCCGAGCTTCTTCGCCTCGGCGGCGATGTACGCCGTCCCCTTCATGTGGCCGATCGTCCCCGCCTCCCGTCCCATCATCGAGTCGTCGGCGAACACGTAGAGCCGGCTCATGAGGTCGGCCGGGCTGATGGCGGCCGAGGTCGGCCGCGCCTTGAGCTTGAGGGGGAGCGGTGCCGGCTGTCGGGCCACGCCCTGGGCGGCGGCGAGCGCGGGCAGCAGCGCGAGCGCGCCCACTGGGGCGAGCGTGCGGAATCGCATCACGGATGATCCTGGTGCTGGAGGGGCGTGCGAACGGCGCGCGGGACCGGATGTCGCCGTTACCGGGATTACGCAACCGGCACCTTCCATGTTGCAGACGCGTCATCGCGGGTATCTTCTCCGCGTCGCTGGCGACGCCGGCGCATGCCCTTCACGAGGTTGACCAGATGCGCATCGAGACGATCGCCGTTCACGCGGGACATCAGGTGGATCCCGTGTCGGGAGCCGTCACCCCGCCAATCCATCTGTCGTCCACCTTCGAGCGGGATGCGGACGGCGGCTATCGCGCCGGCCACGTCTACTCGCGCACCTCGAATCCCACGCGACAGGCGCTCGAGGTGTCGCTCGCCGCCCTCGAAGGGGGAGCCGCCGCCATCGCGTACGGCTCGGGCTCGGCGGCCACGCTCGCCGTCTTCCAGGCGCTCGCTCCGGGTGATCACGTGCTCGCCCCGCACGACGCGTACTTCGGAACGCTGCGCCAGCTGCGCGAGATCTTCGAGCCGTGGGGACTGCTGGCCGACGTCGTCGACATGACCGATCTCGCGGCCGTGAAGCGCGCCATCAAGCCGAGCACCAGGGTGCTCTGGGTGGAGACCCCCTCCAACCCGCTCGTGCGCATCGTCGACATCACCGCGCTCGCGGCGATCGCCCACGGCGCCGGCGCCCGCTGCGTCGTCGACAACACCTGGGCCACCCCCGTGCTGCAGCGCCCGCTCGACCTCGGCGCCGACGTCGCGATGCACTCCACCACGAAGTACCTCGGCGGACACAGCGACCTGCTCGGCGGCGCCCTCGTGACCCGCGCCGACGACGACTTCACCGAGCGGCTGCGCCTGATGCAGAAGCTCGGCGGCGCGATCCCTTCACCCTTCGACTGCTGGCTGCTGATGCGCGGCATCCGCACCCTCCCCTGGCGAATGCGCGCGCACTGCGCGAACGCCGCCGCCGTCGCGGAGTTCCTTTCGGCGCATCCGCGCGTCGAGGCGGTGCACTACCCCGGGCTCGCGTCGCACGCTGGCCACGAGATCGCGGCGCGCCAGATGAGCGGCTTCGGGGGGATGTTGAGCGTGCAGATCGCCGGAGGACAGGAGGCGGCGCTCGAGCTCACCCGCCGGCTCGAGCTCTTCACCCGCGCCACGAGCCTCGGTGGCACCGAGTCGCTCATCGAGCATCGCGCCAGCGTCGAAGGGCCTGCCACGGTGGCGCCCGACAATCTGCTGCGCGTGTCGGTGGGGCTGGAGCACCCGGATGATCTCATCGCGGACCTGGCGCGCGCGCTGGGGTGAATCCCGGGGTCGCTCCTTCGAGAAGCGTTGGACGAATTCGCGCATTGCTCGAATGCTGCCGAATCCGGCTCGGATGTCTCCGAGCCTCCGACGCACCCCTCGTCGACCCCGGAAGGTCAATGATGAACGTGTCCGCGAGCTCGGAAAGCGCGCGACAGGAGTGAGCCCGCGGTCGTATTCGGCGGCATTCGAGCACTTTCGGATTATTCGTTCTCCGCTGTTCACGAGCCTCTGCCCCGCCCCCGCAACTGCAATCCGTGCGCGGGCTCGGCTAGCTTTCACCGATGCCCACGAACAGACCGGCCGTGCTCCTCCTCAGCGGCGGCCTCGACTCCACGACGATGCTCGCGCACGCCGTCGCCGAAGGCTACGACGTGCACGCGATGACCTTCCGCTACGGCCAGCGTCACTCGACGGAGATCGACGCGGCGCGGCGCGTGGCGCGCGCGTACGGGGTGAAGGACCACGTCGTCGTGGACATCGACCTGCGCACGTTCGGCGGCTCCGCGCTCACCGCGAACATCGATGTCCCGAAGGATCGCAGCGATGACGCGATGGGACATGGCATCCCGATCACCTACGTCCCCGCCCGCAACACGATCTTCCTCTCCTTCTGCCTCGCCTGGGCCGAGGTGCTCGGCGCCACCGACATCTTCATCGGCGTCAATGCGCTCGACTACTCGGGATACCCAGACTGCCGTCCGGAGTACGTCGCGGCGTTCGAGGCGATGGCGAACCTCGCCACGCGTGGCGGTGTGGAAGGGACGACGCGGCTGCGGATCCAGACCCCCCTGCTGCACCTCACCAAGCGCGAGATCGTCGAGATGGGGCTCCGCCTCGGCGTCGACTACTCCATCACGCTGAGCTGCTACGATCCCGCCGGCGAGGGGGAGGCCTGCGGTCACTGCGACGCCTGCCATCTCCGCCTGAAGGGCTTCAGCGAAGCGGGGATCGCCGATCCCGCCCCCTACCTCGCCGGCTGACGGGGAAGATCGAGCATGCCGTACACGGTGAAGGAGATCTTATATACGCTGCAGGGCGAGGGGCAGAACGCCGGCCGCCCCGCGGTGTTCTGCCGCTTCAGTGGCTGCAACCTGTGGACGGGACGCGAGCAGGACCGGCACACGGCGGTCTGCCGTTTCTGCGATACCGACTTCGTCGGCGTC
>JBBQJC010000175.1:0-4564 GCA_038325515.1 Gemmatimonadales bacterium | reverse complement strand
TGGCGCGCTCCGAACCTCGTCCTCGTGCGGGCCAATCCGCCGGCGCTCGTGGAGCAGACCAGCCGCGACGCGCTCGCGCAGATCCCGCATCCCACAAGACCGATCTCGATGCTGGCGACGCTGGCGGGAGTGGGGCCGGCGACTGCCTCCGCGGCGGTCGCCTCGGCCGCTCCGGAACAGTATCCCTTCTTCGACGAGCTCGTCGCCGCGCAGCTCCCCGGGCTCGGCAAGGTGACCTGGACGATGGGCTACTACGCGCGCTATGCCGATGCCCTGCGCGCCGAGGCCGCGGCGCTGGGGGGGGACTGGACGCCGGCGCGGCTCGAGCGCGCGCGCTGGGCGTTGGTGGGGGGAAAGACGGGGGCTGCCTGATGCTCGTCAGCGGTGAGATCGCGGGTCGCCGACCTCGTCGTCCCACCGGAGGATCCCACCCGCAAGATTCGACACGGTGAAGCCTGCGTCCTGGAGCTGGCGAGCGGCCGCCGCGCTGCGGGCGCCGGAGCGGCAGTAGACCACGACCTCGCGCGAGCGGTCGAGCGCGGCCATCGCCTCGGACAGCCGGCCGAGCGGAATGTGCCGCGCTCCGGCGAGATGACCGGCGGCCCACTCGTTGGGCTCGCGCACATCCACAAGCTGAATGGCGTCCCGCTCCGAACCGGCGAGCCGTTCCGCCAGTGAACGCGGAGCGATCTCGCGCACCGCGCCAGCCGCGACGTCATCCGCGACGCTCGCGCTGCCGCAGAACGCGTCGTAGTCGGCTAGCTCGGTAATGGTGCGCGTGCCGCAGGCGGGGCAGGCGGGATCGCGCGGCACGCGGACGGTATTGAAGCGCATGCCGAGCGTGTCGACGATGAGCAGGCGGCCGGCGAGTGATTCGCCGATGCCGAGCACCAGCTTCAGCGCCTCCGTCGCCTGGATGGTGCCGATGAGACCGGGCAGCACGCCGAGCACTCCCCCCTCCGCGCAGCTCGGCACGAGGCCCGCCGGGGGCGGCGACGGGAAGAGGCAGCGGTAGCAGGGCCCGTCCGCGGTGCAGAACACCGACGCCTGCCCGTCGAAGCGGAAGATCGAGCCGTGGACGTTCGGCTTGCCGAGCATCACGCAGGCGTCGTTCACGAGATAGCGGGTGGCGAAGTTGTCGCTCCCGTCCACGATTATATCGTAGCCGCCGAGGATCGCGAGGGCGTTGGCGGAAGTGAGCCGCGTGGCGTGTGTCTCCACGCGCACGTGGGGATTGACCTCGGCGATGCGCGCACGGGCCGACTCGAGCTTGGGGCGGCCGATGTCGCTCGTGCCGTGGAGGATCTGCCGCTGCAGGTTGCTGACGTCGACGACGTCGAAGTCGACGAGGCCGAGCGTGCCGACGCCGGCGGCGGCGAGGTAGAGGGCGGCGGGCGAGCCGAGCCCTCCCGCGCCGACGAGCAGGATGCGCGCCGCCTTGATGCGCCCCTGTCCCTCGGCGCCGACCTGCGGGAGGATCAGGTGCCGGGCGTAGCGCGCGCGCTCCCCGGATGAGAGGGCGCCTGCCTCGTCGTCAGCCACCACTCACCGCGGCGACGATCATGATGGTGTCGCCGTCCGTCACCCTCGTGTCGAGCCCGTGCGCGAAGCGGATACTTTCCTCGCCGACGAAGATGTTCACGCGCTCGCGCACCGCGCCCTGCTCGGTGACGACGCGGTCGAGCAGGACGGGCCAGCGCTCCCCGACGGCGCGCAGCGCCCCCGAGACCGTCGCGCAGGAGGCGGGCAGCTCGAGCGCGCCGGCGTCCTGCGCGAAGGGCTGCAGCGCGCGCGGGAGCACGACGGTGACCGGCATCAGCGGTCACGCATGCATGCCGCCCACGACGGCCGCCTTCACGCAGGTCACGGCGGGGAGCGCGTCGACGACGCTGGTCCAGCTCTCGCCGCCGTCGGCCGACGCGTACACCTTGCCGCTGCGCGTGCCGAAGTAGATCCCGGCCGGATCGTGCGTGTCCGCGGTGAGGGCATCGCGGATGACCGTCTCGTACGCGTTCTCCTGGGGGAGCCCGTTGGAGAGCGGCTGCCACGAGGCGCCGGCGTCGCGCGTGCGGTAGACGCGCAGCTTCGCCTCCGGCGTGCAGCGGAACTCGTCGCTCTGCAGCGGGACGATGAACACCGTGTCGGGATCGTGCGGGTGCATCTGCATCGCGAAGCCGAAGTCGGAGGGGACGCCGTTCGCGACGTCGGTCCAGCTGTCCCCCCAGTCGCCGCTGCGATAGAGTCCCCAGTGGTTCTGGAGGAAGAGCCGCTCGGGGCGAGCCGGGTGCTGCACCACCTTGTGCACGCACTGCCCGAACTCGGGATACTTGTTGGGGAGGTACTGCGCGCGCACCCCCGAGTTCCGCGCGCTCCAGCTGGCGCCCCCGTCGTCGCTGCGGTAGACCCCCGCGGTCGAGATGGCGACGAGCAGCCGGTCGGGGTTCGTCGGATCGGTGACGATGGTGTGCAGGCAGAGCCCGCCGCCCCCTGGCTGCCACTGCTTGCGCTGCGGATGGTCGAGCAGCCCGCGCACGACGTCCCAGCTCTCCCCCCCGTCGCGCGACTGGAAGAGCGCGGCCGGCTCGACGCCGGCCCAGAGCCGGTCGGGGTCGGCCGCGGTGCCCGGCTTGATCTGCCAGATCTGCACGAGCGACTCGCCGGACTCCTCGGGGAAGCGAATGCTCTGACGCTCCGGCCCCGACCAGGTCGCGCCGTGGTCGTCGCTCGTGCGGACCGTGCTCCCCCAGTGGAAGCTCCGCGTGGCGGCGAGGGTGCGACGTCGCCCTCCACGCTCGTCGTAGGCCAGCGCGTAGACGGACTCACCGGGAAAGTGCGGGCCGTCCACCGACCACGTGGTGCGCGAGGCGTCCGAGCGGAGGATGAAGGCACCCTTCACCGTGCCAACGAGGAGGTGGACGTCGCCGTCCATGGGGGGTGCACCGGCTGTTGCCATCTGCGAGCTCGCTGACGGGGAGGGGGGAATATCCGGTCTCCCCGGGAGGGGCGCAATGCCGGGGCGAGTCGGGAGTCGGGAGTCGGGAGTCGGCGGTGGTCAGTTTCCTGCCGTACGCGAGCACCAGAGCTACTGACGTACCGCGACTGGCATACTGGCTCCAGGAATTCGGGGCCGCGCCTCGGCGAGGGCAGTGCGCGAGGGCGGGCCGCTCTGTCGGTACGGGGCACGTTCGGGACCCGGATCTCACCCCGGGAGCGCGGCGCATCTCCTCGTCGGAGCGTGCGCCCGTCTCGTGTGGTGCCAGCCCCGGACTCCTCGAACTGGCGTCGGCGCATTCCTGAAGCTCGTGCCGTGGGTCGAAGTACGTCGGCTGCTCTGGTACTCGCGCACGGCAGGTAACCGACGACCCAGGACTGAAGTGAAGACCCGGCATGCCCTGTCGGACGCGCCCACCGCGCCGTACACTCGCAGCCACCCGAACGATGGATACCCAGTCAATCGAGGCGAACCATGCGTCGAAAGCTCCTCCTGGCCGCCGCTCTCGCCGCCGCCGCGCCCCGATCCGCGGCCGCGCAGTCCGTGCAGTACCGCTCCCCCGCCGGCGTGACGTACCGTGCCCAGCGCGACACCGGTCCCGTTGCGCGCGCCGAGCGTGCGCTGGCCGCCGATCCGCGCAACGTGCAGCGCTTCGTGGCGCTCGGCGTCGCGCAGGCGGGAGCGCGCCAGATGCGCGAGGCGGTGCAGACCTTCACGCGCGCGCTGGCCGTCGCGCCGAACGATCCGCTGCTCTACCGCTGGCGCGGGCATCGCAACCTCTCCGTGCGCAACTTCGACGCGGCGATGGCGGACCTCACGCGCGGCTATGGGCTGGACAGCACGATGTACGGGATCCTGTACCATCTGGGAGTGCTGCGCTTCGTGCGCGGCGACTTCAACGCTGCCGCCGACGCCTTCGCGCGCGCGCAGCCGCGCGCGCCGGACGCCGGGGAGCTGGCGGGATCCACCGACTGGCTCTGGATGTCGCTCCAGCGCGCCGGCCGCGCGACGGAGGCGGCGGCGATGCTCGCCCGGCATCCCGACTCGCTCGCGACGACGGTCGCCTACGCGCGGCGGCTCAAGCTGTACCGCGGCGAGATCGGGGCGGACGCGCTCATCACGCCGGCCGATACCGGCGACGTGGAGCGCGCGACGCTGAGCTTCGGGCTGGGGAACTGGTATCTCGTGCACGGCGACACGGCGAAGGCGCGGGCGCAGTTCCAGCGGTCGATCGGGTCGGGGGGGTGGCCGGCGTTCGGGTTCATCGCGTCGGAGGCGGAGCTGTCGAGGCGCTGAGTCGGCAGTCGGCAGTCGGCAGTCGTCAGCTACCTGCCGTACGCGAGTACTCGAGCTACCGACGTACCGCGACTGGCATACTGCCCCCAGGAATTCGGAGCCGCGTCCTGAAGAGGATATGGCGCAGGGTCGGTCCGCTCTACCGGTCGGGCTCGTGCGCACGACCGGGAGCTCTCCCAACGGAAGCGGGGGCCCCCGCCGCCACCGGGGGGTGGCCCCCCCCCGGGGGGGGGAGAAACCGCTTAAGCGGACGGGCGCGGGGGCCAAACCCGCGCC
>JBBQJC010000174.1:0-4671 GCA_038325515.1 Gemmatimonadales bacterium | reverse complement strand
CATCGGCCGCTATCGCCGCCAGTCGGTGAGCACCCGCGAGCGCCGCATCACCGGCGTCTCCGACTCCGAGTCGTACGGGCTCGGCATCCGCGCGCTCGTGGGCGGCTCGTGGGGCTTCGCCGCCACGAGCAACATGACGCGCGAGGGAGTGGTGAAGACGGCGCGCGAGGCGGCGCGCATCGCCCGCGCCGCGCGCACTGTACAGAAGCGACCCGTGGAGCTTGCCCCGAGTCCCGCCGTGAAGGGCAGCTGGATGACGCCCGTGACGCGCGATCCGGTCGACGTCCCGATCGAGGAGAAGGTGGCCCTGCTGTTCGCCACGAACGAGGCGGCGCTCAAGGTGCCTGGCGTTCGCTTCGTCAACTCGGGGCTGCAGCTCCTGCGCGAGACCAAGACGTACGTCAGCTCCGAGGGCTCCGAGACGACGCAGACCTCGTGCGCGTCGGCCCCTCCTTCTCCGCGACGGCGGTCGGACAGGGCGGGTTCCAGCAATACACCGAGGAGCTGGCGCCGCGCGGCTCCGGGTGGGAGTACGTCGAGTCGCTGAACATGCCGGGCAACGCCGCGGCGTGGGCCGGCCTCGCCGCCGAGAAGCTGAAGGCGAAGTCGGTGGAGGCGGGACGCTACGACCTGATCCTCGATCCGACGAACCTCTGGCTCACCATCCACGAGTCCATCGGCCACCCCACGGAGCTCGATCGCGCCATGGGATACGAGGCGAACTACGCGGGCACCAGCTTCGTCGCCCCGCCGGAGGACAAGATCGGCAAGCTGCGCTACGGCACCGACATCATGAACATCCAGGGCGACCGCACGCAGGAAGGCTCGCTCGCCCGCTGCGCCTGGGACGACGAGGGGGTGTCTCCGGATACCTGGCTCATCATCGAGAAGGGGATGTTCAAGGACTACCAGACCACGCGCGAGCAGGCGGCGTGGATCTCGAAGCTCACCGGCGTGAAGAAGTCGCATGGCTGCTCCTTCGCCGACTCGTGGGAGAGCGTGCAGTTCCAGCGCATGCCGAACGTGTCGTTGCTGCCGGGCGCGAAGGACATCGGCCTCGACGACATCGTCGCCGCCACCGACCGCGGCATCGTCGTCAAGAACCGGGGCTCGTGGTCGATCGACCACCAGCGCTACAACTTCCAGTTCTCCGGCCAGGTCTTCTACGAAGTGAAGGGAGGCAGGATCACCGGCATGCTCAAGGACGTCGCGTACCAGGCGAACACCCCGGCCTTCTGGAAGTCGATGGACATGATCGGCGGACGGAAGTCCTACTGGCTGGGCGGCTCGTTCAGCGACGGCAAGGGCGAGCCGTCGCAGTCCAACTCGGTGAGCCACGGGTGCCCGCCGGCGCGCTTCCGCAGCGTGAACATCGTCAGCACCGGGAGGGGCGAGTGATGACCCCGAAGTCTCTCTTCGCCGCCGACGCCGACTTCCTTACGGAGGTGCAGGCCAGGGCGCTCGCCCAGCGCGTCCTCTCGTTCGCCACCGCCGACGAGACGCGCGTCAACATCGCGAGCGGCTGGAGCGGCAACACGCGCTTCGCCGGCAACCAGATCACCACGAGCGGCGGCGCGACGAACACCACGGTCACCGTCACCGCGACCATCGGCAAGCGCCGCGCGTCGTCGTCCACCAACGTGCTCGACGACGCGAGCCTCAAGCGCACAGTGGACCTCGCGGAGCGGCTCGCAAAGCTGAGCCCCGAGGATCCGGAGGCGATGCCGGAGCTCGGCCCGCAGACGTACACGTCGGTGGCCGGCTACTTCGACGCCACGGCGGACCTCACCCCGGAGAGCCGCGCCGCCACCGCCAGGCAGACGATCCAGATTGCCGAGGAGGCCGGGAAGAGCGTCGGCGCGATGTTCGTCGCCGGCTTCCTGCGCGCCAACGCTGGAGCCAACGCCGTCGCAACGAGCCGCGGGCTGTTCGCCTATCATCGCAACAGCGATCCGGACATCTCGGCCACGGTCCGCACCCCCGACGCGACGGGCTCGGGGTGGGCGAGCGCCGGCGCACGCGACTGGACGGCGATCGATCCGCAGGCGCTGGCGCGCGCGGCGGCACGAAAGGCAGTCGCGAGCCGCAGCCCGAAGGCGATCGAGCCAGGCCTGTACACCGTAGTGCTCGAGCCGCAGGCGGTCGCCGACCTCATCCCCCTCCTGCTCGGCGCCTTCAATGCCCGCACGAACGACGAGGGGCGCGGCACCTTCAGCAAGACAGGAGGCGGCACGAAGCTCGGCGAGAAGATCGCCGACGAGCGCATCACCCTGTTCTCGGATCCCGCCGATTCCGACCTGCTCGCGCAGCCGTTCGACAGCAGCGGCTTCCCCCTGAAGCGGGTCGTGTACATCGAGAACGGCATCCTGAAGAACTTCTCCTACGACCGCTTCTGGGCGCAGAAGCAGGGGAAGCAGGCGACCAGCGGGGGCTTCGGCGGTGGCGGTGGCGGTGGCGGAGGAGGCGGCTTCGGCGGGGGCGGCGGCGGGCTCAAGCTGGCCGGCGGCACGAAGAGCACCGAAGAGCTGATCGCCGGCACGAAGCGCGGCATCCTCGTCACGCACTTCTTCTACATCCGCTCGCTCGACCAGCGCACCGTGCTGCTCACCGGTCTCACGCGCGACGGCACCTTTCTCATCGAGAACGGCAAGATCACGCAGGCGCTCAAGAACTTCCGCTGGAACGAGAGCCCACTGTTCATGCTCGACAAGATCGACGAGGTGGGGCGCGCCGAGCGGACGGCGGCGGGGCAGGTGATGCCGTCGCTGCGGGTGAAGGACTTCAACTTCATGTCGATCTCCGACGCCGTGTGATCAGGCGGAACTGACGGCGCTGGAACCACGAAGGACGCGGAGGAACAGGGCTCGAATCCTCCGTGCCCCCCGCGTCCTCCGTGGTTCATGCTGTTGCTCGGCGCGCGTCGATGCCCGCCACTCCGCGCGTTATCATTCCTCCATGCCGGCAGAGCGCAGCAGGTCCCATAACGTCGCCTATCACGAATGGCAACGCGTGTCCGTGAAGGTGGCGGGCACCAACTTTCCCCTCGCCACCAAGCCCGGCGTCTTCGCGCACGGCCGGCTCGACCCGTCCGCGCTGCTGCTGGCCGAGCGCGTCGCGGTGTCCCCGGGCGACGTGGTGCTGAACATGAGCTGCGGCGCCGGACTGTTCGGCGCCGTGGCCGCGGTGAAGGGCGGGGCCGCTCGCGTCGTCCTCACCGACCGCAATGTCCTGTCGGCCGAGGCGGCACGGCGCACCCTCCACGCGAACGGCGTGACGGCCGGCGAGGTCCACCTCTCGCACGGCGCCTGGGAGCTCCCCGACGGCTTCCGCGCCGACGTCGTCGCCATCCGCATCCCGCAGGAGCGCATCGCCCTGTTGCAGCTGCTGCACGACGCCTTCCGCGTCCTGAAGGTGGGCGGCAGGTGCTACATCGCCGGCGCCACCAACGAGGGGATCAAGACCGCCGCGCGCACGCTGGAGAAGCTGTTCGGCAGCGCGATCGTGCTCGCGCGCGACAGCACGCATCGGTTGATCGTCGCCACGAAGCGCGGTGAGGCGCCGGGCACCGACCCGGAGCTGCTCAATCCGTATCTCGGCCCCGATGCCTTCCACGAGCTGGATGTCACGCTCGGCGGCCGCGACCTGCGCCTCTTCTCGCGGCCTGGCACCTTCTCGTGGGAGCACGTCGATGAGGCCACGCGGATCCTCGCCGACACGATGCAAGTGCACGCCGGCGAATCCGTGCTCGACCTCGGCTGCGGCTGCGGCCCGCTCGGCATCGTCGCCGCGGGGCTCTCGGAAACGGGAGCCGTCACGATGGTCGACGCCGACGTCGAGGCGGTTCGCTCGGCGGCGCGATCGGCCCACGCCAACGGCGTCGCGCACTTCCGCGCGCTCGCGAGCGATGTGGCCTCGTCGGTGATCGGCGAACGTTTCGACGTCGTCGTGACCAATCCGCCATTTCACGTGGGCAAGGCGACGGACCTCGACGTGCCGCTGCGCTTCATCGAGGATGCGTGGCGGGTGCTCGCCCCGGGCGGACGGCTGTATCTCGTCGCCAACAGGACGCTCCCTTACGAGCAGGCCATCCAGCGCCGGTTCGGGAACATCGCCAACCTGCACGACGGCCCGCGCTTCAAGGTCCTTTCCGCGACTCGCTAGAAGGGGTCCGGATCAGCCGAACAGCGACTCGAGGTCGGACGGGCCGAGGAGCCGCCATTGGCCCGGCTCCAGCGCACCGAGTTCCAGCCCGCCGATCGCACTCCGATGCAGTCCGACCACGTGGTTTCCCACCGCGGCGAACATGCGGCGCACCTGGTGATATCGCCCCTCCGTGATGGTGAGGCGCACGTCGCGCGGCGAGAGGATCTCCAGCGTCGCCGGCGCAACAGCGGTTGGCTCGCCCTCCAGCAGCAGCGTTCCGCTGGTGAAGACCGCCGCCTCATCGCCGCGCAGGTCGCTGGCGAGACGCGCTTCGTAGGTCTTGGGCAGGTGGCGCCGCGGCGAGGTGATGCGGTGGTTGAGCTGCCCGTCGTCGGTGATCAAGAGCAGCCCCGACGTGTCCAGGTCCAGCCGTCCCACCGGCGCCATCCCCGGCGACCGCGCGGTGAAGCGCGGCGGCAGCAGCTCGTAGACGAGCCGGTTGGCGTCGCGGGTGGAGCAGACGTAGCC
>JBBQJC010000173.1:0-4809 GCA_038325515.1 Gemmatimonadales bacterium | reverse complement strand
CGCTCAGGAACGAAACGAAGTACCCGCTCCACGCTACCGCCACCGCAACGTTACCTACGGCGTACTCCAGGATCAGATCCCACCCGATGATCCAGGCCACGATCTCGCCGAGCGTCGCGTACGTGTACGCGTACGCGCTGCCGGCCTGCGGGATCATCGACGCCAGCTCGGCGTAGCACAGCGCGGCCAGCGCGCAGACGCCGCCGAGCAGCAGGAAGGAGAAGACGAGCGCGGGACCGGCGCCGCTGCGGATCACGTGGCCGGCGGCGTCGGTCTGACCCGCCGCCGCCGTCCCGATCGCCCCGAAGATCCCGGCGCCGATCACCGCCCCGATCGCCAGCATGATGAGATCCCCCGCCCCGAGCTCGCGCCGCAGCCCGTTCGGGTTGTCCGCCTGGTCGATCAGCTCGGCAATCGGCTTGCGCGCAAAGAGCGATTTCATCTGCCGTCCGTCCAGGTCATCCTAGATGAACAGCGGCGCGAGCACGAGCGTGATCGTGCTCAGCAGCTTGATCAGCACGTGCAGCGACGGGCCCGCCGTGTCCTTGAACGGATCGCCGACCGTGTCGCCGACCACCGCCGCCTTGTGGGCCTCGGAGCGCTTGCCCCCGTACGCGCCGGTCTCGATGTACTTCTTCGCGTTGTCCCAGGCGCCGCCGCCGTTGTTCAGGAAGCCCGCCATGAGGATGCCGGTGATCGTCGCGACCATCAGGAGCGCCGCGACGGACTCGGCGCCCATGAACTCGCCCGCCGCGCCAAAGCGCTTGAACAGGAGGCCGACGACGATCGGGAAGAGCACCACCAGTGCGCCCGGCAGCACCATCGCCTTGAGCGCACCGACCGTCACGATGTCCACGCACGCCGCGTAGTCCGGATCTTCCGTTCCCTGCATGATCCCCGGGCGCTCCCTGAACTGCCGGCGCACCTCGGTGATGACCGACGACGCGGCCTTGCGCACCGCCGTCATGGCGAGCGAGGAGAACCAGAACACCAGCATCGCGCCGAGCAGGCCGGCCACGAAGACGACGGGCTTGGACAGGTCCACGTGCAGCGTCTGGCCGGTGAGGTTGCGCACCTCGTCGAGATAGGCCGAGAAGAGCAGGAAGGCGGCGAGCGCCGCGGAACCGATGGCGTAACCCTTCGTCAACGCCTTGGTCGTGTTGCCGACCGAGTCCAGCCGGTCCGTCTTGTCGCGCACCGACTCGGGCTGCCGCGACATCTCGACGATGCCGCCGGCGTTGTCGGTGATCGGACCGAAGACGTCCATCGCCAGGATGTAGCCCGCGGTGCCGAGCATTCCCATCGTCGCCACCGCCGTGCCGAACAGTCCGCCGATCGCCTCGCCCGCGTCGTTGGTGAGGCCGCTCGCCTGGCCCAGCGAATAGCTGGCGATGATCGCGATGCCGATCGTGATGACCGGCAGCACCGTCGACTCCATGCCGACCGCGAGGCCGGCGATGATGTTCGTGGCCGGACCGGTCTGGCTCGCCTCGGCGATGCTCAGCACGGGGCGGTAGCGGTACTCGGTGTAGTACTGCGTGATGAAGACGAAGGCGATGGAGGTCGCGATGCCGATGAGACCGCAGAAGAAGTAGTGCCACCACGCGTCCGGCGCCGCGGCCACCTGCAGCAGCAGCTTGCTGGCGAAGAAGAACACCACGGTGACCAGCGCGGCCGTGACGTAGTAGCCCCGGTTGAGCGCCTTCATCGGATCGGCGTCCTCCTTCGTCTTCACCACCATCACGCCGACGATCGAGCAGATCAGCCCGAGCGCCATGATGACGAGGGGGAAGAGGATGCCATTGATGCCGAACGACTTGAACAGCAGCACGCCGAGGATCATCGCGCCGATGTTCTCGGCGGCGGTGCTCTCGAACAGATCGGCGCCGCGGCCGGCGCAGTCGCCGACATTGTCGCCCACGAGGTCGGCGATCACCGCCGGATTGCGCGGGTCGTCCTCGGGGATCCCCGCCTCGACCTTGCCCACCAGGTCGGCGCCCACGTCGGCCGCCTTGGTGTAGATGCCGCCGCCGAGCTGTGCGAACAGCGCCACGAACGAGGCGCCGAAGCCGTAGCCCACGATGAGGAAGGGGATGTGCTTCGCCCACTCGTCGGTGCCCATTCCCGGCGGCGCGAACGCCGACAGCGCGGCGAACAGCCCGCCCACGCCGAGCAGGCTCATCGCCACGGTGAACAGCCCCGACACGGCGCCGCCGCGCAGCGCGGTCTGCAGCGCATCGTTGAGCGACGTCATGGCCGCCGCCGCCACGCGGATGTTCGTGCGGATGGAAACCCACATCCCGACGTAGCCCGCCACCCCCGAGCTCAGCGCGCCGAGCAGGAAGGAAGCGGTGACGTAGATGGCGAAGGTCTTCGGATCCTGCACCGGATCGTTCGCCGTCGTGTTGCGGAAGAAGCCGTAGCCGATGCCGAGCAGGGCCGCGACGACGATGGAGAGCATCCCGATCGTCTTGTACTGACGGGCGAGGTAGGCTTCGGCGCCCTCCTGGATGGCGTTCGAGATCTTCTGCATCTCGGGCGTCCCGCGGCTCCGCGACAGCACCCAGCGGGCAAGAAAGACGGCGAAGACCAGGGCGAGGCCGCTGGCGCCGATGACGACCGTCAGGAGGGAAGACTGCGTCTGCGTCATGTTGCGTGGAAAGGTGGTTTCGTGCGTTGGACGCCGGTCACCGTCGGACGTCGGCGGAAAGAGGGCGCTCGACACCGCGCCAGAGATAGAACACCGGGATACCGATCAGCACGAGCACCAGTCCGGAGATGGACTCGGTGCGCGTGGTCGGGGACAGCAGCAGCAGCACCATCACGCTGCAGCACAACAGGATGTAGAGGGCGGGGAGCACGGGGTATCCGGCCGCCTTGTACGGTCGCGGCAGGTCGGGCCGCCTGGCGCGCAGGATGAAGAGCCCCGCCGTCGTGAAGGCGTAGAAGAGCAGCGCCGCGAAGATGACGTAGTTCAGCAGCTGATTGTACGTGCCGGTGAGGCAGAGCAGCGCCGTCCAGACCGACTGCACGATGAGCGCGAAGGCCGGAACGTGGTTGCGGTTGAGCGTCCCCGCCTTGCGGAAGAACAACCCGTCCGTCGACATCGCGTACAGGACGCGCGCGCCGGAGAGGATCAGGCCGTTGTTGCAGCCGAAGGTCGAGATGAGGATTGCGACGGCCATGATCGTCGCCGCGCTCGCGCCGAAGATCGTGAACACGACCGCCGTCGCGACCCGGTCCTGCGTGGCGTGCTGGATGCCGCGCGCCAGCACCGTCGCCCCCTCGGCCGATCCGGCGAAGGGGAGCACGCTGAGATAGGCGAGCGTGGCGAGGATGTAGAGGACGCAGACGAGCCCCGTCCCCATCAGCAGCGCGAGCGGCAGGTTGCGCGAGGGGTTCTTCACCTCGGCGGCGGCGAAGGTCACGCCGTTCCACGCGTCGCTCGAGAAGAGCGAGCCCACCATGGCCGCGCCGAAGGCGACGATGAGCGTGTAGCTCAGGTCCCACTGCCCGACGAAGTTGCCGCTGCTGAAGTTCGCCGCGATCGCCTCGGCATTGCGGCCGATGGTGAGCCCGAGAATCACGAGGAGGGCGAGGGCGAGCGTCTTGACCGTGGTCAGCGTCGTCTGAACCAGCTTCCCTTCGCGCACGCCGCGCAGGTTCACCCAGGTGAGCACCGCCACGCTGAGCAGGCCCACCAGCCGCTGCGGGTTGAGCCCGAGCGTGATGGCATTCGCCGGGTCGGTGCAGCCCAGCGCGGCGACGCAGACGTCGGCGCGGGGAAACCAGGGAAAGAAGTCGGGGCTGACCCCCGGCACGAGCACGCCGAGGAACTTCCCGAAGGCCACGGCGACGGCGGCGATCGTGCCCGTCTGGATGACGATGAAGAAGGTCCAGCCGTAGAGGAAGCCCATCAGCGAGCCCATGGACTCGCGCAGGAAGACGTACTGCCCCCCCGCCCTGGGATACATCGCGGCGAGCTCGCCGTAGGCGAGGGCACCGAGCACTGTCATCACGCTGGAGAGCACCCAGGCGAGCATCAGCCACATCGGCGACGGAAGGCCACGGGCCATGCTGGCGGCGACGATGAAGATCCCCGAGCCGATCATCGAGCCGGCGACGAGCATCGTCGCGTCGGTGAGGGACATCGCTTTCACGAATCCGGGCGTGCTCCCTGACCCGGGGGCGGACTGCGGCGTTGCGTCGGTCGTGTCGGCCGAGCTGCTCATGCAGAGTACGGAAAAAGCGAGGGGGGCGTCGCGGGCGAGTGCCGGCGGCGATATGTGGTGAGGCTCGCAAAATGTACGGGGGCGCCACGGGGACCGCTAGAGCGCGAGCGCGGCTCGCGCGAGGGGCGCCGCTAGAACTCGTAGCCGACCTGCGCCTTCATGCGCAGCGGCGTGCCGTCGGGACGCGTGCCCGGACGAAAGCGCATGGAGCGAAGGACGCTGGCGATCCGGCGATTGTAGTCGCCGTCGCGCGTCTCGGTGAACTTGAAGTCCAGCACGCGGCCCGTGGAATCGACGTCGAACTCCGCGATGAAGCGAAAGCCGCGCACGCTCGCCGGCGGCGGCAGCGGAGGAAGGAAGAACTCGATCGGCTGCGGGGAATAATTGGCCTGCGTCCCTCCGCCGGTACCGGCCCCGTTGGCGCTCCCCCGCCCCGTGCCATTGCCCGAGGCCCCCCCCCCCCCCCCGGCCGGGGACGTTGCCGCCCGGGCCGGGAGGGCCCCGAGCCCCCCCCCGGCCCCCCCCCCCGCCGGGCCCCCGAGCCGGCGGGGGCCGGGGGGCGGGGGGCGGGGGGGAG
>JBBQJC010000172.1:0-4855 GCA_038325515.1 Gemmatimonadales bacterium | reverse complement strand
GCGCGCGCGAGGAGATCACCCCGGAAGCCCTGATCCGCGCGGTGCACGCCTTCGTGCGGCAGACCCCGTCGTCGCTCGTCGGCCTCTCGCTCGACGACCTCGCGTTCGAGGTGATGCCCGTCAACACCCCCGGCGTGTGGCAGGACCGCTACGCGAGCTGGCAGCGGCGCATGCACGCGCCCCTGGAGGAGCTCCTCGCCGATCCGCGCACGGTGCTGGCGCTCGGTGATGCCGCGCGAGGCCCGTAGGCCATGACGCGGGCGGCTTCGATTCCGATCACCGCGACCTACCGCCTGCAGCTCAACGCCGCGTTCACCCTGCACGACGCGCGCGAGCTGGTGCCCGACCTGCGCCGGCTCGGCATCTCGCACCTCTACTGCTCGCCGGTGCTCGCGGCGCGACGCGGCAGCACCCACGGCTACGACGTCACGGATCCCACCATCGTCAACGCCGAGCTCGGGGGCGACGCGGCTTTCGCCGCGCTCGCGGAAACGGTGCACGGGCATGGCATGGGATTGGTGCTCGACATCGTGCCCAACCACATGGGGGTGGGGGCGGACAACCCGTACTGGGACGACCTGCTGGCGCACGGCCAGGCATCCCGGTACGCCTCCTGGTTCGACGTCGAGTGGCGCGCCACGACGAAGCGTCTCGCCGGCAAGGTGCTCGTGCCGGTGCTCGGCGACACGCTCGAGAAGGTAGTCGCGCGCGACGAGCTCACCATCGAGCCGGGTGACCAGGGCGTGCGCTTGCGCTATTTCGACCACAGCTTCCCCCTCGACCCGGCGACGCTTCCCCCCGAGCCGGAGCTGGCGCAGCGCGATCCCGCGGCGCGGCCGGTCGCGGCACAGTGGAGCGCGGGGGAGGAGGGGCGACGCCGGCTGGGCCGCCTCCTGGCGAAGCAGCACTACGAGCTCGCCTTCTGGCGCACGGCGCAGCGCGACCTCAACTACCGCCGCTTCTTCGACGTCAACGAGCTGATCTCGCTGCGCGTGGAGCGGGCGGAGGTGTTCGAGGCGACGCACCGCACGGTGCTGCGCTTCGTCGCCGACGGGCTCGTCGACGGGTTGCGCGTGGACCACATCGACGGGCTGCTCGAGCCGCGGCGCTACCTGGAGCGGCTGCGTGCCGCGCTCGACGCACGCGCGCCGTCGTCGCACGTCCCGGTCTACGTGGAGAAGATCCTCGCCGAGGGGGAGTCGCTTGCCGGCGACTGGCCGGTGGATGGCACGACAGGCTATGAAGTCCTCACCGCGCTCGAGGATCTCTTCGTCGACCCCGCGGGCTACGCGGAGCTGGAAGGACAGTACCGGCGCGCGGGGGAGGCGGGCTTCCACGCCATCGCCCTGGACGCGAAGCGGCGTGTCCTGCGCAGCGCCCTCAACGCCGACGTGCGCCGGATCGCGCCGATGCTCGGCCTCGTGGCGCGCGAAGGCGGCTGGCCGGCGCGCAGCATCGCTCACCACGCTGGTGCGATCGTGGAGCTCGTCGCCGCGCTCCCCGTGTACCGCACCTACATGGACGCCGAGCGGCCCGACCCCTCGCCGCACGACCGCGCGATGCTCGAGCGCGCCTTCGCGATCGTGCGCGAGCGCGGCGTGGCCGATGCCGAGTCGGTGGACGCGCTCGAGCGCGTGCTGGTGGGAGAGGGGCGCTGGCACGACGCGCCGCCGGCGCTCGCCGCGCGGCGGCTCGCCTTCGTGCTGCGCTGGCAGCAGCTCACCGGCCCCGCCGCGGCGAAGGGGGTGGAGGACACCGCGCTCTACATGTACGCCCCGCTCGCGTCGCGCAACGAGGTGGGCGGCGATCCCGGCGTGCCGGTGGAGGGAGCGGCCGGGCGTCTGCACGCGCGGCTGCGCGAGCGCGCCGCGCGATATCCTGGCTCACTGAACACCACGAACACGCACGACACGAAGCGCAGCGCCGACGTCCGCGCGCGGCTCGATGCCATCAGCCAGCACGCCGGCCGCTGGCGGCGCCGGCTGCGGCACTGGCGCCGGCATCATCGCGCGCTGCGCACCCTCGCTGGCGGGCGTCTCGCCCCGACGCGCACGACCGACAACTTCATCTACCAGTCGCTCGTCGGCATCTGGCCCATGCAGGGCGGCCCGTCGCGCGACGGTGCCCCCGGCGAGGACGCGCGGGAGCTCGCGACCCTGCGCGAGCGGCTCACCGCGTACATCGAGAAGGCGGTGCGCGAAGCCAAGGTGCGCACGAGCTGGACCGACCCCGATACGGAGTACGAGGCCGCCGTCGCGCAGTTCATCGCCGGCCTGCTCGACCGCGCGCGCAGCCCGGACTTCCTGCGCGAGATGGAGCAGTTCGTCGAGCTGCTGCGGCCCTGGGGGATCTGGAGCTCGCTGTCGCGGCTGGTCGTGCATCTGACCGCGCCGGGCGTGCCCGACGTCTATCAGGGGGACGAGCTCTGGTTCCAGGCGCTCGTCGATCCCGACAACCGGCGCCCGGTGGACTGGGCGCTGCGCCGCGAGCTGCTGGGCGAGGTGGAGCGCGGCGGGCCGGGCGCGGTGGAGGAGTGGCGGCAACTTCCGGCCGACGGCCGGCTGAAGCTGCACGTCACCAGCGTCCTGCTCCGGTGGCGGCGCGATGCCGCGGCCTGGCTCGCGTCGTCCGACTATCGCCCCGTGGCGGCGAATGGCGCGCGCGCCGGCCAGCTCTTCGCCTTCGAGCGGCAAGGCGCCGGACACCGGATGCTCGTCGTCGTCTCCCGGCTCACTCACCCGCACGAAGGCGCCCCTCCCGTCGGCGACTATTGGCGCGACGCGTCGATACTTCTGGAAGAGACCACCGGCGCGCGCTGGCGCGACCTGCTCACCGGGACGACGGTGCGCGCCGAGGAGGGGGCGGGCCGAATTGCGCTGTCCGAAGCGCTGGGCGTCCTGCCGGTCGCGGTGCTCGTCCGGGAGGAATGAGCGTGCGGCCCTCGATTTTTCGCATCCCGTTGCCCGGCAACACATTGGCCGGTACGATTCTAGGCTTCTGGCGGCCCGCCCTCCGAACCGGCGCCCACCTGCCGCGAGTCCACACTTGAGGATGTCATGAGCCTTGATCCGACGCGCTCGACAGTCGCCTACTTCTCGATGGAGATCTGCCTGGAGCAGGCGATCCCCACCTATAGTGGCGGACTCGGCGTGCTCGCCGGCGACACGCTGCGCTCGGCCGCCGATCTCGGCGTCCCCCTCGTGGCGGTCACGCTGCTCCACCGCAATGGCTACTTCGTGCAGCACCTCGACGAGTCGGGGCAGCAGACCGAGTCGCCGGTGCAGTGGAATCCGGAGGAAGTGCTGGAGCTGGTCGGCGCGCGCGCCTCGGTGACGATCGAGGGGCGCACCGTGCAGGTCGCCGCCTGGAAGTACCGGGTGAAGGGCGAGCGCGGTCACGAGGTGCCGGTCTATCTCCTCGACACCAACCTCCCGGAGAACTCGGACTGGGACCGCACCCTCACCGACACCCTCTACGGCGGCGACGAGCACTACCGGCTCTGCCAGGAGATAGTGCTGGGGATGGGCGGGGCGCATCTCATCGCCGCGCTGGGGCTCGGCGAAACGATCCATCATCTGAACGAGGGACACTCGGCGCTGCTCACCCTCGAGCTGCTCGAGCGCCAGCTCGACGGGCGGAAGCCCTTCGAGCTCGACGACGCCGACCTCGAGGAGGTGCGGCAGCGCTGCATCTTCACCACGCACACGCCGGTGCCGGCGGGGCACGACAAGTTCCCCATCGAGATGGTGCGCGGCGTCCTCGGCGACGAGCGCGTCTCGCTGCTCGAGGGGGCGGGCGGGGTGTACGAGGGGATGCTGAACATGACGCATCTCGCGCTACACCTCACCCGCTTCGTGAACGGCGTGGCGATGCGGCACCGCGACGTCTCGCGCGGGATGTTCCCCGAGTATCCGATCAACTCGATCACCAACGGGGTGCACGCCACAACCTGGACCGGCCCCGCCGTGGCGGCGCTGCTCGACCGCAACATCCCCGAGTGGCGGCGCGACAACCTCTACCTGCGCTACGCCATCGGCATCCCGCTGCAGGAGATCCGCGACGCGCACGCCGAGAGCAAGGCGGCGCTGCTGGACGAGATCGCGGCGCGCACTGGAGAGCGGCTCGACCCCACCGCGATGACCATCGGCTTCGCGCGGCGCGCAACCCCGTACAAGCGCGCCGACCTCCTCTTCTCGGACCTCGACCGGCTCACCGCGATCGCGCGAAACGTCGGCAAGATCCAGATAGTGTTCGGCGGCAAGGCGCATCCGCACGACGGAGGGGGCAAGGAGCTGATCCGGCGGATCTTCAGCGCGCGCGAGCGGCTCGGCGACCTCGTGAAGGTCGTCTACCTGGAGAACTACGAGATGGCGCTCGCGGCGAAGCTCGTGGCCGGCGTCGACCTCTGGCTGAACAATCCGATGAAGCCGCTCGAGGCGAGCGGCACGAGCGGGATGAAGGCGGCGCTCAACGGCGTCCCCTCGTTCAGCGTGCTCGATGGCTGGTGGGTGGAAGGGCACGTCGAGGGGGTGACCGGCTGGTCGATCGGCGCTCCCGATGCCGAGGGCGATCCGGCGCGCGACGCCGTGGACCTGTACATCAAGCTCGAGCGGGTCATCCTGCCGCTTTTCTACGGGCTGCCCTTCGCGTACGCGGAAGTGATGCGGTCGGCGATCGCGCTCAACGGCAGCTTCTTCAACACGCAGCGGATGGTGTGGCAGTACGTCCACAATGCGTACTTCCCGGAGCGCGTGCCCACCGAGGCGCGGGTGGAGGCGATGCGGTAGGAAAGCAAGGGGTCAGGTTCGTTGAAAAATGGTTGCCCCATTTTTCACCGAACCTGACCCCTCAACGA
>JBBQJC010000171.1:0-4869 GCA_038325515.1 Gemmatimonadales bacterium | reverse complement strand
CCCCCCCCGCGGCCGCCCGCGCCGGCCGGGCCTGTCGCCCCCGACGCGCCTGTCGCGCCGGCGGCAGTGCCCGCGCCCACACCGCCGCCGGCGCCTCCTCCGGCCGCCGCCGGAGGAATTGCGCCGCGCGTGCTCGTGGTGGACGACGAGCCGACGATCCGCGAGGTGCAGCGGCGAATGCTCACGCGCATCGGCGTGGAGGTGGTGCTCGCGGCGAGCGGCGAGGAGGCGCGCGACGTCCTGGAGCGCGAACGGATCGACCTGGTGATCTCCGACCTCCGCATGCCCGGCGCGATGGACGGCGTGGCGCTGCTGGGGTGGATGCGCACGCACCACCCCGAGCTCGCCGAGCGGATGTTGTTCGTCACCGGCGACGTCTCGGGGCTGCAGATCGGCGGGTCGGAACCGTCGCCGGCCCGGCTGCTCAGCAAGCCGTTCATGCGGGCGGAGTATCTGGAGCGGGTGGGGAAGGCGCTCTCAGGCGACTGATGTCATCCCGCACGCCGGGCGGGCGTGGCTGCTGTCATCCCGCACGCCCAGGGGCGTGTCGGGATCTGCTCTCCTTGCACCGTGGCTGGCCAGGCCGCCCGTACAGCGGATCCCGACACGCGCTGCGCGCGTGCGGGATGACAGGAAGGGCGCCGCGCGCGTGCGGGATTTGAGGAAGGGCGCCGCGCGCGTGCGGGATGACAGGGGATCACCCCGCCAGCGCGGGCTCCACCGGCTCCGGCACCGCCGGCACGTCCCACTCGTTGCCGCATTTGAGGCACTTCCGGAAATCGCCGCGCGTCTTGGTGAACTTCATCTCCGCCCCCACGTACGCGCACTCCGGGCAGACCTCGGCAACGGGCTTGTTCCAGGCGACGAAGTCGCAGGTCTCGTTGGAGCAGGCATAGAACGCCGTACCGCGCTTCTTCGAGCGGCGCTCCACGAGCTCGCCCCCGTCCTTCGGGCAGAAGACGCCAGTGGGCATGGAGCGCGTGCCCCGGCACTTGGGGAAGGTGCTGCAGCCGAGGAACTCGCCGCTGCGCCCCTGGCGGATCACCATCGGCTGGCCGCAGAGGTGACAGGGGATGTTCGTCATCACGGGCTTCGCCTTCTCGCCCTTCATGGGGCGCGTGTACTTGCACGCCTTGGGGTGGTTCTCGCAGGCGAGGAAGGGGCCGAAGAAGCCGCCGCGTGGCTCGAGGTGGCCGCCGCAATCGGGACACCGCTCCGTCGCCAGCGCGGACAGATCATGCGCCTCGGCGATGAGCGCGCCGAGCTGGATGTCCTTGAGCGACTTGTCGAAGGGGCCCCAGAACTCGGCGAGCACGTTCCGCCAGCTCATCTCCCCCTCTTCCACCTTGTCCAGCTCGAGCTCCATCCCCGAGGTGAAGTCCACGTTGAAGATGCCGGGGAACTGCTTCACCATCACGCGCTCCACCTGGTCGCCGAGATCGGTGGGGAAGAAGCGGCGCTGCTCGAGGTTCACGTAGCGGCGGTCAGCCAGGACGCTGATGATGCTGGCGTACGTGGACGGACGGCCGATGCCGAGCCGCTCGAGCTCCTTGACGAGGCTCGCCTCGGAGAAGCGCGGAGGGGGCTCGGTGAAGTGCTGCGACGGGGTGATCGAGAGCACGGGAATGCTCTCCCCGACCTCGACGACGGGCAGCGCCTGCTCGTCCTCGAGCGCCTTGGAGTCGCCCTCCTCGCGCGCCTCGCGATAGAGCGCGAGGAAGCCCATGAACTTGATGATGCTGCCCGTGGAGCGGAACAGGTAGCTGCGCCGCCCGATCTGCGGCTGCTCCCTGGCCGGGATGTCGAAGTCGACGGTGGTCGTGTCGAACACCGCGGGGGCCATCTGCGAGCCCATGAAACGCTGCCAGACGAGCTGGTAGAGCTTGAACTGGTCGGGGCTCAGATACTTCCGCACGTCGTCGGGACGGCGCGTGGGATCGGTGGGACGCACGCTCTCGTGCGCGTCCTGCGTGTTCTTCGCCTTCCCGTCGCCGTAGAGCTGGAGCCCCTTGGCGAGATACTCCTTGCCGAACAGGGTCTTGAGATACTCCTGCGCCGTGGTCGCGGCGCTCTCGGCGACGCGCGTGGAGTCGGTACGCATGTACGTGATGAGACCGACGGCACCCTCGGGGCCGATGTCGATTCCCTCGTACAGGTCCTGCGCCACGCGCATCGTGCGCTTGGAGCCGAACGACAGCTTCTTGGCGGCTTCCTGCTGCAGCGTGGACGTGGTGAAGGGCGCGGAGGGATTCTTCCGGCGCTCGCGGCGCTTCACCTCGGTGACGCCGAAGCTCTTCTTCCCCTTCAGGTCCGAGAGGATTCGGTCTGCCTCTCCCTGGGTATGGATTTCTGCCTTCTTGCCGTCGATCTGGTGCAGCTTGGCGGTGAAGCGCTGTTCGTCCTTCTGGAGGGCGGCTTCCACCGTCCAGTACTCGACGGGATTGAACGCCTTGATCTCGCGCTCGCGCTCCACGATCAGCCGCAGCGCGACGGTCTGCACGCGGCCCGCCGAGATTCCCTTCTTGACGGTCTTCCAGAGCACGGGGCTCGCCTTGTAGCCGACCAAACGATCCAGAACCCGCCTGGCTTGTTGTGCTTCCACTTTCTTGTCGTCGATGACGCCGGCCTGCTGGATGGCAAGCTGCACGGCGTCCTTCGTGATCTCGTGAAAGAGCACTCGGCGCACTGGAATGATGCTCGCCCCACGCTTGGGACGGATCTGCTCCGCCACGTGCCACGCGATGGCCTCGCCCTCGCGATCGGGATCGGTGGCGATGAACACTTCCTTGGAGTTCTTCGCCGCCAGCTTCAAGTCGGCGATCGTCTTCTCCTTGCCGGGAATCGGCACCAGCTCAGGCTCGAAGCCGTTGTCGATGTCGATGCCGAGCTTCTTCTCGGGCAGGTCCATGATGTGCCCCACCGTGGCCTTCACGCGGTAGGCGCGCCCCAGATACTTGCCGATCGTCTTGGCCTTGGCGGGAGACTCGACGATGACGAGCGAGGTGGTCCCCGCCGGCTCGTCGGGATACTCCTCTTCCACGACGGCGGCGCGCTTCGCGCGGCCAGCCGTCTTCGTGGCGGCTTTCGCCACGGTCTTTTTCGCAGCGCTCTTGGCGGCCGTCCGCTTGGCCGTCGCGCGCTTGGTTGTCTTCTTGGCTGCCATTGTCTTCTAGTGTACGGTCTGGGTATCCGACGCGGAGCCGGGATCGTCGAAGCCCGCGCCCTCCATCATGGAGCGCAGGTCGTCCAGGGCGATGCGCCCGTCGAACTGGATCATCGCCCGCTCGATCACATGCTCGAGCTCCGCGGGGTCGAGCGCTCCGGCGCCGGTTAGGGCGAGCAGGTGGCCCCACGCCTCGGGGGCGAAGCGGCCACGCTCGTGCGGTCCTAGAACGCGAAAGGTCATCTCTCCTCTTCGTGCCGCCCCCGGAAGCTGGCCTGGCCAGCCGGGAATGCGGCACCGTTGCCATGCGAGCGACACCCGGCCATTGCCGGCGTGACGATCGCGTCATCGCTCTAAGGTAGTGGGCGCGTCAACCGGGCGGGGTCCCCGCGCTCGGCAGCACATCGCCCGACGCCACGAGACGCGCGAGGATCTCACGCGTAACTTCTTTCCTGTCAATACCTTCGACACTCACGACAAGATCCGCCGTCTCGTACGTGGCGCGGCGCGCCGCGTAGAGACGCTCGAGCTCGCCGCGCGGATCGCCTCCGGCGAGCAGAGGACGGGTCGAGATCCGTGCGCCCATCCGGTGGATCGCCGTCACGGGGCGGGACTTCAGGTAGATGAGCTTTCCCGGGGGCCGCAGCAGCGCCACGTTCGCGGGCTGCATCACCCATCCGCCGCCAGGGGCCAGCACCATGTTCCCCAGCTCGGCGACCTCCCGCGTGAGCGCCAGCTCGAGCTCGCGAAAGGCGGGTTCGCCGAGCATGGCGAAGATCTCGGGCACGGTCATCCCCTCGCGCCGCGTGAGCTCGGCATCGAAGTCGAGAAAGGTCCTGCCGAGCTCGCGCGCCAGCATGGAGCCCACGCTCGTCTTTCCCGCGCCGGGAAGTCCGACGAGGATCAGATGGGGGAGCGAGGGATCAGCCGCCGAGCCGGGCCGCGAGGTGCGAAAGGTAGGCATCGAGGTTCCGTTGGACTTCGCCGAGCGAGTCACCACCGAACTTCTCCAGCATGGCGCTGGCCATGACGAGCGCCGCCATCGATTCGGCGATGACGCCCATCGCGGGCACGGCGGTCACGTCGCTCCGCTCGGCAACCGCGGTCGCCGCGTCGCCGGTGGCGACGTCGACGGTGCCGAGCGGCCGCATGAGGGTGCTGATCGGCTTCATCGCGACACGGACGACGAGGGGCTCGCCGGTGGTCATCCCCCCTTCCAGCCCGCCGGCGCGATTCGTCGCGCGGCGGACGTTGCCGGCGCGCGTGCGGCCCGGAGCGGCGGCGATCTCGTCGTGCACGTCGGAGCCCATGGCGCGCGCCGCGGCGAACCCCATCCCGATCTCCACCCCTTTCACCGCGGGGATCGACATCATCGCCGCAGCGAGTCGGCCATCGAGCTTGCGGTCCCAGGAGACGTGCGACCCGAGCCCCACCGGCAGCCCCTCGACGACCACCTCGCAGACGCCGCCGAGCGTGTTGCCGGCGCGCTTCGCGGCGTCGATGCGGGCGATCATCTCCGCCTCGGCCACGGGGTCGAGGGTGCGAAGGGGCGACGCGTCGGCCGCCTGGTTCAACGGGTTCGATGAACGGTTCAACGAACCCGGTTCCGGCGACAACGAACCGGGTTCCGGCGACAACGAACCGGGTTCCGGCGTGTTCATCCCTGCCTCGTTCAACGAACCTGACCCCGGCAGCCCCGGCAGCCC
>JBBQJC010000170.1:0-4957 GCA_038325515.1 Gemmatimonadales bacterium | reverse complement strand
TGCGTGGCGCCGCAGGTACGCCGCGACCGCGTCGCTGCTCGCCGTCAGCGGCACGAGCCGGCCGCTCCCCAGCGCGCGGTCCGCGGCCCGCAGGTGGATCAGGCGCCGGTACCACGCGAGCAGCGACGAGCTGTCGCGCTCCTGCGCCTCGACCGTCACCGTGAGCGAGTCCGGCTGCAGCGCTTCCCACGCGCGGCCGCTGGTGAACCCTCCGCCGGCGACGGCGCGCCACTGCATCGGAGTGCGCAGCCGCTCGTCGGGCTTCGCCCCCGTCATCCCGATCTCCTCGCCGTAGTAGACGAACGGCATGCCGGGCAGCGTGAGCAGCAGGAAGGCCGCAACGCGCGACTTCCCCACGTCACCGCCGAAGTCGGTGCGGATGCGCGGCTGGTCGTGATTGCTGAGGAAGGGGGCCAGGCGGCCGGGGGGAACCGCCGTCTGCAGGCGCAGCACGGGGGGGAGAATGCCGCGCCCCGAGCCACGTCGCACGCCGGCGATGATGCTGTCGGCAACCTCGAAGGCGAAGTTCGCGTCCAGCTGGTCGGGGTAGTACGAGAGCATCGCCGCCGTGCTGTCGGAGACCTCGCCCACGGTGTATGCGCTCGGGCTCACTGCCCTGACGTACGCGCCGTACTCGCGCAGCACCGCATGCGTCCCCGGCGAGTGCACGATGTGGCCCGTCTCCTCTACGAGATAGGGAACGGCGTCCAGCCGGAAGCCGTCGGCGTGCATCTCCTTCAGCCAGAAGCGCGCGATGCGCTTCGCCTCGGCGCGCACGGCGGGCGTCGTGTAGTTCAGGTCCGGCATGTGGTCGGAGAAGAAGCCGTAGTACCACTCGTTTCGCACCGGCGACTTGTGCCAGTTGCTCGCTCCCCAGGGATTGAGCTCGGACGGCTTCGTCGGCGACCAGCGGTACCAGGCGCGGTACGGCGACGTCGTGTCGCGCAGCGCCGCGAGGAAGTGGGGATGCCGGTCGGACGAATGGTTGAGCACCATGTCCACGAGCACCCGGATCCCGCGGCGGTGCGCGGCCGCCATGAAGCGGAGGAAGTCCGCATTCGTGCCGTAGTCCGGCTCCACCCTGTAGTAGTCGGAGACGTCGTAGCCGTGATAGCTCGGCGACTCGGCCACGGGCATCAGCCAGATGCACTTCGCGCCGAGCGAGCGGGTGCTGTGCGGATTGCCGTCGTTGATGTAGTCGAGCTTCGCCGTGAGACCCTTCAGGTCGCCGATGCCGTCGCCGTCGCCGTCGGCGAACGACCTGATGAAGATCTCGTAACAGGTGGCGCCATGCGTCCAGGCGGGGGGCGACGACTGTCCTTGCGCCGGCATTGCGCACAGGGTCGCCGCGAGGGCGGTGAGCAGGGCGGAGCGAGTCGGTCTCGGCATGCGCAAAGGGGAGCGGGATGGGACAAGCGTACGCCTGGCCCGGACGGCCGGCAAGCACTTTCTCGGCCCTGTCGAGCGATTGTCACGCGACACAAGTTGCCGGGCGGATCTCACCGGCCTTTTCACCCTAATCCGACGATGCCATGAGTCAGAAGCCGCGCCTCAGCCCCACCGGCTTGTTCAACATGAGCTTCGGCTTTCTCGGCATCCAGTTCGGCTGGGGATTGCAGCTCGCCAACATGTCAGCCGTCTACGAGCGGCTCGGCGCGCGTCCCGACCAGGTGCCGCTGCTCTGGCTCGCCGCGCCAGTCACCGGGCTGCTGGTGCAGCCGGTGATCGGCGCGCTCAGCGACCGGACGTGGGGCCGCCTCGGACGCCGGAGGCCATACTTCCTCACCGGTGCGGTGCTCGCGTCGATCGCCCTCTTCTTCATGCCGACGTCGAGCAGTCTGTGGATGGCGGCGACCCTGCTCTGGATCCTCGACGCGTCGATCAACATCTCGATGGAGCCCTTCCGCGCCTTCGTCGCCGACAAGCTCGACATCTCGCAGCGGACGACCGGCTTCGTCATCCAGTCGCTGTTCATCGGCATCGGCGCCAGCCTCGCCAACGCGCTGCCGCTCTTCCTTCGCTGGATGGGCGTGCACGGCAACACGGGGAGCGGGATCCCGCTCACTGTAAAGTATTCCTTCCAGGCGGGCGCCGTGGTGTTCCTGCTCTGCGTGCTCTGGACCGTGGCCACCACGAGCGAGTTTCCCCCGGAGGACATGGCAGCCTTCGAGCGCGCCAGGAAGGAGCGTCGCGGCGTGGGCGCCCTGGTGAGCGAGATCGCGGCGTGCATCCGTGACATGCCCGCCACGATGCGCCAGCTCGCCGTGGTGCAGCTCTTCACCTGGCTCGGCCTCTTCTGCATGTGGCTCTTCTTCGTCCCGGCGACGGCGCGCCACGTCTTCGGGGCGACCGATCCCCGCTCCGACCTCTATGCCCGGGGGATGGAGTGGGGGGGCTTCGCCTTCGCCTTCTATTCCATCACCTGCTTCATCGTCGCGCTCGCCCTGCCGCGGATCGCCGAACGCACGAGCCGCAAGACCGTGCACGCCGCGGCCCTCGCCTGTGGCGCGGTCGGGCTGCTGTCCGTGTACGTGATCCACGACAGATACCTGCTGCTCCTCTCCATGGTGGGGGTGGGCATTGCATGGGCGTCAATCCTTTCCATGCCCTACGCCATCCTGTCCACGGCGCTGCCGCCCGAGCGGATGGGGGTCTACATGGGGGTATTCAACTTCTTCATCGTGATCCCGGAGATCGTCGCGTCGCTCGGCTTCGGTCCGCTGACTCGGTTCCTCTTCGGGCGGGACAATCCGAATGCCCCGCTGTACGTGGTGATGCTGGGCGGCCTCTGCCTGCTGGCGGCGAGCGCCTGCGTCGGGCTGGTGAACGACGTCGGCTCTTCCACGGGGCACTTGCCAGTGCCGGAGCTCGAAACCGCGGCGCGTGCCTGAAGACGCGCCGCGCGGCATACAGTCGCGACCGATGGCGTGGCACGCTATAATATGGGATCTCTCGGCACGAGACTGGTCGGCCTTGGGCCCGGCCTCGGGTAGAGTACGGCGACCGAGCTGTCCTTTCCGTGCCTCGACCTCTAGGTTCAGGTAGCGGCGAGGGTAGCTGACCGGATCCTTTGGTTTCGGCGAACGCGGTTTGCCGCACCGAGGTGAAATGGGCTGGCGAGATATCGTCATCGTTATCGCCCTGTCCCGCGCCTCACGAGAGTACCCACACGTTTCGCGCAGCACACTCCACTATTGTTCGCACTCGAGGAAGGTCAGGCATGAGTACGGTGTCAGCGAAGTCGGAATATGACAAGTATCTCGAGCGGCAGCGGCAGATCGAGAACACGTTCGATGTATCCGCGGGCGACGCGCTGACGGATTTTGTACGTGCGCTTCCCGCGAACCTGCGCGTGAACGTGCTGGCCGGTGCAGCTCATTCACTCGAGGTCGAGCGCGTTGTCGCGACGATCGACGGCTACCGGTATGAGGGTTCGATCCACGACCGGGGCGTCTTCTGGCGCGCGGTGCAGGCGCGCAAGTGGTCGAGTGACATCATCGCCGTCTTCGCGGCGTTCTTCGGGAAGGCGAGCCAGGGGAGTTACATCGATTTCGGCGCCAACATCGGCCTGACGACGGTGCCGATCAGCCGGATGGTCAAAGGGCGCAGCTTCGCCGTCGAAGCTATTCCGCATAATTTCGGACTGCTGAAGCTGAATCTCCTGAGAAATTGCGCCGACAATTGCACGGCCTTCAACGTAGCCATCTCCGACCACGAGGGAACCGTCGAGTTTGAGCTCTCGGAGCGCAACTTCGGCGATCACCGTATGCGTTCGACGGGCGGACAAGGGGAAGTCGTCCAGGAGCTGTACGGGGAAAGTCTGCGCGACACCGTCGCCGTCCCCGCGGTGCGCTGTGACGAGCTCTTCGCCGATGTCGATCTGGCCACCCCGCTCGCCATCAAGAGCGACATGCAGGGGGCCGACGGGTTTCTGTTCGAGCACGGCCGAAAGGTGCTTGAAAAGGCCGATATCCTCGTGACGGAGTACTGGCCCTACGCGCTCCTTCGGATTGGATTCTCTCTGTCGCAGATCCACGAGCACTACCGCGAACGGTTCACGCACGGCCACATCATCGACGAGGGGAGCTGGGCGCCCGGTCAGTCACTGCTGCCGATTGACCAGCTCATCGAGCGCCTGCTCGCCGAGTTCGAGGGGAGCGATGCACCCGAGGCCACGACGCAGGACAAGACTAAGCACATCAACCTGGTTCTGGCGAAGGACCGCGTCGTCGTCTAGGAATCATTGGCGCAAGTGGTGCTACTTGCCGATGGCATGTCGCGCGCGCGCATGAGCACGTCGGATCGGCCCGGGTGGTGGAATCGGTAGACACAGGGGACTCAAAATCCCCCAGCACGCGAGTGCTATACGAGTTCGAGTCTCGTCCCGGGTACTGCAGGAAACTTCCAGGCTTCCGCACCACCGCGGTGCACGATGTGACCGACGCGCCGGCCAGCCCGCCCATCACGACGGACGGCAGGCCGATCACGAACGCCGCCCCTCGCCGCCAAGCGCCAGCCCGATGGTCCTGCCCCTGTCGGCAGCCACCACGCATGCTGGGCCGAGCGCCGGCGGCGCCTCTCGCAGCCTCCGCCGGCTACGCGGCCGGGCCGCGTCCCGAAAGCGCCTTCCGCTCCTGCGCCGTGAGATACACGACGAGCCCGACGATGACGACGAGAATGACGGCGGTCACGGGCAGCCGGCCCCACCCGAACCCCCCGTCGCTTGGTGCCTGCGTGATCAGATCCCCCGCCGACGCGCCCAGCGGCCGCGTGAGGATGTACGCGAGCCAGAAGGCAAGCACGCCATTCATGACGTGCAGCCGGTAGAGTGCGTACACGATCGCGATCCCCGCGGCGAACAACCCGAGGGCCACGCCGTAGCCGAGCCCGAACCGCTCCGAGATGAGATCGCCGCCCGAGGTGCCGAGCGAGAAGGTGAACAGGATGGCCGCCCAGT
>JBBQJC010000169.1:0-5236 GCA_038325515.1 Gemmatimonadales bacterium | reverse complement strand
GCTCGACGCCGTAGACTTCGCGCTCTGCGTCGATGAAGGCGTACAGCAGCGCATGGGGCGGTCGAGCTCCGCCGCCGCGAAAAACGCGCTCGCCTTCCGGAGGATCTCGTTCGTGCGGCGGAGCGCCTTCACTTCGCGCTCAAGGGCCTTGAGACGATCCTCCTCCGCCCGGGTCGGGCCCGCCCGCTCCCCCGGCTCGCGCTCTGCCTCGCGGACCCACCGCCGCCGAGCTTCCGACGTGCACCCCAGCTTCGGGGCGATGGCGGTGATCGCGCCCCACTGCGACGCGTGCTGCGGGGGCTGCTCGCGGACCAGCCGGATCGCCCGTTCACGGATCTCAGGGCTGAAGCGCTGCTGGCTCGATGTGGTCATGGCTCCAATCTCTCACAGGATGGAGCCTCCTGGAATCCCGGGGCGGCTCAAACAGCTCGAGTCAGCTCGTGAGTCTCGGGGCGTGTAATCGCGAGGTGCGTTCACCGACACAGTGGAGCGAGGAAATGCACGAACAGGTCCGCTGGTAGTGATGTCGTCGACCGGCGAGCGAAGCGCGAGCGCGAGGCGACGTGCGCTTCCTGCGTTCTCCCAAGAATGAGTATTCACGCAGGTGGCGAGAGCCCGACTGTTGCGTCGCCCGCGACATCGCGGTAGCGTGGTTCCGCAACGCAGACGCGCGCGAGGAGGCCATGAGGTCGAGCATCCATGCCGCCATAATGCGTGAACATGCAGCGAGGAGCGACGACGCCCCGTGCCGTATTGTGTTGGCTCTCTTCTGCGGCGCTCCTCCACGTGTCGGACGTCGAGTGGACGCCGGTTCCCGCCGGACTCCTCCCGCGAACGATGCAGTGTCGCGTCACGAGGAGCCTCTTACCGCACGAGGTCGAGGGCCGGCCACGTGAACCGGGACGCGTTACAAGCTCGATCCTTCCTCCCTGACAGAGACGGTGAGCGCATGAAGTCGCGAATCAGAACGCCGATGGACGCCCGGATCGTCCTCATGCTGCTGCTCACGGCCGGATGCGAGACGCGCTGATCGCGCCACGGGCTTCTCACACGGTATCGTCGTGGTCACAGCCGACATCGGCGTGCGTCGAATGCGTCATCATCGAATCGTATACCGCGCTGGCGAAGGCGGTGGCCGACCCGGATTCCATGGCGAGTCGTCCCGTCCTTGCGACGGCTACCGTCAGCGGCCATGCCGGCGACAGCGTGATGGTGCAGTTGACGGCGGACGACAGTCTTCTCCAGGCGCTCCCGCAGGTCGAAGCACTGACCATACAAGGCGCCCAGACAAAGTCCGTGTCGCTTCGCGCGCTCACCACTCCACGCGTGCTGTACCGGTTCGTGCACGATGATACTGTCACGCTGCACCTCGGCGCGTTCTCCTCGCAGAAGCTGAAGACCGGATCCAACGGGCGCATCCGTCTCTATGAGGAAGGCATGCTCGTGTACGTCGCCGAGGTGCCGCCCGGATGCGCATAAGCGGGGACAGCCGCACGGACCATCCCGTGCCAAAGCGGGGTTGCGGGCTCGGACTGCGCCGCCTTTGTGTAGGGCTGCTGCTCGCGATCCAGGCAGGGCACCCGGGGAATGCCGTCGCGCAGCGCCCCGTCCGCCTCGTGAGCGTCTCCCGCGGCGTCGGCATCGCCTGCGCCGTGCTCGGCACGGATCCGGTCAAGCGCACCGGCGCAGGGCTCTTCTGCTGGGGCGACGAGCGGCCCGACGCATGGGAGCCTCGGGACCGGACCGTCTGGGGACCAGGCGGGCGGCCCTCGGCGTCGCCACGCCGGATTGCGCTGCCGGCGCGCCTGGCGCCGGACTCGATCATCTCGCTGTCGCTCGGCGCGACGCCATTTGCCTGTGTCGTCGTGCACGACGGCACGGTGTGGTGCTGGGGGATGAACGACTTCGGAGAGCTGGGCGATGGAGGGACCGACGCACATCGGTCCCCCGTCCGCGTCCCACTGCCGGAGCAGGCAGTCGCTGTTTCCGCTGGGGACTACCGCGCCTGCGCCTTCACCCGCAGCGCACAGATCTATTGCTGGGGCAGCAATGAGGACGGGATGTTGGGCGTCGGCGATACGGTCTCTCACCATCGTCCCGTCCGCGTGGTGGCCGGCGCGCCATTCGCCGCCGTCTCGGTAGGAGCGTCCGGGGCGAGCTGCGGACTCACCATCAGCGGCGGGATCCTCTGCTGGGGTCAATGGGGAGGGGAGCATGGATGTCGTTCCGGTGACGAGCCGGTACTCATCCCTTCCGCACCGGTTGGTGTGCCGAGCGATCGCTATCGCGCCGTGAGCGTGGGCACTGGCAGTGTGTGCGCCCTAAGCTCCGATAGCGCGGTCCATTGCTGGGGAGACAACTCGGCCGGCCAGCTCGGCACTGCTCCGTCGCGCGGGACGGAACATCACATCGTGCCGCTGCCTGGTGACGAACGTGCCATAGCGGTGAGTGCCGCGATTCACCTGGCGTGCGCGCTTACCGTCAGTCGCCATGTTGCCTGCTGGGGAGGAAACAACGTTGGCCAGCTCGGCCGAATGGAGCGGGACTCGATGGTCGCCGTTCCCGGCTGGATCCTGAGTGACGCAAAGTATGACAGTCTCAGCGTTGGCGGTGCCACGGCCTGTGCCATCACGACGACTCAGGACCTCGAGTGCTGGGGGGCGCCACACTTCGGCGTCGCCGCGTATGAGGCCGAAATGCGTCGGCGGTCACGTCCGGTCCGTGTCGTCTTTCCGTGAGGCGGGATCGTCCGAACCCGAGGGAGCAGAGGTACGTGACACGAGGATGGCGTTGCGTCGCCCATACTTGTCGACGTCCCGCCAAGAGCACTAGTGAACCGCCCCGGGTTGTCCGGAGACTCAGGTTGTTGCGTACTCCAGCAGCATCGGGGCTGCCGTGCGTTGCTCGAACTGCATCTCATACTCCGCTGGGGGTCGATAACCCAGCGGTTCCAGCAGGCGGCAGGTGTCGAACCAGGCGACCCATTCCAGCGTCGCGTATTCGACGTCGTCGAGGCTGCGCCATGGGCCCGCATGGCGAATGACCTCGGTCGTCAACAGCCCGATCACCGACTCGGCGAGCGCATTGTCGTAGGCATCGCCGCGGCTCCCGACCGAGGCCTCGATGCCTGCCGCAGCAAGTCGCTCGGTGTACCGCATGGACAGGTACTGCGAGCCGCGATCGCCATGACAGATGAGTCCTGCGTCGGTCTCGCGGTCGTACACGGCCTGCTCGCGCGCATCCAGGGCGAGAGCCGTCCGCGTGGTTCCCGCGTACTCTCCGACATCGTCGTAGGTGAAGCGTACTGCAGATGCCAGGCACAGAAAGCGGGCGCTTCATTGCATCCCGGTCGTGTACGTGCCGACAACCCCGAAGGCCCGAGGAGAACAGCGATGGCTACCAATGAGGGAGCACGCACGTCCGGTGCTGGCGCATGTTGAGCGAGGGGACGGCGACCCGCACCGCATCGATGCGCCTTCTTCCGCTGGTGCTGCTGCTGTTCGTCGGCAGCGGCGCCGCGGCACTGATCTACGAGATCGTCTGGTTCCGACTCGTGGAGCTCGTGATCGGGTCCACCGCGATGTCCCTCGCCGTCGTGCTCGGCACCTTCATGGGTGGGATGTGCGTGGGGAGCCTCGTGCTGCCGCGAGTCATCTCCGAGGGCAGGCATCCACTACGCGTCTACGCCGCACTCGAACTCGGCACCGGAGCGCTCGCGGCGGCGGTGCTGTGCGGTGTGCCGCTGACGGCAGGGCTCTACGCCGCGATCGACGCACCGGGCTTCCCCAGCATCCTCCTGCGAGGTGCATTCAGCGCGGCGCTGCTGTTCCCGCCTACGGTGCTCATGGGCGCCACCCTTCCAGCAGTTGCCCGCTGGGTCGATGCGACGCCACGCGGGGTCTCGTGGCTGGGACTCTTCTACGGCGGCAACATCGCTGGCGGCGTGCTGGGGTGCATCGCGGCGGGGTTTTACCTGTTACCGGTTCACGACGTCGCGGTAGCGACCGGCGCAGCAATGGTGATCAACGTCGTCGTCGCATTCATCGCGTGGAGGGTCGCGGCACGAGCACCGTACCGCCAGGTCGTGTCCGCCCCACCGGCGAAGGCGGCGTCGCCGCGCTCGGCCTCGCGAGTCATCCATGTCGCGATCGGCCTTTCGGGGCTCGCCGCGCTGGGCGCCGAAGTAGTATGGACGCGCCTGCTTTCGCTCATGCTCGGACCCACCGTCTACACCTTCTCGATCATCCTCGCCGTCGTTCTGCTTGGCCTTGGCATTGGCGGCAGCGCAGGCGCGCTCATCGCGCGTGTGCGGGTGAGACCGCGTATCGCGTTCGGGATCTGCCAACTGCTGCTCGTCACGGCGATCGCATGGACAGCGCACGCGCTCACGAGTGCGTTGCCCCACTGGCCGGCCGATCCGTCGGTTGACACCATGCCTCTGGTGCGCTTCGCGCGCGATTTCGCCCGCAGCGCGTATGCCGTGTTGCCGGCGACAATGCTATGGGGGGCAAGCTTTCCGCTCGCACTGTTCGCGGCGTCGTCGAGCGGCCGGGATCAGGGAAGGGTAGTGGGAGAGGTGTACGCGGCAAATACGCTTGGGGCGATCGCGGGCGCCGTGATCTTCAGCCTCGTGCTCATTCCCGCCATCGGCACGCGGCAGGTCGAGCGTGTTCTCATCGGCGTCTCCTTGCTGGCGGCCATGCTGCTGCTCGGTGCATCAGACGCACCGGCTGGGGCGCCGCATGGAGCCACGAACGAGAAGGATCAGGGCCGGAGAACCGCCGTCAGACTCACATGGCTCGGCGCCGCGATGGCGCTGGCTTTCCTTCTCGCGTTGGGAGTGCCGCCCGTTCCGCCCGAGCTCGTCGCCTTCGGCCGCTTCGCCTTCGCGCAAGCCGCGCCGTCGCGGATGCTATACGTCGGTGAAGGCAGCAACGCGTCGGTCGCGGTCTCGGAGAGCGCGGACGGCGTACGCACGTTTCATGTGGCGGGCAAGATCGAAGCGTCCACCGATCCGCAGGACATGCGGCTCCAGCGAATGCTCGCCCACTACGCGGCGCTCGTGCACCCGCATCCGCGTTCCGTGCTCGTCGTGGGATTCGGAGCGGGCATCACGGCGGGGACGTTCCTGATGTACCCGGGCGTCGAACGGGTCGTGATCTGCGAAATCGAACCCCTGATCCCACCGCACATCGGTCCCTTCTTCAGCCGCGAGAACCTGGACGTGCTGCACGAT
>JBBQJC010000168.1:0-5243 GCA_038325515.1 Gemmatimonadales bacterium | reverse complement strand
GTGAACGCGGCGTTGAGCTGCAGGCGGTAGGTCGCGGTGACCGGGGTCGGAGCCGCCCGGGTCATCGTCTACGAGCCTCGCGTCGCGTCGCCCAGCGCCAGCACCGTGCGCTGGTCGGCGAGGAGCTCCTCCAGCCCTGCGTGCATGCGGCGCTGCCAGCTCGCGTAGCGGTCCTGCCAGACGCCCGGAATGTTGACGGGCATCACCTCGAAGGCGAGGTCGTCGAGCGAGAGGCCGACGAGCGACGACGGGGTCTGCCGCACGAAGGCGTGCACCGCGCGGATCAGGGCTTCCGGGGTGATCTCCTCGCGCGCGCCGTGCGGCAGCAGCCCCGCCTCGATGAGCGAGTCGAGCAGTGCCCCGCGGTCGCCGCCGCGGGCGGACCGCTGGGCCGCGGCCTGGCGCGGGTCGGCCAGGTCGCCGACCTCCGCGCGGATGTTGATGTCCCGCTCCTCGAACCAGCCGATGAGCGGGGGCAGGTCGTGCGTGTTAACGGTCGCCAGCGCGAGCCGCGGATACTCGGCCGCGGCGCGGAAGCGTCCCGAGTGGAAGTCGCGCTCGAAGACGAGCACCTTGGAGCTGAGCACCCCCCAGCGCTGCAGCACGCCGGGCACCTCGGGGGGGACGGTGCCGAGGTCCTCGCCCACGACGAGCGCGTTGTGGCGCACGCTCTCCAGCGCGAGGATGCCGAACAGCTCCTCGCTGAAGGCGCGCACGAACGCGCCGGTCCGCGCCGACTCGCCGAGCGGCACCCAGAAGGTGCGGAAGAGGCCGAGCGCGTGGTCGATCCGCAGCGCGCCCGTATGGCGGAAGCCCGATCGCAGCAGGCGAGTCCAGTATTCGTAACCAGTGGCGCGGAGCGCCTGCGGATTGATGGCGGGCAGCCCCCAGTTCTGCCCTTCTTCGGAGTACATGTCCGGCGGGGCGCCGACCGTCGCGCCCTGCAGGAAGAGCTCGGGATGCGCCCAGACGTCGCTCCCCGACGCGGCGGAGCCGACGGCGAGGTCCTGGTACATGCCGAGCGAGAGGCCGAAGCTGCTGGCGTCGAGCGCGGCGCGGCCGAGCTGGCGGTCGAGCTCGAACTGCAGCCAGCGGTGGTAGTCGACGCGGTTCGCGAGCGTCTCGCGCATGTCCCCTACCGCCTCACCGTTGGCGTCGCGGAGCGCCTCCGACCAGAGCCGCGCGTCGGGCCCCTCCACCTCGGCGATGGCCATGTAGGTGGCGAACTGCGTGACGTGCGGATCCTCGCGCTCGCGGAAGGCGGCGTAGGCCTGCGCACGCCGCGTGTCGTGCCGCAGCTCGCGCTCCACGAATGTCGCGTGCAGCGACTCGAGGACCGGGGCCCGCAGCGCCATGACGCGACCGTAGTCCACCATCGCCGCCGCGCGCAGCGCGGCGAGCTCGTGCTGGAACTCCTCGGCGGCGATCAGCGCGCGCGCCGCCTCGTCGTGCAGCAGCTCGGGGATGGATTCGACCGCGATGTAGATGGGGTTGCGGAAGATGCGCGTGATCGGGCTGTAGGGGCTCACGTCGTAGCCCGCGTTGCGCAGCGCGTGCAGCGGGTTCATCCCCACGAAGGCGCCGCCGCGGTGCCCGAGCCACTCGGCCATCGCGGCGACGTCGCCGATGTCGCCCGCGCCCCAGTTGCGCGCGCTGCGCACGGTATAGAGGTTCGTGGTGAGGCCGTAGCCGCGGCGGCCGGCGAGGCGCGTCTCGGGCGCGACGCAGCGCGAGGGGACGACGATGAGGCGCTGCGTGCCGGTGCGCCGCTTGTCGGCCCCCTCGAAGGTCACCGTGAGGGTGTGGTAGCCCAGCGGCGGCACGACGGGCAGCTGCAGCACTATACGTCGCGAGCGGCCGCCGTGCACATCGCCGCTCCAGTGGGTGGTCGTCCCCTCCTCGGTGAGCAGGGTGAGCGTCCAGCGCACGCGCTCGCTCCGCATCGACGGGACGCGCGCGGTCACCGTCGACAGCAGGCGGCTCCGCTGCCGCACCACCCGCACCGGCGGGATCCACTGCCGCCGCTCGGCGCGGCGCAGCGCGCGGAGCGCTTCCGTCGCGCGCTCCTCGCTGCTGGCGTCGAGCCCCATCGCCGCGAGGAGCCGCTCGCGCGTCTCGTCGCTGGTGTGGCGCACGTGTCCCCCCGTCTGGTCGACGTACTGCGGGAGGATTCCCATGCTGGCAGCGAGGCGGCGAAGGGCCGGCCGGTCGGCGGCGGCGTGCGGTTGGTGTGACGCGTGCGGTTCGTCTGGCGCGTGGTGCTCGTGCATCGGTGGCCGGGCTACGTGGCGAGAGCGGCCGGCGCCTGATGCGCCGGCACGAGGACGAGGGCGGAGAGCGGGGGCAGCGCCAGCTCGATGGAATAGCGGCGCCCGTGCGACGGGATGTCGTCGGCGACGACGCTCGCGCTGCTCCCGAAGCCGCTGCCCCCCCACGCCGCGTCGTCGCTCGAGAGCACCACCCGGTACTCGCCCCGCTCGGGCACGCCGATCCTGTACCGCGCGTGCGGCGTCGGGGTCAGGTTCAGCACGACGACGACGTGCTGCCCCCCATCGCGGCGCAGGTACGACAGCACCGACTGCTCGCGGTCGGCGACGTCGATCCACTCGAAGCCGCGCGGCTCGCCATCGCACTCCCACAGCGCGGGAAGGGCGCGGTAGACGTGTCCCAGCCGCGCGACGTATTCCATGAACGCCGCGCGATCGGGCTCGTGCAGGAGGTGCCAGGGGAGCGACTGGTCATGGTCCCATTCCTTCGGCGTGGCCAGCTCGGTTCCCATGAAGAGCAGCGTCTTGCCGGGCCGCGTCACCTGATACGTGAGGAGGGCGCGCAGGTTGGCGAGCTTCTGCCAGCGGTCGCCCGGCATCTTCTCGTACAGCGACCCCTTGAGGTGCACCATCTCGTCGTGCGACAGCGGCATGATGAAGTGCTCGCTGTGCTCGTACACCATGGCGAAGGTGAGCTCGTCCTGGTGGAACCTGCGGTAGAGGGGATCGCGCTCGAAGTAGCCGAGCGTGTCGTGCATCCACCCCATGTTCCACTTGAAGGTGAAGCCCAGCCCCCCTTCCCTGATCGGCCGCGTCACCCCGGGCCACGCCGTGGAGTCCTCGGCGATCGTCACGCAGCCCGGCGCGTTCTCGCACACCACGTCGTTCATCGCGCGGAGGAAGTCGATCGCCTCGAGATTCTCGCGTCCGCCGTAGCGGTTGGGCACCCACTCGCCGGCGTTGCGGCTGTAGTCGAGATACAGCATCGACGCGACGGCGTCCACGCGCAGCCCGTCCACGTGGAACTCGTGCAGCCAGTAGAGCGCGTTGGCCACGAGGAAGTTGCGCACCTCCTTGCGGCCGTAGTTGAAGATGAGCGTCCCCCAGTCGGGATGCTCGCCGAGCCGCGGATCTTCGTGCTCGTAGAGCGCCGTGCCGTCGAAGCGGCGCAGCGCATGGTCGTCCTTGGGGAAGTGCGCCGGCACCCAGTCGAGCAGGACGCCGATCCCCGCCTGGTGCAGCGTATCGATGAGGAAGCGGAGATCGTCCGGCTCGCCGTACCGCGACGTGGGCGCGAAGTAGCCCGTGATCTGGTAGCCCCACGAGCCGTAGAACGGATGCTCGGCCACCGGGAGCAGCTCCACGTGCGTGAAGCCGAGCCGGGTGACGTGCGCGGCCAGGCGCGGCGCGATCTCGCGATACGAGAGCGGGCGGTCTCCCTCCTCCGGTACCCGCGCCCACGAGCCGAGGTGCACCTCGTAGATGAGCACCGGCTTGTTGACGAGCGACGTCTGCGCGCGCGCCGTCATCCACGGCTCGTCGCGCCACCGGTAACGGTCCTCCGCCACGACGATCGACGCCGTGTCCGGCGCCTGCTGCATCTTGAGCGCGAGCGGATCGGTCTTCAGCCGGAGCTCCCCCTCGCGCGTGCGGAGCTCGTACTTGTACAGCGCGTTCGCCCCCACGCCCGGGATGAACAGCTCCCACAGCCCGCTGTCGCCGAGGCGCCGCATCGGGAACTGGCGGCCGTCCCAGTTGCACCAGTCGCCCACCACGCTCACCCGCTCGGCGTTCGGTGCCCAGACGACGAAGGCTGTGCCCTCGTCGCCGTCCACCGTGCGCAGGTGCGCGCCGAGCATCGTCCAGAGCCGGCGGTGCGTCCCCTCGCGGAAGAGATAGAGATCCATCTCCCCGACGGTGGGCTCGAACCTGTACGGATCGCCCCGCTCCCAGGTGTGCCCATCGTCGGCGATGAAGCGCAGCCCGTACTGCAGCGGCAGCGTGGCGCCGGAAAGGAAGACCGTGAAGAAGCCGTCGCCGAGCGACTTCATCGCCGCGCCGACCCCGTGGCGCAGGAGCACGACGTCGGCCGCGTCGGGCTGATGGACGTTCACCTCCACCCCCGCCGCGCCATTCACAGTGGCGGCGTGCGCGCCGAGCAGCTTGTGCGGGTCGGCGTGGCGTCCCTCCATCAGGGCTGCGCGCGCCGAAGTATCGAGTCGGCTCATGGGGTGTGCCTCTCCACCGGCGTGCTCGGCACGCGCTTGGCCTCGGTACGGCTGCGCCGTTCGGTGCCGTGGCGCAGCGCCACGAGTGCGTGGGCCCGCACAGTGATCGCGCCCTCGGTAGGCAGCGCCGCCTCACCCGCCGTGTCCACCATGCTCACCCAGATCATGTTCTCGTCGAGCGCGGGCAGGGTGAAGCGCACGTCGGCCTCTCCGCCGTTGAGGACGAGCAGCAGGGTGTCGTCCTGCACCGCGTGGCCGCGCTCGTCCACCTCGTCCGTCGCCCCGCCGTCGATCAGCATCCCGATGGCGCGCATCTCCACGTCCCCCCACTCCGCGTCGGTCATCTCGCTGCCGTCGGGACGGATCCAGGTCACGTCCTTGTGCGCCGCCCCGGGCGCGGCCGCGCCGCGGAAGAAGTGGCGGCGGCGCAGCACCGGGTGCTCCTGCCGCAGCGTGAGCAGCCGCGTCGTGAACTCCACGAGCTCGCGCTGCTCGGCCGTCAGCTCCCAGTTCACCCAGGTGATGTCGTTGTCCTGCGCGTACGCGTTGTTGTTGCCGCGCTGGGTGCGACCCAGCTCGTCGCCGTGCAGCAGCATCGGGACGCCCTGGCTCAGCAGCAGTGTCGCGAGCAGGTTGCGCTGGTCGCGGGCGCGGGCCTCGTTGATCTCCGCGCTGTCGGTGGGGCCTTCGACGCCGTGGTTCCATGACCGGTTGTCGTCGGCCCCGTCCCGGCCGTCCTCACCGTTGG
>JBBQJC010000167.1:0-5387 GCA_038325515.1 Gemmatimonadales bacterium | reverse complement strand
GGCAAGAGCTGGCGACTGAAGGAAGCGGCCGCGCGTGTTGCCAAGCACGCGGCCGGCCGATAACCTCACCCCGTCCCGCCACCGGGAGGTGGGGGAGTTTGACCCGGCCACAGGTGGAGGAGTTTGAGGTGGCCGCCGGGGCTGCTGATGCGAACGCTTTCCTTTCAATTGTTCAAACCGGAGCCCGCGTGAGGCGTACAGGTCGCGCTCGTCCTGCGCAGCACGTATTGCCTGCATAGCCTTCCGAAAGCCGCGAACTATCTCAGGACCGAAGCCAGCCGTGAAGCTCGCATCGGTTTCCAAGCGGTCGAGGTCGTTCGAGTCAAAGTCGGCGTCCATTTTGTGTTTCTGGCATATCAGCGAGACACTGAAGAAATGCAATAGGCTACTGCCGTTTAACGATAAGTGCCTAATGCAGCCGCCGAGCTGTGGGCGTTCGCCGGGCGAAGGCGAAGAACGCGACGAAGGACGGGCAGGACGATATTTTGACCGATACCGCGCTCGACGCCGATTCCAACACGCCGTGATGAGCACGCCGGATACGAGCAAGGTCAGCACGAGCTACGCGTCTCACGCCTTACTGCTCGCGGCTCCTCGTCCGCTCCTCCAGCTTGCCGAGCGTCGCCGAGGCCTCGGCGTAGCGTCTGCTCCTCGTGTACAGCGCGGCAAGCACGCGATAACCCACTCCGCTATCCGGCTGCGCCGCGATCGCCGCGAGGAAGAGTGCCTCGGCGGCACCAAGGTCCTGTTGGTGCTCGGCCACGGCGCCCGACGCGAGGGCCCCGCGTAGCGCGCTGCGACGCGTGATCTCGGTCGCCTGCACCCGCGCTTTGTCCACGCTGCCGCCGAGGAATCCCGGGGCGCGCAGGTAGTACTGGATGAGCCCCATGCGCGCATCGAGGTAGTCCGGGTCCAGCTCGACGGCGCGATCGAACTCCCGCTTCGTCCGCCTGGCGAGGAAGGGGAGCCGGAGCTTGCTGGCGCGAGCCGCCGACGTCCCCAGCACCTCGCCGATGAAGAAGTGGCAGGAGGCGTTGCGCTCGTTCAGGGCGACGCACCGCTCGAGCTGGCGCAGCGCCTCGCCGGCGTCACCCTGTGTTTGCGCGATGCGGCCCAGATAGAGATGCGGCGCCGCATCGAACGGCGCCGCCTGCGCGAGGGCGAGCAGCTCGACGCGGGCCGCGTCATAGCTTCGCGCGTCGAAGAGCTGTCGGGCGTGCGCCAGCGAGGGCGCCTGCGCGGCAGCGCCACGCGCGGCGACGAGGAGAACAATGATCGAGGCGCGGAATGCTCGCATACACGCGGGAAGGTTGGAAGTGAGAAGTTGGAAGTGAGTTGCGACCGCAGAGTGCCTCATGACCCAGGGCTCAGGTCACATCACATCCCACCTCTCACCTCGAACTTCTCACCTCGAACTCGAGCGTCACCACGCCGGCGGATTTCCTTCTAGCTCGTCTCGCAGCTTCATGAAGCTCACGTAGCGCTCGCGGCTCACCTCACCGCTCGTCACGGCGTCGCGCACGGCACAGTCGGGCTCCACGCTGTGCCGGCAGTCGGCGAAGCGACAGCCGTCGAGGAAGGGACGCAGCTCCGGGAAGCACTGATCGAGTTCGGTGGGCGAGAGCGCCCACATCCCCACCTCGCGCAGCCCGGGGGTATCGGCCACATAGCCGTCGGCGCCGGGCAACGGGTGCAGATACGCACCGACCGTGGTGTGGCGCCCCTTGTTCACCGACTCGCTGATCTCCCCGACGCGCAGGTCGAGCCCGTGGAACATCGCGTTGAGCAGCGACGACTTGCCGACGCCCGACGGGCCGGTGAGGACGCTTACCACGCCGGCGAGGGCGTCGTGCAGCGCCTCGAGGCCGATTCGCTCCTTCACGCTCGTGTAGTGCACGGGATAGCCGATGCGCTCGTACATCCCCCAGCGCTCGCGCGCCGCGTCGATGCCGCCGACCAGCTCCACCTTGTTGATGACGATGCGCGCCTGCAGGTCGTTCGCCTCGGCGATGACCAGGAAGCGGTCGAGCATGCGCGGATGCGGCTCCGGGTTGGCGGCGGCGAACACCACCACCACCTGGTCGACGTTGGCGGCCACCACGCGTTCGCCCTGTCCGCCGCCGGGCGCGCGTCGCGCCAGGCGCGTGCGCCGAGGCAGGATCTCACCGATGGCCCAGCTCTCGCCGGCGTCGTCGCTCTCCAGCAGCACGCGGTCGCCCACGGCGAGCTTCAGGGTGGCGGCTGCCGAGGACACCGTGTCGCGGCGCAGCGATCCGTCGGCGCGCTTGCCGGAGTTGGACTTCTTCACGCGGCCGCGCAGCGAGGCCTCCACCACGGAGCCGTCGTGCCGCTCCACACGCCAGATGCCGCCGGTGCCGCTGAGCACGAGCCCCTGTCCTGCCGTCAACGGCTCGGTCATTCCTCGCCTCTGGATGTGCCGTCGTCCTCGCGCATCGCGTCCCACCAGCGGCGCGCCGGCGCGCCGTTCTCCTTTCGCTGCTGCCCGACGAGCGCATGGAGCACCGCCCGCACCTGATGCAACGAGAGCGCCCCGACGATGGCGCGCGCGTCGTCCTCGGAGTCCGCCTCCGCCAGCAGCTCCGACTCCAGATGTCCGCTGGGCGAACTCGCGCCGACGCGGCTCCACTGCACGAAGAGCAGGTAGGCGCCCCACGGGGCCTGCGCGTCGCCGGTGGGCGTCGCGAGGATCTCCACGCTGTACGAGACGCCGTCCGGCCCCTCGAAGGCAGCCGGGCGGCCGTGGACCGCGGCGTAGCCGCCGATCGTGTTGGCGTCGCCGCGGGAGTGGTCGGCGGGAAGATGCTGCCCGTGGGACACGACCGCCTCCCTACCTGCCGCCGTGCAGCGCCTCTCTCAGCACGCCGCCCGCGATGAACGCCACGTTGGCGGGTCGCTCGGCGAGCCGGCGCATGAGGTACGGATACCACTGCGTGCCGAATGGCACGTAGCAGCGCACGCGGTACCCCTCCTTCACCAGTGATTCCTGCAGGTCGCGGCGGATGCCGTTGAGCATCTGGAACTCGAAGCGGCCGGGGGCGATCCCCTGCGCCTTCGCGAAGCGCTTCGCCTCGTCGATGATCGCCGGGTCGTGTGTGGCGATGCCCGGATAGTTGCCCTTGAGCATCAGCTCCCGCATGCACTTCACGTAGTTCGCGTCCACGTCCTTCTTCTCGGGATACGCGACGGCGGCGGGCTCCTTGTACGCCCCCTTGCAGATGCGGACGCGAGCGCGGAGCGTGTTCATGTGCTCCACATCGGCGAAGGTGCGGTACAGATAGCTCTGCAGCACCACCCCGACGTTCGCCTGGTAGGCCGGGTACAGCCGCTCCTCGAACAGCTTGAGCGTGACGTCGGTGTACGCGCTCGCTTCCATGTCGAGGCGCACGAAGGTGTCGTACTGCTGCGCCCGCGTGAGGACGTCCTGCATGATGGCGACGCAGAGCTCCTGGTCGATGTCCAGCCCCATCGCCGTGAGCTTCACGGAGACGTTCGCGTCGACCTTCGCCTCGTGGATCCGGTCGAGCAGCTGGAGATAGGCATCGCGCGCGGCGCGGGCCTCTCGTTCGGTGTACACGCTCTCGCCCAGCAGGTCGAGCGACGCGGTGATCCCCTTGGCATTGAGCTCGCGCACCGCGGCGAGGGCCTCGGTGACCGTCTCCCCCGCGACGAACCGGCCGGCAAACTGCTTCGCCAGCCGGTTGTTGCGGACGAACTTGAAGATGCGAGGCTGATTGGAAAGGTAGAGCAGGGCGTTGCGGAGCATGAATCCTCGAGACGTCGGCCGGCGGATGCCGTGGAAGGGCGGAAATCTAATCAGCGGGGCTGCGGGAGACGCCGCACTGGATAAGGCTGCCCTGTGGCGAGCGCGCCGTCCAGTGCATTCCACGTGACGAAACCGTCCTCCGACTGCGGCTCCAGGAGGAATGCGGCGAGCGCCCCCAGCGGCTGTGCGGTGCTCACGACGTACACGTTCTTCATCGATCGCACCGCCGACTCGTGCCAGCGGCCGGCGAGCCGGACTTCGGCATGGCCCTGGAAGGGGCGCGGCGAGCGGACGATGGAGTCCACCATGAACTCCTCCATCCGCCCCTTCACCTCCAGGCCCACGTCGACGGTGATGCCGTGCCGCTGGAGCCGGCCACGCAGCGCCGTGTCGGCGACGCTGAAGACGTAGAGCGCGGGCAGGGGGGTGGCGAGCACCGACTCGAACCGGTCGAAGACGGGCATCGACCGCGTGCGGATCTCGCCGGTGCGGCGCACTCCCTTCGGCACGCCGGGCTGCGTGCGCGACGAGTCGCCGGTGCGCGCGAGAATCTCGTATCTGACCGGCTGCGCGGGGGCCGTCGCGGGAAGCGCCGAGCGAAGCGACACCGAGGTGGCGGGGCGGCTGGCGGCGCGGCCGCGCGTCCTCGCGACGAGCTCCGCGCGCCGCTCGGCGACGAGCGAGAGGAGCTGGTTGACGAAGGCGTACGTGGACTTCACGCGCCGCTCGAACGGGTCGTGCGAGAAGGCCTCGCTGAGGATGCCGATCTTGCCGCGCAGCCCCATGTAGTTCGTGCCGAATCGCGGGCGTGCGTCGTAGGTGTACCAGCCGCCGTGCGTGGTGTCGGTGCTCACCTCGCGCCCGCCCGGATCCTCGAAGTTGCCGTAGTCGAAGGTCTCGTAGTGGTCGCGGGCGCGGACGCGGGACCGCAGCTCGGCGAGCAGGCCGCGCGTGTAGCCGGCCAGCGGTGCACCAGGCGCGAGCGAGGGCGAGTAGGTGAGGGCGTAGCCGTGGAAGCTCCCGTCCGTCGTGTGCAGGTCGACGAAGACGTCCGGCTCCCACTCGGCGAAGATCGCCAGCGACGAGCGGGTCTCCGGCGCTTCCGCCTTGACGTAGTCCCGGTTGAGATCCAGCCCCTGCGCGTTCGGGCGCTGGCCCACCATCACCGGCCCGTTCTGCTCCGTGCGCTGCCGGTCCTGCGGCCCGAACCTCTCGTTGCCGTCGGCGTTGTAGATCGGCACGGCGATGAGGACGATCGAGTCGAGCGCGTTGGGGCCGCGCGCGAAGGTGAGGTCGCGCAGCAGGGCGAGCAGCGCCTCCTTTCCCTCCACCTCGCCGGCGTGGATGTTCGCCTGCACGTAGACGATCGGCTTGCCGCTCGCGCGGGCCTCCTGCGGGGTCTGCACCAGCGGGCGCGAGGCGATGATGTAGGGGATCTCACGCCGCTCGCTGGTCTGCCCGATGGAGCCGAAGGAGAGCGGCGCGTCGAGGGCCTCGAGCGAATCGAGGAAGGCCACGACGTCCTCGTAGCGCGACGTCTCCAGGTAGTTCGTGCGCTCGGCGCGTGTCGCTGGCAACTTCATGGCGGGACGAACGGGCGATT
>JBBQJC010000166.1:0-5405 GCA_038325515.1 Gemmatimonadales bacterium | reverse complement strand
CGGTCAGCCGAAGCGTGTACAGTCCCGGCAGCGCGAGCGCCCCCTCGGGCGAGGGGGGCGTCTGCCCGGGATTGGCGTTGATCTCGAAGCTGTGCGTGAAGGCGGGAGGCGCATCGTAGCGCAGGTCCCAGTTCGTGCGATTCCCGCCCGCCTCGGCGGGCAGCGCGGCGGGCGGCGCAAGCCAGAAGGACGGATGCGGTGGGTGCGCCGCCTCGGCGACGGGCTTCGCCGGCGCGCTCGACAGGTGCCGCACGACGGCGCCGCTCGCGTCGAGCACGTCGAGCGTCACGTCGCCTGCCGGCTTGCTCGCGAGCCAGTAGTCGATGATCGCGCCGTCGCGCGGATTGAGCGCGTGCGGCACCTCCGGCGGGAAGGGAGTGTCGGCGTTCACGTTGCGGCGGACGCGCACCGCGTCGCCCGGCTGGAAGAGATGCGCTGGCTCGGCGGTCACCGCCGGCACGAGCTGGCGCAGCATCGTGTAGTCGTCCAGCACCCAGATGCCCCGGCCGTACGTCCCGACCACGAGATCGTTGCCCTTGATGGCGATGTCGCGGTACGAGGTGTTCGGCAGGTTCTGCATCAGCGGCTGCCACTGCCCGCCGTCGTCGAACGAGATGTAGAGCGAGCTCTCCGTGCCGGCGAAGAGGAGCCCGCGCACCTTCGGGTCGGCGCGGATGACGCGCGCGAAGCTCCCGCTCGGCTGATCAGTGGGCAGCCCGCCGACGATCCTCGTCCACGTCTTTCCGAAGTCGTGCGTGCGATAGAAGTACGGCGCGTAGTCGCCAAGCACGTGATAGTCCAGGGCGACGTAGGCGGTGGCCGGGTCCAGGGGCGACGCCTCGACCTTGCTGACGAAGGCGCGCGCCGGGTTCGCCAGGCCGGGGATCGAGACGTCGGTCCAGCGCTTCCCGTGGTCGCGCGTGAGCTGGATCATCCCGTTGCTCGTGCTCACCCAGATCGTGCCCGGCGCCGCGCTCGAGGCGCCGATGGACTCGATGGCGCCACGCGCACCCGGCAGCGTCGTGTCGGCGCCCGCGCGCATCGCGAGGTCGGGGCTCAGCCGCTTCCAGTGCGCACCGCCGTCGGTGGTCGACTCGAGATACTGGAACCCGGCGAGAAGCTCGTGCTGGTCCCACGGCGCCCAGACGAGCGGCTGCGAGGACGTCGTGCGCGCCTTGGCGGCGGGGTCCACCGCGGGGCTGACGTTGATCCACTGCTCGCTGGGATAGAAGATCTTGAGGATCCCCGAGCCGCTGGCGTAGACGAGGTTCGGGTTCAGCGGATCGGCGACGACGGTCCCCCACTCCCACCCGTTCACCGGGTTCCAGTCGAGCGGCGTGACGGCGCCGAGGTTGCCGCGCACGCGCGTGCGGATCGCGCCGGCGTCCTGCTGCGTCGCGTAGATGAAGTACGGGAAGGAGTTGTCGGCCGAGATGTGGTAGACCTGCTCCGTCGACTGGTTGTACCACGAGCTCCAGCTCCCTCCGCCGTCGAGGGAGACCGTGGCGCCCTGGTCGAGGCCGAGGAAGATGCGCTGGCCGTTGGTCGGATCGATCCACATCTGCTGCGGATCGTCGCCCCCGGGCGCCCCCTTGAAGCCGGTGAACGTGTTGCCGCCGTCGGTGGACTTGTAGCTCGACGTGCTGATCGTGTAGACGACGTCGGGAGTGCGCGGATCCACGTAGACGCCGCAGTTGTAGCCCCCCTGGCCGTTGCGGATGCGGTCGTCGCTCGCCGCCATCTGCCTCCAGGTCGCGCCTCCGTCGTCCGAGCGGTAGAGGCCGAAGTTGCCGATGAGGAAGACGCGCTGCGCATTGGTGTTCATCGCGACGGCCACCGAGGTGCGGCCGGCGAGCCGCGGCAGGCCACCGCCGGTGATCTCGTGCCAGGTGATCCCCTGGTCGGTGGACTTGAACAGCGCCGTGCCCGTGCGCCCCGTGTCGCCCGCCGCACGCGCGGGCGCTCCCGTTGCCGCGACGTAGTGCCGCACCGTGGTAGCGAAGATCGTCTTCGGCGCGTCGTAGGCCGCGGCGAGCTTCTGGATCCCCGTCTGGTCGTCCACGTAGAGCGTCTTCGTCCAGGTCGTCCCCCCGTCGGTGCTGCGGTAGACGCCGCGCACGTCGGACTTCTTGTGGACGTCCCCCTGCGCGGCGACGAGGACGAGCGCCGGATCGCGCGGATCCACGAGGATGGAGGGGATCTGCTTCGTCGCGTCGAGCCCGACGTGCCGCCAGCTCCGCCCCGCGTCCACAGACTTGTAGACGCCGTTCCCCTCGTTGATGCCACCGCCGGTGATCAGGTCACCGGTGCCCGCGTACACGACGTTCGGGTCGGAGGGTGCCACCTCGACGGCGCCGACGGAGGCGACGTCCTTGATGGCGTCGAAGACGGGAAACCAGGTCTCCCCCGCGCTCGTGGTCTTCCACACGCCACCGGCGGGGAGGCCGGCGTAGTACACCCCTGGCTGGCCGACCGCACCGGACACGGCGGCGACGCGGCCGGCACGGAAGGGGCCGACGTTGCGCCAGCCGAGGGCGGCGTAGAGCCGCGGATCCACGGAAGCGGGATGAGCGGGAGGGACTGTCTTCGCCGGCTGAACGGCGAGCAGGGCGCCGAGCGCGGTGGCCAGCCCGGAGGGCCAGGAGAAGGCGAGCGAGAGCAACGGAAGCATCGGAGTCGGATGCGGGAGCGTGACGAGTGAGGTGGGCTCGCGAACATGATTCACCGGCCGCCGCGGAGCAAGACGAGTCGCGCCGAGACCGATCCGGTGGATAGCTTCACGGCCAACCAACAGAGGAGAAGAGACATGATCATCGAGGAAAGGACCACGAGCCCCACCCTGTTGTGGCGCTCGTGGAGCCCGCAACTGCTCGCCATCCTCCGCATCGTCGCGTCGGCGCACTTCCTCACGGTTGGCTCGATGAAGCTGCTCGCCTGGCCCGCCGCGATGCCGGGAGGCGGCACCGTGCCGCTGCTCTCCCTGGTGGGAGTGGCGGGGATTCTCGAGCTGGTGGGCGGGGGGCTCATGATGGTGGGGCTGTTCACCCGTCCGGTCGCCTTCCTCCTCGCCGGCGAGATGGCGGTGGCCTACTTCAAGGGCCACGCGGGCAACGGGTTCTGGCCCGTGGTCAACGGCGGCGCCCCCGCCATGCTCTACTGCTTCCTCTTCCTCTACTTCTCCGCCGAAGGCCCGGGCGCGTGGAGTCTCGACGCGCTACGGAGCCGCTCGCGCGCGTGACCTGCCGGCGCGGCCTCGCCGGCTACGCGCCGACGCAGGCGGCGGCGCGCCCCAGGAGCAACGCGCGCTCGCGGTCGTTGCGGGTGAGCGACGCGGCCCGCTCCAGCTCGGCCCGCGCCTCCTCCAGGCGGCCGAGCTTCATCAGCAGGTCGCCACGCACGCTCGGCAGCAGGTGGTAGCGCGCCATCGTGCGCGCGCCGAGGAGTGCATCCACGAGGGGGAGCGCCGCGGCCGGCCCCTCCGCCATCGACACCGCCACCGCGCGGTTGAGCAACACGACAGGTGAAGGCGCGGCGGCGACGAGCGCATCATACAGCCGCACGATCCTGTGCCAGTCGGTCTGCTGCGGCGCGCCGGCGCGCGCGTGGCAGGCGGCGATCGCACCCTGTAGTCCGTACGGACCGAGCGACCCGAGCGACTCGGCGCGGGCGAGCGCGGCAAGCCCACGGCCGATGAGCAGGTGGTCCCACCGCGCGCGGTTCTGCTCGAGCAGCAGCACGGGCTCGCCGGCAGGGCCGAGCCGAGCCGGCGTGCGCGACGCCTGGATCTCCATCAGCGCCACGAGGCCGTGCACCTCACCCTCGCGAGGAGCCAGCCCGGCGAGGATGCGACCGAGCCGCAGTGCCTCCTCGCAGAGCGTCGGGCGCATCCAGTCCTCGCCCGCCGTCGCGGAGTAGCCCTCGTTGAAGACGAGATAGATCACCTGGAGCACCGAGGCGAGGCGCTCCTCGAAGGCGCTGCCGCGCGGCATCTCGAAGGGCACGCGCGCCTCGGCCAGCGTCTTCTTGGCCCGCACGATTCGCTGCGCGACGGTCGCCTCGGGGATGAGGAAGGCTCGAGCGATCTCCTCGGTGCCGAGCCCGCCGAGCAGCCGCAGGGTGAGCGCGACGCGGGCGCTGGTGGAGAGTACAGGGTGGCAGGCGATGAACAGCAGTCGCAGCACATCGTCGCCGACCTCGTCGTCGAGCGCCGTGTCGAGGCGTGCGTCAGGCGACTCGACGCTCGCGTCCAGCTCGCGACCGAGCTGATCGTGCTTGCGCTCGAGCATCCTGTCGCGACGCAGCAGGTCGAGCGCGCGGCGTCGGGCCGTGGTCATGAGCCACGCACCAGGGTTGTCGGGGACGCCGGCCCGTGGCCACGTCTCGAGCGCCGCCAGCATCGCGTCCTGTGCGAGGTCCTCGGCCAGGCCCACGTCGCGCACCAGCCGCGTGAGGCCGGCGATGAGCTTCGGGGCCTCGATGCGCCAGACTGCCTGCAGGACGGCGGACGCGGAGGAGTGCGGAGGGTTCGCGGAGTGGGGCACGACGGCCAATTAGGACGCCATGCCCCGTCACGCGCAAGGCAGAAGTCGTGCGCCGGGCCCGACTGCCCGTTCAGCTCCCGCTCACGTGCCCGACGTGCGCCGGAACGCCGCCTCCCCATCCATCACCGCGCGTCCCGCCTCCGTCTTGATGGACGGCTCGAAGTCGGCCGCGTCGAACAGCTGTCGCACCTCGATCTCGCTGTCGCGGAAGGGAGCGCGCGAGAACCACTCGATCGCCCCCTCCTTCGACTTCATCTGCACGATCCAGTAGCCGGCGATCAGCTCCTTCGTCTCGCTGAACGGCCCGTCCGTCACCACCGGTTTGCCGCCGGAGGCGGGGAAGCGGATCCGCGCCCCCTTCGAGCTGGCGTGCAGCCCGTCGCCGGCGAGCATGACTCCCGCCTTCACCAGTTCCTCGTTGAACGTCCCCATCTCCACGAGCATCGCCTCGTCGGGCATCACGCCCGCCTCCGACTCGGCGCTTGCCTTCACCAGCACCATGAACCGCATCGTCGTGTCTCCGTTTGTGTTCGGTTGATCGCCTCCGGGCCAGTCCCGGACTCTCTGGAGCCGGTTGGCTCGGCGTTTCACATACACGACGAACGAGCACCCGCCCGTTCGACATGGCGTCAGCCGCGCGCCTGGGGTGCCGGGAGAATGGCGGAACTGCGGCGACGTGCCGCGGCTCGTGCACGCCGGAACGCCACACCATCCGCAGGCGGCGCGCCTGCCGGATGACGGCTCGTCACTCGATAGTTTTCCTGAACCGCCGCACCCCGAGCGTCACGAGCACGGCCCCGAACAGGGCGAGCACCAGCGTGTCGTGCCAGAGGTACTCGATGCCGTTCCCCTTGAGCAGGATCC
>JBBQJC010000165.1:0-5485 GCA_038325515.1 Gemmatimonadales bacterium | reverse complement strand
GTCGCGGCGCCAGCGGCGAGGATCGGGACGCTCGCGGCGGAGGCGACCTGCGCCGGCGTCGCGAGCTGACCGGCGGCGGGAGCAGCCTGAACGGCCTGGGCCTGCGCCTGGGCGAGATTGCCGAGCGCCGAAGCGACGGTGGCGGCGGTGGCGGGGCTGACCCCGAAGCCGGTGAGCATCGCGGTCACCTGGGCCTGTGCGGTTGCGGCGGCTCCCGGCGTCGCGGCCGGGGTGATCGCCGCGGCGATCGCGGAGCCAGCCGCCGGGGACATGGTGACGGTGACGTTGGCGCCCGTGGAGGTGGTGACGGTGACCGTTCCGGTGGCCACCGCGACCGCGGCGTTGCCGATCGAGGCGCCGACGGAGACGGCGGCGGCGGCCGAGCCGGCCGGTGCGTTGCCGGTACCGGTGGGGTTGGCGCCCGTCGTGTTGGCGGCGCTCGCGGAGACCGAGCCACCCGGAATCTCGGCCTGGCCGCCGGCCCCGCCTTGGGCGCCGGTGCCCTGGGCGCGACCGGTGTTGTTGCCGGTGCCGCCCGCGTTCGGGTTGGTGGGGGCGAAGTTACCGCCGGCCACCGTGCCGCTGCCGCCCGTATTGGGGCCGGTGTTGTCCGACTGGTTGTTGCTGACGGCCCGCGTGAGCTGGACCCGGATCCCCCGCTGCGCGTCGGCGCGCGTGCCGATCGCGAGGAGCGCGAGGGCGGTGAGGCCGAGGAGATGTTTCGTCTTCATGGTGGCGCGTACCTCTAGTGGTTTGGTCTGCCTGGAGTATCGGACGACGAAGGGCGCGGGATCACTTGGAGTCGTTCTTCCCGAAGCCGAACAGGTCGCGGGCCTTCATGCCGACACCGGCACTGATGATGAAGCGGGGGCCGTCGCCGGCGCGGCGAGTGACGTCGGCGAAACCGGCGGACATGACGAGGGGCGAGTACTTGAACGGCACGAAGGAGATGGCCGTGGCCAGATCCTGTCCCGTCCAGTCGAGGACGACGGCCATCTGCTGGTTGAGGCGGAGGCCGCCGCTTCCGAAGACGTTGTAGCCCTTCTTGTTCTCGAACAGCGCCTGCTCGCTCAGGAACCGGTTGTTTCCCACGCCGAGGTTCCAGGCCAGGCTGCCGAGGAAGCCGTGTGTGTCGTCGCGGAACTGGAAGTTGTTGGAGACCACGCCATAGACGCTGGCACCGCCGTCCGTGCCGCCCCAGTTGGCGACGTTCTCGAAGCCGACCGCGATGCCGTAGTAGTGCGGCAGGATGCGGTGGAGCTTGAGGCTCATCGAGCCGTTCTTGCCGAAGCCCTGCCGGAAGGTGGAGGCGGAGCTGAACGCGACCTCGAGGCCGAGGTACTGCGTCGGGTTTCCGAGGCCGAAGCCGGCGGACACCGAGCCGTCGTTCTGGTTGGTGAAGCGCGTGCGTGCCTGGTAGCCGACGCCGCCGAAGACGTCGCCCCACTCGGCGCCATAGGCGCTGGAGGTGCCGGAGCTGCTGCCCGGCTGCCCGCGCAGCGCGGCCGCGGTGAGCGACGACGTGGACGGGAGGCCGAGCGCGACGGCACGATTCACCATGCTGTCCAGGTTCTGGACGATGAGGACGGCGGTCGCGGTGTCCTTCGCGGCGAGGCTGTCCTGGGCAGTCGGCTTCGCAGGGGCCACCTGCGCGCCGGCCATTGAGGCGGTCAGCAGCAGTGCCGGCAGCCATAGCGTGAGGGGAGCGCTCGGGCGCGGGAGGCGGCGGGTGAACATGGGGACTCCATCGGACGGGTAGAAGCGGAACGTCGGTCGTACCGCTGGTGTCGAGTGCTGCAGGCGCGTCTTCCCGTGGGGGCGTCAGGGAAGGGGCTCGCAGGAAGCTACAATACACGCGACCTGGCGATCCATCAATAGCGAGGATGGCCGCCGGAGGGGGAGATCTCTCCGGGAAAGTGAGAACATTCTCATTCGGGCCGCCGCGACGCGCGGAAACGACTGCGTACGGCGTGCCCGCGCCGCATTATTTGGTCGGACGGACCGTCACCATCCTGTCACGGGATCTTGTAACCGGGCCGCCTGACGGTAAGTTGCGAATTCGCCTCAGAATCGTGAAAGTATGTGAGCCTGTAGGCAGGGTTCTCCCACCGCGCCGCCCGAGGCGCCAGGCGTCGAGCGACGCTGATCGGGTGCACGATGCGACTGCTTCGTCCCGCGCACTGGCACCACCCACTTGAACGGACCGCGTCCGCTGTCGACGCGACCCGAGCACCGTTCTGCGGCCCACCCGGCGGTTTCGATGTCCAGCCAGACCCACGATCCATCGCTTCGATGGATGCTCCTGTACACCAAGCCGCACGCGGAAGCCTGGGCCGGGGCGAACCTCGCGAAGCAGGGGTTCGCCGTGCTGCTCCCGCGTGTGGCGCGGACGCGCGGGGCCGGGTTCGGGATGCTCTTTCCGCGCTATGTGTTCGTCGGGGCGGAGGTGGAGCGGGCGACGTCGGCGCTGCGGAGCACGTACGGGGTATCGTATGTGGTGCACTGCGGCGAGAATCCGGCGATCGTGCCGGTCGAGGTGATCGCGGAGGTTGCGGGGCGGATGGACGAGCGGGGGGTGGTGCGGCTGGAGGAGGCGCCGGTGGCGGATCCGCTATTCGCGAAGCGGGAGCGGGAGCGGGTGCGGGCGCTGGTGAAGTTCGCCGAGGCGGGGTTCAAGGTGCGGCTGGCGTGACCGCGTCCGGCGAATCCGCTCTTGCCCAACGCACGCTGAGCCGTAGATTGGCATCCCGCGCAGCTCCAGCGCCGGAGCCGTGCCGCTCCGTCGGGCGCCGAGCGTACATCACCGCATAACCATTCCCCGGGTCTGCATCGACGTCTGATGCAAACTTCGCGGTAGCCGTGGCTCGAGCGAATCAGGGGGAGAGTCGGGCGAGGGCGCGGGCGGCGATCTCGTCGCCGATGGCCAGCGACGCGGTGGCCCCGGGGCTCGGGGCGTTCAGAACGTGCAGGATGCGCGGGCCGTCGACGAACTGGAAGTCGTCGACGAGCGAGCCATCGGGGCGCATGGCCTGTGCGCGGACACCGGCGCCGCCCCGGGTCAGGTCCTCCTCGCGCAGCTCGGGGACGAGCCGCTGGAGCGAGGCCGTGAAGAGAGGCTTGCTGAAGGAGCGGCGCAGCTCGTTCCAGGTGGCGGTGGGATAGCGCGCCATGAAGCGCCAGAGCCCGGGGAAGCCGAGCGCGCTCGCCAGGTCGGCGAGGTTCACCTGCCGCCGGTCGTACCCTTCGCGGGCGAGGGCGAGCACCGCGTTCGGGCCGGCCTCCACGCCACCGTGGATCATCCTGGTGAAGTGGACGCCGAGGAAGGGGAAGGAAGGGTCCGGCACCGGGTAGATCAGGTTGCGGACGAGCCGCTCGCTCTCGGGCCTCAACTTGAAGTATTCGCCGCGGAAGGGGACGATGCGGACGTCGGTGTGGTCTCCGGCGAGACGCACGAGCCGGTCGGCGTGCAGGCCGCCGCAGGTGACGACGAAGCCGGCCGAGTATTCGCGCGCCGGCGTGACGACGACGCGGGCGTCGGCGCGCTCGTGAATGGCGGTGACCGTCGCACCGGTGACGACGTCGCCGCCCGCGCGGAGGATCTCGTCGACGAGGGCGCGGCAGACGGCAGGGTAGTCGACGATCCCCTCGCCGGGGACGCGGACGGCGGCGACGCCGGCGACGTGCGGCTCCACCTCGCGCATCTCGTCGCGCGAGAGGAGGGCGAGTCCCTCGAGGCCGTTCGCGATGCCGCGCTGCAGGAGGTCGAGGAGGCGGGGGCGCTCGGTCTCGTCGACGGCGACGACGAGCTTGCCGCAGATCTCGTGCGGTACGTCGTGCTCGGCGCAGAACGCGGTCATCTGGCGGATGCCGGCGACGGCGAGGCGGGCCTTGGCCGAGCCGGGCTTGTAGTAGAGGCCTGCGTGCAGCACGCCGCTGTTGTGGCCCGTCTGGTGCCGTCCCACCTCGTCCTCTTTCTCGAGGACGGTGAGATGTGCGCCGGGGATGGCGCGCTGGAGCTTGTAGGCGGTGGCGAGGCCGATGATGCCTCCGCCGACGATCACGAGGTGTTGGGGCATGGGGGGAAGATAACCGTGGCCGGCATCCTTCCGGCCAGAGCGAGAGAGATCGAGCAATGGACCTGAGCAGCAAGCGCGACGTGGGCGAGGCGGGGCCAACCCGTATCCCAGGCCGTGACGTCCAGTGTCGGTGATCAATGTCGACTGCTACGCGTACGACTTCCTCGAGCAATTGACCATCGAGACGGCGAAGGAAACCGTCAACTTCGTCTTCAGCCCATCGCTCAAGAAGGGCCGCTCGTTTCACCTTGGCCTGTTCTTCGATGACAAGGTCCGAGCTCATGATGTCGGGCGCTATCCGCATGCACGCCGCATCGCGGCGCTCATGGAGAGCCCGATCAGCGTCTGCTATGAGAACGTCGACACTTTGCCGTCGCGCTTCTCGTTGATCTTCACCCATCAGGAGGAGCTTTCAAAGGAGCGATCCTTCTCCTCGCTCCTCTACGGGGCGAACTGGATTGCAGTTCGGACCGTGCCCGACGCCGCTGATCTGATCCGTCGGAAGATCGACAAGACCGGACTGGTTTCGTTCATCGGCAGCGTGGAGCACCCCGACGAGGGCGCATACCGGCTTCGCCGCGACGTCTCGAGCTGGCTGCTGCGGCAAGAGGGAGTGGACTGCTATGGCAAGGGAATCCGACCAGTGTCGCGAAAGGTGGAGGCAATCGAACCGTATCGATTCTCCGTCGCGATGGAGAACGCTGCGCAGAACCACTATTTCACGGAGAAGCTGGTTGACTGCATTCTCCTGGAAACGGTGCCCGTCTATTACGGATGTCCCGGTATCACGGATCTGCTCGACGGTGACGGGTTGATTCAGTTCAGCGATCTGGCCGAGCTCGAGCGTATTCTGCCGCTTCTCACGCCCGAGCGCTACGAGCAGATGCGCCCTGCGCTGCTGCGCAATCGCGAGACGCTCATTCGAAAAGGGTGGTTCTCGACACCATCACTCTTCGTGAGGCTAGCGGAAGAGATCGTCCAACGAAGCGCCGCGAACAGCTGGTCGGAGAAGTCGACCCGATACGCGCCCTTCAGTGCAGGGCGGAGCTGGGTGGCGCTCCGCGCGAAGGGGTCTGTTGCCGTCCATCGGGTCACACGCGCGATGAAGCGGCGACTCGGGCGATGACAACACGCGATGAGCGCATCGCAGCGAGGCGCGTCCATATTTCTACAGACGCATTCACGTTAAGTCGAGAGATCGAGCAATGGACCTGAGCGGCAAGCGAATCATGGTGGTGGGGGGAGCGGGCCTCATCGGCAGCCACGTGGTGGACGAGCTGGTGAAGACCGACGTCGCGGAGATCGTCGTGTACGACAACTTCTTCCGCGGGCGGCGCGACAACCTGCGCGCGGCCATGGCCGATCCCCGCGTGAAGATCTCGCCGCACGGGGGAGACATCCTCCACGCG
>JBBQJC010000164.1:0-6068 GCA_038325515.1 Gemmatimonadales bacterium | reverse complement strand
GCGCTGACGCTCGGGATGCGAAGGAAGTCGAACAGCTCGCGCTGGATGCGCGCGTCGTGCTGCGATAGGTAGGCGTCGAGATCGGCGGGAACGGCGGTCATCGGCTCGGTGTCGTGGTGGTGGTGGCGAGGTGCCTTGCGCTCAAAATAGCGCTTTCCCGCGGGGTGGGCCGATCGGGCGTCGCAGGGGCGAGCTCCGCTAAACGGATGGTCTGTCAGCGGACGGCTGACACTTTTCGTGCGAGTGTGACGGCATTGTGACACCAACGGCGCCAGCAGATCGTTGTCTGATGGCGTAAACTATTCATCGAGCGTGGTCTTCCCGTACCGAGAGCCGAGCCGTCATGCCGACCAAGTCGAGCGAGCTACGCGATGAGCTCAAGCAGACCCGACCATTCCACTCGGCGGCGCACGAGGCGGTAGTCGGCATCCTGCGGACGGCGGCGGTGGTGCAGCGGCAGGTCGCGCAGGTGGTCGAGACGCACGACATCACGATCCAGCAGTACAACGTGCTGCGGATCCTGCGCGGAGCGGGGAGCGAGGGGCTTCCGACGCTGGCGATCCGCGACCGGATGATCGAGGAGGCGGCCGGGATCACGCGCCTGCTGGACAAGCTCGAAGCGTCCGGCCACGTGCGGCGAGAGCGGTCCACCCCCGATCGTCGCCAGGTCGTCTGCCAGATCACTCCGTCGGGACTCGCCCTGCTGGAGCGTCTCGACGGCCCGGTAGACGAGGTGAACGTCGCCGCGCTGGCGATGTTGAGCGGGGAAGAGCAGCAGGCGCTCGTCGAGCTGCTGGGCGCGGTGCGCGCCGGGATCGGCAGTCGCGACGCAGCCGCCGGTCAGCGCGCGGGGCGCGCCGGCTCGGGGGGTGCCGAGGGCCAGCCTCCGCGGTAGCCGCGAAGCATCCAGATCCGGCGCACGGTCACCGTGTCGCCGGCGCGCATCAGGGGCACCGCGTCGCCACGCTCGACCGCATCGAAGTGCGGCGTGAGCAGCGTGGCGCTGCGGGGGGTTCCGGGGGAGTCGTCGAGCGCGAGGAGGAGATTGTCGCCGCGCCGCGCGCGCTCCGCGAACGAGGGCCAGAGCTCGTACTGGTTGTGGCGTCCGGTGAGGCAGATGCAGAGCGCCATCGGCCGTCCGCCCACGTGGTACGCCAGCTCGCTCACGTCCTGGTAGCGATCGGCGCCGACGAAGGTGTGGCCGCCCTCCGCGTAGCGCACGATCGTCATGCGCGCGCCGAGGTCGTCCCAGCCGAAGGCTCGCGCAACAGGATCGCGGCGCGCGGGGACGGGGAGGACCGGGACGACCGCATCCAGATAGATGACAGCGACGAGCAGCGCCGAGAGCGCGATGCCGCCGCGCAGCCAGCGGTCGCGCCTGGGCGCCGAGGCGAGCGCGGCGAGCAGCGCGACGCCGGGGATGTACGACGGAGCTGGCCAGTTGGGCTCGACCGATCGCCGCATCGCGCTGTACGCGAAGAAGATCCAGCTTCCGGTGGCCACGACGGCGAGGACGAAGCGCGCGTCGTCGGCGCGGGTGCGCAGCGTCTTCCACACGGCGTGGGCGAAGAGGAAGAAGATCACCGGCGAGACGAGTCCGAGCTGCCCGCCGATCAGGTCGAGCTCGCGCTTGAGCGCCGATCCCCTCGGGGTGCCGAGCCCGTGTTGGATCTGGAAGCGGAAGGAGATCCAGTCGTGCTGCGCGTTCCAGCGCAGCACGGGGAGGAAGACGAGGGTGGCGGCGATGCAGGCGAGATAGGGTCCCGGCTCGCGGAAGCGCGCGCGCAGGGAGGGGCGCAGCAGCAGCGCGACGGCGACCGTGAGCGGGAGCAGGATGCTCGTGTACTTGGAGCTGAAGGCGAGCCCCAGCGCGAGCCCTGCGACGAGCCAGCGCACCGTGCTCTCGCGGGATCCCACGGGGCTCTGCAGCGCCGCGACGACCTGCAGCAGCGCGAAGGCGCTGGCGGCGAGCAGCGGTGCATCGGGGGTGGCGAGCACGAGCCCCGACGCGGCGAGCGGCATGAGGGCGAAGACGACCGCCGCGAGGAGCGCGGGGCGCGCGCCGCCGAGCCGGCGCGCGATGGCGACGGCGGAGAGCGACGCGACGACGCCGGCGACGATCGGGAAGAAGCGGATCCCGATGCGCGAGTCGCCGAACAGGGCGGTGCCCCACGCGACGAGATGCGCGATGGCGGGGGGATGATCGAAGTAGCCGGCGGCGAGCCGGCGCGACCAGTCCCAGTAGTAGGTCTCGTCGGGAAACAGGGGGAGCAGTGCGGCGAAGAGCAGCCGCACGAGGCCGGCGGCGAGGGTGACGACGATCGCGGCGCGCCAGAGGGTCGTGTCGTCGTGCGCCGGCGGGGGGGGGGGGTGGCTCGCCGTCACCGGGCGATCACTCGGCGCGCGGCGCGGGTTCGGCGCGCCGATGCGCCCGCAGGCGCAGCAGCAGGACGATTGCGAGAGTCCAGAAGAGCCAGACGACGCGCTCGTCGGTGGAGAGGGTGCGCATCATCCCCCAGGTGACGAGGGGGAGGGTGAGCGGGAGGGTGAGGGCGTCGTCGGTGTTCGCGACGTAGCGCTCGACGACGCGCGTGGAGGCGAAGCCCCCGCGGCGGATCACCGTGCTGATCGCCAGCGAGAGCTGCTCGGCGGGCACCGCGCGCCAGCCCGGCATGTGCATGAGCGTCCAGCCGGCAGCGGTGTGTCCCCAGCCGTGGTGGTCGCTGCCGGCGACGAGGGCGAGGTTCAGGCTGTCGGCGAGCTTGACGATGCGCGTCCGCTCGCGCCGCCCCTGCTGCAGGCCGCGCGGCGCGCCGTCGACGATCTCCACGGCGCGGACGCCGGCGGTGCCTGGCCCGGCCGCCGCGACCATGCGGCTCAGGTCCCCGGGGATCGTCTCGATGAGCACCGGCTCGTTGCCGACGATGCTGCTCGACAGCTTGAGCGCCTGCTCGTCCACGTCGCGCTGGGCCGGGTCGAGGAGACCGCGGAACATGCGGTCGGCGTCGAGGAGGTTGACATGCTCGCCGCGCCACACGACCTCGATGGCGGGGAGGAGGGTGACCCCCTCGCCCGACACCGGGGGATTGTTGGCCCAGCCGTCGCGCGCGCCTTCGAAGGTGCGGTGGTCGGTGATGTACGCGGCGGCGAAGCCGGCGTCGCGGTGCCAGGCGCGGTTGTCTTCCGGGGTCCAGTCGGGGCGGCCGTCGTGCGAGAAGCTGGTGTGGCTGTGGAAGTCGATGGCGAGGAGATTGGGGGCGAGGTCGATCGCGGCCATCGGTCGCGGCAGGATCGCGACTGCCGTGTACAGGGCGACGAGGGCGAGGAGCGGGATGCCCACGCGCGCGGCGATGCGGGCGGCGCGGCGCGAGGGGCGCACCGTGGCGGGGAGCGCGGTGCCGCGCCACCACCACCAGAGTGCCCAGCCCAGCAGCAGCGTCACGACGAGGGCGATGTGCTGGCGCACGCTCAGCAGGGTGAGCGTGTCGAGCACACCGGAGACCGGGGCCATGGCGAGGTAAGTCACCGGGCGCCGCAGCACCGCTTCCCCGACCGGCTGCAGCGTGGCGGCGTCGCGGATCGGATCCAGCGCGAATGGCGCACTGAGCAGGACCAGCGCGACGACGAGCAGGGCGAGCCAGGGGAGCCGGCCGAGCCGGCCGAGCCGTACGGCGGCGGCCGGAGCAGCCTGTTCGGGGCGCGCCGAGGAGCGAGGTGAGGACACCGGAGCTTAGTCTTAGAGGAATGAAGTTCGCGGCGCGGAGGGGACCGCGCCACAACATAGCGGCTCGATCGGGCCGCCGCACATTGTACCGACGGCCATGCCAAACCATCTCGCCACCGAGACGAGCCCGTACCTGCTGCAGCACGCGCACAATCCCGTGGACTGGCGGCCATGGGGAGCGGAGGCGCTCGCGCTGGCGCGCGAGGAGTCGCGCCCCATCCTGCTGAGCATCGGCTACGCGGCGTGCCACTGGTGCCACGTGATGGAGCGGGAGTCGTTCGAGGACGAGGCGACGGCGGCGCTGATGAACGAGCACTTCGTGTGCGTGAAGGTGGATCGCGAGGAGCGGCCGGACATCGACGCCATCTATATGCAGGCCACGCAGGCGATGACCGGGCATGGCGGCTGGCCGATGACCGTCTTCCTCACCCCGGAGGGCGAGCCCTTCCACGCGGGAACGTACTATCCACCCGAGGACCGCCACGGGATGCCGGGCTTTCGCCGCGTGCTGCTCGGCGTGGCCGACGCGTGGACGAACCGGCAGGAGGCGGTGCGGCAGACGACGGCGTCGATGCGCGAGCTGTACGCGTCGAGCATGGAGCGCACGCGGAGCACCGGTGCGCTCGATGTCGCGCTGCTGTCGCGGGCGATGTCGGAGCTCGTGCGGCGCTACGAGCCGCACTGGGGCGGCTTCGACGGCGCGCCGAAGTTCCCGCCGACGATGACGCTGGACTTCCTGCTCCGGCAGTGGGCGCGCACGGGGGAGTCGCAGGCGCTGGAGATGGTGACGCACACCTTCCGCCGGATGGCGCGCGGCGGGATCTACGACCAGGCCGGCGGCGGCTTCTCGCGCTACAGCGTGGACGCGCACTGGCTCGTGCCGCACTTCGAGAAGATGCTGTACGACAACGCGCTGCTCGTGCGGCTCGGCGCGGCGATCTGGCAGGCGACGCGCGACGCCGAGGCGCGCCGAGTGACCGAGGAGACGCTCGGCTGGCTGACGCGGGAGATGACGTCGCCCGCGGGCGGGTTCTACTCCTCCCTCGACGCCGACTCCGAGGGGCACGAGGGACGCTACTACGTGTGGGACGCGGCCGAGCTCGACGCGCTGCTCGGCGAGGACGCGGCGCTGATGCGCGCGTACTGGGGAGTGACGTCCGGCGGCAACTTCGAGGGGCGGAACATCCTGCACGTCCCGCGCGAGCCGGCCGACGTGGCGCGCGAGCAGGGGGTGACGGAGCCCGAGCTCCGCACGGCGGTGGAGCGTGCGACGCGCCTGCTGTACGACGCGCGCGAGCGGCGCGTGCGGCCGGCGCGCGACGAGAAGATCCTCGCCGGCTGGAACGGGCTGATGCTGCGCGGAGTGGCCGAATCGGCGCGCGCCTTCGGCGACGAGGCGCTCGCCGAGGTGGCGCTGCGGAACGGGGAGTTCCTGTTCCGCGAGCTCGTGCGGGACGGCGGACGATCGGTGCTGCGCTCGCACAAGGACGGGGAGTCGCGGATCCCCGGTTTCCTGGAGGACTACGCGGCCGTCGCGCTCGGGGCGCTGTCGCTGTACGAGCTCACCTTCGACCGCACCTGGCTGGACCGGGCGGGGACGCTCGCCGACTCGCTGCTGGAGAAGTTCTGGGACGAGGAGGCGCAGGCGCTGTTCGATTCGCCATCGGGCGGATCTCCCCTGATCACGCGGCCGCGCGACGTGACCGACAACGCGGTGCCGAGCGGGACGTCGCTCGCGATCGAGCTGCTGCTGCGGCTGGGGGACATCCTGGCGGACGGGCGATACACGTCGAGGGCCGGCTACCTGCTGGAGACTGTTGCCGAGCCGATGGCGCGGTATCCCACGGCGTTCGGGCATGCACTCGGCGCGGCGGATCTCGCCGTGCGCGGGGCGATCGAGGTGGCGATCGCCGGCGAGCCGTGGAGCGACGAGTTCCGCGCGCTGGCGCGCGCGGTGAGCGAGCGGTACGTGCCGTCGCTGGTGCTCGCGGGCGGGCTCGGCGAGTCGGCGCGGGGGATCACGTTGCTCGAGGGGCGCGAGCGCTCGACGGCGATGGCGTACGTGTGCCGCGCGTACGCGTGCGACGCGCCGACGAGCGAGCCGGACATGCTCGTGGAGCAGCTGGAGGCGCTGTGGGTGGGGCGGGGGGGGTGAGGGCGGTCGTCGGTTTTCGGTTCTCGGTTCTCGGTTCTCGGTTCTCGGTTTTCGGTTTTCGGTTCTCGGTTCTCGGTTTTCGGTTCTCGGTTCTCGGTTCTCGGTTCTCGGCCGGCCTCGGGACGCAGGGGGTGAGGGGTCAGGAGAGAGGGGTCAGGTTCGTTGAAAAATGGTACCGTCAGGTACCAT
>JBBQJC010000163.1:0-6146 GCA_038325515.1 Gemmatimonadales bacterium | reverse complement strand
CCGAATGCGGGCCGCGGGCGCCACAATCGCCCATTCCTCCCCGATAGGACCCCTTCTTATGAAGAACTCGTTCCTTACCAAGTCCCGCCGCGGCTTCACGCTGATCGAGACCATCGTCACCGTCGGCCTCATCGCGGTCCTCGCCGCCTTCGTCGTGCCTACCGTGATGCAGAAGGCGGGTGTGGCCGATCCGGTCAAGGTGCAGAACGACCTGGGCGCCGTCGAGACGGCCCTCATCGGTTTCATCAACGATACGCGCGGCGCTCGCCCCGATTCGCTGACGCAGCTGACCGAGGCGATCTCCTCGACGAATCTCCAGCTCAGCAGCGACAACTTCACCACCCAGCAGGCGGAGAACTGGAAGGGTCCGTACCTCAGCCGGATCGGCGTCGCCACCCTCCCGATGCCGACGGGGTATGGCCTGAGCGTCAACCAGGCGCTTATCGACTTCGATGCCACCAACAATGTCGCGAGAATCGCCGTGCCTGCCGTAGCCGATGCCCTGGTTGGTGCCATCGGCTCGTATTCGGCGACGAGCCAGCGCTTCATCGCCGCGCAGTTGAACAGCGTACCGCTCGATCAGGCGAAGGCAATCAACAAGGCGCTCGATGGCCCGGAGGACGTGACGGAAACCTCGACGCTGGCGCAACTCACCGGCCGCGTGCGTTTCACCGCGGCCTCTGCTGGTCAGACGAACAAGACGGTCACGCTCTACTATCTGCTGGTCCCCGAGATCAAGTAGGCTCCGGTCTAGAGTGGGGGGAGGCGGCGCGGCGCTCATCGGAGCGCTGCGCCGCCTCGGCCCGTCTGTAATTAGAGATTGTGGGGGCCGGCGGCACGGTTCTGGCGATCTGAACAATTGCCCGATGTACGGATGGTTGGCGAGCGCGACTGTATGATTAACTAACAGCCTCTTGCGCCCTTCGCCAGAAAGCCGATACTTGTGTGCGATGTTCCGCGGTCCTCGCGGACATCAGAATCGTCATCATCTGCAGCCCACCTGCACGATGACGAACTTCTCTCACTGGCGACGATGCCAATGTCAAAGCTCAACCATCTCCCGGCACGCATGCGCGCGCTTGTCCTGGTGTTGCCGTTCGCCTTCGCGGCGTGCACCAGCTCCGAGCCTACCAGCCCGCTGTCGCCCGTGGCGACCAGCGCCGCCCACGATCGCGGCGACGACGATTCGCGTGGCAGCCCGTTCCAGCCGACGATCTATGCGCGTGCGCTGATCGTCCCCGCTGGCGGCGCCATCGTCGATGTCAGCACGGCGGCGTTCGACGTCACTCCGCCCGTGCCCAACGGCACTCTGGCGCGCGTCGACTACAAGCTGATCGATCCGTCGCAGAAGGTGCGCTACGTGGGGTCGATCGACCCCCGGATCCCCGCGACCCGCCTGCTCGACACGATCCCGACGAACCTCGATGACAAGAAGGCGGTGAGCACAAAGCACCCCGCCGTCGTCATCACCACGGGCTGGACGCTGTCGGTCCAGGCGCAGGTGCTCGGAGCGGTTCCGGCCTCCTGCCTCGCCAGCCGGCCCACCCTTCCGCCGCTCTCGAGCCCGCCCACGACGGCCGAGCTCCTCGCCCTCTGGAACGCTTGGAGCGTCTGGTACAAGGCGCACCCCGACTGCATCCCCTTCGTCGGACATGACGACGACCTGATCGTCTCCCGGCTCACGGTGAATGCGAGGCCGGCCGGTCCAGCCGTCGGTCCGGGAAGCCTGGATCTGGCCGCGAGTGCGATCTCGCGGATCCTCCCGGCGCCCGTCGGTGCGTCCGACTTCATCAACGTCCCGAAGGACTCGACCGTCACCTACGTCACGACCTTCACCAACCGCGGCCCCGTCGGTGGCGAGGCGATGACCGCCACCTGCACCGCCACTATCGACGGCGTCGCAGTGACGACGACCGCGGTGTGGGTGAACGGCACCGGCACGCAGGCGGGGGTGATCTCCATCCCCTCCGCGAGCTCGCGCGACTGCCAGGTCAACGCCGCCATCGGCACGCTGGGGAGCCACACGCTCGTCATCACGGCGGTCTCGGCGACCGACAAGGACAACTCGAACAACTCGGCGACCAAGACCTTCGAGGTCGTCGCCTCCGGGGTGCCCGACGGCACCGGCGACATCGGCGGCGGCTTCCCGCCTCCGCCCCCGCCCGTGGGCGGCGGGATCTACGGCTTCACCGAGCAGTGGACCGAGGAGTCCTGGCCGACCACGACCGATCCTGGCCCAGCAGCCGTCGTCCTGGCGATCCGCCGGCAGAACGCCCGCGTGAACTCCCTCGTCACGACGATCAATGCGCCGATCACGGGCAACGAGACTTTCACCATCCAGTTCCAGGGGCTCACCGGCAAGCTCAACCCGTCGGGACAGCCGCTGCTCAACGAGCAGCGCCTGACCTTCGGCACCTGGACGGACACGCTCAGCCGCATCATCGCGCTCGCGCCCAATCCGAGTTCGGTGGCCGTGTACCAGTACAAGAGCATCGGGTGCATCTCGGCGAGCCAGCGCCCCGCGGTGCTGTCCAACATGACCAACGTCAACGGCGGTGCCGTCGACGCCTTCCTCTGCGTCGACCTCGTCCTGCCGGGCGACCCCGACTACAGCGCAGTCGTGGTGCGCTATCATCTCACCGCCGGCTACTTCATGGGCACCACGCCTGCGGCGGTGAATCCTGATCCGGCGACGATCTACAAGAACCAGCTCGCCGGGAAGCTCCTCTACGACGACGCATTCCGCTTCCAGGCCGCGCTCGCCGTCGGCACGCTGGGCACGTCGGTGAACCTCGACGCGCAGGTGCCGCTCGATCTGCCGGTCATCAAGGCGCCGCCGAAGCAGAGCACGAATCCGGAAGAGTACGTGCCCGGCGCCAACGCCGAGCGCCGCCGCGGATGGACCAACCCGTAGGGCCGGCTGCCGGCCGTCCGGCCGGCTCCGCCTGGTAACGACGCACGCCCACCGATCGTCAATCGGTGGGCGTGGGTCGTTCCGGAGACTGCCGGCGCGCATTTCGCAAGTCCCGTCTCGACTTCCCGTTCAGCTGTGTCATGAGCATCTGCATCACTTCGCGCCGTCGGACCGCTTTCACGCTCATCGAGATCATCGTCGCCCTGACGATCATGCTCGTGCTGGCCGGAGTCATCCTGCCGGTGGTGGGCAATCAGCTGGACATGGCCGACGCGACGGTCGCCAAGAACGCGCTCGTCACGATCCAGCTGTCGATCTCCAACCCCACCGCGCCCGCCAATGGTACGGGCGGAAGGCTGGGGATGGCAGAGTTCCTCGGGCCTGTGCGAACGGGTAACCCGGCGACTCCCGATGTCTTCCCCACGCGCCTGTCGCAGCTGATCATCCTGCCGAACGTCGCCGGCGACAACCGATGCAAGGCGGCCACCACGGCCTATACCGCCGCGGAGCGCACCGCGTGGACGACCTACGGTCCCTTCTTCACGGGGAACATCGTGAAGAGCACGGGCACGCCGACAGCGCGCAATGGCGGATACCCCACCCCGGTCGGAACCATCCGTGACACGCTCGTGCGCATCAGCACGTCCACCGTCAACATGTGGCTCGATTCACTCACGCTGCAGCAGGCGCAGAACATCGACGCGCTCGTCGAGGGCGGGACCGCGTATTCGCCCACCACGGGGACGGTCACCTATGCGGTGCTGACCGGGAGCTACTACCGCCTCACCTACAGCTTCCCCGTCACGAACGCAGGGTGCACATGACCACCGCGCGAATCCGACCCCGTATCCGCCGGGCGTTCACCCTGGCCGAAGTGCTCGTGAGCCTGGCCATCATCGCGGTGCTCGCGGCGGCGACGATCCCGACGATGAAGGGACGCCTCACGGCGGCGCACGCCTCGGCGCTCGCCGACGAGCTGACGACGCTGCAGAGCGCCATTCAGGCGTTCAAGAACAACACAGGCTACTACCCGGAAGAGCTCTACTTCCTGTCGTTCGCGCCGACCGTCGCGCAGTATCCGGCGGGCATCGGCTTCGGGGGCGGAACGAACAACAGCTGCGGTACGAACTTCAACGGCACGTCGAACTTCCTGAAGTGGCGCGGCCCGTACGTCTCGCGGAACATCACGGGCGACTACGCGATGGGCGACAACTACCTGGTCAACAACGTGATGACGCGCGTGCCAGCGAGCTCCACGCCTGGCACGCGCGAGTACCTGCAGATCGACGTGGACCTCGTGGACAAGGCCGTCGCCGAGATCCTCGAGCGACAGTTCGACGCCACCTACGACCTGAGCAACGGCACCGTCAAGTACTCGCTGGGTAGCAACCTGACCACAGGCACGCTGAGCTACATGATCCTCATCGCCGGCTGCTAGGAGGGGGCGCGCGCTCCGGTCCGGATCGCTCCGGCCCGGTCGTCACTCCTCGACGATCACCTGCACCGCGGCGACGGCAGCGCGTGCGTCGGTGGCACGGCTGGCGATCCAGAGACGGGTGCGCCCGTCGGAGCTCATCCCGGTGAGGCGCAACGTGGAGCGCCATCGCAGCGCCCCGTCCACGTAGAAGGCGACGCGAGCATCGCGCTCGATCACGATGCGCGCGAGATGACTCGCGGCGCTGCCAAGCTCCGCCGCCGGCTCGGAGCGCGACTCCCGATCCACCGCGTACGTCAGCCGCCCCGACTCGCCGTTCCAGACGAGGGAGACGCGCGACACGAATTGCGGGGCGATGCTGTCCGGCCTGGCTTCCGGGGGGACGACGAGCGCGAGCGTGACGCTGCTGTTCGGGAGCGTGTGTGCGCTGAACGGGGCGAACAGTCGCGCCTGCACGCGCATCCCCGGCTGCAGCGGCAGCAACGCACGTGAGAGCACGCCGCTCTCCCACTCGAGATCACCGTTCGGCACGAGCACGGGCACGCCGGCGAGCGTGCCCGCTGCCGGCGCGGGCACGCCGAGCGATTGCCAGCGCCGCGTGTCGATCCCCCGCGCGAAGTCGTCGGACAGCAGCTCGAGCGAGCCGGCGCCGACGCGCACCGAGAGGGTGTCGCTGCGCCAGCCGGGAATCGATGTGATCACGCTGGCAAATCCGTCGCGCACGCCGACGATTCGCCGGCTCAGGCTCGACGAGTCGGCGCCCGGCGGGACGAACCGCACATGTCCGGAGTCCAGCAGCGACCACTCGATGTCGCGCAGCGCGAACGGCGCTCCGGTCTGGTCCAGCGCCACGAGTCCCAGCGAGAGGGTGTCGCCCTGGCGCACGCCATTCCCTCCGACGATGCGGAGCCGCTCCGGATAGGGGATGGGCCGCCCGCGCCAACCCACGAGAGCGAGCGGATCGCCCCCGCCGTCGACGCGGCGCGTCGTGCCGCCGAGCGTTGGCATCAGATACACGCCGGCCTGGCCGCCACGCGTGGACTCGAACGCGACGCTCTGTCCGTCGGGGGCGAACGCGACGCGGTCGTCGTGCGCAGGGTCGTTCGTGAGCCGCCAGAGATGCGCCGCCCCGAGCTCGTATGCGTAGAGCTCCGCGTTGCCCGCGCGCTCACTGGTGAATCCAACGAGCCCTCCATCGCTCGACCAGGCGATGTGGTAGTCCTCCGCGCGGTGATTGCTCACGTTCTGGAGCTGTGCTCCATCGGCGCGGCTGACGAAGACCTCCTGCTGCCGGGCGGCGCCCACGCGCGCGACCCAGGCGATGTGCGAGCCATCGGGTGACCACGCTGCCTCGGACACCGCTCGCGCACTCGACGTGTCGAGCGGCGTGAGGGCGCGCGACGCCGTGGAATACGCGTACAGGTCGGCGTCGAAGCTTCCGTCGGGAAGGGCGCGCGCGCGGGAGACGAGCAGCGCGCGCGAGTCGGGCGACCAGCCGAGCGCGATGCCGCTCCCCCCTCCCGCGACGACCGCCGCCGTGTCGCGCCGGTCGGCGCTGATGACGTAGAGCGAGGTCCCCGTGCGCGCGACACGCTCGACCGCGACCCAGTGGCCATCCGGCGACGGGTTCGCGTTCACCCAGGGGATCTCGACCGAGTCGGCCCACGCGGGCGAGTGTCGGATGGCCATCTCGCCGCTCGGAGACACGAGATTGCGCGCGACGTCGCCAGTCACGATCTCGGCCGAGCCGGCGCGGTCGCGACCGCGCCGAGCGACGAGCAGCGTGTCGGCGAGCAC
>JBBQJC010000162.1:0-6186 GCA_038325515.1 Gemmatimonadales bacterium | reverse complement strand
GCCGACGAGACCCATTTCGCGACCCAGACGCTTGCGTCGCGATACCCCAAGTGCGAACGCGGGCATCAAACCATCGCACCGGGCGACAAAAATGCACCCTCCTCACAAACCTGCTCCACCTTGTGAGAAATCCGGGCTAGCGAGGGGGGCGCCCCTCCCCGATCAGCCGAGCCTTCTCCGCGCCGCCCCGAGCAGCACCCGCTGCTCGGCGGCGGCGACGTTGCGTCTCGTGCGCTCGAGCGCGTCGGCGTTCACGGAGATCGAGTCGATCCCCCACTCGACGAGCTGCGCGGCGAACTCAGGGTAGACCGAGGGCGCCTGTCCACAGATGGACGCCGTGATCCCCAGCGCGTGCGCCTTCTCGATGATCGCGTGAATCGCGTCCATCACTGCCTTGTCGCGCTCGTCGTAGTACGGCGCCAGGAGCGCGCTGTCACGGTCCACGCCGAGCACGAGCTGCGTGAGATCGTTGGAGCCAATGGACACCCCGGTCACCCCGAGCCGCACGTACTCCTCCAGCCAGCTGATCACCGACGGCACCTCGGCCATGACCCACAGCTCCATCCCGGGCGATGCCGCGAGCGCGCTGGCGTCGATCAGCTCGCGGCAGCGCTGCATCTCCCACCCGGTGCGTACGAAGGGGAGCATCAGGTGCAGGTTCGGATGATCGCGCCGCGCCTGGGCCAGCGCGAGCAGCTCGAAGCCGAAGAGGTCGGGCTCGCGCGTGTAACGGAAGCAGCCGCGATAGCCGATCATCGGATTCGACTCTTCCGGCTCGAAGGCGGCGCCGCCCTCGAGCTGGCGGAACTCGTTGGAGCGGAAGTCCATCGCGCGGTACACCACCGGCCGCGGCGCGAAGGCGACGGCGAAGCGCTCCAGCCCTTCCTTCATGCGGCGCACGAAGCCGTCGGTCTGGTCGCGCTCGATCAGCTTGCGCGGATGCACTCCCTCGAGGGCGGAGAGCATGAGGAACTCGGCGCGCAGCAGGCCGACGCCGTCGGCATCGCGCGCCGCGATCTCCTCGGCGCGGTCCGGCTCGCCGAGGTTGACGTAGATGCGCGTCGCGGTAACCGGCGCGCTGGCCGCCGCGACCGGCCGCGCGGGGCGGCTCTGCGCGTCGCTCACCGGCACCGCGCCCGCCATCACGCTTCCGTCACGTCCGTTGACGGTCACCTGCATCCCGTCGCGCAGCGTCTGCGTCGCCGTGCGCGTGCCGACGACGCAGGGAATCCCCAGCTCGCGCGAGACGATCGCCGCGTGCGAGGTCATCCCTCCCGCGTCGGTGACGATCGCCGCGGCGCGGCGCATGAGCGGCACCCAATCGGGCGACGTCATCGCCGCGACGAGGACTTCGCCCTGCAGCAGGGCGGAGGAGGCGTCGGCGCTCGTCAGGATGCGCACGCGCCCCGTCGCCGCGCCGGGACTCGCGCCAAGGCCGCGCAGCAGCGCTTCCGGCGCTGGCTTCATCGTGCTGGGCGGCTCGCCGTCGGCGCGCGGCAGGGTGGTGATCGGCCGAGTCTGCGTGACGAACAGCTCGCCTCCGGCGATGGCGAACTCCATGTCCTGCGGGGCGCCGTAGTGGCGCTCGCTCGCGAGCGCGAGCTTCACGAGCCCGGCCAGCTCCGGCTCACTCAGCACCGTGCGCTTCCCCCGCGGATCGTTCGCCAGCTCCACCCGCCTCGTGCCCCCCTCGGGGAGCGCCTCGAGGAGGAACTCCTTGGCGCCCACGTAGCGCTCGACCACGACGCCGGAGTGCTTCTTGGCGACGTAGCGGTCAGGCGTCACCTGGCCACCCACGACCACCTCGCCAAGCCCCCACGCCGCCTCGATGACGATCTGGTCGCTCGCGCCCGTGGCGGGATCCGCCGTGAACATCACCCCCGACTTCTCCGAGGGCACCATCCGCTGCACGACGACGGCGACGGGCATCTCGGCGGGCATCTGCCGCGAGAGCCGGTAGTACAGCACCCGGGCGCCGAAGGTCGACGCCCAGCAACGGCGCACGGCGTCGGCGAGGGCGGCGGGGCCACGTACGCCGAGGACGCTCTCGAACATGCCGGCGAAGGAGAACTCGGTCGTGTCCTCCGCGGTCGCCGACGAGCGCACCGCGACGAGCGGCTCGCCCACGCCCGGGGTGCTCGCCGCGAGTCGAGCGTAGGCGAGCGCGATCTCGTGCACCAGCTCGTCGGGTAGCTCCACCTTGGAGACGAGCTCGCGAAGCTGCGCCGACACGCGCTGCAGCGCCGCCGTGTCGTCGATCGGCACGTTGCGCAGCAGCGCATCCACCGCCGCGCCGATCCCCGAGCTTTCTCGCATCCGCTCGTACGCGCCGATCGTCACGACGAAGCCCGGAGGCACCGGCAGGCCGGCGCGGATCATCTCGCCGAGGTTCGCCCCCTTGCCGCCGACGATCGCGATGTTGGCGTGGCTGACGTCCGCGAGGTCGACGACCAGCGCGGTCGTCGCCGGCGCCGGGCCGGAGCTGGCGGGGGAGAGGGGGGCCGTCGTCGCGGCCGCGGGGGCGATGGAGCTCGTCATGGCTGTTTCGGCGAAGGTATCGCGCCGCTCCGGAGTGAGATGATGGCGGGTGTCCTGCGAAGGACGATGCCCGATGCGGTGAAGGCGAGCGTGGAGGGCGGACCCTCGTAGGCGCCGCTCGTCTGCAGATCACCCACCAGGGTACCGTGCTCGAGATCGAGCGGCATGCGGACGCTCGCGCGCTGCACCCCTTCGGAGCGGAGGATCGGCCCCGAGAGCGTTCCCTCGACCACGTACTCGCGGCCGAGGCGCAAGGCACGCCCGAGGGCGGTCCTGTCGCTGAAGATCCGGGCTCCCGCGAGCTGCGCGTCGCCGATCGTGCCGGAGACGCTGCCGTCGTCACGGACGACGACGCGGATCATCAGATCGCGCTGCGCGGTCCACGGCACGGTGATCTCGGCGCGGCCGGACCAGCTGCCGACGAGGGCGGAGTCGGGGCGCTGCGCGGCGGCCGCCACCGGGATCGTGCCGCCGATGGCCAGCGCGGCGATGAGTATGAAGGCTCGCATGGAGCGCCTCGCGGTCCTGGGGAAGGCGATGCACGCGTCCCGCATCGCGGAGTGAGTCCACAGCTCAAGGTCCGCCCGGCGCGGTGAGGCGACTATCGGCGTTCACCTGACAGCGGAGCTGCTCCGTAGTGGCGACACTCCGGTAGATGCAGTTCGGTAGCTCTCCCCGCCGCGAGGTGACTCCCTGATCGCCGATCGCCCGCACCTCGCGCTGCCGTCCCGTCCCGACGGCCCGCGCCCCGCTTCGGCGCGGGCCCGCGCCGCACGCCTGCTCATCTGGGGGCTGGTGGCGGTCGTGGTGTGGGGGTGTCTCCCCTTCCTTGCGGGACTGCTCGGCGCGGTGGTGCTCGCCGTGCTCGCCGCGCCGTCGCACCGGCGGCTCGCCCCGCGCGTCGGGTCACGGCGCGCGGCGATCCTGCTCACGGTCGGAGCGGCGGTGCTCCTGGCGACACCGGTGATCGTGCTGCTGCCACTCGCGATCCAGCAGGCGCCCGTTGCGCTCCGGCATCTCACCGAGAGTGACCTGTTCTCCCGCCTCGCCACGCTCCGCATCGGCGACATGGATGTCGGCGCGCAGGTCGCCCAGGCGGGAGCCGGCCTGCTGGCGTGGGGCTCGGGACGGGCGATGTCCGCCGCGGGCAGCCTCACGCGCGTCGTCCTCAACCTGCTGCTCGCCCTCGTCGGTCTCTATTATCTGCTGCCGGGAGGCGCCGCGCTCTGGGAGCACGTCCGCGAGCTCATCCCCTTCTCACGCTCGGGGACCGAGGAGCTCGCGGAGCGGTTCGTGTCCATCACGCGTGCCGCCGTGCTGGGCGTGCTCGCGACCGCCCTGTCGCAGGGGCTCACCGTCGGACTCGCCTTCCGGCTCGTCTCCCTTCCCAACCCCTTCTTCTGGGGAGCGATCACCGCGCTCGTCTCCATCCTGCCGATCCTCGGCAGCTCGCTGGTCTGGGCACCGGGAGTCGCGGTGCTCCTTGCCGACGGGCGCCCCGCCGCCGCGATCGTGCTCGCGCTGATCGGCTTCGTGATCGCCTCCAACGTCGACAACGTCGTGCGGCCGATCGTCTACCGCCGCGTGTCGGGGCTGCACCCCATGGCCGCGCTGCTCGGCGCCTTTGCCGGCTTGAAGCTGCTGGGGCTCGCCGGGCTCCTCCTCGGTCCGCTCGCGCTGGCGTACTGCATGGAGCTGTACCAGCTCTACCGGACCGAGTACGGAGCGGGAGTGGCCGTCTAGCGGGCCGAGCCCGTGCGGGTCATCTCCCAGAAGCCGCGGGCACGCACGCCGCGCGCGTCGTGCGTCTCGAAGGTGCCGGAGAGCGTGTTGCCGCGCACCTGGCCGAAGAAGACAGTCGAGACCGTGCACTGGCAGTCGGGGGCGACGTAGGGCTCCAGCCGGCCCTGCACGCTGTCGGCGCGCGCCACCACGAAGTCGATGCGCAGCTGCTGCGCCCCGTGCACGTGCAGTCGGTGCGCCTCGGCGGGATCGGCCGGCCGGATCGTGTTGCCCGCGGGATCGATCATCGTGACGTCGCCGTACAGGCTGTCGGTTCCGCTCTGAAGGGTGAAGCCGAGCGAGCCGTGCCGCCCGCCCGCGCCCCCCCAGTATTCGCCGTTCCAGACGCCGGCCAGCCACGCGCGCGAGACGGCGTCACCCTGCAGGATGACCGGTGGCGCCGGCTGGCTGGCGCATGCCGCGAGCGCCACGAACGCGAGGGTGCCCAGTAGCCGTTTCATGATCGCCTCGACGGGTTGGGGAGAGAGCTGCTAGCGCGCGAAGCGCGCGTTGTGCCACCACACGGCCCGGGCGAGGAGGCCGTCGGCCGCGAACTGCAGGGGAACGCTGAGGGCGAAGGCCGCCGCGCCGGCGATGGCGGTCGCGCGTCCCGCGCGGTCCAGGCGGCCGGCGCCTGCGGCGCGCGCGCCGGCGACGGCGAGCAGGAGCGCTCCGGCGTCGGTGAGCACCGCGGCGGTGCGCCGCGTCGCGACGGCCCGCGAGGCGTAGCCGCGCGCCGAGTCGCCGGCGAACGCCGCGTCGATTCCTCTCGGCAGGAAGAAGTTGAGATTCGCCGCGCGCACGCGCTCCGGCCCGCGCACGACGAGCAGGCCGTTCCACGCGGGCGAGATGCCGAGCGCGCAGCGCGCGTAGGGGCAGTCGGCCGCGGACGCGTCGCCGGCGCGCTGCGCGACCAGTGCGCGCGGGACGGCACTGGAGAGCGCGGCGACGAGGAGTGCCGTGCGCGCGCCCGGGAATGAAAGTCTCATGCAATCGCTCCGGGTGGCACGTTGAACTCCATGTCGCCCGGCTGCACCGTGAGCTCCGCGTAGGGGAAGTCGCCGTCCGGCAGGTGCCACAGCGCGCGGCCCCCCGTCGGGAGCCGGCGGCCCCTCGCCTCCTGCCATCCGTGAATCGTCGTCGACCAGCGGGCGCGACGGATCTTGCGCGTCGCCGGATCGCGCATCGATCGCATGTCGGTCTCGAAGTCGAGGGGGGCGCCGAGAGCGTCCACCGTGACTCGGGCCGTGACGAGATGTCCCGCGTCGCGGAAGGCGAGGTCGAACGCGTCGTTGCCCGCGGCGGTCCATGTCGTGGCGGGGCCCAGCAGCATGGACGGGGCGAAGAGCACCGCGTCGTTGAGCCAGGTCACGAGCTCGGCGAGGTCGAAGTCGGGTCCGCTCTCGTTCTCCACCGTGACGAGGTCGAGCGCACGCACCACGAGCCGGCCGGCGCCGTGCAGGTAGATGTCGCGGCCGATCACCGGCACACCGTAGAAGCGCAGCTTCATGTGGTAGATGCGCGCCACGGAGAGCGCCGAGTTGTACTGCCACGATTCGGCGGTGCGCCAGCTCTCGCCGAGCGCGGGCTTGAAGCGCGCCTCGGTGTGCATGCGGAAGGACCAGTCGCGCGGCCGGCCCGGCACCCCCATGAAGCGGAGGTAGCGGCGCGCCGGCTCGGGGAGCTCCGCGAGCTCCGCGTCGGTGACGGGTGTCTGGGGGCCCGGGCCGGATGGCAGCCCGGAGGCCGCCACTTCCTGCGCGAACTGCGTCCTCATCGCGGCGCTCATCGCGTGCCGGTCAGGAGGCGAAGGTGAGCAGTGTCTGGCTCGCACCGTGCTCGACGCGCAGCGCCACGTCGTGGCCG
>JBBQJC010000161.1:0-6258 GCA_038325515.1 Gemmatimonadales bacterium | reverse complement strand
GTGGGGTCTCCGGCGGGGGGCGGGCGGCCGCCCCGCCCCCCCCCGCCCCCCCCCCCCCCCCGACTTCGAACTTCCAACCTCGAACCTCTCACGTGTGGTGCGCTACGCGCGCCACCGCACTCTCCACAGCGTCACCGTCTGCTTGATCTCCCCGTCCACGTACGGCCGCGCGTCCCCCGACGACTCGAGCCCGCGCGCCTCGCACTCCTCGCGGAAATTCGGGAGCGCGATACGCCCCGGATCGGCGACGATCGCCTCGCCGCCGCGCGCGAGACTGAGCGCGATCGCGTCGGCGACCATCGCGGCGTAGCGCGGCTCGTACAGCACGTCCGACGCGAGCACGACGTCGAACTTCCCCAGGTCCTCCGGCATCCTGCTCCAGTCCACCATCCGCGTGCCGATGTCGCGCCCGGTGGCCTGGGCCACGTTGAGCCGCGCGAACAGCAGCGCATCCTCGTAGTAGTCGGTCGCCGTCACCTCGGCGCCCGCCATCGCCGCCGCCGCGGCGACCAGCCCCATGCCGCATCCCAGCTCCAGCACCCTCGAGCCGGCCAGCCGCATCGTGCGCACCTCTCCCGCGAGGATCTGCGCCGACGGCCAGAGATCGGCCCAGTAGGGGAGCCGCTCGTCCATCACGTAGTCGTCCTCGCTGATCAGGTCGTCCGCGTTCGCGGGGCTCAACAGCGTCACGTCCCTGCCACCGACCTGCACCGTCCGCGACGCCGTACGGAAGCGCCGCTCCAGCTCGCGGCGCAGCGTTGCCATCTCCTTCGCCAGCGCCGCGTTCACGCGGGAAACCTGTCGCTGCCGCCGAGGTCTCCGTCCAGCGGGATCGCGCGCAGCACCGTGCCCGCGGCCACCGATTCGCACTCCGCCGGCACCACGAGCAGCGCGTCCGCCGACGACATCGACGTCAGCATCCCCGAGCTTTGCGAGCCGGTGAGCCTGGCACGGAGCGGTGCGCCGGCGGAGCTGTCGTCGCCGGCGAGGGTGACGCGCATGAAGTGCGTGAGCGGGGCAGCGAGCTGTATGGCATCCTCGCAAGTTACCGGGATGGTGCGCCGGTGTGGGCGCGCATGACCCGCGAGGGTGCGGAGCAGCGGGCGCGCGAACAGCTCGAAGGTCACCAGCGCCGACACCGGATTGCCAGGCAGCCCGAGCCATGGCGCGCCGAACAGCGTCCCGAAGCCGAGCGGCGCGCCGGGCCGCATCCGCACGCGCCAGAGCGAGAGCGCTCCGCCCAGCGTCGCGATCACCTGCCGCGTGTAGTCGAAGTCGCCCACCGACACGCCGCCGGAGGTGAGGATCAGGTCACATCCCTCCGCTCCGCGAAGACATTCCGCCAGCCCCGCGGGATCATCGGGGGCGATGCCGAGCGTCACGGGCTCACCTCCCGCGGCGAGCACGGCGGCCCGGAGCGAGTAGCTGTTCGACGACACGATGCGCCGCCCCTCGAGCACCTCGCCGAAGCGCTCGACCGGCACCAGCTCGTCCCCCGTGGCGAGGATCGCGACCCGCGGCCGCCGCACGACGTCGGGCTCCGCGCACCCCACCGACGACAGCACGCCGACGTGTGCCGGCCCCAGCACGGTGCCCGCGCGCAGCACCACCGTTCCCGACCGCACGTCCTCGCCGAGCGGCCTTACGTTGCGTCCGGCGTCGCGCGCGTTCAGGACGACCACGTCGTCCCCCTCGCTGCGCGTGTCCTCCACGCGGATGACCGTGTCGATCCCGGACGGCACGGGGGCGCCGGTCATGATGCGCGCCGCCTCGCCCGCGCCGATGCTCCGCGTCGCCGTGCGGCCCGCGGCGATCGTCTCCACGACGCGCAGCCGCGCCAACGATCCCGCACCAGCCCCGGTCACGTCACGCGAGTGCACCGCGAAGCCGTCCATGCTGGCGTTGTCCCACGGAGGGAGCGACACCGCGGACACGATGTCGCGCGCGAGCACGCGCCCCAGCGCTTCTTCCAGCCCGACGCGCTCGGCGGCGAGCGCGCGCACCCCCGCCAGCATGTGCGCGCTCGCCTCGGAGACCGAGAGCCGCGTGACTGCCACTACTGATCGAGCCGCAGCGTGGCCAGGCGGACGGCGAGCGCGTCGGCCAGCTCGTCGACGCGCCGCGTGGGCACCGTGTAGTTGTTGCACAGCGCGCTGAAGAGCAGGACGCGGCCATCCGCCGTCGTCACGTAGCCGGAGAGCGACTTCGCCTTGTCCAGCGTGCCGGTCTTCGCGTGCACGTTGCCCTGCGCCGCGGAGCCCTTCATCCGGTTGCGGATCGTCCCGTCCACGCCGGCGATCGGCAGCGCGTCGTAGAACGACTGGAAGCCGGGCAGGCGCCGCGCGGCGTCGAGGACGTGAACGATGGTGCGCGGCGAGACGTAGTCGTGGCGCGAGAGGCCGCTCCCGTCGCGGATCACGAAGCCGTCGGGTGCGGCGCCCCAGGCGAGCAGCTGCCGCCCCACCACCGCCGACGCGCTGTCCGCCCGGCCGACGCCGGTCTTCGCCAGCGCGAGCGTCTTGAAGAGGATCTCCCCGATCTGGTTCTGCGACGGCTTCTCGAAGTAGGGGAGGATCTCGCGCAGCGTCGGCGACTGCATCGCCGCGAGGGAGTCGAGGCGCGCCGTCGTGTCGGTGCGCGCGCCGTCGATCGTGATCCCTCCGGCGCGCAGCGCCTCGGCCAGCGCGGCGACGTATGCCCCCTGCTGGTCGCGGAAGGTCAGCTCGATCACCACGCTGTCGCCGGCGGGGATCGTGCCGCTCACCAGCACGCCCGCGTGCGACGAGTCCTGCCGCACCTCGATCGTGCGCGCCGCCGCGCTGTCCGCGACGCTCGCGCCCGCGGCGAGGGCCGCGACGGTGCGCGCTCGCACGATCAGCGCCGGGTACCTGGTCGCCGGCCGCGTGACCGCGCGCACCGGGGCTCCGGCCTTCGCTCCTCCGTGGACGACGACCTCGGTGAACCCCTCGTTGAAATACAGCGCGTCCACGCCAGCGGAATACGAGTCGTCCAGATCGTCCCAGGCCCAGCCATAGCCGAGCGGCGCGTCGGCGAACACCGAGGGCGCGGCGACGACGCGTCCATGGATGCGGCGGACGCCGCGCGCCGTGAGCGAGTCGGCGAGGGCACGCAGCGGCGCCATCGCGTCGCCGCGCATGTGCGTGCTGATGGACGGATCGCCCGTGCCGCGCGCGACGAGATCACCCTGCAGGACGCCCTTCCGCACCGGACCACGCGCCAGCAGCGTGGTGGGCCACCGGTAGTCCAGCCCGAGCTGGGCGACTGCCGTGCTGCCAGTGAGCAGCTTCATGTTCGACGCCGGCATGAACAGCTTGTCGGCGTTGCGCGCGTACAGGGTCTCGCCGCGGCCCGGGTCCACGACGAGCAACCCCCACTGCGCGCTGCGGAACTGCGGCGCGTCGGCCATCGAGTCGACGAAGGCGCGCAGCGCGGCCCGCTCCAGCGTGCCGGGAGAGACGGTCAGGATGGGAGCCGGTGTCGCCGCCGGAGCAGGCGTCGTGACCGGCGGCGCGCCGGTGGCACAGCCAGCGAGTGCGGCGAGCAGGACGATACCAGGAACAGCGCGCATGCGGTCGGGGGCGGGGGAGCGGGATGACGCACGGGATCGCCCGAAAGATGGGCTCCGCTCCGCGGAAAAGTCAGAGGCTCGCGATAGGCGGTTCGCGGTTCGGAGTTCGGAATGCGCCGCTCGGAGTCAGGGGTTCGGAGCTCGGGATGCGATCCGCGCCGAGCCAATCCCCGCGAAGCGCTTCGCCTCGAACCTCTCACTTCGAACCCCGAACTCCCGACCGTCACTCGCCGTCCGCCGTCCCCCCCAGCGCCACGAGCGCGGCGAGCGTATCCACGCTCGTGAACAGCCGCGCCGGCTCCCCATGCGCTTCGAGCACCGCGCCGCCGATCGTCACGAGTCCCGGCATCGATTCGGCGAGCGCTGCCGCACGCCGCTCCCCGCGCGCGACGAGCGCCTCGCAGCACGCGAGCGCCTCCGCCGCGTAGTACGCGCAGAGCGGCTCGGCCACCGAAGGGTCCCCGTGTACCGGCATCACCACCTCGGCGCCGATCTCCCCCCGCGCGCGCATCCCGCGCAGCAGCGGGGCGGGGACGAAGGGCATGTCCCACGCGACGACCAGCACGGCGCGCCCCTCCGCCGCCCGCAGCGCCGTCAGCAGCCCGCCGAGCGGGCCCAGTCCGGGCACCTCGTCGGCGACGACGCGCAGGCCGGGAAACCACTCCGCCGCACGTGCATCGTTGCTCGCCACGAGCTGTGATTCAGTGGCCCCGCGCAGCGCGGCGAGCGCCCGGTCCGCGATGCGCACCTCGTCCACGATGGCGCGTCCCTTCGGAAAGCCCCCGAAGCGGCTGGCCGCGCCGCCGGCCAGCAGCACCCCGACGCACTCGGCGGAATCCGCGCGCGCGCTCAGATGCGCAGCCCGCGCTGCTCGGCCGCGAGATCGAGCTCCGCGGTCAGCGCGCGCTCCACCAGCGGCGAATCGAACCCACGGCGTGGCCGCTCCTTGATGAACCGCCCGCAGGCGTTGCACATCAGCAGGTCGTAGCCCAGCGCAGCGTTGCCGATGCGGGCGATCGCCGAGTCCTGCCCGTTGTCGCAGCCGAGGCAGCCCGGGCGAGGCGAGCGCCACTGCGCGTCGCAGCGCGCGCAGACGAGGGTGCGCGTTCCTCGCTCGACGAGCACGAAGTCGGGCGCTCCGCCGCAGCAGGGACAGACCACCCGCGACCAGTTGCGCCACGCCGCGGGACCGCCGACGCGCGCGCTCGCGCGCCGCAGCAGGGCGTTGGCCACGACGATGGCGACCTGCCGCGCGACGCGGCGGAGCGGGTTGCGCGGGGTGCGGTCGCCGGTGAACCACCCGGCGACCAGCTCGTCGAGGTCCAGCTCGTCCCGCAGGAGGGCGCGCCGCTCGTCGTTCGAGACGAAGCCCGCCACCTCGAATGCGTCGAGGACGCGCAGGAAGTGCGGGCTGAGGTCACCGCACGAGGGGAGCACCCGCAGGGCGTCGTAGCCCACCTGCCCGCTCTTGATGCGCCGGCGCGCGACCTCCTGGTCCACCGCCGGCTCGCAGCTCCCGAGGATCTCGGCATGCGCCCGCAGCACCGGCGCGTACTGCTCGGCAATCGTGCTGCGGACGGTGGCGGGACGGGAGCTGGCGAGGCTGGGCACGAACGGACTCGGTTGGCGCGGTGCGCCGAGGGTGGAGGGCCCTCTGCCCCCGCGCGGCGCGTCGTGTGAAGCACGACTCAGCGCCGCGAAGGTCACGCGCCGGCGTCACCCGGGCTCGTACGTGGCGCTGAGCGTCTGGTCCTCGGCGATCACCACCCGCGTGACACGAACCGACGCTCCGAGCGCCCCCTGAACTCGCGCGCAGATGAAGCGGGCGAGATTCTCCCCCGTCGGCACGAGGCGGCCGTCGGCGAACTCCGGGACGTCGAGGTTGATGTTCGCATGGTCGAACCGGTCGCGCACCTCGGACTGCAGCGCACGGTCGAGGAGGGGGAGATCCACGAGGAAACCGGTGACGGCGTCGACTTCGCCCGTCACCGTCACGTCGCAGACGTAGCTGTGGCCATGGTAGTTCGGTCTGGCGCACGCGCCGAAGGTCTCGGCGTTGCGCTCGTCGCTCCACTCCGCGATGCGGTAGCGGTGCGCGGCGGCGAAGGTGACCCGGCGCGTGAGATAGGAGGGCATGGCGGAAGATACGCGGGGTGGCACGGTCGTGGCATTGGAGTGTCGAGCCCGCAACGCTTCCCCCATCACCCAATCGAGCCATGACAGAGCCCATCATCAACACCAGCGCGCTGCGCGAGCCGCGCAACCGGCAGCTGCTCATCATCGTCGGCGTCGTGATCCTCGCCCTGCTCGTCGCGCTGGCGATCTGGCAGACGAGCGGCACGCACGGCGCCAAGCGCGATCTCGCCAACGCCAACGACAAGGTGGCGTCGAAGCAGGCGGAGGTGGACGACGCGCGCCGCGTGCTGGACCAGAAGCTGTCGGAGCTCCGCGTCGTCAGGGCCGAGGCCGATGCGCAGGCGACGAAGCTCGGCGGCGAGGTGGCGCGTGACGTCCGCGGCGCCGTGGACGACGGCCGGCTCGGCACCGACAATGCGGTCGTCGCGGAGCCGGCTCCCGAGTATTACGTGCGCGACCGCGATGGCCGCTTCGTGCGGGTGACGCGCCCCTGAGGCGCGGACGGGAGGGGGCCGCCAGGACACGGCCCCTAG
>JBBQJC010000160.1:0-6270 GCA_038325515.1 Gemmatimonadales bacterium | reverse complement strand
GACTTCGTGGTGTCACCCTTCGAGCTGACCGTGTACGTCACCGGCAGGCGGGGGTCCTTGGAGGAGAAGAAGGGAACGGCGCCCTTGATCAGCAGATTGCGCGCGTTGCCTTCGAGGCTGTCCCCGACCGTGTAGCGGCGCGAGCTGGCGCCCTGTCCCCAGATCGCGTTGCTGCCACCCGTGAGCGACATCGTCACGTCGTACGAGTATGACGTCGGCACCAGCGTGGTGGAGACGAGCGCCGCGGCCGCAGGCAGATTGTTGATGCCGATGTACGCACGCGCACGTCCGATGCGGGAGGCTCGGGCGATGTCCAGCTCCCCCGCCGTGGTGCCGGGCACCAGCGCCAGCGCGGAGTCGAACGACGCGCCGGCCCGCGCGAACACCTCGGCCACCGAGAGCGGCGTGCCGAACGTGACGGGATTCGACGCGCCGCTGCTGAGCGGGATGCCGTTGCAGTAGTCCGACGCGAGCTGGAGCTCGGCGAAGCCGCGCGCGAAGTACATCTCCGCCTGCTTCACCTTGTCCGCCGCCTGATACGTGCGCAGCAGGTCGAGCGCCTGGTCCGCCGCCGTGCGGGCACGGGCGAGCTGGCGGAACTGATTGCGCACGGACGAGTTGTCGAGCTTGATGCTGCGCTGGTCGACCTCGTCGTTCTGCACGAAGGTGGAGCTGGTGGACCACTCGTCCGCCAGCAGCCCGCTGAACAGGAACCCCGGCTCCTGCAGGTCGGGATCGGTGGCGGCCGTCGCGGTGCGCAGGCGGTTGATGGCGCCGTAGTAGACGGCGAGGGCGCCTTGCCCGCTCTGCAGCGTGCCCGGCACGATGAGATCCGGGTCGGTGGCGGTGAGCAGCGAGTCCGTGCTGCAACCCTGGACGAACGAGCCTGCCCCCACCGCGGCGAACAGCGCCGCCGCGGTGGCGAGCCGGCTTCCGGAAAGTATGCGTCTCATGTCGTTTGGTATCCCGTCGTTGGCGTTAGAAGCCGACGTTCAGTCGGAAGATGAAGTAGCTGGGCGGTCCGACCGTCTGGAAATCCTGCGGAACGTTGCTCGTCTCGCTGGCGGTGAAGTCGGTCTCCGGATCCACGCCGCGGTAGTTCGTCCAGGTGTGCAGGTTGCGGGCGCTCGCCGTGAAGCTGAGGCTGCGGGCGTGGCCGAACCGCGCCGCCCAGGCCTCGGGCGCCGTGAGGGTCGCCGAGATCTCGCGCAGCTTGACGAAGGCGCCGGACTGGAAGAAGCCGTCGAGCGTCTTGCTCGGATCGTCGCGCGTCGCGACGACCATCGCCTGCTCCTCGAACGACGAGTTCGGGTTCATCAGGCCGTTGCAGTTCTGCCGGCTCACGCAGCGGATGCGCTCGGTGTTGTTGTAGTACTTGTTGCCGCCGCGGTAGTCGATGAGCCCCTGCAGGCGGAAGTGGCGGTTGGCCAGGTCCAGTCCGGGAGTCGCGGTAAGCGTGTAGCGTGGCGAGCTGTAGCCACGGAAGATGGCCGAGTCGCCCACGAACACCTCGTTCAGAGCGGCATTGGCGCTGGACGTGAGGATGCCGTCGTTGTTCTTGTCCGGCCACCCGGTGATCGGCCGAGCCCAGAGCCCGAATAGGGGGTAGCCCTCGACGGCGCGCGTGGTCGTGCCGATCTGTGGCGGCGTGTTGCCGAGGCTCACCAGCTTGTTGTCGTTGATCGAGCCGGAGAGGGTGATGTCGAAGCCGATCGCCTTGCGGTCGATCAGCTGGCCGTTCAGCACCATCTCGTAGCCGGAGTTCTCCACCGCGCCGAGGTTCTGCCGCTGTGTCTGGGCCGCGCCGAGCGACGGCGCCACGATGGCCGAGATGAGCGCGTCCTTCGTGCGCTTCTTGTAGTACGTGAAATCGAGCGAGCCGCGGTTGTTGAAGAACTTCGTCTCGAAGCCCGTCTCGAACTCCGTCGTGCGCTCCGGCTTCAGGCTGTCGTTGCCGACGGTGGAGTACTGCACGCTGGGCACGTCATTGGCCTTGATGTTCGCGATCGCGCCGCCGAAGCTCCGCGCCGCGTCATTCGGGCCCGGCTGCACGCCCGACGCGCCGTAGGCCGCGCGGAAGCGCAGGCTGTTGAGCATGCTGACCTGCGGGAAGAACGGCTCCTCCGACACGAGCCAGGAGAGGCTCGCCTTCGGATAGATCACGCGCTGGAAGTTCGTGCCGAACGCGCTGTTCTGGTCGGTGCGCAGCGCGCCGGTGAGGAAGAGCCGGTCGCGGAGGGCGACGGCCTCCTCGACGAACACGCCGAGCGTCTTCTGGAACACCGAGTTCTCGAACGCCTGCGGCGAGGCGCCGCCGTTGGCGGTCGATGAGCCCGGGCTCAGGTACTGGCCATACGCTTCCGTCTGCTGGCGGCTGTAGTCCACGTACTGCGTGCCGACAGTCGTCTTCGAGTTGACGGACGGCGTGGGATTGAACGTGGCCGTGGCGCCGATGTCCGCCGAGAGGTTGCGGATGTCCGAGCGCTGCGCGTCGGCGAAGCCTTCGCGATAGCGGGACGTGATGGGCGGACCCTCGCCGTTGAGCAGCAGGTCCTGGTCGGAGCGTGCCGTCTGATCGTTGCCGATCGTGCCGCGCACCTGCAGCCAGGCGGTCGGACGGTACTGGGCATTCAACCCGAGGATGAAGCGGTTGACCCCCTGCCCCGTCTTCTCCTGCCAGGTGTAGCCCGGCGTCCAGGCGCGGTAGCCGTTGAGCGGCGAGCCGTTCGTGGGGACCGTGCCGCTCGTGGAGACGAAGCCGTTGGTCTTGTAGCCCGGGCCGCCGAACATGTGCGAGCCGAGACCCGCGGTGGCGTTGGACTCGAGCGAGAAGCGCGCGTCGCTGTTGACGAAGCCCGAGTTCACCGCGACGTCGAGCTTCGGCGAGATGGCGGCGTTCAGGTTGATGCGGAAGCTGTTCTGCTGGAGGAAGTTCGGCCGCTCCGTGTAGTCGTGGAGCACCGTCCCCGTCGAGTCGAAGCGCCGGCGCTCGAAGGCGGGCAGCGAGAGCACCCCCGTCTCGTTGACGCGGTCGCCGGAGATGAAGTAGCGCACCGTCTCGGTACCCCCCGAGACCTGCGCGCCAACCGTCTTGCGATTGCCCCTGCCGAGCGGCGTGGCATCCGGATCGGTGATCGGGCTGTAGACGCGCACGCTGTCCTTCACGCACGCGCCGCTGGAGATCACCGGCAGCGTGCACTCGCGGTACGCGGTCGCACCGGGCGTGTGGCCGGCGATCGTGTAGTTCTGCGAGTAGGTGTTGCGGTCCGTGATGATCCCGCCTTCGGTGTGCAACGCCCACTGCGCGGCGCCGGCACGTCCCTTCTTGGTGGTGATCACGACCACGCCGTTGGCGGCGTCGGTGCCGTACAGCGTCGCCGCCGACGGTCCCTTGACGATCTCGATGTTCTCGATCTCCTCGGGATTCAGGTCGCCCACGCGGTTCGCGCGGTTGCCGCCCGTGCTGAACCCGGACGCCTGGTCGCTCGTCATCCGGACGCCGTCGATCACGTAGATCGGGTCGTTGTTCAGCGACAGGCTGTTGTTGCCGCGGATGCGGATGCGCGAGCCCACGCCGGTCTGCGTCCCCGTCTGCACCGAGACGCCCGGTGCGCGCGAGTTCAGCAGGTCGGAGACATTGCTGATCGGCGCCGTCTTCGTCACGTCAGCCGCGTTGATGCTCGAGATCGAGTTGCCCAGCTCCACCCGGCGCTGCTCACCCGTGGCGGTCGTGACCACCGGCTGCAGCTCGATCACCGCCTTGGACAGCACGAGATCCACCGTCAGCGCCTGGCCCGCGACGACGGTGATGGCGCGCTTGGACTCACTGAAGCCGATGCGGACGGCGCGAAGCTGCTGCGCCCCCGCCGGCACGTTGCGGAGGGTGAACCGGCCTTCCTGATTGGTCAGCGTCCCGACATTGGTTCCGACGATGACGACCTGCGCATCGGAGATCGGCTGTCCTCCGCCGGCCTCCGTCACGCGACCACTGACCGTGGTCTGTTGCGCCTGGGCGGCGAGCGGTGCCCCGGCGAGAAGCGCCAGGGACAGCGTCGCGAGCAAGGCGCGCGAACGGGTGAAGTGCATCCGAACCCTCCATCTGAAAGTGGACTACATCACGGGTACAACGAATGCTGCGACAGGGCCCGCGCCGCGGAGCTCGCGGACCACGGGTCATGACTGCGCTGCGGATTTGACGCGGATGCTGCTGCGACGCAGGAGGTGGGAGACGGCAGGCGGACCGGAGGCCCGCGCGGAGGAGAACACGACTCGCTTACGTGGCACCGGTGGAAAGCGTTCGCGCAACTGACACCACAGGCACCCCGGCAGGACCTCCGGCGTCACCTGGAATGTGCCGAACAGTGTTCTTGTTCCCCGGCGCCGCCGGAACGGGACCGCGGCGCTCAGGCCACGGTCGCACCCTGGCGGTTCGCCCGCCAGTAGACCACCCCTCCGAGCGCGATGAATCCAAGGGCCCCGCCCACGACCTTCATCTCGAACAGGAAGGGCCGCGCGTCGTCGGCGGGAGGGATCATCGCGACCACCATCGCGAACAAGGTGACCACCAGCCCGCTCAGCGCCACCAGCTTCCCCATGGCCGGCCCCCCCGGAATCCGCACCGTCTCGGGCGGCGCCGGCGTCCCCCGATGCTTCAGGTAGGAGATGAACAGGTAGACGTACGGGATGAAGTAGACGAGCAGCTGCGTGTCGAGCAGGATGAGATACGCCCTCTCCACGGTGGTCCCCCGCCCCAGCACCGAGAGCAGCAGGAACACCGTCGCCAGCGACGCCTGCACCAAAATCGCCACGTACGGCGTCTTCCATTTGGGGTGGACCCGCCCGAACGCCGGCGGGAAGTAGCGATCGAGCCCGATGGCGAACGCCACCCGCGCCGGCCCGGTGAGCCACGCCCCGACCCCGCCGATGTTCCCGATCGTGTACGCCGCCGCGCACAACGGGGCCAGCCACCAGAGCGACGGGCTGATCTGCTGCGCCCCCGCGCTGGTGGCCTGCAGGAAGCCCGATACGATGTTGATGTCGCCCGCAGGGACGAGGCGCAGCAGCGCCCCCGTCCCCAGGATGTAGATGAGGGCGATCAGCGGCGCCGAGATCAGGATCGCCCGCGGTAGCGTGCGGCGCGGCTCGCGCACCTCCCCCCCCATCGCGCTCGAGAGCTCCAGCCCGGCGAAGGCGAAGGCGATGGAGGCCCACAGGTTCAGCCCCGAGAAGTGCCCGAGATCGGGAGCGATGTTCCTCACCGTCACCGGGTTCGCCGAGGGATGCCCCAGCACCAGCGTCACCCCGCCGAGAACGATCAGCACCACCCCGGGGATGTACGTGCCGATCCCTCCCGCGATCTGCAGCCACTTCCCCGTCCCCACTCCGACGACGTTGAGGAGCACCGCAACCCAGAGGCACACCAGCGTCGTGATCAACACGTACGTCCAGTTGCTGGCGAGTGCGCTGTCCCCCTTCCCGATGACGAAGGTGCCGATCACCGCCGTGGAGATGAGCAGATTCGGGTAATACAGCACGTTGTTGATCCAGTAGCACCACCCGCAGACGTACCCATGCTTCTCGCCGAGGGCGCTCTTCGTCCACTGGTAGATCCCCCCCTCCTGCGGGAAGCGCGACGCCAGCTCGGTGACGACGAGCCCCTGCGGCACGAAGAAGAACACCGCCGCGAGGATCCAGAGCGCGATCGCCGACGGACCGGCCTTGGCCGCCGTCGCGAGCCAGCGCAGCCCCACCACCGCCACGAGGTTGAACAGGACGAGGTCCCGCAGACCGAGCGCCCGCTGCAGCGGCACCTCGGCGGACTCGCGGACGTTCGGGCGTGCGACGCTCATGCAGTGAACCGGGTCAGAGGCGGAAGAGATAGCTGGCCTTCACGAAGAAAGCGTCGTCGCTGCGCGTGTAGCCGCGCAGCCCGAAGCTGGACGGAAACTCGAACGGCTGCGCCGCGTCGCGCGTGTCGGCGTAGCCGGCGCCATAGCCGAGGAAGAGCACCGTCCCCGGATTCGGCTGGTACGAGAAGAGGAAGTCGCCGCGGAAGCTGCTCTGCTGGCAGCGCTGCGTCACCCCGAACGTGTAGCCGTTACACGCATCGGCGGCGAGAATCGGCCGCCCGCTCCCCGACTCGTCGCGCAGCGCGTCACGATAGAAGGAGTCGTACTCCCCGACGAGCCGCACGAACACCGGCCGTGCGATCTGGTACTCCATCTTCAGCCGCGGAATCCGGTTGTTCCCCACGATGCTTCCGTCGGAGCG
>JBBQJC010000159.1:0-6490 GCA_038325515.1 Gemmatimonadales bacterium | reverse complement strand
GGGGGGGGGGGGGGATCCCCCCGGTTGCGGCCGGGGGGCGGGCCCCCGCGGGGGGGGGGGGGGGGGGGGGGGGGGCGGCGCGGGCCCGACGGCGTCGGTACGGGCGCGGTGACGGGGGCGGCGGGAGCGCCGGCGCAGGCGGCGAGCGCGGCGAGGGCGAGGAGCGCGATGGGGCGGGTGAGCACGGGAGGCGTCATGCCGAACGTTATCGTGGGGCCGGTGAGGGCGCGAGGCGGCCGCTGTCATCCCGCGCGCGCGCCGAAGGCGCGGGCGTCGGGATCTGCCCTGCCTTCGTTGGAGCCGGCCACTCACAGGGAGGGTCGATCCCGCACTCGCTCGCTGCGCTCGCTCCTGCGGGATGACAGGCGCATCGCCGAGCCGGGTTCCTTGATCTCGCCTTGATCTCGCCTTGATCTCGCCGAGCCGGGTTCCTTCGATCCGCTCTTGATCCCCCGGGGATGGCAGCGGTCCAGGCCATTGCACGACTCGAAGGAAACAGCAGTGAACCACGGAGGGCACGGAGGAACCGCGCCGTGGTGACAGCAGTTTCAACGAACCCGGTTCGTTGATCTTCGCCTTGATCTTCGCGGTCCCTTGATCCCGGAGGAGCAGCGCCGTGCTCCGTGCCCTCCGTGCCCTCCGTGCCCTCCGTGGTGACAGCAGTTTCAACGAACCCGGTTCCTTGATCGGTTCAACGAACCGGGTTCCTCGACCACTTGATTCCCTGCCAGTTTCAACGAACCTGACCCCTTGATCCCCCCAGGAACAGCGCCGTCCTCCGTGTCCTCCGTGACCTCCGTGGTGACAGCTGTTTCAACGAACCTGGTTCCTTGATCCGCGCCGTTGCCCGCCCGACTTTCATTGACTCCCCGATTTCGCGCCCCGTATATTCGCGCCAATGGCTTCCCCGCCCCAAACTGCCGCCTGCGCCTTCTGCGGTCGCGAGAACGATCCCGCCTCGCGCTTCTGCATCGACTGCGGCAAGCCGATGAGCGGCTCTGGGTCGGCGTCAGGGGCGGGGCCGGGGGCGCGCGTCCTGCCGATGCACGCCCACGGCGCGCCGCCCACGCCGCCGGGCCGGCCGAGCGGGATGCCGCGCGGGGTCGTCCCGCCGGATGCACCGGTGCCGGGGGCGGCGGTGGGATCGGGGGCACTCACCCCCGCACCGCGCCTCTCGCCGGTGAGCCACAGCTGCCCCCGCTGCGCGCGACCGGTCGACCCCTACATGCCCTTCTGCGGCCACTGCGGCTCGCGCGTCTCGGCGGTGACGACGCCGGCGACGTGCGACGAGTGCGGCGCGAGCTACATCGACGGGATCGACATGTTCTGCGCGCGCTGCGGCAACCGCGTGGGACAGCGGGTGAGCGTCGAGGCGAACGCCGGGTTCGGGACGCTGGTGCTCGGCGCGAAGGCGCGCGACGTGGGGCCGCGGCTCGCCCTGCTCGACGAGGCGGGGGATGTCGTCACCAGCTACACCCTGGACCGGGGAGAGGCGGTGATCGGGCGGGGCGACGCCGACATCCAGTTCGACGACGTCTACCTCTCCCCGATGCACGCCCGCCTCGATCTGCGCGACGGGGAGCTCTGGGTGCGCGACCTCGGCTCGCGCAACGGGACCTGGACCTTCATCGAGCAGCTTACCAAGCTGGCCGACGGCGACGTCATGCTCGTGGGCTCGCAGCTCATCCGCTTCCGCCGGCTCGGCTACCCCGGGCCGCACCCACCGGAGGCCGACGCCACGCGACGCATGGGCTCCCTGGTCCCCTCGGCCGACATCGCCGTGCTGGAGCAGCTCCGAGGCGACGGGAGCGTGCGCGACAGCTTCCACCTCTCTCCCTCGCGCACAATCCTGCTCGGCCGCGAATCCGGGGACTGGGTTTTCCCGTACGACCAGACGATGAGCGGGCGCCATGCCGAGCTCCGCAGCCAGGACGCCGACTTCTTCGTGAGCGACGCGGGCAGCCGGAACGGGGTGGCGCTCGCCGTCCGCGGCGAGCGCGTCGTGAAGAAGGGCCAGCGGATCCTGCTGGGCGACCAGGTCCTGCGCGTGGAGAGCATCGGATAACAGTGAGCGCCCTGAAGATCTGTCCCACCTGCGGCACCGAGTATCCCGCCAACGAGCGCTTCTGCCCTCGTGACGGCACGGCGCTGCGCCTGCAGGAAGGGGGCGCCGACCTCGTTGGATCCATCATCGCCGAGCGGTATCACGTCATCCGGAAGCTCGGCGAGGGGGGGATGGGGCAGGTCTACCTCGCCGAGCACGTGAAGATGGGGCGGCGGAGCGCGGTGAAGGTGATGAACCCGGGAATGGTGAACGACGCCGACGCCATCGCGCGGTTCAACCGGGAGGCGGCGAACGCAAGCCGCATCAACCACCCGCACGTCGCCGGGATCTACGACTTCGGCGAGACTGCCGACGGGCTGATCTTCCTGGCGATGGAGTATGTGGAGGGGGAGTCGCTGACGTCGGTCGTCGAGGCGAACGGCGCGCTTCCCGTGATGCGCGCCGCCGACATCGCGCTGCAGTCCGCCGAGGCGTTGAGCGTGGCGCACGACATGGGGATCGTGCACCGCGACCTGAAGCCCGACAACATCATGATCGCGAAGAACCGCGACGGCTCCGACTGCGTGAAGGTGGTGGACTTCGGCATCGCGAAGGCGGGGGACAGCGCGAGCCAGAAGGTGACGCGCACGGGGCTCGTCGTGGGGACGCCGGAGTACATGAGCCCCGAGCAGCTCGCGGGGGACAAGCTGGACGGGCGGAGCGACATCTACTCGCTGGGGCTCGTCGCGTTTCATATGCTTACGGGAAAACTCCCGTTCCCCGGGGAGACGGCGCAGGAGTCGATGATCATGCGCCTCACCGACAACCCGAAGCGGCTCGGCGAGATGCGCGCGGTGGCGTGGCCGGAGGAGGTGGAGGAGGTGATGCGGAAGGTGCTGCAGAAGGATGCGCCCAACCGCTACCAGCACGCCGTGGACTTCGGACGCGCGCTGTACGCCGCGATCGAGCGGATGCCGAGCGACGCGGTGTCGACGGATGGGACGATGCAGATGGTGACGCCAGCGCTCGGCGTCCCGGTCACGCGGTTCGACGCGGCGGCGGCCGCGCGTGGGGGGGGACCGACGGCGCCGATGAGCATCCCGGTGGTCTCGGCGCAGAAGCGTCGCACGGCGCTGTACGTCGGAAGCGGGGCGGCGGTGGTGACGGCGGTCGTCGCGGCGGTGCTGGTGTCGCAGAGCCATGGCGCGGCGCCGGCGCCCGCGCCGGCTGCGGACAGCGCCCGCGTGTCGGGCGCGGGCGCGTTGCCGCAGACGTCGTACGTGAAGAATCCGGCCGGCGGGCCGCGCATGACGTCGGCGCGGCTCGGTGCGGCGCCACCGTCATCGTCACCGTCACCGTCACCGGGCGGAGGAGGGGGATCGGCCGCGCCGGTGTCGCCGTCGCCCGCCGCCGAGGGGAGTGCCCGGGCAGGCTCGGCGCCGAGCGTGGCGTCGCGGATCCCTGTGCTGCGCGACCAGGCGACCGAGGACGCGACGACGGCCCAGGCACTGAAGGAGGCCGAGTCGCTGATGGCACGCGCGACGCCGCAGGAGCAGGTGGAGCTGGAGGTCGTCCGGGCCCAGGCATACGGCTTCCAGGGGAACACGGCGCAGGCGTGTCCCATCGCCAGGCGGATCAAGCCGAAGGTGGATGGCACGCGGGACCAGCGGGCGATAGACCTGATCCTTGGCACCTGCTGATGTATCTTTGATGACCTTTTCCACTCCCCTCCCCTTCCGCGTGCCGTCTCCCGCCGCAAAGACTCCAGTGATCGTCCACGTCTTCGGCCGCACCGACGTGGGGCGCACGCGCGAGCACAACGAGGACGCCTTCGCGGTGGCCGACCTGACGCGCGGCAACGCGACGCTCCAGCCCGAGGTGCGCACGCACGTCGTGGGGGAGCGCGGGACGCTGTTCGTCGTCGCCGACGGGATGGGAGGCGCCGCGGCGGGGGAGATCGCCAGCGCGATGGCGGTAGAGGCGATCATGCGCGAGATCTCCGAGGCGACGAGCGCAGGGGCCGTGCTGGGTGCGGAGGAGTTCGCGTCGGCGATCAAGCGGGCGACGGCGGTGGCCAACGCAGAGATCCACGACTTCGCGCTCGCGCATCCGGAGTTCCGCGGCATGGGGACGACGGCCACCGTGGCGGGGATCCTCGGCGACACGCTGTACCTGGCGCAGGTGGGGGACAGCCGCGGCTACCTCGTGCGCGACGGGGTGGCGCGGCAGATCACGAAGGACCAGTCGCTGATGCAGAAGCTGATCGAGGCGGGGGAGCTCACCGAGGAGGAAGCGGAGCTGAGCGAGCGGCGCAACATCATCCTGCAGGCGCTCGGCCCCGAGTCGACGATCAAGGTGGACCTGACGCGCCAGCCGGTGCGGCGGGGTGACACGCTGGTGCTGTGCAGCGACGGCCTGAGCGGGCAGGTGCGCGCCGACGAGATCGCCGAGGTGGTGCGCGAGGAGAGGGACCTCACCGTGGCGTGCAAGCGGCTGATCGACTGGGCGAACGACGCGGGGGGGCCTGACAACATCACGGTCGTGCTCGCGCGCTTCGAGGGCGAGGGTCTCGCGGAGCCGTCCAGCGAGGACGAGGTGGGACACGCCGCGTATCCGTTGTCGAGCGACTCGGGGCAGACGCCGGCGGCGGAGCGGATCATGGCGGCCGGGACGCACACCACCGGCTCGGTGCCCGCGGGGCGGCGGCCCACGGCGAAGCTTCCCCCCGAGGCGTTCATGGTGACGAGCACGATCCCCGACGAGGTGTCGGCCAGCCGGCGCACGCGCGGGTCGATGATCGCGCTCGTGCTGCTGATCGCGCTGCTGGGCGGGCTGACGTGGGGGGTGTACCGCGCGGCGGTCCGCGTGGTGGCGCCGCAGCTGGCGTCGCCCCCTCCACCGGCCACCGCGAGCCCGTGACACTGGCGCTGCGCGTGCTTCGCGGCGCGCGCGCCGGCATCACCGAGCGGTTCGATTCGCCGGTGGTGTCACTCGGTCGCCACCCCACGAGCGACTTCCGCTTCGATCCCGAGGCCGACCTGGACGTCTCGGCGCGCCACGCCGAGCTGCGAGCCAACGAGCGAGATGGCCACTGGACGATCCACGATCTCGGGAGCACGAACGGCACGTTCGTGAACGAGGAGCGCGTGTCGGGCTCGCGGCGGCTGCGCAGCGGCGACGTGATCGGCTTCGGACCGAGCGGGCCGCGCGTCGAGGTGCTGCTTTCGTCGTCACCGATCGCCACGGCGCTGCCGACGGACGCGCCGCCCCGCCGGGATACGACGGCACGCGTCGCCGAAGCCGTGGAGGCGCAGATGGCGGGGGTGAAGCGCACCGCGGCGATCGCCGTCGTGGTGCTCGCGGCCGCGGCGGCGCTCGGCATCGCGTGGACACAGCGGCAGTCGCGGCAGCGCGAGGCGGCGCTGCTCGCGGTGATCGCGCGCATCGAGCAGTCGTCGGCGGGGCTGCAGCGCGCCGTCGCCGACATGCGGCCGCGCGACTCGGCGTTCGCGACGCTGCTCGCCGGGCGCGCCGCGGAGACGCAGCGGTCGGCGAATGCCGGCCGCTCGGCGGCGTCGGCCGGAGGGGGTGGGGGGCGGAGCGGCGCGTCGCTCGCGGCGGTGGCGCAGGGGCTGGAGCGCGAGGCGGCGACGCAGCAGTCGCTGTCGCGGGTGGACTTCGCGCACGTGCACGACCTGAACGAGCCCGCGGTGGGGATGCTGGCGAGCGATCTGGATGGGAGCTTCATCGCCGGCACGGCGTTCGCCGTCTCGCGAGGAGGGCTGCTGGTGACGAACCGGCACATGGTGCAGACGTCGTCGGGCCAGCCGGCGCGGCGGCTGCGCGTGATCTTCTCGAACACGCGCGACTGGCTGCCGGCGCACGTGGTGCGGGTGAGCGCGGGGGACGATCTCGCGCTGCTGCAGCTCGACGAGCCGTCGAGCCATCCGCCGGTGAGCGCGGTGAGCCGCGACGGCGCCGCGGCGCGCGTGGGGGCGCCGGTGCTGTCGATCGGGTATCCGCTGGCGGTGGGCACGCCGATGGAAGGCGCGGGGCTGAGCGTCACGGCCCGCTCGACGACCGCCGCGGGGACGGTGAGCAAGCGGCTGGACGACGTGCTGCAGATCGACTCGTACGCCGGCAAGGGATCGAGCGGGAGCCCCGTATTCGACGCGGCCGGAGCGGTGGTGGGGGTGATCTACGGCGGGGCGCCGGAGTCGAATGGGCGGATCGTGTACGCGGTACCGGCGGAGCGGTTGGTGCGGTTTCTCGGGGGGGATGGGGGGGCTGTCGTGCGGTGAGACCGGATCAGGGCATCAGCGCGAGCAACTGCAACTGTAACTGCAACTGCAACTGCAATGCGTTGAACGAATCAATCGAACAGAAGCGAAAACTGCCGAATTATGACTCGAGACTCCTCGCGATCACGTTCGGCCTCTTTCGTCG
>JBBQJC010000158.1:0-6551 GCA_038325515.1 Gemmatimonadales bacterium | reverse complement strand
AGCACACGAATACCTATGCCGAACGTTTCGTTGTCACCCAGCCCCAGCACGCGCATTTCGCGGGTGCTGATGTTGCGGACATTATTGCGGCTGATCCGTGCGTCGGCATAACTCGCGCCAGCGGTTTTCGCGGCGTCGATGGCTAACATCGCCAGTTCACGGGCCGCCGGATCGGCAGGGGTGAACGGAGCGAGCGACGACAGATGAGACGATGGAGACGCTGCCAGCACAGAACTGTTGCCGGCCACCAGACCAAGTGCAGCCGCTGCTGCTCCGGAATTCTGGAGAAACTCGCGCCGTGATATCGCCACGCAGTTTCGGATGGGGGACAGCGCGTCTCGTTTTGCGACGAATCGAAAACAAGAGTGTGGACAGCACGCGCAAGTCGTTGAATTACCGCGAATATACGTGTGGATAAATGCATCGCGCAATAGTGCGTATAAAGAACGCGCGCGATTACAACACGTTTTCCTATACAAGCGCGAAAAAAATCTGAAAGATTTGTGCGCACACGTGACCATTTTCCGGCGCCCGACCTTCCACGGCTCGCTTTGAGATGCGAAGTTTGATCCACGTTTCCAAAGAAAATCAGCAGCATTCCGGAGCATCTGTGAAAGCACTTGTGAAACAAACCGCCGCACGTGGCATCATTCTGACCGACGTGCCGGAGCCAAAAATCCGCGATGACGAAGTCCTCATTCGCGTGCGCCGTGCGGGCGTGTGCGGCACCGACGTGCACATCTACGAGTGGGATGCGTGGGCGCAGGGGCGCTGCCGGCCCCCGTTCACGGTGGGGCACGAGTTCGCCGGCGACGTCGTGCAGGTGGGCCGGCTCGTCACCGACGTGCACGAGGGCGACCGGGTGACCGCCGAGGGTCACATCGTCTGCGGGCGCTGCCACCTCTGCCGCACCGGCAACGCGCACGTCTGCCCCAACACGCGGATCATCGGGGTGGACCGCGACGGCTGCTTCGCCGACTACATCGCGATGCCGGCCACCAACGTCTGGCACCTGGACGACGAGGTGTCGTACGAGATCGGCGGCATCCACTACCCGATGGGAAACGCCTTCCACACGGCGCTCGTGGGGACGGAGATGTCCGGGAAGACGGTGCTGGTGACGGGGTGCGGGCCGATCGGCATCTTCGCGGTGGGGATCTGCAAGGCCGCCGGCGCGTCGCGCATCGTGGCGAGCGACGTGAACCCGACGCGTCTCGCCCTCGCTCGGCAGATGGGGGCGCACGACGCCATCACGCCGCAGGAGGCGGAGGCGGCGGTACGCGCCGCGACCGGCGGGCTCGGCGTTGACGTCGTGCTCGAGATGAGCGGCGTGCCGAGCGCGATCCATCAGGCGTTCAAGCTGGTGCGGGTGGGCGGCCGAGTGCAGATGCTCGGGATCCCGGCCAAGCCGATGGAGGTGGACTTCGCCACGGAGATCATCTTCAAGGGGATCACCGTGTACGGCGTGGTCGGCCGCCGGATGTACGACACCTGGATCCAGATGACGCAGTTCCTGCGCTCCGGGCAGTTCGACCCGACGCCGGTGATCACGCACCGTTTTCCGCTGGAGCAGTTCGACGACGCCATCGCGGCGATCAAGGGCGGCTCGGCGGGGAAGGTGGTGTTCGAGGTCAGCTGAACGAACTACACTGAACGACGTGAGATCCCTCGACGCAACGACGTGAGCGGTTTGAAGAGAGAGGTGAGAAGTCATGCCTCGGGGCGCAGTCGCGGTCCCTCGCACGACCTCTCACCTCGAACCTCGAACCTCTCACGTTCTCGATTCTTCCCTGACAAGGATTTTCAGTGAATACAGCATTCACCGCCGGCCTCGAGGCTAAGCTCCAGCAGCTCCGCGACGAGCGCGTCTACAAGCGGCTCAACTATCTCGACTCGCCGCAGGGTCCGCGCGTGACGATGGAGGGGCGCGGCGAGGTGATGATCCTCTCGTCGAACAACTACCTCGGCCTGGCGAACGAGCGGGAGGTCGTGGAGGCGGGGATCGAGGGGCTCCAGCGCTACGGCGCCGGCACGGCGAGCGTCCGCTTCATCTGCGGCACCTTCAGCGTGCACCGCGAGCTCGAAGAGGCGCTCGCGCGTTTCGTCGGGACGGAGGCGTCCATGTCGTACGTCTCGGCGTGGAACGCCAACGAGGGGTTCACCGCGACGATCGTCGAGGAGGGTGACTTCGTCGTCTCCGACGCGCTCAACCATGCGTCGATCATCGATTCCGTCCGGCTCGCGAAGGCGATCACGAAGTGCACGACGGGGGTGTACAAGCACGCCGACCTCGACGACCTGCGCGCCAAGCTCGAGGCGAACAAGGGGGCGAAGCGCCGGATCATCTGGAGCGACGGGGTGTTCTCGATGGAGGGCTCGATCGCCCCGCTGCCCGACCTGGTGCAGATCGCGCGCGACCACGACGCGGTGCTGGTGATCGACGACTCGCATGCCACCGGCGTGCTGGGCAGGACGGGGCGCGGCACCGCCGAGCACTTCGGCCTGCTCGGCGAGGTGGACGTGATCACGTCGACGCTCGGCAAGGCGCTGGGGGGCGCCGCGGGAGGCTTTGTGGCCGGCTCCGCGGCGCTGTGCGACTACCTGACACAGCGCTCGCGTCTGCAGCTGTTCTCGAACGCGCTGCCCCCGACGGTGGCGTCCAGCTCGCTCGCCGCCGTGGAGTTCATCGAGCAGAACCCCGAGCGGGTGGAGACGCTGCGAAGCAACGCGCGATACTTCCGCGAGCGGATCATCGAGTCGGGATTCAAGCCGCTCGCCGGCGAGACGCCGATCGTGCCGATCATCGTCGGAGAGACGGCAGCGGCGATCCAGATGAGCGACATGCTGCTCGACGAGGGAGTGTTCGTCACCGGGTTCGGCTTCCCGGTGGTGCCGCAGGGGCAGGCGCGGATCAGGTGCCAGGTGTCGGCGGCGCACACGACCGACGATCTGGATTTTGCCATCGCGGCGTTCGTGAAGGTGGGGAGGAAGCTGGGGATCATCTGACAGCGGGGGCAACAGATCAGGCGAGAGGATTCGGCCGAGCCGGCACTCAGGACTCAGGACTCAGGACTCAGGACTCTTTTCCGCCTCCGTCACGTCCACGATCAGCCGCTCGAAGCTCGGCACGTCCTCACCGCCGACCGTGCGCACGCACGCCGAGTAGCGGCGGCCGGCGATCATCGCCGGTGCCATCCATCTATTGATGTCCGGCGCGAGGTGTCCCACGACGTCGCCGCCGACGGCGTGCACCCAGACGCTCGGCTGCTCCACACCAGGCGGGTCGGGGACGAGCAGCACCGGGTCGCCGGCCCTCAGTCGCCGGACGACCGCCGCACGCTGGGCGAAGACCGTACCGTAGACCGGCGTGTCGAAGCGCGGGGTGCCGGGGAGGATCTGGGACATGCGCACCGGAGAGGCGGAGGACGGCGGGTTGTGCGCTACCGCACTGTGGGGGTGCGGGGCGCTTCGATACGATACGCACCAGGCGTTCCACTGGCACCTCGTTCGTGACCCGCGGGGCGCTCGCTTCGTCCCAGACATGAGCCCGCAGCCGGCGGCGGCCGCGGCGCAGGATCTCTCTCTCGAGGCTTTCAGCATATGCGACTCCACCGTGTCCTGGGTGCGGCGACCGTGTTCGCCGCGCTGCTCTCGCAGCCGAGCGCGGCACAGGAAGGGCGGCAGTTCAAGGACTCCTGGTTCTGGGGGGTGAAGACGGGAGGACTGCTCTATTCGTCGCCCGCGACCGAGCGCTCGGGGGCGCCGCTGGTGGGCGCCGACTGGCTGATCACCCGCTCGCAGGGCGGGTTGTACGTCAGCTTCGACCAGTCCTTCTTCACGACGCAGGGGAGCTTCGCCGACCGCGACGCCGACAGCAGCTTCACGCGTTCCGTCGCGCTGAAGAATCTGCGCCGCGTGACTTTCGCCGCGATGGCGTTCCCGATGCAGCGCCGCGACGTGCATCCCTACGCCGGACTCGGTCTCGCGCTGCAGCAGATCGGCTCGGCCGCCGCCCAGGGGAACTTCGCGAGCACGACGCGCCTGCAGATCGCGGCCGACAGCGTCCAGTCGAAGAAGACGGCGTTCACGCCGATCCTGATGGCCGGCGTGCAGGCGCGCCTCGCCCCCTTCTCGCTGTTCGCGCAGGCCACCGGCTCGCCGTCGCAGAAGGGATTCTTCCTGTACAACGGCAGCAGCGCCTTCAACCTGTCGCTGGAGGCGGGAGTGCGGTACAACGTCGGAACCGCGATCTCGAAATAGCCGAGAACGCCGGGCGCGTCACCAGGACGCTCGAGCGAAGCTGCAAGGGCACACCGGACGCGGTCCGGTGTGCCCTTCTGCTATCCGGCGGCCGGCGTCCAGCGTGAGCTTTCCAACGTCCCCTGCGCGAAGTGCTTCGGCGTCTTGGAGACGAACGGGTCGTCCCTCACGAAGAAGCGCAGGGGCCAGTCGGCGGCCTTGGTGATTCCGACGCGAGGCGTCACGACGACGTGCGCGTCGGAGACCGGCTCGCCAGCGCGGATGACGACGGGACCGTCGCGCAGCGAGCTGCCGCTCATTCCGCCGACGATCCCCATGGCCAGACAGAGCTTTCCCGGACCATTGGTGAGGTCGCGCTCGGCCTTCGCGCGCGGCCGCCGCGCGCGCATCAGGTCGATCCCCTCGATGGGATGGACGGCGCGCACGAGCACCGCCGCACCATGTCCCCGCTCGCGGGTGACGGCGTTGAAGCACCAGTACATGCCGTAGATGAAGTAGACGTACGCGCGGCCGGGGGGGCCGAAGAGGTGCTCGGTACGCCTGGTGAGGCCCGCGGCCGCATGACACGACGGATCGTCGGGACCGATGTACGCCTCGGTCTCCTCGATACGAGCGCGGGTGTACCCCGCGTCCGGCGTGGCTTCGCGCCCGGCGCCGGGGAGGGCCCGCGCGACCAGCTCCGTGGGGCGGTCGTAGAACCGCACCGGGAGTGGTGATCCGGGCCCGACACGAGAACGCCGCGCTGGAGGCGCGGCGTCTCGCGATGGGGTCACCCGTTGTCGCGAGCGGCAGTCTTCCTGGCTCGCGTCGTCTTGCTGGCCGGCGCCTTCTTGGCCGTCGACTTCTTCGCCGCGGTCTTGGCAGGCGACTTCGCCGCGGACCTGGCGGCTGGCGCCGACTTCGTGACCGGCGCTGCCTTCGCCGCCGGAGCCGCGGCGGACTTCTTCGCCGCCGGTGCGCGGCCGCGTCCCTTCGCCGCCGGAGCGGCTACGGTGGCGACCGGCGTGCTGGCGATGGGGGCAGCCGCCGGAGTGACGGGCGCCTGGACCGGCTGTGCGACCGCCGGAGCGACGGCCGTTACAGCGCTCGACGCCATGCCGACGACGCCAATGCTGAGCAGATCGGCCGGCGGGGTGCCCGGACGTCCGCCGCCGCGGCCGCGGTTGCCGCCGCCACGCGGGCCCATGCCGCGCGGGGCGACGGGAGCCGTGGAGGCCGGAGGCGCGTTGTTGATCGCGGTCTTCGCGAGCTGCTGGGAGACGGACTCCGCCTCGGCAGCGCGCGCGATCTCGAAGTCGTCGCCACGGCGGCGCAGGTCGATCACGTCGCCGTCGTGCGCGTCCTTGAGGATGCGCGGGAAGTTGCGGTCGCTGAGGCTCTCGCTGTCGCGGCCGAGGAGCTCGCGCGCCTTGGTGCGGACGACGCCGGCGCGAATCGCCTCGTCACCCTTGGTGAGGGCGGCGACGGAGCGGCGCACGAGGTCGTAAGCCTCGTCGCGGGTGAGGCGCTCGCCGGAGACGCCGATCTGCTCGACCTCGGCGGGCGGTGCGCTGCGCTCCGCCTGCGGCGGGCGCGGCGGGCGAGGCGTGCGCTCGCGGCCGCGGTGCGCGGGCTCGGCGGGCGCCACGGTGGCGACGGTGACTGGCGCCGCGGCGGGTTCCGCGACGACGTCGTCGTCCGTCGCATCCATCGGCAGCTCGGCCTGGCCGGCCTCGTCGCCGGCGGCGCGCGGACGATCGTCGCGATCGCGGCCGCGGCCACGGCGTCCGCGACGACCGCGGCTGCCTTCGCGCTTCTTGTCCTCGGCCGACATTGCCGGCGCGTCGGTGCGCGCCGCTTCGTCGGCGGCGGCATTCTCGGCGGCGCGGACGTCGCCCCTGGCGCCGCTCGGCAGGCCGATCTCGAGCTGGCCGTTCTCGAGCTTGGTGGCGGAGAGGAGCCCCTTCTGCACGGCGTCCTGCACGAAGCGGGAGAACTTCGCCATGCCGAGATCCTTCTCGTCGAACGAGCTGTCGATCTCCTGCATGACCTGCTTGAGGCGGTCGGAGCGCATGACGTCGCCGTTGCGCTTCATGCGGCTCACCGACTCGGTGACGAGCTCCCACGGATCCCACTTCTTCGCGGCTTCCTCGTCGGAGTTCTTCACGAGGCCGGCGAGGGCGTTGTAGCTGTAGTACTCGTCGCAGTTCATGACGAGCAGGTCGCTCGACGACTCGCGGATGCCGACGCCGATGACGTACTTGCCGTACTCCTTGAGCTTGTTGACGAGGCTCGCGAAGTCGCTGTCGCCG
>JBBQJC010000157.1:0-6726 GCA_038325515.1 Gemmatimonadales bacterium | reverse complement strand
CGACGATCCGGCGACGGCGCTGCTCGCGCTGCGTCGCCAGGCGCTGCGCGAGGCGCGCCAGGTGACCGGCGCGATCGTCGTGAACGGGGCGCGCCACGAGCTCACCGTCTTCGCCGACGGGAGCGTCGCCGCCGACAGCGGGGCGCACGTGCACCGGTTCAGCGGGACGCTCGCGCATGCGGCGCGCTGAGCGGCCGCGGCGCGGCGCCGCCCTCGTCGAGACGGTGATCGCCATCGTGCTCCTCGCCTTCGCCGGCGTGGGGATGGTCGCGCTGCTGGGTCAGACGATGGGCACCGTGCACCAGATGCGCCATCGCGAGGGCGAGATCGCCGATGCAGGAGGGGCGATGGACCGGATGGCGGCGTGGACGCGCGCCGACCTGGAGGCACGCGCGGGAGAGACGCGCTGGGGCGCGTGGAAGCTGCAAGTGTCCGAGCCCGCCGAGCACCTGTTCGACGTCTCGCTGCGCGACACCCTCACCGGCGCGGAGCTGCTCCGCACCGCGTTGTACCGTCCCGACACCACGGCGGCCGATGCGCAGCACTGACCGCCCCGATCGCGAAGGCTTCACCCTCGTGGAGCTGATGATCGTCGTCGCTCTCGTGGGGCTGGTGCTTGCCTCGTCGCACCTTCTCTTCATTCAGGTTGGCGACGCGCACGAGCGGATCGCGCGCGAGGCGGTCGCGGGGGACGCGCGCTTCGCCGGCCAGCGTGCCCTGCGCGCCATCGTCCGCAACGCCGAGACGACGACGGACTCGCTCGAGCGGTTCAGCGGCGACGCCGGCGCGGCGCGCTTCGTCACCTGGTGCGCCGGCACGGGCGGGTGGCTCGAGCGGTGCACGGTGCGCCTCTCCCTTTCCTATCACGACGACAGCACCTGGATCGTCGGCTCGCGCGGCGACTCCCTGCGCGACACAGTCGCGCTCTTCCGCACGCGCGGCATGGGGGTGTTCCGCTACCTCGACCGTGCCTCGCGCGACACGACGTGGCTGCAGAGCTGGGGGACGAGCATCCTCCTCCCCGGCGCCGTCGCGCTGGTGACCGAGCGCGACACGATCGCCTTTCCTACTGGGGACGGCAATGACTGAGCGCCGCTCCGGCTTCGCCCTGCTCACCGTGCTGTGCGTGATGACGATCGCGTCGTCCATCGCCCTCGCCGCGACGCTCGTGGGGCGCGATGCGTTCACCGCCGAGCGGAACAGGATCCAGCTGGAGCGCGCCTGGTGGCGTGCGGCAGGATGCGCGGCGCGCGCCCGTGCCGCCCTCGACGCGGAGCTTTCGGCAGGCGCGCTCGTTCCCGGCGGACAGACGCGCACCTGGCGCTCGCTCGACCAGGCCATCGCCGGCGCGCCCGTGCTCGCCGCCGCCGGCTGCACCGTCTCGCTCGAGGCGGCGGGCACTCGCCTCGACGTCAACGCCGCCACCCCCGAGCAGATCGAGCGCGCCCTCGTCGCGGCGGGGATCGTGGACCGTGGCCTCGAGCTGCGCGACGCGCTCCTCGACTGGCTCGATGCCGACGACGAGACGCGCCCGTCCGGTGCGGAAGAAGTCTGGTACCTCGCGCAGCACCGGCCCCTTCCGGCGAACGGCCCCCTCTCCAGCACGCGCGAGCTGTCGCGCATCCGCGGCTTCGAGGCACCCGCCGATGCCGAGGCCTTCGCCGCGGTGATCTCGACCGACGCGGGGCGCATCTCGATCCCGAACGCCTCGGCCGCCGCGCTGTCCACGGTGCCCGGCTTCACGCCGGCCGTGGTGCAGCGGATCCTCGACCTGCGCGCCGGCGGCCAGCCGATCTACGACCTGCTGCAGGTCGTCGGCACGGTGCCCTCCTCCGACGCCAGCGAGATGATGAATCACTACCCCGAGATCACGCGTCTCACGACGCTCGATCCCGACGCGTGGATCCTCACCTCGCGGGCCCGTGCCGACAGCGGGGCGGCGGAGGTGCGGATCGAGCAGCGGCTCCTGCGCAACGGGAGCCGGGTCGTCGCGGCCCGCACGCGGGTGATGCCGTGACGATCGCGAAGCAGCGGCTCGGCATCGCCGTCGGCGCGGGCGAGGTGCGCGCCGCGCTCGTCGATCGCTCCGGGAAGCCGTCCTGGACGGGAACGGTGCGCCTCGGCGAGCACGACGACCTGGAGAGCGCGCTCGTCGCGCTGCTGCGCACGTTGCCGGAGCGAGCCGTGCTCGGCGCGCGGGCCGCGGCCGTGATCGGGCCGGAGCGGGCGCAGGTGAAGGTGCTCCTCGGGCTCCCCCCGGTGAGCGACCTCGCGACGCTGGGGAGCATCGTGCGCAGCGTGCCGCAGCAGTTCTTCCTGCGGGGCGCCTCGTCGCCGGTCGTCACCGAGCCGCACCGGGATGCCGGGGGGCGCGTCTGGTGCGCGGCGCACGAGCGCGACGTGCTCGTGGCGCTGGAGCGCGCCTGCCGTGAGGTGGGGCTCGCGCTCCACGTGGTGCTCCCCACCCTCACCGCCATCGCGCGCCGCTCGCCGGATGGCGTCGCCGTCTGGCGCGACGGCCACGTGGCGTCGCGCCTCGAGGTGACCAGTCGCTGGCACGCGCAGCTGCGCCGCCTCGCTCCGGGAGAGGCGGGTGACGGCGAGCGCGTGGAGCCGGGCTTCGACGCCGTGGCCGCCGCGTCGGCGACACATCGCGATCCCCTTTCCTGGCGCCCCGCCGAGGACGCTCGGCAGCGGCGGCTGCGCGCCTGGCGCACCGGCGTGCTCGCGGCCTGTGTCGTCCTGTCGGGGCTCGCGAGCCTTCTCGCGCCGACCGTGCGCGTGCTGCGCGCCAGCGAGCGCGCCACGCCGCGCATCGGCGCGCAGTCTGCACGCGGCGCCGAGCTCGCAGCGACCCAGCGCGCGCTGCGCGACGTGTCGGGGGAGCTGGACCAGATCGAGCAGTTCCTCGCCGCGCGGCGCTCAACTGTCGCGCTGCTCGGCGCCATCTCGCTCGCGCTCCCCGACTCGACGGCGATGCTCGCCTTTCGCGTCGACAGCACCGGAGGCGCCATCACCGCGCTCGCGCCGCGCATGACCGACGTCGTCCCCGCGCTCGTGGAGACCGACCAGCTCGTGGCGCCGCGGCTCGCCGGCTCCGTCACTCGCGACGTGATGTCGGGGGCGCTGCTGGAGCGGGCGACGATCCGCTTCCGCTTTCCCGCGCAGGCGGCTGCGCAGTCCGCGGCATCGCGCGGGATACAGCGATGAAGGGGCTGACGCTCTCGCCGCGCGACAGGCGCACGCTCACCATCGGCGGGTCGACGCTTCTGCTGCTGCTCACCCTTGGAAAAGCGTTGCCCGCGTACCGCGAGTGGAGCGGCGCGCGGCGCGACGAGGCGCTGCTCGTGCTGCGGCGCGAGGCCGACGCGGCGCAGGGGGCGCGGATGCTCGCGCCGATGCGCGACAGCCTGCGCGCCCGCCGCGCCCGCCGCGCGGCGCGCGATTCGTCGCTCGTCCAGGGGCGCAACGTTCCCGAGGCCGGTGCCGCCCTCGCGGGGATCATCTCCGACCTTGCCGAGGAGCAGAGCGTGCGGCTCGTGTCGATGCAGGTGCGGCCCGACACCATCGCGAAGACCGCGCTCCTGCGCGTGGCGGTCCGCGTGAGCGGGGTTGCCGACGCGGCGGGGCTCACCGGGCTGCTGCGCGAGATCGAGGGCGGTGAGCGCGTGCTCGCCGTGCGCGAGCTGTCGGTCACCCAGCCCGACGCCGCGCAGCCGGAGACGAAGGCCGAGGCGCTGCGGTTCGAGCTCGTCGTCGAGGGGCTGGCGGCGGTGCCGAAGGGCAACGCGGGGGGGAGGCGATGAGGGTGCGCCGCATCGAGGTCGCCTTCGCCGTGCTCGGCGTGCTGTTCATCGTGCTCGCCTGGCGCCGCTGGGACTCGGCGCTCGCGGGCGCGTCGCCGAGTGGGGCGTATGCCGTGACGCCGCTGCGCCGGCCCGCGACGACGTTCGCGGCGGCGGTGCTGGACTCGGCAGTCGATGCGACCGTCGGCAACGATCCTTTCCGCCTCGCCAACGCGCCGTCGAAGGTGGCATACGATCCCGCGATGGATCTCCCCGGCGGCGGCATTGCGCCGGTGGTGCCGGTCCAGGTCGCGCGGCCCTCCCTCGTGCTGCGCGGGATCATCGGCGGTCCGCCCTGGCAGGCCGTGCTCGACGGGATCCCCGGTCAGGGCTCTGGGACGATCGTCCGCGGCGGGATGACCTTCGACAAGCTCGCCGTGCGCAGCGTGTCGCGGGACACGGTGACGATCCAGGGCGCCGACACCACATGGAAGCTCACTCTCGCCGGTAGAAGTCAGTGACGTCTCGAACATACCCGGCAGCGCTTCGCGCGCTCGCCGCAATCATGGCCATCGGGCTGACCGCGAGCGCGGCCGCCGCGCAGCAGCCGGCGAAGGGGGCGCCTGCCGCGCCGGCCGCGAAGGGTGCGAGCGCGGCTCAGCCGCCACGACCCGGCAACGACAGCGTGACAGTGCGTATCGTCAACACCGAGCTGCGCACCGCGGTGCAGCTCATGGGGCAGTATCTCGACAAGTCAGTGATCTTCACCGCCGGCGCGGGGCAGGGGCCGCTCGTCTCGCTCGAGACGCCGCGTCCCGTCGCGCGGCGCGACGTCGTGCGGCTGCTGCGCGGCCTGCTCGAGAGCCAGAACTACGAGCTCGTGGACGATACGGTGGGGATGGCCTACCGGGCGCGGGCGAAGGAGGCGCCGCGCCCCGCGGGTGGTGCCGTGCCGCAATACGGGATGCAGCAGCAGGCGCAGCCATCGTCGCGCCCGGGAGGACCCGAGCTGTTCGTCATCCCGTTGAAGCATGCGCGCGCCAGCGACGTCGCCGGCACCGTCAACGCCCTGTTCGGGCGCGGGACCGGCGCTGGCTCGCGCGCCGATTCCCCCTCGCGCACTGGCACCCTGGCCGACGAGCTGCGCGGCAACCTCGTGCCGCCCGTGGAGGCGGCGCTGCCGCAGAGCATCGCCGGCGCGGCGGGGAAGATCGCCAGCCTCACGGGCGAGGTGACGATCGTCGCCGACACGCGGGCGAACAGCCTGCTCGTGCGGGCGAACCGTGCCGACTTCGCGCTGATCCAGGCGGCGGTGGATCAGGTGGACATCAGGCCGCTGCAGGTGCTGATCGAGGTGCTAATCGTCGAGGCGCGGCACAACTACAACTTCAGCCTCGGCACGGAGCTCAGCGTGAAGCAGCAGCCCGTGCACGGCACCGAGAACACGACCATCGGCGGCTCGTCGAGCAGCGGGAGCGCGGGGCTCGGCGACTTCACCCTCAAGGTGATGGGGATCGGCGGGATCGATCTCGACGCGACGATCCGCGCGGCCGAGTCGCGCGGCGACGCGCGGGTGCTGAGCCGGCCCGTGGTGCTCACCGCCAACAACGAGAAGGCCGAGGTCACCGTGGGGAGCCAGCGTCCCTTCGTGCAGGTGTCGCGCAGCCTGCCCACCGACTCGCCGCTGCAGGACAGGGTGGTGCAGTACAAGGACGTGGGGACCAAGCTCGCCGTGACCCCCACCATCAGCAGCGACGGGCTCGTGCAGCTCGACGTGTCGCAGGAGGTGAGCAACGCGACGACCGAGACAGCGTTCAACGCGCCGGTGATCTCGAATCGGTCGGTCAAGACGCAGCTGCTGGTGCGCGACGGGCAGACCGTGGTGCTGGGCGGGCTGCGCGACCGCGAGCACGACGTGACGCGGAGCGGGATCCCGCTGCTCAGCAGCATCCCGTTCATCGGGGGGTTTTTCGGGAGCTACACGCGGACGAGCACGGAGACCGAGCTGTTCATCTTCATCACGCCGAAGGTGATCCGGAGCGATGCCGAGGCGGCGGCGGCGAGCGATCCGCTCAGGATGCGGGCGGAGCGGGTGCAGCCATAGATGGTTGTCATCCCGCACGAGCGACAGCGAGTGTCGGGATCTGCTGTCTCTCCGCGTGGCCAGTCAAGTAGCGGGGATAGTAGATCCCGACACTCGCGTCGCTGCGCTCGCTCGTGCGGTGTGACGGGGAACTGTGGCGCCACACGGTTTGTGGCGCGCGACGAGTGTGGCGCCACGCTTTTCGATGCCCTGAAGATGCTCTCAGTAACGTCGTAACTGACTGCCGCAACGCGTGTTGCGAGACGGCACCCGCGTGGCCTCGCGGTTGCCTTGGCGAACTGGTGATGCACCCGCCGTTCGGCGCCCACCTCTCGCACTCGCCCCACATGCTTCGCTCTCTCCGCACGCCGGCCGCTCGCGCGCTCAACACGCTCGCCGCGCGTGCCCGCACCGGCCGCATCTCCGCGCTGCTGCTCGCCCTGCTCGGCACCGGCACCGCGGCTGGTGTCACGCTGGACGTCGGGCGAACCGCGCCACCGCGACCGGTCGCGACTCGAGCGGCGGCGACACGTGGTGTGACGCGCGGGGTGCGGCGTCCGGACAACCTCGAGCGCGAGCTGGCCGACGCGAAGGCGGGGAAGCTCCGCAGCGTGACGACCGCGGCAGGGTCGATCACGATCCTGCAGGCGGACTGGCAGGCCGGCATCCCGGGACAGGTGTACGGGCCCGGCGATCCCTGGGTGCAGGTGCGCGACGGGTCGGGCAACGTCATCCCGAACGTCGGCGTCAGCTTCGTCTCGATGGGCAGCGGGGGACGCGCGAACGTCAACTACGGCTACGCCAATGCGAGCGGGGCGATCGGCACACAGTGGATCCTGCCAACGTCGGGACCGTTCA
>JBBQJC010000156.1:0-6762 GCA_038325515.1 Gemmatimonadales bacterium | reverse complement strand
GCCGGCGAGGGGGCGCTGCGGTCCGTCTTCGCCGGAGCGCGGCGGTGCGGCGAGCAGCTTCGCGCCGCGGGCCACGCGTCGGCGACGGCGCTGTCCATGGGAATGTCGGGCGATTATGAGGTCGCTGTCGAGGAGGGTGCCACCCTGGTGCGCCTCGGAACCGTGCTGTTCGGAGCGAGATCCGCGTAATGGACGAGACCTTTCATCTCACGGCGCTGGACGTGCGCCGCTACGACTTCGGCAAGGCCCTCCGCGGCTACGATCCCCAGCGCGTGGAGCAGTTCCGCGAGCAGGTGGCGGACGAGCTGGAGCGCCTGACGCGCAACTCGCAGGAGCTGGAATCGAAGGCGAAGAACTTCCACGAGCAGCTCCGCGCCTTCCGCGAGCGCGACAAGGCGCTCAACGAGGCGCTGGTGAGCGCGCAGCAGCTCCGTGCCGAGATCCGCGAGTCGTCGGAGCGCGAGGCGCAGCTCATCGTGCGCGAGGCGCGGGCCGAGGGCGACAAGCAGCTCGAAGGGGTGCGCAACGAGATCCGCAAGCTCGAGGCGCAGCTCGCCGAGCTCGACCGGGCGCGACGCAGCCACCTGGCGCAGCTCCGCCTGATGGCGGAGCGCCAGCTCGCCGAGATCACCGCCGCGGAGAGCGCGGCGGCCGAGGGCGGCGCGCCGGGATGACGACGCTCGCGCCGATGGCGCACGACGCCGATGCCGGCGCGCACACGTTCGAAGCCGTCACGCTGGCGGCGGACGCGGTGCGCGCGCGCTTCGCGATGGCGCCCGAGGTGGCCATCGTGCTCGGCACGGGGCTCGGCGGGCTCGCGCGCGAGATCGAGGTGGCGGCGGCGATCGATTATGCCGACATCCCCGGTTTTCCGCGCTCCACCGTGGAGAGCCATCCGGGCCGGCTGCTCTGCGGACGGCTCGGCGGGAAGACCGTCGTCGCGATGCAGGGGCGCTTCCACCGCTACGAGGGCTACACGCTGCGGCAGGTCACCTTCCCGGTGCGCGTGCTCCGCGCGCTGGGCGCGGAGACGCTCGTCGTGTCGAATGCGTGCGGCGGGATGCATCCGCTCTGGCAGGCGGGCGACCTGATGCTGATCGCCGACCACATCAATCTGCTGGGCGACAACCCGCTCATCGGGCACAACGACGACCGGCTCGGCGCGCGCTTTCCCGACATGTCGGCGCCGTACGCGGAGGCGCTGCGCGAGCTCGCGCGCGCCGTCGCGGCGGAGCAGCAGATCGTCCTGCGCGAAGGGGTGTACGTCGCGGTGCAGGGGCCGAACCTGGAGACGCGCGCCGAGTACCGCATGCTGCGCGCGCTCGGCGCCGACGTCGTGGGGATGAGCACCGTGCCCGAGGTGATCGTCGCGGTGCAGGGGGGGATGCGCGTGCTGGGGCTCTCGATCATCACCGACCAGTGCCTGCCGGACGCGCTCGAGCCGGCCGAGCTGGCGACGATTCTCGCCACCGCGGGGCGTGCCGAGCCGCGGCTCACCGCGCTCGTCCGCGCCGTGCTGGAGCGCCTGTGACCGACACCACCCGCCGCTTCGACACCTTCGTCCCGGACCAGCCGGCCGACCAGCTCGAGCAGGAGCTGCTCGCCGTGTGGCGCGAGGAGAAGCTGTTCGAGAGCACGCTCCAGGCGCGCGCCGGCGCGCCGCCGTTCGTCTTCTTCGAGGGACCGCCGACCGCCAATGGCAAGCCGGGGATCCACCACGTCTTCGCGCGCACCATCAAGGACCTCTTCACGCGCCACCGCGTCATGAAGGGGTTCTTCGTGGACCGGAAGGCGGGCTGGGACACCCACGGGCTCCCCGTGGAGATCGAGGTGGAGAAGCGCCTCGGCATGAAGGGGAAGGAGGACATCGAGAAGCTCGGCGTCGCGGAGTTCAACCGGCTCTGCCGCGAGAGCGTGTTCACCTACCGCGCCGAGTGGGAGAAGCTGAGCGAGCGCATCGCCTTCTGGCTGGACTACGAGCACCCGTACGTCACCTTCTCCAACGACTACGTGGAGAGCGTGTGGTGGGCGCTGAGCACCCTCCACGGCAAGGGGCTGCTCTACAAGGGGCACAAGATCCTTCCGTACTGCCCGCGCTGCGGCACGACGCTCTCGAGCCACGAGCTCGCGCTCGGCTACAAGGATGTGGACGGGCCCAGCGTGTACGTCGCGCTCGACCTCGGGATGGTGGGAGGCGCCGTCGTCGAGGACGCGGCGGACATGCCGGGCCGCACGGCGCGCCGCATCCTGGTGTGGACGACCACGCCGTGGACGCTCGTGTCGAACGCCGCGCTCGCGGTGCACCCCGCGCTCGCGTACGTGGAGCTGCGCAAGACGGACAGCCCGGACACGCGCACCATCATCATGGCCGAGTCGCGCGCGGCGGCGGTGCTCGGCGACGACTACGCGACGCGCTGGACGCTCGTCGGGCGGCTCACGGGCGCGGAGCTGGTGGGCGCGCGCTATCGCCGGCCCCTCGACTGGCTGGAGTATCCCGAGGGGACGAACCACGAGATCGTCGTCGGCGAGAGCTTCGTGAGTGCCGACGACGGCAGCGGAGTGGTGCACATGTCGCCGGCCTTCGGCGCGGACGACTATGCGGCGGGCCGGCGGCACAACCTCGCCTTCCTCCTTCCGGTCGACTCGCACGGGCGCTTCCCGGCCGATCTCCCCCTCGTGGGGGGGAAGTTCGTGCTGGATGCCGATGCCGCGCTCGTCGAGGAGCTGCAGCGCCGCGGCGTGCTGTGGAAGGCGGGGACGCTCAACCACTCGTATCCGCACTGCTGGCGCTGCGGCACGCCGCTGCTGTACTACGCGCGCACCTCGTGGTTCGTGCGTACCTCGTCGTACAAGGACGAGATGATGGCGCGCAACCGCGCCGTGAACTGGAACCCCCCGAGCGTCGGGGCGGGACGGTTCGGCGAGTGGCTCGAGAACAACATCGACTGGGCGGTGTCGCGCGACCGGTACTGGGGGACGCCGCTGCCGATCTGGCTGTGCGACCGCGAGGAGAGCCACGTCGAGGCGGTGGGGAGCTACGCCGATCTGGCGCGGCGCAGCGGCGCGCCGCTCGGCGCGGCGTTCGATCCGCACAAGCCGGGCGTGGACGAGTACGCGTGGCCATGCGCCGCGCCCGGGTGCGGGGGCACGATGCGCCGCACGCCGGAGGTCGTCGATGCCTGGTTCGATTCGGGCTCGATGCCCTTCGCGCAGTGGCACTACCCGTTCGAGAACGCGGAGGCGCTCGCGTCGCACTTCCCGGCCGACTACATCGCCGAGGGGCTCGACCAGACGCGCGGCTGGTTCTACTCGCTGCTGGCGATCGCGACCGGGCTCGGCGACGCGCTGCCGAACAACGCGAACGGCACCGCGTCGCCGTACCGCAACGTGGTCGTCAACAACCTCGTGCTCGATGCCGAGCGCAAGAAGATGAGCAAGAGCCGGGGCAACGCCGTCGAGCCGTGGGGGGTGATCGAGCGGCACGGGGTGGACGCCACGCGGCTCTTCCTGGTGAGCAGCAGCAAGGTGTGGGAGGAGCGCGCGTTCGACGAGGCGGTGATCCGCCAGGGGGCGGGCCGCTTCCTGCTCACGCTGCGCAACATCTACGGCGGGATGTTCGCGCAGTACGCGAACTTCGGCTGGGCGCCCTCGCCGGCGGATCCGGCGGTGGCGGAGCGGCCGGTGATGGACCGCTGGATCCTGTCGCGGCTGGCGTCGGTGGAGGCGCGCGTGGACGCGCTGATGACGGCATACGACGCGACGGAGGCCTCGCGCGCGATCGTGGAGTTCGTCGACGACGACGTGGCCAACTGGTACGTGCGGCAGTCGCGCGCGCGCTTCTGGGCGGGCGACAACCAGTTCAGCGCCGATACGCGCGCCGCCTTCGCGACGCTGCACGAGGTGCTGGTCGTGGTGTCGCGACTGCTCGCGCCGGTCACGCCATTCCTGGCCGACTGGCTGCATCGCGCGCTCGTGGGCACGTCGGTGCATCTCGCGCCCTACGTGCGGACCTCGCCGGCGCCGACCGACGCGGCGCTGGAGAGGGCGATGACGAGCGTGCGCACGCTGGCCACGCTGGGGCGCGGGGCGCGCGAGCAGGCGAAGCTCCCCGTGCGGCAACCGCTGGCACGCATGGTGTGCGTGGCGCCCGACCTCACGGAACGCGAGCTGGCGCCGCTCATTCCCGTGCTCGCGGCGGAGCTCAACATCAAGTCGATCGAGCTGGCGACGTCGGGCGACGCCCTCGTCACGCTCGAGGCGAAGCCCAACTTCCGCGCCCTCGGCAAGAAGTTCGGCAAGAAGACGCCCCTCGCGGCGGAGGCGGTGACGCGGTTCACGAGCGACCACCTCCGCGGGTTCGAGTCGGGGTCGGAGCTCCTCGTCACCGTGGACGGGGAGACGCACGGGCTCGACGCGGACGACGTGACGATCGTGCGCCGAGCGTCTGGCGAGCTGGTGGTGCAGGAGGAGAAGGGGTTCTTCGCGGCGATCGATCCGGCGCTCACGCCGGACCTGCGCCGCGAGGGGCTGGCACGAGAGCTCATCAGCAGGGTACAGCGTATGCGCAAGGATGCCGGTCTCGCCGTCAGCGACCGCATCCGGCTGTGGATCGGTGGGGACGGGCCGGCCGTGGAGGCGGCGACCGCCCACCGCGATTGGATCGCGGACGAAGTGCTCGCCACCGGGATGGCCGTCGGCGGCGATGTGGATGGGAACATGATGGCGAGGCAGCAGCTGGATCTCGACGGGATCCGCGCCGACCTCGCCCTAACCAGGGACGAGTAGCGATGCCCACGTCAGAGACACCGGCCGTGAAGGCGGCGAAGCCGAAGCCGATGCCCAAGAAGCAGCTCCAGCACTTCGAGAAGCGATTGCTCGACGAGCGGAAGCGCGTGCTGAAGGAGCTCGGCCATTACGACGAAGCGTTCGGGTCCACGTCGCACGAGTCGGACGGCGATCTCAGCAGCTACTCGTTCCACATGGCCGATCAGGGCACCGACGCGATGGAGCGCGAGAAGGCGTTCCTGTTCGCGAGCCAGGAGGGGCGCTTCCTGTGGCACATCGACGAGGCGCTGCGCCGGCTGTACCGGTCGCCGGAGACCTTCGGCAAGTGCCACAACTGCGGCAAGGAGATCGCGTTCGAGCGGCTGGACGCCCTGCCGCATGCCCGCTTCTGCATCGAGTGCAAGCAGCGCGAGGAAGATGCGAAGTCGAAGTAACGCCGCGCTGTTCTGGCCAGTGATCGCCGTCGTCACCGTGCTGGACGTGGTGACGAAGGCGATCGCGGAGCAGCATCTGCTCATGCCGCGGGTCCCCCACGAGGTGGTGGGGAACGCGTTGCGCTTCACGCTCGTCTACAATCCCGGGGCGGCGTTCGGACTGCACCTCGGACAGCAGTCGCGCTGGATCTTCACGGTGCTCACGATCGCCGCGCTGGTCATCCTCGCGCGCCTCTATCGCGCGACCCCGCGCGGCGACGTGCCGCGCGTGCTCGCCCTCGGGCTCGTCTGCGCCGGCGCGGTGGGCAACCTGCTGGACCGGCTGCGCAGCGGCATGGGGGTGGTGGACTTCATCGACGTCGGGATCGGCGATGCGCGCTGGCCCACCTTCAACGTGGCCGACATGGCGGTGAGCTGCGGGGCGATCCTGCTCGCGCTCGTGCTGTGGCAGGAGGACCGGCGCATGATGCGCGCGGCGGTCGCTCCCGCGCCCGCTCCGGCCCCCGCACCAGCCGGTGTCGCCGCCGGCGCCGATCGCGGAGAACTCGCCTGAGCACGCCATCGCCCGTGCGTCCCACCGGACGCCTGTTCTGGGGGACGGCGGCCTTCGTCCTCGCCCTGGACCTCGTCACCAAGCTGCTCGCCGAGCGCTACCTGCTGCCGCGCTACGTGCCCCACCAGGTGATCGGGGACGTGGTACGCTTCACGCTCGCCTACAATCCCGGCGCGGCGTTCAGCATGTCGCTCGGCGTGTACTCGCGCTTCATCTTCGGCGCGTTCGCGATCATCGCGCTCGTCGTGCTGTACCGGCTGTACCGCATGACGGGGACCGGTGCGCGCGCGGGCGACCGGCTGCGCATCGCGGCGCTCGGGCTGGCGTGGGGGGGCGCGGCGGGCAACCTGCTCGACCGCTTCCGCTCGCCGCAGGGGGTCGTGGACTTCATCGACGTCGGATTCGGCGGCTGGCGCTTCTGGACGTTCAACGTCGCCGACTCGGCGGTGACGGTCGGTGCGCTCCTGCTGGCGTGGTCGCTCTCGCGCGAGGAGCGCGAGCTGGCGGCAACGAAGGGGGCGGCGGAGCCGGCGGCAACGAAGGGGGCGGCGGAGCCGGCGGCGATCCCCGAGCCGGCGGCGCTGCCCGAACGCGACTCGTCGCAGACACTTCCTTGAGCCGCCACGAGCTCGTCGCGCCGGACGAGCCGGGCCGGCTCGACCTCTTCATCGCCGCGGCGCTGGACATCTCACGCACGCAGGCCGCGACGCTCATCGCCACCGGGCAGGTGACGGTGGAGGCGCGCGCCGAGCGGGCCAGCTACAAGCCGCTCCCGGGCGAGCGCGTCGTCGTGACCATTCCCGAGCCGAGCGCGCGCACCGTGGACGGCGAAGACATCCCCCTCACGGTTGTCTTCGAGGACGACGAGGTGCTGGTGGTGGACAAGCCGGCGGGGATGGTGGTGCACCCCGCGCCCGGCAACTGGACGGGGACGCTCGTCAACGCCTTGAAGGGGCGCGGCGGAGCGCTCTCCGACCTCGGGGGGGAGGA
>JBBQJC010000155.1:0-6855 GCA_038325515.1 Gemmatimonadales bacterium | reverse complement strand
CGACGTCGTCCGGCTGCGCGGCCGCGCGATACTCCAGCAGCCCGACGAGGGTGCGCACCCCCTCCGCCCGCGCGTCGTCCTGCAACAGCTCCAGTTCGCTCACGTCTCCACTTCCTCCATCACGCGCGTCTGGCTCGCCGGTGGCGAGTCCTTCTTCCGGTTCAGCCAGCCGGCCTCGAGATACCAAAGGTAGGTGGCGCGAACCCCCTCCTGCAGTCCGATCTTCGGGACCCAGCCGAGCTCGTCGCGCGCGCGGGAGCTGTCGCACAGCCACCAGCGGGGGCGGGCGAGCGCGGCCTTGTTCCGGTTCAGCAGCGTCTGCCGTCCCATGAGCGAGCCCACGACGTCGGCGGCGTGCGCGGCGAGCCGCAGCGCCGGAAGAGGGATCTGGAGCTCGAACGGCCGCGCTCCGGCGGCGGCGGCGATCTCGGCGTAGAGGGCGCGCCAGGTCACTCCATCCTCCCCGGCGGCGAAATAGGTGCGCCCGCGCGCCGCGTCGTGCTCGGCGGCGAGAAGCAGGATGTCCACGAGGTCCGCCACGTGGACGAGCGAGAAGGCGTGATCTCGCGGTGCCGCGTGGATGGCCACGCGCCCGCTGGCCTGCTTGAACACGTTGAGGAAGTCGCGGTCGCGCGGACCGTACACCGCCCCCGGCCTGATGATCGTGATGTCGAGCTTCTCGCGGTGCCGCAGCACCGCCTGCTCCGCCTGCAGCTTGCTGCGGCCGTACGCCTCGACCGGCAGGGGACGGTCGCTCTCGCGGCGCGGCGCGTCGTGGCGTGGCGCTGGCCCCGCGGCCGCCTGCGACGAGACGACGACGACGCGCGGCCGGCGGCCCGTGCGCGCCGCGAGCGCGGTGAGCAGGTTCGCGGTGGGGAAGACATTGCCCGCGCGGAACTGGCTGAGCGTGCGGCCCTTCGTCATCCCGGCGAGATGGAAGAGATGCGTCGCGCCGGCCCACACGCCGGCGTCGCGGACGGCGCGGTCGTCGAGGACGTCCACCTCCCAGTGCTCGACCCGCGGGTCCCGCTCCGTCGCGCTCGATTCGGGGCGCACCAAGGCACGCACCGTCGCGCCGCGCGCGAGGAGTGCATCCACCAGGTGGGATCCGATGAAGCCCGACGAGCCGGTCACGACGGCGATCATCAGACCAATCTGTAGTCTTCCGCCCCCCCCGCACAGGGGCAAAGACTGGAAACTCGGCGGGCTTCGGGTAGCTTAGGGAAGCCGGCCTCCGAAGCCGGTGCTTCACGGACCCTTAGCTCAGCTGGTTAGAGCAGCGGACTCATAATCCGACGCGCGTGGGTTCAAGTCCCACAGGGTCCACTCTCGCCTCATGCCGACTGCCGTGCCGCGCGTCTCCATCACCGTCGACTTCGAGCCCGACTGCCCGCCGTATCTGAGCTCGACGTTCCGCGGCATCGAGCAGGGCGCCCCGGCCCTCCTCGACCTCTTCGCCGAGACCGGCGTGCGCGCGACGTACTTCACCACGGGTGAGGTGTCGGAGCGCTTCCCCGGCGCGGTGCGCGAGCTCGTGACCGCTGGTCACGAGCTCGGATGTCACGGCGTGACGCACACGGCGTTCGACACGCTCGACGAGGCGACGGCACGCTGGGAGATCGAGTCCTCGGCGGCGCGGCTGCGCGAGTTCGCGCCGGTCACCTCGTTCCGCGCCCCGTACCTGCGCTTCCCGGAGCCGTACCTGAGGCTGCTCGAAGGCGCCGGCTTCGCGCTCGACTCGTCGCTGGCGAAGTACAAGCGCTCGTACCATGCGCCGCGCCTTCCGACGACGCTCACCCGCATCCCGGCGTCGATGACCTCTTCCGTGCTGCGGCTGCCGGCGTGGATCCGCGATCCATGGCTCGCCGCCCTGGCCGACCCGGTGGTGCTGTTCGTCCACCCCTGGGAGTTCGTGGATCTCACGCAGGAGGATCTGCGCTGGGACTGCCGGCTGCGCACCGGCGAGGTGGCGCTCCGCTGCCTGCGCGAGGTGATCGAGTCATTCGCGCGGCGCGGGGCGACCTTCGTGCCGATGCGCGAGCTCGCGGCGTGACATCGCGCGGCTGGGGCCGCGCTGGCGGCACCGCGGCGCTGCTCGTTCTCGCGGTGCTGCTGGTGCGCGCGGCGTCGCGCCTCGATCTCGCCCGCGTGGCGCGCGAGGTCACCACCGTGCGACCCGGCTGGCTGCTCGGCGCGCTCCTCTGCCATCTGCTGGTGATGGGGCTCTGGGCGGTGCAATGGCACCTGCTGGCACCGCCCTCCACGCACCGGACCTGGCGGACGATGCTCGGCGTCGTCGCGCTGTCGTCCACCGTGCTGAACACGGCTCCCCTGCTCGCGGGCGAGGCGGCCTCGGTCTTCTTCCTCGTCACGCGCGCCGGCCTGGCGCGCAGCGCCGCGCTGAGCGTGCTGGCGATGGACCAGCTGCTCGTGGGACTCGCCAAGATCGCGGTGCTCGCCGCCGCGGCGGCGACGACACCGCTGCCCGGCTGGATGGCGCGCGGCGTCGGCGCGCTGGTGGCCGCCGTCGCGCTGCTGCTGCTCGTGGTGGGAGTGGCGGCGTGGCGGCATGCGCACGTGCCGCGCGTCCTGGGCCGCGTGCTCCCGCAGCGCGCCGCCGACGCGGCCGGCCGCGCGAGCCACGCTCTGGCGCCGCTCCGCTCGGTGCGTCTCGCGACGAGCACCTTCGCCCTGGCCTTCGCGAAGCGTGCCCTCGAGCTGCTGGCCATCCTCGCGGTGCAGCGCGCCTTCGGCGTGCCGCTTCCCGTGACGAGCGCGCTGCTCGTGCTCGCCGCGCTCCATCTCGCCACGCTCGTCCCCGTGGTGCCGGGAAACGCCGGCGTGTACGAGGCCGCCGTGATCCTGGCGTACGGCCGGTACGGAGTGACTCCCGAGCGCGCCGCGGGAATGGCCATCGTGCAGCATGCCTGCGCCTTCGCCGCGCAGGCCCTTCCGGGCTATCTCTGGCTGGCGGGACGCCGGGCGCCGAGCGCGGCCGCGGCGCCGTAGAGCTCCAGGTGCATGCGCGCCACCTCCGCCCAGTCGAAGGGCGCGGGGACGGTGCGGTTCCGGTTCGCCACGTAATGCCGAAAGGGGGCATCGAGCGCGAAGCGCGCGATGTAGCGCGACAGCTCGACGTTGTCCTTAGCGAGCAGCCCCTCCCGTCCCGGCGTGACGAAGTCGCGCACGCCGCTGGACAGCATCGCCAGCACCGGAAGCCCCGCCGCGCGAGCTTCCAGCGCGGCGATGCCGAACGATTCGCGCTCGCTCGGCAGGACGAAGACGTGCGCCTGCGCGTACAGCGCGCGCAGCTGGTCGCGCGACTGGTGGCCTGGCAGCACGACGCGCGCGCCGATCCCCAGCTCCCCGGCGCGGCGTGCCACCTCGTCGCGCGCCGGTCCTTCCCCCGCGATCACCAGACGCATCGGCGGCGTCTCTCCCGTGAAGCGCACCGCCTCGGCGAAGGCACGCACGAGCGCCAGCGGGCGTTTCTTGCGAACGAGCCGCATCGCCGAGGCGAAGACGATCTCCTGGTCGCCCGGCGGCCGCTCCGACGCGCGCGGCCGCCAGAAGCGCGCGTCGACGCCGTTGGGGAGGATCCCCACGCTCGGATCGTGCATCCATCGCGCGGCCTGCGCCGCCACCACGCTGCTCACCGCGCTCAGGACGATGCGGTCGCGCGACCAACCGAACAGCGTCTCGCTCGCGCCGAGCACCGGCGAGAGCTTGTGGAGCATCGAGTGGAAGGTGAGCACGCTGGGCAGTCCCGCGCGCGCGCCCGCCAGCGCCCCGGCATACGCCACCGGCGAGACGACGCTGGCGTGCGCGTGAACGACGTCGAACCGCTCCGCCGAAAGCAGTGACCGCAGGCGGCGCGGGAGCGTCGGGGAGAATGCCACGCCGGCGACGGGCAGCAGTGGCGTCCGGACTCGGTGCACGGGCACGTCACCGATCACGTCGGGTCCCGCCGTCGTCGTCACCACACGCGCATCGATCCCGGCCCGCCGCAGCGCGCCGGCGAGCCCGTGCAGCTGCATCTCGATCCCCCCCGCGCGGGGCAGGAACCAGTCGCAGACGAGGGCGACGCGCACGCGCTACGGGTACGCCGTGAAGGAGGCTTCCACGACGCCGTGGCGGGTCGTGCCGGCAAGCCCCGCTGGCGTCGTCGTGCCGACCGACTCGCCACCGGCGCGCAGCATCACGCCGCCGCGTCCGTCGGGCGAGCGCAGCTCGGCGCCGAGCACCAGGCGGTGGCGCCGCTCGTGCGTCCCGACGGCCGTGCGCGTGAAGACGAGCTGCTGCGCCCCGGGCTTCACGTACGCGCCCTCGTAGCGGTCATCGCGGCGAAGCTCGGTCGCCCCGTCGAGGGTGAGGGCAAGGCCCGACCGCGGCTCCAACCGCGCCGAGACGTACACGCCGTTCGCGTCGCGCCCGAGATCGTCGCCCAGCAGGAAGCGCCGCGACGCAATTCCGTTCTGGACGAGATGGTGCTCGTAGAACCTGATCCCCGTGGCATGCCAGCTCACCTGCGCCGACAGCGACGGCAGGAACAGCGCGGGCACGCTCGCGCCGACGATCCACGCGGCATCCTCCGTGAACACGCTGCGCAGGCGGTGGACGTCGAAGTCCTCGAGCATCAGCTCGGAGAACAGCGTCGCGCCGCCGAGCGCGCCGGCCCGCCAGCGCGCGTCCATGCCGAGCAGCTTGTCCGAGACCACGTCCGTCGAGTCGGCGTGATGACGGAAGATGTCGACGAACGGCATGAGATCGAACAGGCGTTCCTTCAGACCGGTCCCCTTCGCGCCGGCGCCGCCGAAGTTGTTGGCGAAGGTGGCGCCGATCTCCAGCGAGGGCGCCGGCTGCACCGACAGCTTGTACGAGACCAGTCGCGAGTGCGAGCTCTGCACGCTCGGTCCGAGGTCCGCGATCTGAAGAGCCGCCGCGGCGGGCCCGAGGCGCCGCGCGATCCAGGGCAGCAGGAAGGGATGCTCGCTCGCGACACGCACGAGGTCAAGCGCCGGCGCGTTGTCGGAGAAGAGGAGCCCTCCCGCCGGCGCGTTACCCCAGTACGAGTACTCGCGGCCCGCGGTGAGCGCGACGTTGCGTCGCACCAGCCGCGCGCTCGCGCTCAGGATCTCGCCCCGCGCGCTCGTCCCCCCTCCCGTGGCGCGCGCCGCCGACAGACGCGGCCGCACGTCGAGCGTGAGCGACGATCCGATCCGCGCCCACGAATCGGTCTCGAGGGCGAGCGTGGTGCCCGGGATGAACCGCCGCCCCTGCCTGCCGTCCGTGAGCGGCGTGATGTCGGCCTCGGTGCCGCCAAGCCCGTTCGGGAGAATCGCACGAGCGGGCTCGCCGCTGTGCAGCACGCCGAGACGGATCTGATCGAGCGGTCTCGCCGTCGTGCTATCGAACGCGCCGAGCAGGCGTCGCACGGCCAGCCGGCTCGCGGCCGAGCGCGCGTCGTCTCCGCGCCCCGCCAGCGCGCGCTGTGCGGCGCGGGCGATGCGCACGAACTCGTTGCGCGAGTAGGGCCGCTGTCCGACGATCACGCCGTCGACCAGTCCGTCGGCGACGAGGCGGTCCACGTCGCGGTACGCCGGCTCCGATGGGGCGACGGAGACCGAGCCCTGCGCCAGGGCGGAGGTGGCCGCGAGCATGGCGGCGAGCACGAGCAGTGAGATGCGGCGCATGACGGGCGTGACGGGGAGCGAGGGAGCGAGGGAGCGAGGGAGCGAGGGAGCGAGGGAGCGAGGGAGCGCAGAAGTTAGGCGCGCGTCACGCCCGCTGCCATCGGCCGAACCGCTCGGCCGACGCCGCATCGAGCAGCAGCGCGAGCCGCTTCGCCTGCTCCGGCGACGAGTACGCGGCGACCCGCGCCTCATCGTCGCCCGTGAAGGTGAGCTCGGCCTGGAGGGCGAGCTCCGCGAGCATTCCGCGCAGCAGCTCGGCGAGCCCGGCGGCGTCCGTGATGGCGACGCCGGCGCCGCTGTCGGCAAGCGTGCGAGCCACGAAGCCGTCGGCGTCCTGGATGATCGCGACGATCGGACGGCGCGCGTGAAGCTGCTCGAACAGCCGCGGCGCGTGCCTGAACGACGACACGCCGGGGGCGCCGGGGTCGCCCTGCTCTACTTGCAGCAGGACGTCGGCCTCGCGCCGCGTCCGCAGCTCGTCGGCGATCCCCGCTCCCGGACGCAGGGTGATCACGCCCGCGGCGGGCCGCGCGCCGAGCCGGTCGCGCAGCGCATCGGCGTCGTCCGATCCGACGATCTCGACCTCGATCTGCTCCCGGCGTGCCGGATCCTCTGCGAGGAGGAGGTCGAGCGCGTCGAGCAGGACGCCGGCCTCTCGCGATCGGGCCGCGAGCGCGCCGACATGCGCCAGCCGCAGCGGCGCACCGGCGGCGCGGCGCGGCGGCACGCGGCGGTCGTCGGGGTCGTAGGGCGCGACGACCACGTCGCCCTCCAGGCCGTACCGCTCCCGGAGATGCGCGACGGCGGCGGGGGTCGGTGCCCCGGCGCGCGAGGCGCCGCGCAGCCAGCGGCGCGCGAGCATGGAGTGGAGCGCCGGCCGCTGCGCCGACGCATCGGCGAACAGCCCCGACAGATCGTTGGCCAGCACGACCCATGGAAGGGACGCCTCGCGCGCGATGCGGCCGCCGGCGATGTGCGCGCTGGCCGGCGGCCCCACGCTCACGACGGCGGAGATCCCGTAGCGGCGCACAGCCGCCATTCCCACCTCGACGGCGGGCGCGACCCAGTCGCGCTGCGCATCCGGATACGCGCCGTACAGCGGATACGTGGCGTCGAGGACCGTCCGGCCGACCGCGCGGAGCATCGACCGTGCGCGACCGGC
>JBBQJC010000154.1:0-6941 GCA_038325515.1 Gemmatimonadales bacterium | reverse complement strand
CGCGTCATGTTGCTCGTGGCGGCGAAGCCCCACGAGCCGCCCACGAGCGCGCGGATGCCGAGCCCGTACGACTCGGAGTCGGAGACGCCGGTGATGCGGCGCTCGCGGGTGCTCACCGACTGGCGGCGATAGCGGCCGATGCGGACGTCGGCGAACGATGCGCCCGCGTCGCGCGCCGCGCTCAGTGCCTCGGCGGCGAGGTCCAGCGCGTAGGGGTCGGCGGAGGGCGCGACGACGAGCGGTGCTCCCCGCGCCAGCGTCTCCGAGGCCGACAGGAGACGCGGCCCGACGAGCGAGGCGGCCGCGGCAGCGGCGCCCACCTTGATGAAATCGCGGCGGTTGGTGGTCATGGATCCGGCGAGAGGAAGAGGAGAGCGGGCTCGCTGCGCAGCGCCCGAAGGACTGTCCATCGGAAGGAGCGCGGGCCATACTGCTCTGGCAGCGATACCTGCTCTTACGCGGTCCACCGCTCCGCCGCTGAGGTCCCACCTCGTGCGATTCCCCTCCCTCGCCAGACACGTCCGTCCAGCCGCGGCGCCGGACGCCGCGTCGCTGCCGCACGCGCTGCGGACGATCGCCGTGCGCGAGGTCCCGGCGAGCTTCTACCTCGTCGTCCAGCTCGCCACGCCACTGGCGGCGTGGACCTGGGGGATCGGGCTGCACCGGTTCACGGGGTGGCTGGTGGCGGCGAGCGCCTTCGGTGCGTGGGCGCTCTGCGAGCAGCGGCTCGCGCGCGAGGACTTCTGGCACCTGCAGGGGTTCGACAGCGCGCGGTGGCTCGTGGCGGCGCTGCGTGCGACACGCTTCGTCGCTGGATTCGCCGCCGGCGCGCTCGTCGTCGCCCTCGCCAGCGAAGCATTCATCCAGCTGTTGAGCCGTGTCACGGGGCTCGCCGGCATCGCCGGGTGAGCCGCCGGCAAACTCGTTAGACTTGGGTGCATGAGCGAGCCGACCGGAGGCCAGCCGAAGAACCCGCTGCACGGCGTGACGCTCGAGGCCATCCTCGAGCGTCTCGTGGCCCACTACGGCTGGCCCGTGCTGGGCAGCCTGATCAACATCAACTGCTTCACCAGCGACCCGAGCATCAAGTCGTCGCTCAAGTTCCTGCGCAGGACGCCATGGGCGCGCAGCAAGGTGGAAGCGCTGTACGTCCAGGCATTCGGCGGGAGCGCACGCTAGTTCTCCAGCACCCTGAACCGCAACACCCCGGCGCTGTCGAGCAGCACCGCCGTGCGCCGCTCGCCACCGGGCACGGTGATCACGCCGGTCGTCGCCAGCTTCACCGTGGAGCCCGGGCGGGTGACGAACACCTCCCACGGGCCGGCGTCGCTCTGCAGGTAGGGCGACTGCGCCTGATAGTCGAACGGCGTCATGATGTGCACCGGCGTCGGGAAGTCCGGCTGCGTGCGCCAGATCTCGATGCTCCCCGCTCCCGCGGCGAGATGCACCACCTTCAGCTTGCTCTTGCCGGCGGGGACGATGGTGCCGGTGTCCACGAGCGCCTTCGCCTGCACCGACGTGCCGTTGAAGGGGACGGCCGCCGCGACGGCGGTGGCGCCGGCGACCGACTGGAGCGCGAGCGTCGATGCGCCGGACGCATTCTGCAGGCGCAGCTCGTGCGCGCCCGGCGAGATCGCGAGCCTGGGCGAGACCTCCGCCACCTGGACACCGCGCAGCAGCACCTGGCCGTCCAGCAGGACGTCGACCGTGGCGCTGGTGCCATTCACGACACGGAGCGCGGAAGTCAGAGGTGGCGCAGTGCTCTCGCCCCCGCACGCCACGATGGCAGCGAGCGCGGCGAGCGCGGCGAGCGCGGCGAGCAGCAATCGGGATCGGTTCGGCATGCGCTGGTCTCCGTGTCGGAATGGTGCGCGAACGATACCCCGGGGGCCGCACGTTTGGTTCCGCGGCGCTCACATCCCGCGCTTCCTGGCGCATCGGATCGTCGCTTTACGGGTTGTCGGTTTACAGTTTGTCGGTGTACATCCGGCCTCGGGACGCAGGGGCTCCCCGAGGCCGGCCGAGCACCGAAGACCGAAAACCGAGAAGCGCCCTCGATAGATTCGTCCCCATGATTCGCCTCATCTGCATCGACGTGGACGGCACCCTCGTCGGCTCATCCGGGACCGTGCTGCCCGCCGTGTGGGAGGCTGCCGAGCGGGTGCGCGAGCGGGGGGTCCGGCTCGCCGTCTGCACCGGCCGGCCCGGCTTCGGGGATGCGCGCGGCTACGCCCTCCGGCTCGAGCCCGCGGGATGGCACGTCTTCCAGAACGGGGCGAGCGTCGTGAACGTGCAGTCCGGGGAATCGCGCTCGTCGGTCGTGGCGCCGGAGCTCGTTGCGCAGCTCGTCGCGAAGTCGCGCCGCACCGGCCGCATCCTGGAGCTCTACGGCGACCGCGACTACGCCGTCGAGAGCGAGGCGTCTCGGGCGCGGGCGCATGCGGCGCTGCTCGGCGTCCCCTTCCGCCCCTCGCCGTTCGAGCGGCTGGATGCTCCCGTCGTGCGGATGCAGTGGCTCGTTTCCAGCGCCGAGGGTCCGGTTGTCCTCGCCGAGCCGGAGCCGGGACTGGAGCGCTCCTCCTCCACGTCACCCATCATGCCGGGCACCGCGTTCATCAACGTGACCCCGGCTGGCGTGACCAAGGCGAGCGCGGTGCGGACCCTTGCCGAGAGCTACGGCATCGCGCGCGAGGACGTGATGTTCGTCGGCGACGGCGACAACGATCTCGGGGCGATGCGGTCCATCGGCTATCCCGTGGCGATGGGGAACGCGGAGCCCTCGCTGCGCGCGATGGCGCGGCGGGTGGTGTCGCACGTCGACGACGGCGGGCTCGTCGAGGCGCTGGAGCTGGCCCTCGGGACGGGAAGCGCCGAAGCCTAGGGCGCGAGGTCCTTGGCGTGGACCCCCTTGTACTTGCTCACGCTGCTGCGCTCGCGGTCGAGCTCGGGGATGTGACGCTCCGCGTAGCCGCGGCGGCGGAAGAACTCGCCGCTGTTGCTGACCGCGAACACCGTGGTGTAGCCGCGGATGCGCGCCAGCCGTTCCAGCGCGTTGACCAGCGCGACGCCGACCCCCATCCCCTGTGCCGTGGGCGACACCGCGAGCGAGCGCACCTCGGCGAGGCTCGGCGCGTACTCCTCGAGGTGCACGCATCCGATGATCTCGCCATCGCGCTCGGCCACGATGAAGTGGTCGATGTGCAGCGTGACGAACGCCGGCGTGCGGGGAAGGAGCTCGCCGCTGGGGACGTTGAGCTCGATGAGGGCGACGATGCCGTCGGCATCGGCGATGGTGGCGGGGCGGATGGTGTAGGGGCGCGACATTCATCCAATATAGCCGTCGTGGCGCGTGCCCTCCTGCTCGCCAGGCAGAAGCGCCACTGCGCAGGACGGATGCGACGAGGGGCCGGCATCGCGTCGCGATGCCGGCCCCTCGCTTCATTCGCGATGTATCACCGCCGCACGCGCATCAGCTCCACCACGTCGAAGGACTGCGACCACTGCGCCGCCACAGCGTATCCGTTGGCCTGCGGCGCGCCGTAGTTGGGCGACGGAGTCCAGCGGTCCTTCCGCACGGTGGCCTTGAAGAGCGAGCTGGCCGTCACCCGGAAGCCCGCCCCCGCCTCCACGTCCGTGAATGCGCTGCGCGCCGAGATCCACTGCGCGGTGCCGAGCGGGGCGATGAAGGGATAGTCGTTGCGCTCCACGCGCAGGGCAGCGAAGAGTCGTGGCGTGAAGGTGTACTTGGACTCCACGTAGCCCGACCACCCCGCGTTCGCCGGCTTCCCCGGCACGTCGTAGCTCCCGCGCGCCACCTCGGCGAAGCCCTCGAAGTAGCCGCGGCTCACCTGCGCGTCGGCTGCCACCACACGCTGCGCGTAGTCCCGCCAGCTCTTCCCCGCCAGCAGCGACGCGGAAAGTGCCTGGTTCAGGTACGGCCCGACCGTCGCCGACATCCCGAAGCGCAGGCCTACAGCGGGGGTGATGCCGAGCCCCGCGGTGGGACGCCAGCCCTCGCTGGGCGGGGGGACGTAGCCCTCGTGCGTCACCGGCAGTGAGACCATCCCCACCCGATAGTCGAGCATTCCGGCCACGCCATCGACGCGCGCACCGAGCGGGTACGACGCGGCATATCCGTCGGGCGCGCCGATCAGCGGGTTGCGGAAGGAGAGGCGCCGCGAGCTGAAGGTGCCGAGCAGTTGCGGCACGCGCCCGGCCTCCAGGACGAAGGCGTCGGACGGGGAATAGCGCACGCCGAGTCGCTTCAGATACAGCTCGCTCGTCACCGAGTCCTGCCGCGCGCTCCCCGCCTCTTCCATCAGCTCGCCGAACATGACGACGTCCCGCACAGGCTCGATCGCCGACCAGAGATCGGCGCGCGCCACCACGCCGGTCCTGCCACCATTGCGCGCGAGGAGCCGCGATGCCGAATCGGTCTTCCATAGCTCGACGTCGGCGACTCCCTGGAGCAGCACGCCACCCTGCGCCGACGCGACCGGCGCGAGGGCGGGCGGGAGCGCGGCCAGGGCGAGCGCCGCAACGAGCCGCGTTCGGCGCCGCCGGTCAGCCATGGGGCGACGCGGAGACGGTGGGATGCCGCGCATCCAGCGCGGCGCGCGCGGCGCGCGCGAGCCCGGCCGGAGTGAACGGCTTGCGGAGCAGGTACACCTCCTCGTCCAGCTCGAGCCGCATCACGGTGTCGTCCATCTGCCCCGTCATGTAGATCACCGTCGGCGACGGATACTTCTCGACGAATCGCTCGACCAGCTGCGGGCCGCTGAGCTGCGGCATCACGACGTCGGTGAGCAGCAGGTGGATGGGACCGGCACCGCGCGCCAGCGCGAGCGCCTCCACACCCGTGCGCGCGGAGAGCACTGTGTATCCACACCCTTCCAGCGCGCGCGTCGCCATCGCCCGCACCTGGTCCTCGTCGTCCACCAGCAGCACTGTCTCAGTGCCGCGGGGCGGCGGCGCATCCTCGTCGTCCACGTACGGTGCCGACAACGGCTCGGCGGCGGCGGGGAAGATCGCGCAGAAGCTGCTCCCCTGCCCCGGCTCGCTCTCCACCCCGATCGTGCCGCCGGACTGCGTCATGATGCCGTACACCGTCGACAGCCCGAGCCCAGTCCCCCTCCCCGTCTCCTTCGTGGTGAAGAAGGGCTCGAACACGCGGTCGCGGATTGCGGGCGTCATCCCGATGCCGGTGTCGGTGACGCAGAGCGCCACCCCCTCTGGCCGCGCCTCCACGCCGATGCGCAGCGTCCCGCCTCCGGGCATCGCGTCGCGCGCGTTCACGGCGAGGTTGAGGATCACCTGCTCCACCTGGCTCGGATCGGCCTTGATGTGCACCTGCTCGTCCGTGGTGCCGACCTGCAGCTCGATGTGCGAGCCGATCAGCCGCCTCAGCATCCCCTCCATCCCATGCACCGCAGCGGCGAGATCGAGCACGCGCGGCTTCAGGACCTGCTTGCGGCTGAAGGCGAGGAGCTGCTGCGTGAGGCTCGCCGCGCTGCGCGCCGCGTCGGTCACCTGCCGCAGGTCGCCGGTGACCTTGTGCGACGGGCCGAGCTGTCCGATCGCCAGCTGCGTGAAGCCGGAGATCACCGTGAGCATGTTGTTGAAGTCGTGCGCGATCCCGCCGGCCAGGTTGCCGATCGCCTCCAGCTTCTGGGACTGGCGCAGCTGCGCCTCGCTCTCGCGCAGCGCCTCCCCGGCGCGCTCCCGGCCCCTGATCTCGTCGGTCAGCACCTCGTTCGCGGCGACGAGCGCTTCGGAACGCCGCTCCAGCTCGGCGCGCTGGCCGTCGAGCGACGTCATGAGCTGGCCGAACGAGGAATCCAGGGCGCGGATCTCCTCGGAGCTGTCTTCCGCGCGGAAGGCGAGCGGCTCGGTCGTGGTCGCGCGCGGCGCGCCGGCGCGCAGGTACTGGATGAAGCGCGTGAGAGGATCGAGCAGGGAGCGGGAGAGGAGCGCGCTGGCCAGTCCCGCCAGCAGCACCGCGAGGGTGCCGAACAGAAGGAAGTCCCGTAGCAGCGTGCGCGTGAGGGCGCGCACGGCGGGGCCGAGCGGCTGCAGCAGGGTGATGCGCAACGGCGAGCCGCGCTGCGTGCTGCCGATCGGCAGCGCCGCGACGAGATACTCCTCACCGCCGAGCGTGAGCGCCCGCCCCGTCTGGCCGGGGTCCGCGATGGCGAGCGGCGCGAGCGCGTGCGGCAGCGTGCTGCTCACGATGCGAGTCCCCGCCGAGACTACCACCTCACCTTCGAACGCCCCGCGGATGCGTGCGACCATCGCCGAATCCAGCGCCTGCCCGAAGACGATCGTGCCGATGGTGAAGCCGTCGAGGATCACGGGCGCCGCGCCCACCGAGAAATAGGTGTCTCCCAGCTCGAGGCCTGACAGGTACGGCTCGTTGCGACTGCTCACCACGTCGGGGTCGAGCGCATTGCGCACCGAGCTGAGCCTGGAGAGGTCCAGTCCGCGGGGCGGCGCTGCCACTCCGCGCGCGTAGCCGGCGAACACGCGCCCGCGCTCGTCGGTGGCGAGCAGCGCTCCCCCCTCCAGATCGCTCCCCAGGCGGACGAGCTCGCGCTCCACGGTCTGCGCGAGATCGGCGCGGTCGCCCTGCCCCGACTGCCGCTCCACGCGATACGTCGCGATCGCCGAGCGGAGGCTCGGGCTCTCGGCGAGCAGCGTGGCGGTGAGCACGAGCTGCTGGCGGTCGTTGCGCTGCAGAGTGGCCAGCGTGTGCTGGTTTCGGCCGAGCTGCTCGGTGAGCAGCCGCTCGGTGCTGTCGCGCACGGGGACGTCGCGTCGCCAGCGTCGTCGAGATGATCACCTCACCCTCGATGCGACCCGTCGCCGGGCGAGATGGGGACCGTCCTGACCCGTGCGGCCAGGCCGCGCCGATGGCTACAGGGAGAAAGGCGGCCAGGGCCACG
>JBBQJC010000153.1:0-6965 GCA_038325515.1 Gemmatimonadales bacterium | reverse complement strand
ACTCGACCCGAGCTGCTTGGCGAGCGTCGCCTGCGTCAGTCCGGACGCCAGGCGGCGCTCCTTCAGGCTTCGACTCAGCGCCAGGCGCATCTCCACCAGCGCCGTTTCCTCGTCCGTGAGCCCAAGGAACTCCGCAGAGCTTCCCACTCGCCAGCCCCCCTTCTCGAGCCGCTTCCGCTTCTTCGCATCCATCGTCAGTCCTCACGGGTCAGCTGGTCGTAGAGCGCGAGGCGGCGCGCACAGTCGGCAATCACCCGCGCCGGCGTCTGCAGCGTCGTCTTCTGGAACACATCAGCGATGACGATCGCATCGCCGTCGAGTCGATAGACCAGGCGCCACGTCTTGCCCGCATCGACAATGCGGAGCTCGTGGCAGCGTCGCCCGATCACGGGCATCGGTCGCGAGTGCGGCATGCGAGCTTCTCGCCGCGCTGGAGGCGCCGGAGCAGCACGCCGGCTTCGAGGCGGGCGGCAGCCGAGAACGGCGGAGTCTTCACCTCGCCACGAAGCCAGACCAGCGGTGTGTCGGTCGGCGTCATGGCAGGAATTTACCGTGCCGCTGACTTGTATGTCAAAACGGACATATTGCCGCGGGCGCGCGTTGCGTGGGCTGGACACCCGGGATGATGGGTCATAGCGTAGTCAAGCACACGTGGAGACTTTCACTGTCATCCGCTGAGGATGTGATCGCGTTCGTCGCACGTCGCCACCGGCGAGCTCCCCCTGAGTTGCTGCCCCCCTCCCGCGCCGACCCGTGCCCCGTCGCCTTCCCTTCCTTCTACTGCTCGCCCTCCTGGCCCCCTTCCCTGCGCACAGCCAGCTGCCCCCCGATTCGACGTTGCGAGCGAACGCGCTGATGCGGGCTCTCATCGCCGAGCTCGCGCCGGAGCTTGCCGAGCACGCGTTGAGCAAGACCTCCGACCGCTGGACGTTCGTCCTGCCGAACGCGCCAGACTCCACGCAGATCACCCGAGGCCTCCAGCGCCTGCTCGCGGCCGTCGCGCCCACGCCCCAGGACAGCGTGCGGCGCTTCGTGCGCATCACCACGGAGAAGCCGTCAGGAGCGTATGCCATCTATCACGTCGACATCGGCGTTGAATGGCGATGCGCCGGCTCGCCCCCGCGTTGGGTCGGGAGCGGAAGAGAGGTCACCATCGAACTGACCAGGACGGACGTCCACGACTGGCGCACCGTGCGCACCGGCCCTCTCGTCAATTACGACGCGGCCCTCTGCAGCTTCTGATCATGTCGCCGCTCCTTCGCGCCCTCGCTTCCGTCACCCTGCTGCTGGCGGCAACCTCCTGCCGCCAACACGACTCGGCGCGCGCCGCCTCCGCAACGGGCGAGCTCACGCTTCACGTTTCCATCCTCGGCGATCCAACTGACGCCCGGATCCCGCCAGCCCGCGAGGCGCTCAGCCACTGGAACGGCGAGCTCGCCCGGCTCGGCTTGACGGTGCGTTTCGACACCGGCGTCGTCGTCCGCTCCCGGGTTCCGGAAGCGGAGCTCCGGGCGGCGAGCGCATCGAAGATGAAGCTGTGGGGATGGTGGGCCGACGCGCGGCTTCGCTCGGCACTGTCCAGCGTGCCGGGCGACGTCGTGATCGCGCTGTCGCGCACCGACCTGATCTCCTTCAGCGTTCCCCTGCGGCGCGGCGGCAAGGGCGTCGTCGGCGTGCGGCGCGCGGACGTCTCTCCGCTGTCGCTCCCGAACACTGTCCGCAATGTCGTCGCGCACGAGCTCGGACACGTGCTCGGACTCTCGCACAACGCCGACTCGACGACGCTGATGTGTGGCCGCCCCGCGCCCTGCCGGCCGGCGCTCTTCGCATCGGACAGCAGCCACTTCTTTCCGCTCACCACGGAGGACGAGCGGTCGCTACGGGGCAGACTCGATCATTGATGCTTCGGGGACGTGCGGATCTCGCCGGAGCCGTTGCGGCGATGTGCCTTCGGGGCCGCGTAGTCGCACTCGTGCGGCAAGCGACTCCGAAACGTGTCGCTCAGGCCGGCTGTGCGACCCGCAACTCGACCTGACATCCTGCCTTCGACAGCATGTCAACGAGCGTATCGATGCTGAACAGATCGATCTTTCCGCGCATCAGGTCACTCACGCGGGGTTGCGTCACGCCGAGCAGTTTCGCCGCCTGCAGCTGTGTCCAGCCTCGCTTGGCGATCAGCTCCCCAAGGGTGGCCATCAAAGCGGAGCGAATACGGAGGTGCTCCGCCTCCTCGCGCGAAAACCCCAGGTCCTCGAACACGTTGCCGATGGAGCGGACGATCTTCTTGCGCGTCATCAGGTCCCCCTCTTCTTCGAGCGAGCAACCGTATCTCGCCGTTCAGCAAGTACAGGCCTCAATGACTCCTTCCCGATGTCCAAGTCCGCCTGTCTGGTCCGTTGCGTCTTCTTCTCGAACGCATGCAAGACGTAGACACCTTCGACGAACTTCGCGATAGAGAACACGCGATGCTCGACCTCGGGGTGAATGCGAATCTCATGGACGCCCGCTCCCACGAACGGCACCGGCTTCCAGTCGTCGGGCTCCAAACCCATCTGTACACGATGCAGCTGATGGCCAGCCTGCGACGCGCATCGTCCGGGAACTCGCTCAGATCATCCCTGGCCGAGCCTACCCAGAAGAGGTTCTTCATGGCCATCGGGGATGATACAATAACTTATATATAGTCAAGTCGCCCTGCGCGTGCTGCACCTCTCGGGCGCTCGCTCGAGTCGCACCCCGTTGGCTCGCCGCGCTGTAGCACTCCGCGCAGTCCCGAAGCCTCCGCAACCTCGGATGAACGCCCGATGACGACATCCCTGCTCGGCCTGATCGCCTGGCTGCTGACATGTTTCGCCGCCGCCGCCGCCGGCGCGCTCGCCTCACGGAATGCGCGCGAGTTCTACGCCGGGCTCGTGAAGCCGTCATGGGCACCGCCCGGGTGGCTCTTCGGTCCTGTCTGGACGGTGCTCTATCTCATGATGGGGGTGGCCGCCTGGCTCGTCTGGCGCGAGGCGGGATGGTCCGGCGCATCTGGCGCGCTGTACCTCTTTATCGTGCAGTTGGTGTGCAACGCCGCGTGGAGCTGGGTCTTCTTCGCCTGGCGTCGTGGCGCCCTCGCATTCGCCGACATCGTGCTCCTGCTGTGCCTCGTCGCCGCCACGCACCTCGCCTTCGCGCACGTGAACCGGCCCGCGGCGGTCCTGCTCCTGCCCTACCTCGCCTGGGTCGCCTTCGCGACGGCGCTGACATTCGCGATCTGGCGGGCCAACCCCGAGCAGCTCTGAGCTGCGCTCGCACAAGTCGCGTCTTCACGCGCAACCTGAAATCTCACCGCAGCCGCACCCGCCCCCACCGCTCGGTCGGCAGCACGAACCCGATGACAGCGCCGAGCGCCGCGCCCCACTTCGCGCCCTCCCCCGCCGCGCGCCAGTCGCGGTCGTAGCTCGGCCACCGGCTGCCGCCAGGATTGTTCCGCAGCGCGGTACTCATCGCGCCGGCGACGGCGAAGCCCAACGCGCGCTCGAACGCGCTCGCCACGCGCGACGTGCCTCGGCTCACGTCGAGACGGCTGATGTCGGCGCGGGCGACGGCCAGCGTCCCCGCGGTGCCGGGCACGGTGAGCCTGAGCGTGTCGTTGCCGACGCCGGCGACCGTCGCACGCAGTTGCTGCCGGCGCCATGGTCCGTTCTCCTGCTGCTGCGCTTCAGGCAGCCACACGCGCACCCGCGCGCTCGGCTGCACGGACTCGGGAAACTGGGCGGCGGCTGGCAAGGTGCCGGCGACGAGCATCGCCGCGGCGACGAGAAGCTGTCTCATGTGCGACTGTCGAGCGCAAGTTGTCATCGAACTGGTCTCCGGTGCGGGTTCGTCGAATGTGCATGCGCGTCGGACCGATTGGCCGGCCGCGCGCCTCGAGCTACTCCAGGTCGGCGGTTGCGCTCGCGTCGTAGGCGAGCAGGTCGCCGGGCTGGCATTGCAGCACGTCGCAGATGGCCTCGAGCGTCGAGAAGCGCATCGCACGCGCCTTCCCCGTCTTGAGGATCGAGAGGTTCGCGAGCGTGATGCCTACCTTCTCGGACAGCTCGGTGAGCGTCATCCGGCGCGCATGGAGCATGTCGTCGAGCTTCACGACGATCGCCATCGTCAGACAGTCCCTTCGAGGTCGGCGCGCATCAGCGCGCCGTGCTCGAACACGCGGGCGAGGACGAAGAGGAGCAGCACCGCCACCCACGGGGTGAACGAGAAGCTCCAGTCGATGTGGATGCCGAGCGCGTCGAACGCGTCGCTCTTCGCGATGGCGCCGATGAGCAGGTGCAGGAGCTCGAGGGCGAGGAGGGCGATGGCGATCGCGTTCAGCCGCCGAGCGTTCTCGAGGACGAATGGATCGCCGGCGCGCACCGTCGTGAGGATCGCGCGCAGCCTGGCGAGGAGGACGTGCGCCACAGGCACCGCGGCGAGTCCGACGATCATCATCAGCCGCATCCCCTCTGTCGCGCCGCCGGCGACATCCGCGCTCTTCTTCGTGAGCGCCAGGAGCACCCAGGCCGGCGCGACGAGGCTGGCGGTGAGGAGGATGAGGATGCCGGCGCCGTACAGCACGTTCAGCACGGTCAGCCCTTTCAGGATGCGCTCACTCACCGTGAGCGCGGCCGGATATTCCGTCGTCATTGGATCCTTCGCAGTAGTGGTTCCTCGGAGCAGCACGCGAGCCGCGGCGCCTTCGCTTCTCATCGCCAGAGCGAGGTCGCCGCCAGCGCCGACCGCTCCCTCCACTTCGCGTCGTCCACTCCGCGGATGAGGAGCCAGCCGGCGGTCACGACGACACCGACGATGGCGAACAGCGCGACGAAGACGAAGACGGTGGATCCGAGTGGCGGCCAGAGATAGGTGAGCCAGCCCAGCCCTCCCACCACCGAGAGCGTGCCGAGCAGGCGTGGCAGGAACCCTGACCGGTAGATCAGCCATCCCTGCGACACTGTCTCGAACCCGAAGAAGACGAGCGCGATCGCCGCTCCCTGGTCGTTGATCCTGACCGACAGGAGCGACAGCGCGGCAAGCTGCGCCGGCTGGAGGACCGAGAGCCAGGCCGCGCCGCTGAGGAGGATGAGGGGCGCGTAGTAGAACAGCCGCGCGAAGGTCTTGATGCCGGCGCCGGTGAGGCCCATGATCGCGCTGAGTCGCGCCACGCTCCGGTTCACCGGCTTGAGCAGGTCGTAGAACATGGCGGTCGTCGCGATCTGCGCCGCCATCTCGACCATGAAGATCGAGAAGGCGAGCCGGTAGAGCGACGGGTTGGCGAGGATGTTCGCGGCTGTCGCTCCCGCGTCGCCGGAGACCACCAGGCGGTCGGCGATGAGCGCCTGCGCCACGATGCCGGTGACGACGACGAAGAGGTAAAGCGAGGCGAGGATCCGGGCGTGTGTGCTGGGCGATCTCTCGGAGCGCGCGTACTCGGCTGGTGTGAGCCCGGCTGGCTGGATTGGCGCCATGATGTGCCCCCCGACGATGTTGGGTCTGCTTGTTGACATACGATATTGTCTATATCGTTTCTCAGCAAGCCATACATCGATAGGCGATAATAAGTTTCAAGCCGGCTCCGGCTCGGTGCTGGCCTCCTGCCTCCCGAAGCTCGCTGCCGCCCGTGCGGGATGACAGGCAGTCATCCCGCACGAGCGGCAGCCAGCTCCGTTCAGTGGTCAGGTCGTCGGGCGATCACCCCGTCGGCGGGGACGGATCGGCGCCGTAACTGTCCCGCGACCTGACGCGTCCCTGCGTCCCCTGCACGATCAGCTCGCTCCGGTACGCGCGCGCGATGAGCCGAGCGATCGGGATGGCCAGGCGCTGCGCCATCGGCCGGATGAGGTAGTCCGGGTTGCCCTCCTCCTTGATGGAGAAGCGGCCACCGCGGTGCACCACCCAGACGTTGGGCCCGAGCGGCAGTGTGTTCGGCATGATGCCTCCATGTTGCAGGATGGGTGATCAAGCCGCGGCCGTCGCCGGGACCGGCGTTGGGACCTGGGTCGTGCTGCCAGCCACGCGCCCGGGCGTTCTCGGGACGCGCTTCACCAGCTTCCAGTTCGCCAGCAGGACGGCGTCATCCTTCGCCACGCTCTTCACGAAGGCGTCGAGGATGTGGACGACGCGCCGTCCCGCCGCGAGCTGCGCCTTGAGCCCGGTCGTCGCCCCCTTCACCCGTCCTCGGCTCACCGCCCTGTCGCTCAGTGACGTGAGCAGCGCGTCGGCTGCCGAGTTGAGCTGGGCGACGAAGTCGGCGGGGAGCCCGACCGCGATGAAGACGTCGGCGTGCGGCGTCGCCGCCGCCGCCATCCCCTTCGCCGCCGCGGCGAGGCGCGCCGACGTCGGCTGTCCCTTGGGGAGACGCAGCGACTGCAGCTCCGGGACGTTCGGCAGCTCTGCCTTGGCGATATACGAGATCGGTGCCATGTGATCGCGTACGAGTGCGACCCGCAGCGCCTTCTGTCGCTTCGTCGCCCCGCGCGCCGCGATGGTCTGTCCATCCTGGTCGGTCACGTGCCCAGCGAGCTGCGCTACAGTCTCGTCGAGCTTCCGTCGTGCACCGGTGCTGGCGACGCCGGCAAGCCTGCCGGCGTTCTCGTCGAGAAAGGCCTGTACGGTGCGCAGCGAGTTGAGCATGGTCCCCTGTTCGGTCTGCATGATGCCACCTCTTGGTTGGTATGGTCCTCGGCGCTGAATGGTGCGACATCCTCCGCGTGCGCCGGCGCGGAGGGCGATGCGAGTGCGTCAGTTGGCGAGACGAGCCGGTTCGGCGCGGAATGCGATGCGCCAGGCATTGGAAAGAGTTGGCTCGTCGCCTGACATGGCGAGATCGTGGCTGGGGCGATTCTCCTGGCGAGCCGGCGCCTGGTCCGCTCGGCAGGCGGCAGGGTCGGGCCGGCAGCGTGCCGGCCTGGCTCCGCGAGCGTGCTGGGCGGTTCGGCGGCGGC
>JBBQJC010000152.1:0-7012 GCA_038325515.1 Gemmatimonadales bacterium | reverse complement strand
CAGCGAAGCGAGGGTTCCGGGGAAGCCGTTGAGGACCACCGCGTCGAGGCCGCCGATGTCGATGCCGAGCTCGAGCGCGTTGGTGGCCGCGATCCCCGTGAGGCGACCTTCGGAGAGCGCGGTCTCGAGCTCGCGCCGTTCGTCGGCGAGGTAGCCGCCGCGGTGGGCCGCGACGCTCTCCGCCAGTGCCGGATCGTCGGCCAGCGCGCGCCGGGCCTGCGCGGCCACGAGCTCCGCGCCGCGCCGCGTGCGCGCGAACGCGACCGTCTGGCGACCGTCGCGCACGAATCGCGCGAGCAGCTCAGCGGTCTCGACGTTCGCCGACGCTCGCAGGCCGAGATGCTCCTCGAGCAGCGGGCGCTGCCAGGTGGCGAAGCAACGCTCGGCGCGGGGTGAGCCGTCGGCGTCCACGGTCTCGACCGGTGCACCGCACAGCGCACTCGCGAGACGCGCGGGGTTGCCGATCGTCGCGCTCGCGAAGCAGAACACCGGTGACGATCCATACTGCTCGCACAGCCGGCGCAGGCGACGGAGCACGTGGGCGACGTGGCTCCCGAACATCCCGCGCAGCATGTGCAGCTCGTCGATCACCACGTACCGGAGGCGGGCGAGGAACTCACGCCACCGTTGGTGCGACGGGAGGATGCCGAGGTGCAGCATCTCGGGGTTCGTGAGGATCACGTTGGCGTGGTCCCGGGCCCAGCGCCGCGAGTCCGTGTCGGCGTCGCCGTCGTACGTGACGGCCTTCAACCCCGGCACCAACCACGACCGCATCGACCGAAGCTGGTCGTGGGCCAGAGCCTTCGTGGGGAAGATCAGCAGCGACGTCTCGCGCCGGCCCGCGACCACGCCGTCCACGATCGGGACCTGGTAGCAGAGCGACTTGCCGGACGCGGTGCCGGTGGCGACCACGACGTTGTCGCCCGCCACGAGACGGTCGATCGCGGCGGCTTGATGGCTCCAGAGCCGACCGATGCCACGCGCGTTCAGACGCAGATTCGTCTCCGCGTGCAGCGGGAAGACCGGATCGGCGTAGGTGGCCTCACGGGCCGGGATCCGCCGCCGGTAGGCGCAGCGCTCGGCGAGGTCCGGATCCAGGGCCAGGAGATCGAGCGTGTCGCAGGCATCCAAGAGCGCAAGGGTACCGACCCCCTGTGACCCTCACGTCTCACCCGGCGCTGGAACGCCGTACCTAATGGGACTGCAGGACGGCGTCGTCGCGGAAGTCGTCGAAGAGGCCCTTGGCCTCGGGCAGCAGTGTGAGGTTGCCGTTGGCATTGCCGCCGGCCACCGGCACGACGAGGTTCCGGACGCTCGCGGGATCGATCCCGTTGCCGAGCCGACCGAGGTTGTACAGGTCGCGCAGCCCGATGCCCTCGAGGTGAGTGTGGCGACCGAGGTTGCCCAGCGCCTTGAACGTGCCGGCCGGACCGCCGCCGTCGGCGCGGATCTTGGCGAGGATGCCGAGGAGCACGAGGCCCTGGTTCTCGCTGCGCTTGATGTCACCCGTCGCGAACGTGTGGCGGTCGCGGGAGAAGGCGAGGGCGCGTTCGCCGTTGGGCAGCGTGTTCAAGCCTTGCTGGAAGTCGGATCCGCTGTCGGGGTCGTTCATCCGCTGGGGCGCGTCGACGACGATCGGCCCGAGCTCGTCGATGAGCCCGATGAAGCCGTCGAAGTTGGTCTCGACCGCGTATTGGATCGGCACGCCCACGAGCTCGCTGACCGTCCTGACGCTGAGCGCGGCGCCGCCGACCGCGTTCGCGTAGTTGATCTTGTTGTTCCCGGAGCCGGGGACGTTGACGCCGAGGTCGCGCGGGAAGCCGATGATCGTCGCCTTGCCCTGCTGCGGATTGATCCCGATCAGGTGCAGCGAGTCGCCGCGCGCGCCGGCGAGACCGGGGCGCTCGTCGTTGCCGATCACGAGGATGAAGACGGGATCGTTGGGGGCAGGCGTGAAGCTCGCCAACCGGTTCGGAACCGCGATCTTCTCCACCGAGAGGTATGTCTCGCCGCTGAGCACGGGCACCTTGGTGCCGTGCAACCACGCGGCGAAGAGCGCGCCCATGACCACGACGATCACCAGTGGCGCCGCGATCGCGGCGAGCACGATGCGCCGCACGCGCCGGCTGTGCTTCGTGCGCGTCATTTGCTCGCCGTCGTGGTCGTGGGCGTGATGCCGGGCGCGCTGCGTTGCACGCCGACGTCCCAGCCGTCGATCTTCCACGTGCCGTTGTCGTTCGCGAGCACGAGCTGCGCCCTGCGCGTCACGTCCACCGTGCCGCCCTTCACCTTGCCGTGTACGACGAGTCCGATCTCTGCGCTCACGAGCACGATCGAGCCGTCGCCCTCGGCGAGGCCGACGAGCTTGACGGGTGCGTTCTCGGACGTGATGGCGCCGGTGACCTGGGGCAGTCCGTCGTCGACGAGTGCTTCGTGGTCCACACCCGGCGCGCTGACGCGAGCCGCGGCGGCGGTGGTGAACACCGTCGGGAGATCGGCAGCGGCGGTCCCGGTGCGCAGCGGGGTGACGACCGCGCCGTTGACGTAGTTCCGAAGGGTCGTCATCACCGCGTCCCGGATCGGATCGGGCAACGCGGTCGGCGGTCCCCCGCTCTCGACGCGGATGTCGCCCACGGTCAGCGCCACTGCGTCGGCCGGGGTTGGTGTCGCCTTCTTGGCCGCCTTCTTGTCCGATCCGCCGTCGCAGGCGGCGAGGATCACCGCGACGACCGCCACGAGGGCGGCGAGACGGATCCACGGAAGGACGGCGAGGGGCCGACGGGGGACGGGCACGGCGGATCAGGATGCCAGACCCCGCCGCGCGGCTGGTGTCACCCCGGCCACTGTTCGGGGCCGCCGCCGGGGACGGTAGGGTCGAGTTCCCTGGTGGGCAGCCCGTGAGGAGGATGCATGGCCCTGCGGAAGATGGTCGAGCGCCTGCGCACGCCCGTCGAGGAGCTCGACCGCCAGAAGCTCAGCCAGTACTGCTCGCTGCTGGGCGCCACGCCGCTCGACGCCATCGAGCCGCGCCGCCCGATCCGCGCCGCCGGCGAGGTCCGCACGGTCCGGATCGTGCCGCGGGCCGGAGCCGCCGCGGTCGAGGCCACCGTCACCGACGGACGGGGCAGCATCACGGCCGTCTTTCTCGGCCGCCGCAAGATCGCCGGGATCACCCCGGGCCGCAAGCTGGTGCTCGAAGGCGTCGTCAGCGTCGAAGGCAGCCAGCGCCTCGTCTACAACCCGGTCTACCGCCTGATGCCCTGAGGTCCGCCGCCCGGCGGACCTCATGTTTCAGGTCCGCCGCTCGGCGGACCGCATGTTCCAGGTCCGCCGCTCGGCGGACCGCATGTCACAGCCCGGTCAGGATCCGGCGGACTTCGTCCTCGGATTCGGGGGTCACCATCGCGAGGACCTCGTCGCCGGTCTCGAACACGGTGTCGCCGCGCGGCATCACCACGTGTTCGCCGCGGACGACCGCAACGAACGTCGCGTCGCGAGGCACGTCGATGTCCTTGAGCGCCCGGTCGATCGCCGGCGAGTCGGCCGCCAGGCGGACCTCCACCAGGCGTGCCTTGCCGTGCTCGAACTGCAGCAGCCGCACCAGGCGTCCGACGGTCACCGCCTCTTCCACCAACGCGGTGATGAGGTGCGGGGTGGACACCGACATGTCGACGCCCCAGTTCTCGTTGAACATCCACTCGTTCTTGGGGTTGTTCACGCGGGCGATGACGCGCGGCACCGCGAACTCCTGCTTCGCCAGGAGCGACACGACGAGGTTGTCCTCGTCGTCACCCGTCGCGGCGACCACCACGTCGCACGTGTCGAGGCCGGCGTCGCGCAGTGAGTTCACCTCGCACGCGTCGGCGACGCGCAGCTCGACGCCTTCGGGCACGTGGAGGCGGTCGGCGACGGCCTGGCTCTGCTCGAGCAAGAGCACGTCGTGTCCGACGGTGCACAACTCGTCGGCGATGAACATCCCGACGTTGCCGGCGCCTGCGATCGCGACCCGCATCAGTGCTGCTCCTCGGGGTGTTCGAGCATGTGGCGCAGTTCGTCCAGGGCGCCCACCGAGCTGACGATGTGCAGCACGTCGCCTTCCTGGCCCACGAGGTCGGGCGTCGCGATCTCGGAGCTGCCGAAGCGGCTGACTGCGGTGAGCCAGAAGCGTCCCGGCGCCGAGAACGACGTGAGCTTGCGTCCGCCCCAGTTGCTGGGAAGCGGTTCGGACACGAGGCAGACCTTGCCGCTCGGGTCGATCCAGTCGTGCGGACGCTCGCCGGGGATGAGGCGGCGCAGCACCTGGTCGGTCGTCCACGACACCGTGGCGACGGTCGGGATGCCGAGCCGTTGGTAGATGAGTTCGCGCCGCGGGTCGTAGATGCGGGCGACCACGCGGTCGATCCCGTATGTCTCCCGCGCGATGCGCGCCGTGAGGATGTTCGAGTTGTCGCCGTTGGTCACGGCGGCGACGGCGCCGGCCTCTTCGATCCCCGCTTGGACGAGGTCGTCGCGGTCGAAGCCCATCCCGACGACTCGTCGACCACCGAAACCACTGCCCAGGCGTTTGAACGCAGACGGGTTCTTGTCGATGACCGCGACCGTGTGACCGGACTTCTCCAGGACGCCGGCCAGCTCGCTGCCCACCCGTCCACAACCCACGACGACGACGTGCACGATCCCTCCGCGGCGATGGCGCTTGGCGCCGGCGGGCGATGGTACCGGAGCGGTGTGCGGCCGAGGCCACCGACTGCGAGATTTCCGTCACCGAGGCGAGTCAGTCGTTGGAGGAATGCCGACGCATCGGGCATGGTGTCGAACCGAAACGGGGCACGGTGGCATGCTGACGCCCGGACGCCAGCGTCGGGGCGGCGTCCACTCGCGGGAGGTGGTGTGGCAATCCTGAAGCGGCTGGTAGTCGGCCGCCCGTTGGCGACGACGGAGCAGGAGCACCAGCGCATCACCAAGACCATTGCGCTGGCGGTCTTCTCGTCCGATGCCATCTCGTCCACCGCGTACGCGACGGAGGAGATCCTCTTCGTCACCGCGCTCGGTGCGTCGAGCCTGCAACTCGGCCTGAACGTCCTGATCCCGATCGCGATTGCGGTCGCGATCCTGTTGACGATCGTGGTCACGTCGTACCGCCAGACGATCTTCGCCTACCCGAGCGGTGGCGGCAGCTACGTCGTGTCGCGCGAGAACCTCGGTGAGAACCCGTCGCTCGTCGCCGGCGCGTCGTTGCTCGTCGACTACATCCTCACGGTCGCGGTGTCGATCTCCGCCGGTGTCGCCGCGATCGTGTCGATCCCCGCGTTCGAGGGTCTGCGCACGCACCGCGTGGAGCTCGGTCTCGTGCTCATCCTCGCGATCACGCTCGCGAACCTGCGCGGGATCAAGGAGTCCGGCCGGATCTTCTCGGTGCCGACGTACTCCTACATCACGATCCTCACGGTGCTGGTCGTCTACGGCCTCGTCCAGTCGTACCTCGGGAACATCCACCCGGTTCCGTTCAACCAGGAGGCGTTCGCCGGCACACGCGAGATCGGCGGCTCGCTGACGTTGTTCCTCGTGCTGAAGGGCTTCTCGTCCGGGGCGGTCGCGCTCACCGGTGTGGAGGCGATCTCGAACGGCGTTCCCGCGTTCCGACGACCGGAGAGCCACAACGCAGCGCGCACGCTCGTGTGGATGGGCCTGATCCTCGGCACGCTGTTCATGGGTGTGTCGGTCCTCGCGCACCGCCTGCACCCGTACCCGAGCGAGCAGCAGACGGTCTTCTCGCAGATGGGCCTGGCCGTGTTCGGCCGCGGACCCGTGTACCTCTTCCTCCAACTCGCGACGGCCGGCATCCTGGTGCTCGCGGCCAACACCGCCTACGCGGACTTCCCGCGCATCTCGTCGATCATCGCGAGAGACGGATACCTGCCCCGCCAGTTCGCGAACCGGGGTGACCGCCTCGTGTTCTCGAACGGCGTGATCTTCCTCGCCATCGCGGCGGGCGCGTTGCTGATCGCGTTCGGAGGCCTCACCAACGCGCTGATCCCGCTGTACGCGGTCGGCGTGTTCACGTCGTTCACGCTCTCGCAGTTCGGCATGGTCATCCACCACCGCAAGGAACGCGAGCCCGGCTTCCGCCGCAACATGGTGATCAACGGCGTCGGTTCGTTCGCCACCCTCGTCGTGCTGCTGATCGTGGCGATCACCAAGTTCTCGAGCGGTGCCTGGGTGCCGTTGGTGGTGATCCCGGCGATCATCGTCATGTTCAAGGGCATCAAGCGCCACTACTCCCGGGTGTCCGACGGCCTGAAGGTGCCGACCGACTACCGGCCCCGTCGCATGAACCACACCGTCGTCGTGCTCGTGGGAACCGTGCACCGCGGTGTGCTCGAGGCGCTCGCCTACGCACGTTCGCTGGCGCCGAACCACCTCGTCGCCGTGAGCATCGTGTCGGACGAGGAGGAGCAGGCCCGGATCGAGGAGCAGTGGTCGGACTACGGCATCGACATCCCGCTCGAGATCATCTACTCGCCGTACCGGGAGCTCACCCGTCCGGTGCTGCGTTACGTCGACGAGATCGACGCCCGGTACGAGAACAACATCGTCACCATCGTGATCCCCGAGTTCGTGGTATCGCACTGGTGGAGCCACCTGCTCCACAACCAGAGTGCACTGATCCTCAAGGGCCGGCTGCTCTTCCGGAAGGGGACGGTCGTCACTTCCGTGCCGTACCACCTCGAGTGACGCGGGTGTCAGCAACACCCAACGCACCGTCGGCGCTCGGATTGACACTCTCCGAAACCCACCCGTAACGTTTCGGCCCACCCGGAGCGGGCACGATGCCCGCGCGCGCCCGGCAACGGTGCCGATCGCGAGCCAAGGAGTCAACGGAACCTATGAGCCACATCCTCGCGACCGAGGGCGGGTACCAGGCGTTCAAGCTCGGTGGTGCTGAGTGGTTCTGGCTGTTCTTCTCGGCCGGCACCGCGTTGCTCGCGATCCTGGTGGGTTTCGTCCTGAT
>JBBQJC010000151.1:0-7040 GCA_038325515.1 Gemmatimonadales bacterium | reverse complement strand
CCGCCAGGAAGTCGAACATCTGGAGGTCTTCGTCCGACGGGTGGTGCCGCACGTCGAGCAACTGCACCACACCGCGCAACGCGGTGGACGCGCGGAGGTAGCCCTCGATGAGTGGTAGCCACTCCGCCTTGCGCGCCTTGGCGATGCGCGCGTAGCCGTAGCCCGGCAGGTCCGCGAGCACGAACGTGTCATTCACCTTGAAGAAATTGATCTCGCGCGTGCGACCCGGCGTGTTGCTCACGCGCGCGAACGCCTTGCGACGCACGAGACGGTTGAGCAGCGACGACTTGCCCACGTTCGACCGGCCGGCGAACGCCACTTCGGGCAGGTCGTTCGTGGGACGCCAGCCGTCCGCTGTCGCCATCGGTCCGATGAACTCCAGCGTCTTGATGACCATAGGGTCCTTCCTGGCGTCCGCACTCAATGGGCCACCAGCGTGGGGCCTTCCGCCTCCAAGCGCGGCTTCACCGGCGTGGCGAGGGCCACGGCAAGCACCTCGTCCATGCTTCGCACGGGGTGAAACACGATACCCGCCTTCACTTCCGCCGGCAGTTCATCGAGGTCGCGCGCGTTTTCCTGCGGCAGGATCACGTGCGAGATGCGGTTGCGCAGCGCCGCTACCGTCTTCTCCTTCAAGCCGCCAATGCCCAGCACGCGGCCGCGCAGCGTGATCTCGCCAGTCATGGCCACGTCACCGCGCAACGGCACACCGGTGAGTGCGCTCACGATCGCGCACGCGATGGCGATGCCGGCACTGGGCCCGTCCTTCGGCGTGGCGCCGGCGGGGATGTGCACGTGCAGGTCGCGCGAGCGGAGGAACTCCCGCTCCAGTCCCAGCGCCGCGGCCCGCGTCCGCGCGTAGCTCAGTGCCGCGCTCGCCGACTCCTTCATCACGTCGCCAAGCGTGCCGGTGAGCTGCAGGCGACCTCGCCCGGGCACGACGCTCACCTCGATCTCCAGCACGTCGCCGCCGACGCTCGTGTACGCGAGCCCCGTCGCCACCCCGACCTTGTCCTCGATCAGGTTGTCCGCCGGGTCGTATGGGGCGACGCCGAGCATCCCGTGCAGCATCTCGCGCGTCACGAGGTCCGTCCCCGGCACGGCGGGCTTCGCCGCGGTCAGCGGCAGCAACTCGGCTCGGCGCCGGGCCAGCTTGCGGGCCACGCGCCCGATGCGGCGCTCCAGGTCGCGCACGCCGGCCTCGCGCGTGTAGCCGTGCACGATCGCCGGGATGACGTCGGCGTCGAGCGACACCGTGGCCGGATCGATGCCGTGCAGCTTCAGCTGCTTCGGGAGCAGGAACTGCCGGGCGATCGCGTACTTCTCCTGGTCGAGATAGCCGGCAAGCCGGATGATCTCCATCCGGTCGCGCAGCGGCTCCGGGATGGTGGCGAGCGAGTTGGCGGTCGTGATGAACAGCACCTGCGACAGATCGTAGTCCGCCTCCAGGTAGTGGTCGCTGAAGGTGCGGTTCTGCTCCGGGTCGAGCACCTCGAGCAGCGCCGCCGACGGGTCGCCGCGGTAGTCGCTTCCCAGCTTGTCGATCTCGTCCAGCAGGATCACCGGGTTCACCACTTCGGCGCGCCGCATCGCCTGCAGCACGCGGCCCGGCATCGCGCCGATGTACGTGCGGCGGTGGCCCCGGATCTCCGCCTCGTCGCGCACACCGCCGAGCGACATGCGCACGAACTTGCGACCCATCGCCCGCGCGATCGAGCGCCCCAGGGAGGTCTTCCCCACGCCGGGCGGGCCGACGAGGCAGACGATCGGCCCGTCGAGCCGCTCCACGAGCGAGAGCACCCCGATGTAGTCGAGCACTCGCTCCTTCACCTCGTCGAGCCCGTAATGGTCCTCGTCGAGGATCCGCCGCGCGTGCGCGACGTCGAGCACGTCGTCGCTGCGCTCCGTCCACGGCAGCGCCGCCACCCAGTCGAGATAGGTGCGCGCGACGCCGGACTCGGGCGACATCGCCGGCAGCCGTCGCAGGCGGCGCAGCTCGCGCCGCGCACGGAGCAGCACCGGCTCCGGCAGCCCCTTCGCCTCGAGCGTGGCCGCCAGCTCGTCGGTGCCGTCGCCGTCCTCCTGCCCGAGCTCGCGGTGGATCGCCTTGAGCTGCTCCTGCAGGTAGAACTCGCGCTGGTTCTGGAACAGCGATCCGCGCACGTCGTCGTCGATCTTCCGCTCGAGCTTGAGCAGGTCGATCTCGCCGGCCAGCGTGTCGCCGAGGGTGTGCAGGATCGACGCGAAGTCGGCGCGCTCGAGGAGCGCCTGCCGCTTGTCGAGCCGCGAGCCGACGTGTGCGGCGATCCCGAACGCCTGCCGCGCGGGCGAATCGGAGCCCTGGATCACCGTCACCAGCTCGGGGGGGAGCCGCCGGTGCAGCGCGACGTACTCCTCGAACAGGGAGAGGGCGCGGCGCAGGTGCGCCTCGCTGTCGCTGTCGGCCACGACGAGCGGGGGCATCGGCTCGACCTGGGCGCGGAGGCACTCGCCCGGGATGTAGCGTGTGACGCGGGCGCGGACTGTCCCCTCGACGAGCACGCGCACCGTTCCGGTGCCCAGCCGCGAGAGTTGCCGGACGCGCGCCACCACTCCCACCCGGTAGAGGTCGGCGGCCGCCGGCTCCTGCGTCTCCGCGTCCCGCTGCGCCACGAGGAGCACCAGTCGGTCCTCCCCGTTGGCGGCCTCGAGGGCGGCCAGCGAGGCGGCGCGCCCGACGAGGAGAGGCATCACGACGAAGGGGTAGACCACCACATCCCGCAACGGCAGCACTGGCAACCGCTCGGGCACGGCGAGCGCTTCGCCGCCGTCCAGAAGAAAAGAGGGCATGGGGGAAAGATACTCCCCCATGCCCCAAACCGCTCACCCCGATCCGTCGCCGGGAAGCGCTACTGCTTGCAGCTCCCGTTCGGGTCCATCTTCGCCCCGTCCACCTTCACGCGGTGGCCGAGATTGGCCGTGCGCACCGCGATGTCGGCGATGAGATTCCCCACCCGCGCCATGTGCGGATAGTCGATGTATTGCGGCTCGTCCGTCACCTGGTGGTAGTCCGAGTGTCCCCCGGTCGTGAAGAAGGTCACCGGGATGTTGTAGCGGGCGTACTCGTAATGGTCGCTGCGGCAGTAGATGTTCATCGGGTGGCCGTTCGCGTCCATCGAGTAGTCGAAGGTGAAGCCGTGCTTCCCCTCGGTGTTGGTCTTCTCGACGAGGTCGCCCAGCTCGGTGGAGAGGCGCCGCGACCCGACGAGCTGCAGGTAGTTCGGGCCGCCGTGCACGGGGACGCCGTCCTTCGTCACCCCCGCCACGTCCCACGCATCGCCGCGCCCGATCATGTCGATGTTGAGCTGCGCCACGATCGAGTCGCGCGGCACCGTCGGATGGTCGGTGTAGAACCGCGAGCCGAGCAGCCCCTTCTCCTCGCCGACGTGCCAGACGAACAGCACGGAGCGCTTCGGCTTCACCTTCATCGCCGCGAGCTTCTCGGCGATCTCCATCACCGTCACGGAGCCCGACCCGTCGTCGTCGGCCCCATTGCTGATCGAGTCGGCGCGCGCCGAGCCCGGGTGCGAGGTGCGCCACGCGGCAAGCGCGGCGTTGACCTCCTGCTGCTGCGTGGAGTCCGCGCGCTTGCCAGCGTCCTCGGCGCCACCGGGGCGGACAATGTGGTTGTAGATGCGGATCGAGTCGTGGTCCACGGCACGCGCCGCGTAGCCCACGTGATCGTTGTGCGCGCCCACGGCGACGTACTCGCCGCGCAGCCTGGGGTCGGAGCCGGGGAGGATCGCGACGACGTTGCGAGCCGCGAACGGCACCGGCTTCACGACCATCTTCGGGTCGAGCACGGTGGCCTTCGCCTCGGTGCCGAGCGCCAGCTCGGCGAGCGGCTTCTCGAACAGCGCCGACGCAGCCTTCTGCGAAGCCAGCAGCAGCGGGGGGAGCGAGACGGCCGGCGCGTGGCTCGGGTCGTCGAGGAACGTCGTGGGGCGCCTGAACTGCCCCATGAACGGATCGAGTCCGAAGATGATTACCGCCGCCGTGCCCGGCGCGTACGACTGCGGGCTCTGCATCTCGCCGATCCCCTTGGGCAGGACGCGGTACGCCACGATCTTGCCGGCCGCCTGCGCGGGGGCGATGCGGGCCGAGGAGTCGCCGAAGGTCCCGCCGAACACCACGGGCTGGCTGCCGGTGGGCATCGAGGTCCCGATCGCCAGCACCCAGTCGGTGCCGAAGGCGAGCGGGACGCCCCCCGCCGTGATCGTCGCCGTCGAATCGAACGAGCGGTTCTTGAAGGGGATCGTCTGGAACCAGGTCCCGTTCTCTCCCGCCGGCTTGAGCCCGAAGCGCTTCGCCTCGGCCGCGATGTACTCGGTCCCCTTGAAGTTGCCGAGCGTCCCCGCGTCGCGCCCCATCATGGAATCGTCGGCGAACTGGTAGAGCCGCGACATCAGGTCGGTGGCCGTGATGGCGGGGCCGGTGCGCTTCGGCGCGAACTTGAGGGGGAGGGTGGTGGCCGGCTGGGGAACGATCACCACGGGCGGCGCGGCCGGTGACGCCGGCGCCTGGGCGCCGAGCAGCGCGGGGAGGAGCAGGGGGGCCGCGAGGAGGGCGAGTCTCGAAGTCTTCATGATGGGAAGCTGGACGTGGACGGCGGAACGCTGAACGGGCGGTGGAAAGGCGGACTGAGACGCAGAGAAGCTAAGCGCCAGGCCGCCCCGTGACGACCCGTCCCCAGACGGATCGGCGACGGCGTTGGTTTCACCCCCGGCACGCACAAAGGCGGCCCCCTGAGAGGCCGCCCCTGTCGTTCCCGACAACGTTAGAAGTTGACCATTCAACTCGCCCGTAACCTCATGCTTCCTTCTTCCGCTTCGTCGGCGCGAGCTCGAGCAGCGGGGTGGTGCCATTGAGCACGCTGCTCTCGGTGATCTTCACCTCCACCACGTCGTCGCGCGTCGGCAGGTCGAACATCACGTCAGTGAGCAGCTCCTCGAGGATCGCCCGCAGCCCGCGCGCGCCGGTGCCGCGCTTGAGCGCCTTCTGCGCGATGGCCCGCAGTGCCGACGGCTCGAAGGTGAGCTTCACCTCCTCGAGGTCGAACAGCTTCGTGTACTGCTTGGTGAGGGCGTTCTTCGGCTCCTGGAGGATGCGCACCAGCGATTCCTCGTCCAGCCCCTCGAGCGGCACGGTCACCGGCAGGCGGCCGACCAGCTCGGGGATGAGCCCGAAGCGCAGCAGGTCGTCCGGCTCCACTTCGGCGAAGGCGTTCTTGGAGAGTTTGGCGAGCTTGACCGGATCGGTCTCGACCTTGGAGAAGCCGATCTGCCGGCGTCCCGTGCGCGACTCGATGATCTTCTCCAGCCCGTCGAACGCCCCGCCACAGATGAACAGGATGTCCTTCGTGTTGATCTGGATGTACTCCTGCTGCGGGTGCTTGCGGCCGCCCTGCGGCGGGACGCTGGCCACCGTCCCCTCGAGGATCTTCAGGAGCGCCTGCTGTACCCCTTCGCCCGACACGTCGCGGGTGATACTGGGATTTTCCGATTTACGTGCAATCTTATCGATTTCGTCGATGTAGACGATGCCCCTTTCGCACTCGGCAACGTTGAAGTCGCCCGCCTGGAGCAGGCGCACGAGGATGTTCTCCACGTCCTCGCCCACGTAGCCCGCCTCCGTCAGCGTCGTGGCGTCGGCGATGGTGAAGGGCACGTCGAGGATGCGCGCCAGCGTCTGCGCCAGCAGCGTCTTGCCGACACCCGTGGGGCCGATGAGGAGGATGTTGGACTTGTCGAGCTCGACGTCGTCCTCCCGCACGGAGGCCGAGTTGATCCGCTTGTAGTGATTGTAGACGGCGACAGCCAATGCCTTCTTGGCGCGCTCCTGCCCGATGACGTAGCCGTCGAGCGTGTCCTTGATCTCCTGCGGAGTCGGGACCTGCGTGATCGCTTCCGCGACCTCCCGCTCCTCGTCCTCGGCGAGGATCTCGTTGCAGAGCGCGATGCACTCGTTGCAGATGTACACGGAGGGCCCGGAGATGAACTTCCGGACCGAATCCTTGGACTTGCCGCAGAACGAGCAGCGGAGATGTTTGTCGTGCGACATGGCGGAGACTCTGCGAGAGGCGCACGCCCGATGGAGCGGGGCGGGTGGGGTGACCGAGGTTAACGGTGGCGCTGGGCCCGGTCAAGAAATAGACGATCCGGGGGCGGGAAGGTTTTCCCGGCCCCCGGACCGGTTTGCCGCTACTTGACGCTGGCCGCCTGGGCGGCGATGACCTCGGGGGCCACGAGCTCGCCCCGGGAGACGATCACCTGGTCGATGATGCCGTAGTCCTTCGCCTCGTCGGCCGACATGAAGAAGTCGCGCACCATGTCCCGCTCGATCTGCTCGATGGGGCGCCCGGTGTGCTTGGCGTAGATGGTGTTGAGCTGGTGACGGAGGAAGAGGATCTCCTTCGCCTGGATCTCGATGTCCGCCGCCGTTCCCTGCGCACCGCCCGAGGGCTGGTGGATCATGATGCGCGAATGGGGCAGGGCGCTGCGCTTCCCCTTCCGGCCCGCCGCGAGGAGGAACGAGCCCATGCTGGCCGCCAGCCCCATGCAGATCGTGTTCACCGGCGCCTTGATGTGCTGCATCGTGTCGTAGATCGCCAGGCCGGCCGACACGCTGCCACCGGGCGAGTTGATGTACACGAAGATGTCGCGCTCCGGGTTGTCCGCTTCGAGGAAGAGGAGCTGCGCGATGATGATGTTCGCGACGTCGTCGTTGATCGGCGTCCCGAGGAAGATGATGCGGTCCATCAGGAGCCGCGAGAAGATGTCGTAGCTTCGCTCGCCCCGGCTGGAGCGCTCGATGACGTACGGCGGGTAGATCGTGGCCATTGGGTTGCTCACTTGTCGGTACCGTTGGTGACTTCGTTGCGTGCCGTCAACCACTCGAACACCTTCTCCTCCGTGATGCTGCGCTCGATCTCCGGCAGGCGTCCCGCCTTCTGCAGCGACGCATACACCTGGCCCGGATCCGTCTTGCGTTGCTCGGCCACC
>JBBQJC010000150.1:0-7181 GCA_038325515.1 Gemmatimonadales bacterium | reverse complement strand
GGTCTGCAGCAACCCGGACTGCGGCTTCAACGTGCGCATCGACAACGGGGAGCTCGGCTACGGCAAGACGGTCGGCTCGTCGCTGAAGTAGTGCGCACCCTCGCGCGGTCGCCCCGATGAACCGCCGGGTCACCAATTCGGTACAGGTCGTGGATGCCGCCGGCGCCGCCACCCGGGATGCGGCAGCCATCTCCGCCGGCATCCCCTCGCGCGCCCTCATGCAGCGCGCCGGCGCCGCCGCCGCCGCCGAGATCGGGCTCCGCTTCGGCGAGGAGCTCGCGGCAGGCGTCGTCGTGGCGGCGGGGCCTGGCAACAATGGCGGGGACGGCTGGACGATCGCTGCCGCGCTTCATGCAGTGGGGATCCGCGTCCGCGTCGTCCAGTGCGGCGAGCCCTCCACTCCCGACGCCCGCGCCGAGCGCGACGGGGCCATCGCGGCTGGAGTGCGCCACGGGAACATCCTCGCCTCCCTCGCCACCGGCGGCGAGCGCGTCGTCGTGGATGCGCTGCTCGGCACGGGCTTTCGCGCGGGCACCGCCCTCCACGGCGAGCTCGGCGCCGCCGTGTCCATCATGCGCGCCATGCAGGAGCACGGCGCGGGAATCGTCGCCGTCGACCTCCCCAGCGGACTCGATGCCACCACGGGCGTCCACGACGAGGCCCCAAGCTGCACCCTCACCCTCACCTTCGGCAGCGTCAAGCGCGGCCATCTCCTCGCCCGCGAGCTGTGCGGCACCATCGTGGCGCTCGACATCGGGCTCGGCGCCCACGGCCTCGCGCCCGACGGCGCCACGCTCGCCATCCCGCGCTGGTTCCGCGCGAACCTTCCTCGCATCCCCGCCGACGCGCACAAGGGGACGCGCAAGAAGGTAGTCGTCGTCGGCGGCGCGGCGGGGATGGCCGGCGCCGCGATGCTCGCCGCCCGCGGTGCCCTTCGCAGCGGCGCCGGCATGGTGAAGTGCGTCGTCGCCCAGGATTCGCTCCAGGCCCTGCAGCAGGGAGAGCCCGCCGCGCTCGCGGCGCCCTGGCCGCACGATGACGCCAGCCTGGACACCGCCATCACCCACTGGGCCGACGTCGTCCTCCTCGGTCCCGGACTCGGCGCCGCGCACGGCCGCGAGCTGGTGGAGCGCGTGCTGCGCCGCTGGCTGGGTCCCGTCGTGCTCGACGCCGACGCGCTCAATGCCTTCGCCGGCGACGCCGACGCCCTCGTCCCCCTGATCGGCGACCGCGAGGCGCTCCTCACCCCGCATCCCGCCGAGTTCGCGCGGCTGGCCGGCTGTTCGTTGGAGGAGGCGCTCGCCGGCCGCTTCGACCTCCCGCGCGAGCTCGCGAAGCGACTCGGCGCGACGGTGCTGTTCAAGGGGGTGCCGACGATCGTCTCGCGCCCCGACGGCGACACGGTCGTCGTCGCCGAGGGGACGCCCATCCTTTCTACGGGCGGGGCCGGTGATGTTCTCGGCGGGATCGCCGCGACCCTGCTCGCGCAGACCGACCACGCGGGGCTCGCCGGCGCCATGGCCGCCTTCGCCCACGGGCGCGCCGCCAGCGACTGCAGCGACCGCCAGGTGCGCGGCTATACCCTCGACGATCTGCTCCGCGCCCTCCCCGACGTCTGGGGGCTGGCCCCGCCCGCGCCGACTCCGCCCGTCCTCGCCGAGCTGCCCCGCGTGGGAGAAGAGGGGGAGGGGTGACCGCGGACGCCGGACGTCACCTCCCCATGGGCGACGGTCCGGAGTTCGACGCGATCCGCCGTCTGCTCCAGGTGTGGGGCGCCGCGGCCCATGGTGTGGGCGACGACGCCGCGGTGCTGCAGGTGCCGGCGGGCGAGCGGCTCGTGGCGAGCACCGATGCGAGCGTGGAGGGATCACATTTCCGGCGCGCGTGGATGACGCCGGAGGAGATCGGCGCGCGCGCCGCCGCGGCCGCGCTCAGCGATCTCGCCGCGATGGCCGCCACGCCGCTCGGACTGCTCCTCGCCATCTCCGCGCCTCCGAACTGGCGCGACGAGCTCGACGCCGTCGCGCGCGGCGTCGGCACCGTGGCCGCGCGCGCCCGCTGTCCCATCGTCGGGGGCAACATGGCGGGGGGGCTCGAGCTCTCCCTCACGCTGACGGTGCTCGGCACCAGCGCCGCGCCCCTCTCGCGCGGCGGCGCCCGGCCCGGCGACGCGCTGTACGTCACGGGACGTCTCGGCGGCCCGCGCGCGGCGCTGGACTCGCTGCTGGCCGGTGCCGAGCCCCTCGCCGCGCACCGCGCGCGCTTCGTCGCGCCCGAGCCGAGGCTGAACGAGGCGCTCTGGCTCGCGCGCGAGGGCGCCCGCGCGGCGATCGACATCTCCGACGGCCTGCTCGCCGACGCTGGTCATCTCGCGCGGGCGAGCGGCGTGACGCTGCGGCTCGATCTCGAACGCATCCCCCTCGTGGAGCGGGTGGACGCCGAGCTCGCCGTGGCGAGCGGCGAGGAGTACGAGCTGCTCGTCGCCATGCCGGCCGGTGCGGAGGTGGACGCCGGGGAGTTTCGCGCGCGGTTCGGGCTTCCGCTCACCCGCGTCGGCGAGGTGCTGGAGCGCGGCCGCGAGGCCGTCGTCGTGCCCGGGCTGCGCGATGGGCTCGCCCCGGGGCACGATCACTTCGCGTCCCCCGCTCGCCAGCGCGTTGACCCTGCCGTGAGCGGCACTCACTATTAGACGTGCGCACCCTTCTCGCCGGCGTCGCCGTGTTCGTGATGACGATGCTGCTGGCTCCGCTGGCCGCCATCGCGCGGCTGCTCCGCCTCTCGCGGGCGTGGCCGCAGTGGTGCATGCGCACCTGGGCGCGCGGGATCTGCTTCGCCTCCGGCACGCGCGTCGTGCTGCACGGCGCCGAGCACATGGCCGAGCATCGCGGGGTGATCTACGCGAGCAATCACGTGAGCTGGTTCGACGTCTTCGCCATCGCGTCGGTGCTTCCGCACTACACCTTCGTCGCCAAGGCCGAGCTGCGGAAGATCCCGATCTTCGGGTGGGGTGCCGAGGCGGCCGGCGTGGTCTTCCTGGCGCGCGAGAATCGAAAGGAGGCGTTCGCCGCCTACCACGACGTCGCGCGGCAGGTGGCGGAGGGGTTGAGCGTGATCGTCTTCCCCGAGGGGACGCGCGGGGACGACTATCGCCTGCGTCCGTTCAAGAAGGGCCCTTTCGTGCTCGCCATCGCCGCGAAAGCGTCGGTGGTTCCCGTGGTGGTGCACGGTGCGCGCGAGGTGATGCCGCGCGGGGCGTGGCGCGTGCGGGCGAATACCGTCCGCGTGCATCTGCTCCCCGCCGTGGAGGCCTCGTCGTTCGAGTACGAGAGCCGCGATGCGCTCATGCGCGAGGTGTGGCGCGGAATGGCGGCGTGCATGCGGGAGGAGTACGGCGTGGGGAGCGAGGAGAACGCAGTGGCTTCGAGCTCGCTCGAGCGCACGGCCTGACGGAACGTTCGAGGTTCGAGGTTCGAGGTTTGAAGTCGTGCCTCGGGACGTGCTGGCTTCCCGGGGCTTGACCTCTCACTTCTCACCTCGAACCTCTCACGATTCTCGCGCGCTCTCCCTATCTTTCCGTGAGTCCGATCCCGTCTCTAACCGTCAAGGAAATGCCCGCTTTCATCGCCGACATCCACGCCCGCGAGATCCTCGACAGCCGCGGCAATCCGACAGTCGAAGCCGACGTCATCCTCACCAGCGGCGTGATCGGCCGGGCGGCGGTGCCGAGCGGGGCGAGCACCGGGGAGCACGAGGCGATCGAGCTGCGCGACGGCGACGCGACGCGTTACGGCGGCAAGGGGGTCCTTGGCGCGGTGCAGAACATCGAGGAGACGATCGCCCCCGCGCTCGCCGGCGCCGATCCCACCGACCAGATGGGGATCGACCACGCGATGCTCGAGCTGGACGGCACTCCCAACAAGGCGAACCTCGGCGCGAATGCGATCCTCGCGGTGAGCATGGCGACGGCGCGCGCCGCGGCGCAGGAGCTCGGGCTGCCGCTCTGGCGCTACCTCGGCGGACCGCTCACGCGCGTCATGCCCGTGCCGATGATGAACATCCTCAACGGCGGCGCGCACGCGACCAACACCGTGGACTTCCAGGAATACATGATCATCCCCGTGGGTGCCGAGTCGTTCGGCGAGGGGCTGCGCATGGGGACCGAGGTGTTCCACGCGCTGAAGAAGGTGCTCGTGAAGCGGAAGCTCAGCACCGGCGTCGGCGACGAGGGCGGTTTCGCCCCCGATCTCAAGAGCGACGAGGAGGCGATCACCGTCGTGCTCGAGGCGATCGAAGCGGCGGGATACACGCCGGGCCAGGAGATCGCCCTCGCGCTCGACTGCGCCGCGAGCGAGCTGCACACGGACGGCAAGTACACCTTCAAGAAGTCCGGCGCCGGCACGCGCGACGCCGCGGGGATGGTGGAGCTGTACGCCAAGTGGCTCGACGAGTATCCCATCGTCTCCATCGAGGACGGTCTCTCCGAGGACGACTGGGCCGGCTGGAAGCTGATGACCGAGAGCCTCGGCGACCGCTGCCAGCTCGTCGGCGACGACATCTTCGTCACGAACACGGAGCGCCTCGGCCGCGGCATCGACGAGGGCGTCGCGAACTCGATCCTCATCAAGGTGAACCAGATCGGGACGCTCACCGAGACCCTCGAGGCGATCGAGATGGCGCGGTCGGCCGGCTACCTGAACGTGATCTCGCACCGGTCCGGGGAGACGGAGGACTAGTTCATCGCCGATCTCGCGGTGGGGACGGGGGCGGGGCAGATCAAGACCGGCTCGGCGTCGCGCTCCGATCGCATCGCGAAGTACAACCAGCTCCTGCGCATCGAGCAGCAGCTCGGCGGCGCTGCGGAGTATCCGGGCGGCGCGATCTACGGGCTGTAGGGCTGCGAGGAGCGAGTGGTGCGGGGAGAGTAGATCCCGACACTCGCTGCCGCTCGTGCGGGATGACAGGGGAGGTACTGTCATCCCGCAGTCGCGACGCGACAGCCTGTCATCCCGCAGTCGCGACGCGGCTGTCGGGGTCCGGCGTCCGTGGATAGTGAGTGGCCGCGGTGCAGAGTCGGTAGACCCCGACGCTCGCTGCCGCTCGTGCGGGATGACTGGCGAGCGATGCGGCTACGAGGTACCTCCGCAGTCGCTCACCGCTGAACACACACCCCACGACCCCACGCGCATGGCACGAGCACGGAAGTCGACGTCGGCCAACCCCGCGGCGGGAGGGTTCAAGAAGCTCCTCCTCGCCGCGGCCCTGCTCATCGCGATCATCTTCGCGGTGCAGGGGGGCGAGTACGGCACGCGCGACCTGATGAAGCAGAAGACGCGGCGCGCGAAGCTGCTGGCCACCAACGACTCGCTGCAGCACATCGTCGATACGCTCAAGCGGTACAAGCGCCGTCTCGAGACCGACGCCGCGCTGCAGGAGCGGATCGCGCGCGAGGAGTTCGGCCTCGTGCGCGGCAACAAGGAGATGCTCTATCGCTTCGCCGATCCCGCGGCGCTTCCCGACAGCTCGCCGGGGAAGCGGTGAGCGACGACGTGTCGCGCACGGACCGGATCGAGCGCTGGCTGTCGCTCGCCGTCGGCATCGCTGCCATCTGCACCGTGGCCGTGTCGCTCTATCAGACCTCGCTCGCCCGCAGGCAGCTGCGCGCGTCCGCCTGGCCGTACCTCACGCAGTCCAACAGCTTCCCTCCCGGCGAGCGGTATCTGCGCACCGTCAGCAACCAGGGCATCGGACCGGCCAAGGTGCGCAGCTTCCGCGTGCTGGTGGATGGCAAGGGGGTGAAGGAGTGGAACGAGGCGGTCAGGCTGCTCACGGGCGGCGGCGAGCCCGCGCTGGTCTATTCCTCGTTCGGGCGCGGGACCGTCCTGCCGGCCGGCGCCACGAGGGAGCTCCTCGCGCTTCCCGCCGGCGCCCGCTCGCAGACGTTCTGGCTGCGGGGGCAGACGCGCATGCGCACGGTGGCCTGCTACTGCTCCGTGTACGACGAGTGCTGGATCGCTGACAGCGAGGTCAGCGATCCGACGCCCGTGAAGGCGTGCGCCGAGGGAGGCGCGGGCGAGTTCGCGCAGTGACGTCGTGACGGCGGCGCTCGCCTGGGCGACGAGGGCGGAGCAGTAGCCGCTGGCGTCGGGCTCGGGGTGGAGGGGGAAATGGCCTCGTCTGCCGCGCGTCGTCGTCGCCGCTACTGGCGCATACCTGGACGGAGCAGCAATGGGGCGAGTGGGGCGTCATGGCCGAGGCTGGCGTGGGGCGCTTGTCTGGTTTGCGATGGGGGAAATGGCTGTGTGGACGCGAGCGTCGTGCGCTTGACATTGTGGTGCGGCGGGGTATCATTGTAGAACTGACGCGGGGTGGAGCAGCCTGGTAGCTCGTCGGGCTCATAACCCGAAGGTCGCGGGTTCAAATCCCGCCCCCGCTATGGATGGAAACACGATGGGCCGATCGAGAGATCGGCCCATCGTGCGTTTGGGGTGGTGGGGCGGGGACGGTTCCTTTTCGGGGCGGGAATCGGTATTTTGATGGGCTGGTGGTGGGATGAGTTTGGTGAGGCAGGGTAGCTCAGCTGGTTAGAGCACGGCACTCATAATGCCGGGGTCGCGGGTTCGAGTCCCGCCCCTGCTACTTGCAGGAAAGTGATGTTTAAGGCGGCCAACTGAGTGCAGTTGGTCGCCTTTTGCATGTCGACCATCGCAGTGCCAATCCATAGGGTAACGGCAGCGGTAACAAGCCCTGTGAGGCGGGACTCGGCACAGAGTGGTCGGCCCGCAGCGCACGCTGTTACCGGTGGACGCAAGCATCGGCGCGCGAAAACATTTCCGGCGCGTGGGCACGGCTGCCGCCGAAACGCGACCGTGAGCCTCGGCCCAGCGAGTGGGAGCGCCGCCCTGACTACCGGAACCATGATTCGTACGGGGGGCTACCATCTCGAGCTGCTCGGTGGCCCCCTCGCCGGCCGCACGCTCGCCTCCGCGACATTCGCTTCAGGCTGTGGGTGCTTCGGACGTTTGACGGGCAGATCGCCGTCCGTGGGACGGTTACTATGCTCCGGACGATGTCCCTGCGTATTTCGGCGAAGTCGATCACTCGTTTCGGACCAAAGCGATCAGGCGTTTCGGTCCAAGGCGATCACGCGTTTCGCTCCAAGGCGATCATCGGATGCGCTGGAC
>JBBQJC010000149.1:0-7188 GCA_038325515.1 Gemmatimonadales bacterium | reverse complement strand
TCGTGCGCGGCTCCTCGGGGCCGCCACCCACCGCCCCGTCACCGTCCGCCAACGGTCGCACCGCCGCCCCACGCACCACTCGCCACGCCCGCGGCACCCGCCGCCCGTGAGCACCATGCCGCACCAACCCAAGGAGGACGCTGGAATGCAGACTCGAACTGTCGCGCGTTGGCTCGGACGAGCCGCAGCGGCGCTGGCGCTCCTCGCGTGCTTCGCGCGCGACGGCGCCGCCCAGACCACCACCGGCACCGTCCGCGGCGTCGTGACCGGCGCCGGTGGCGCCGGCATGGCCAACGTGCAGATCTCCGTGCGCAACATCGAGAGCGGCGTGCTGCGCGGCACCATCACGCGCACCGACGGCGACTACGTGCTCCCCGGGCTCGTCCCCGGCACGTACGACATGAGCGTCCGCCGCATCGGCACCGCGGCGCAGACGCGGCGCGTCGTCGTCCAGATCGGCGCCACGCAGACGCAGAACTTCTCCCTCACCGAATCGGCGGCGACCCTCGCCGCGGTGACCGTCCGGGCCGAGCGCGGCGTGGAGACGCATACCTCGGAGGTGGCGACGAACGTGAGCACGGAGCAGATCAGCAAGCTCCCCTCGTCGAGCCGCAACTTCCTCGAGCTCGCGGCCCTCGCGCCCGGGGTGACCGTGTCGGAAGACCGGATCGGCGGCACCAACTTCCGCACGATCCAGGCGGGCGGGCAGTCGGCCAGCTCCGTCAACCTCTTCATCGACGGCACGAGCTTCAAGAACGACCTCACGGGGGGCGGAATCGCCGGCCAGGACGCGAGCCGCGGCAACCCCTTCCCGCAGAGCGCGATCCAGGAGTACCGCGTCATCAGCCAGAACTTCAAGGCCGAGTATCAGAAGGCGTCGAGCGCGATCATCACCGCGACTACCAAGTCCGGCGGCAACGAGTGGGCGGGTAGCGCGCTGGTTGGCTACCAGAACGCGAGCTTCGTGCAGCTCGACAGCTTCCAGCGCCGCGACAAGCGCGTCGCCGACAGCGCGGCGGCCAAGACCGGCACGCCGAGCACCTTCAACAAGCCCCCGTACAACCGCACGCTCACCGCGCTGAGCATCGGCGGCCCCATCGTGAAGGACAAGCTCCACTTCTTCGGCTCGTACGAGGGGAACATCCAGAACCGCTCGAGCCGCGTGGACTTCGCCACCCCGCCGACCGGCTTCACCGCGCTCGACACCGCGAAGCTCACGTCGTACAGCGGCACCTTCACCTCGCCCTTCCGCGAGGACCTGCTCTTCGGCAAGCTGTCCAACTCCATCAACGAGCGCTCGTCGGCGGAGCTCAGCTTCAGCAACCGCCACGAGACCGACGTCCGCGACTTCGACCTCTCGCACGCCTACCAGGCCGCGGTGAACTACAAGCAGAACGTCGCGGTGGGACAGCTCAAGTACAACTACTTCACCGGCCCCTGGCTGAACGAGGCGAAGGCCGACTTCTCCCGCTTCCAGCGGAACCCGAACCCGTACACCCCCGGGATCCCGGCGCGCAACTACCAGTACGGGGGCAACGACCACTTCATCGGCAGCAACCTGAGCACGCAGGACTTCATCCAGGACCGGCTCGGCCTCCGCAACGACCTCACCTACTCCGGCTTCCGCGGGATGGGGGAGCACGTGATCAAGGGGGGCGCCAGCCTGGACGTCGTGAAGTACGACATCTACAAGGACAACAACGGCACCCCGACCTTCTGGTACAACGCCGCGAACAACGGCCAGACGTACAACTACGCCACCCCGTTCCAGCTCGTCTACGGCCGCGGCGACCCGAACTTTAACGCGCACAACAACCAGGTCGGGATGTACCTGCAGGACGACTGGACCCCTGTACAGCGGCTCACCTTCAACGTGGGCATCCGGTGGGACTACGAGTCCCACATGATGAACTACGACTACGTGACCCCGAAGAACGTCGTCGACACGCTGACGCGCTACAACAGCCAGCTTCCCACGCCGCTCGACCTGGGCCGCTACATCAGCACGGGGAGCAACCGCAAGCCGTTCTACGGCGCCTTCCAGCCGCGCCTCGGCTTCTCCTACGCGCTCGACAAGGACAACAACACCACGCTGTTCGGCGGCTTCGGCATCTACTACGACCGCACCCTGTTCGACGTGGCAGTGGACGAGACGCAGAAGATCTCGCACCCCACGTACACCATCGCCTTCGCCCCGCGCGGCGTGGCGCCGGGCCCGGGACAGGTGGCGTGGAACGACTCGTATCTCACCGCCGACCGCACGGTGCTCGACGCCCTCGTGGGCTCCACCGGAAAGCCCGAGGCCTGGCTGCTCGACAAGGACATGAAGGTCCCCAGCTCGCGCCAGTTCAACTTCGGCGTCCGGCAGGTTCTCGCCGACTGGACGGTGTCGGCGACCTACGCCGGCGTCCGCGGGCTCGACCAGCTCACCCTCAACTGGGCAAACTTCAGCACCAACCCCGACGGCACCTGCTGCAAGAGCTTCGACGTTGCCGCGCACGGGTTCAGCAACTTCATCTATTCCACGAACGACGGAAAGACCTGGTACGACGCGCTGCAGCTCCAGATCGACCGTCCGTACCGGCGCATCTCCACCGAGGACATCGGCTGGGGCTTCGGGCTCGCCTACACCTACGCCAACCGCTCGGTGCAGGGGATGGACAACCTGGGCGACCTGTTCGAGTTTCCCAATGCGGTGAGCATCCCGAAGCATCCGGCGTCGGCGGGCAACAACGCCCTCTCCGGTGACGAGAAGCATCGGCTCGTGCTCAACGGGGTCACCGACCTGCCGTACCTCTGGGGAATCCAGGCGTCGGCGCTGGCGACCTTCGGCGGGAAGTACACGCAGGACGTCGGATGTCCGGGACGCTTCTGCCCGAAGGTGTACGAGCGCGGCGGCTTCACGGTGCCGGGACTCTTCCCGTACCAGAACGTCAACCTCCGCGTGCGGAAGGACTTCCTCAACCTCGGCATGGCCAAGGGCTTCGGCGTGACGCTCGATCTCTTCAACGCGCTCAACCGCAACAACCTCGGCTGCTACGACACCGGCGACCGCACGAGCAAGTCGTTCGGCAACGCCAACTGCGTGGTCACCGACGCGCGGCGCGTGCAGGTAGGCGCGCAGTACGACTTCTGATGAAGCTGCGTCTTCTCTTCCTCCTTGCCGCCGGTGCCTGCGCTTCCAGCGCGGGGCCGGCGGCACGGAGTGCCCCCTCTCCCGTTCCATCGGCCGCGTACGCGCCGAGCACTGCCGAACGCGCCTTCGTCGACACTCTCTCCCGGCGCACCTTCGACTTCTTCTGGGAGCGGACGAACCCCGCCAACGGCCTCGTCCCCGACCGCTGGCCGAGCAAGTCGTTCTCGAGCGTCGCGGCGGTGGGCTTCGGGCTCACCGCGTACCCCATCGGCGTGGAGCGCGGTTGGGTCTCGCGCGCCGCGGCGCGCGAGCGCGTGCTCACCACCCTGCGCTTCTTCTGGACCGCGCCGCAGGGCACAGCGCCCACCGGCGTCACCGGCTACAAGGGCTTCTTCTACCACTTCCTCGACATGGAGACCGGCCGCCGCTTCGACAGGGTGGAGCTCTCCACGATCGACACGGCCCTCCTCCTCGCGGGGATGATCACCTGCCGGCAGTACTTCGACGGCAGCGACGCTGCCGAGCGGGAGATCCGCGCCCTCACCGACTCGGTCTATGCGCGCGTCGACTGGCGATGGGCGCGCGACAGCGGCACGGTGGTCAACATGGGCTGGCGCCCGGACCCCGCCGACAACCAGAACGCGCGCGGCTTCAACATCAGCAGCTGGCGCGGCTACGACGAGGGGATGATCCTCTACGTGCTGGCGCTCGGCTCGCCCACACACCCGGTAGATCCGGCCGCGTGGACTGAATGGACGCGCAGCTACAAGTGGGACAGCTTCCAGGGGCAGGCGCTGCTGCAGTTCGGGCCCCTGTTCGGTCATCAGTACTCGCACATCTGGGTGGACTTCCGCGGCATTCGCGACGCGTACATGCGCGAGCGCGGGATCGACTACTTCGAGAACTCGCGGCGCGCGACGCTCTCGCAGCGAGAGTACGCGCGCGCCAATCCCGCCGGATGGCGCGGCTACGACGCGAGCGTCTGGGGGCTTTCGGCCAGCGACGGCCCGCTCGACTCCACCCTCGTGATCGACGGCCGGCGGCGGGAGTTCCATACGTACTGGGCGCGCGGCGCCGCCACCACCGAGCTGAACGACGACGGCACAATCGCGCCGACGGCGGCCGCGGGGTCGATCGCCTTCGCGCCGGAGGTCGTCATCCCCTCGCTCGTCGCCATGCGCGACAGGTACGGCGCCCCTCTCTTCGGACGTTACGGCTTCATCGACGCCTTCAACCCGACCCTGCGCAACGCGGGACCCCCGCTGCACCACGGGCATATAGTCGAGGGGCTCGCCTGGTTCGACGCCGACTACCTGGGCATCGATCAGGGTCCGATCGTGGCGATGGCCGAGAACTGGCGGTCGGGGCTCGTGTGGAAGCTGATGCGCGCCGATGCGGACGTGGTGCGCGGACTCTGCCGAGCGGGGTTCACCGGGGGATGGCTGGACGGGCGTTGCTGAGAGCTTCCACTCGGCGCGCGCCGCGCACGATGCTCGCGCTGCTCGCGACAGTCGTGTCGTGCGGAGGGCGCGGCGCCGGCGCCGCGGGCGAGACCGAGCTCCGCGTGTGGGCGTTCGGGTCGGAGGGGGAGGCGCTGGCGCCGATCGCCCGCGACTTCGAGCGGGCCAATCCGGGGATCCGCGTGCGCGTGCAGGCCATCCCCTGGACGGCGGGCCACGAGAAGCTCCTCACCGCGTACGTCGGGGACGCGCTCCCCGACGTCGCGCAGCTCGGCAATACCTGGATCCCCGAGTTTGCCGCGCTCGGTGCCCTCGCCCCGCTCGACTCGCTCGTCGCGCGCGACAGCGTCCGCGTCGCGCGGAGCGACTACTTCCCCGGGGTGCTCGCGACGAACGTCGTTGACGACACGCTGTTCGGCGTGCCCTGGTACGTGGACACGCGCGTGCTGTTCTATCGCACCGACCTGCTACGGCGCGCGGGGATCGACAGTGTGCCCACGACGTGGGCCGCATGGCGCGACGCGCTCGTGCGTCTCAAGCGCGTGCAGCCGGCCGGCGCATTCCCCCTCCTCATGCCGCTGGACGAGTGGGCGCAGCCCCTCATCTTCGGGCTGCAGACGGGAGCGCCATTGCTCGCCGACCATGGCACGCGCGGCTGGTTCCGCGATCCGCGCTTCCGCCGCGGCTTCGACTTCTACGTCGGCCTCTTTCACGACGGGCTCGCGCCCGCGCTGGCCAATACGCAGATCAGCAACGTCTATCAGGAGTTCGCCGCCGGCCGGGTGGCCATGTACGTCACAGGCCCGTGGAACGTCGGCGAGTTCCGGAAGCGGCTTCCCGACTCGCTGCAGGGGCGCTGGGCGACCGCGCCCCTGCCCGGCCCCGACAGCGCCGGCGCCTCCTTCGCCGGCGGGGCGAGTCTCGTCGTGATGCGGAAGTCGCCGCATCAGGCGGCGGCGTGGCGCTTCGTCGCGTTTCTGAGCGACCCGGCGCGGCAGGCGAGGTTCTACGAGAAGACCGGCGACCTTCCCGCGCGCGAGTCGGCGTGGGAGACGCCAGCGCTCGCGAACGATCCCCAGCTCGCCGCCTTCCGCACGCAGCTCCGCCGCGTGCTCCCCTCCCCCGCCGTCCCCGAGTGGGAGCTGATCTCCTCACGGATGGCGCAGGCGGCCGAACGTGCCGCGCGCGGCCGGCAGACCGTCGATCAGGCGCTGGCCGGCCTCGACGCCGAGACCGATGCGATCCTCGAGAAGCGGCGGTGGCTGATGAGCCGGCGCGGCGCGACTGGAGGAGCGCGGTGAGCCGCGAGCGCCCCTCCCGCCGCTCCCGCCCGCGCATCGCGCCGGGCTGGTGGTTCGTCGCGCCGGCGCTGCTGCTGATCCTCGTCTTCTTCGTGGGGCCGGTGCTCGCGGCCATCGGGCTGAGCTTCACCGACTTCGACCTGTACGCCCTCGCCGATCCGGGCGCGGCACGCTGGGTGGGCTTCCGCAACTACGCGCGCGTGCTGCACGAGCCGCTGTTCTGGCAGGCGCTCCGCAACACCCTCTACTTCGCCGCCGTCGGCGCGCCCCTCACCGTGAGCGCATCGCTCGGTGCCGCGCTGCTCGTCAACGCCCGCGCGCTTCGCTGGAAGGGGGCGGCGCGCGCCGTCTTCTTCGCCCCCTTCGTGACGACGCTCGTCGCCGTCGCCATCGTCTGGCGCTATCTGTACCATCCGCGCTACGGCTTGATCAACGCCCTGCTCGGCCACGTCGGCATCCACCCCATCGACTGGCTCGGCGACCCCCACTGGGCGATGCCGGCCATCATCCTGATGGCCACGTGGAAGAACTTCGGCTACAACATGCTCATCTGCATCGCGGGCCTGCAGAACATCCCGCGCGAGCTGCACGAAGCCGCGGCGCTCGACGGCGCGTCGCCGTACCAGCGCTTCCGCCACGTCACCATCCCGATGCTGGCGCCGACCCTCTTCTTCGTCGTCATCGTGACGATGATCGGCTACCTGCAGCTCTTCACCGAGCCGTACATCATGACGCAGGGGGGGCCGCTCCGCGCCACGACGAGCCTCGTGCTCTACATGTACGAGGAGGGGTTCCGCTGGTGGCGGCTCGGCGTCGCCGCGGCGATCGCCTTCCTGCTCTTCCTGATCATCGTCGCATTCAGCCTGCTGCAGCGGCGGCTCTCGTCCAGGGACGCGACATGAGGGGGCGGCGCATCGGCGCATCCACTGTCGCGCTCTATGCGGCCGTGCTCCTCTTCGGGACGCTCTCCCTGGTGCCGCTGCTCTGGATGCTGAGCGCCTCGTTCATGGCCACTGGCGAGGCGTCCACCTTCCCGCCCCCGCTGCTCCCCCACCGGCCGACGCTGGTGCACTACGCCGACCTGTTCGGCCGGCTGGCGCTGGGCCGCTATGCGCTCAACAGCGCCCTCGTCGCCACGGTCACTACCGTGGGCGCGCTGGCGATCAACGCGTCGGCAGGCTACGCCTTCGCCAAGCTGCGCTTCCGCGGACGCGACACGACCTTCCGCGCGCTCGCCGCGGGACTCGCCATCCCGGTGCAGGTGGCGATGCTCCCCCTCTTTTTGCTCATC
>JBBQJC010000148.1:0-7228 GCA_038325515.1 Gemmatimonadales bacterium | reverse complement strand
CGGGTCGTCCCGGGCCCGGTGGGGGCGGGGGGTGGGGGGCGGGCGGGGGGGGGGGGGGTGGGGCCGGGTGGGGCCCGGGGGGGGGGGGGGGGGCTGCCCGCCCACGGCCGCGCCGTAAACGAGACGCGGGCGGGTGAGCGGGTGGCGATCGCGCTGGCCGGCGTGGAGCTGGACGACGTCGGACGCGGCGCGCTGCTCGTGCAGGGCGACGCCTGGATCGCGTCGCGCGTGATGCGCGCCGAGGTCGCGCTGCTGCCCGACGCGCCGCGCGCGCTCGGCCCGCGCACGCGCGTCAGGCTCCACCTCGGCACCAGCGAGGTGGGCGCGCGCATCGTCGTCGCCGGCGGTACGCTGGCGCCCGGCGCGCGCGCCTCGGCGCGCGTCGTGCTCGACGAGCCGGTCGTCGCGCGCGCCGGCGACAGATTCGTGGTCCGCGCCGCGTCTCCAGTCGCCACGCTGGGCGGCGGCGTCGTGCTCGATCCGCATGCGTCGGCGCGCGCCCGCCCCTGGCCGGTGGAGGCGAGCGCCCCCGAACAACGCCTCGCGCTGCTCGCCGCCGACGCCGGCGCCGAGGGGCTGCTCGTTGCGCACCTGCCGGTGCGGCTCGGGCTCTCCTCGCAGGAAGTGACGGAGGCGGTGCAGTCGCTCGGCTGCTGGCGCGTGGCGGGGCGCATCGTGGCCCCCGATGCGCGGGCGCTGCTCGAGCGCCGCGCCCTCGAGACGCTCGATGCGTTTCACGCCGAGCAGCCGCTGGAGGCGGGAGCGCCGCTGCAGTGGCTGCGGTCGCGCCTTCGCGCGCCGGAGAACGTGGCCGCCGCGCTGCTCGGCGAACTCGCTGCGGCGGGCCTCGTCGAAGTGGCGCAGGGTCTGGTGCGTCGCCCTGGCTTCACGCCGCACCTCTCGGTGGCACTCGACGCGGTGCGCGGGCGCATGCTGGCCCACCTCTCGCCGGAGAATGCCGAGCCCATGACCATCGAGGAGCTGTCGCGAGCGCTGGCGGCGAGCCCCGTGGAGCTGATGGCGCTGGCCCGCCTCCTCGCGCGCGAGGGGACCCTTGTGCAGGTGGAGCCCGACCGGTTCTATCATGCCGAGGCGGCGGCCGGCCTCGTGGCGCGGCTCCGCGCCGGGATGACCGGCGCGGAGGGCTACGGCCCCGCCCACCTGCGCGAGCTGCTCGGGCTGACCCGCAAGTACCTGATCCCCTTCCTAGAGTATTGCGACCGCGAGAGTTACACGGTCCGCGACGCCTCCGGCAAGCGGCACCTCGGCACCTAAAGCGTTGTGACGGGTAGACTTGGTGTGCGACGCCTGCTTGAATTGCCCATGGGCGCGCCGTAGCTTCGCCAGAGGAAGTCCGCCAGTTCACCCGTCGCAGGAGCTGCTTCAGGATCCTGTCTCGTCCGCCGGAGCACACATGCAACACCGCTGGGCAGCACTCGGTCTCGTGCTCGCCCTTGGCGCCTTTCAACCCGCCGTCGCGGCGGGTCAGGGCCTCCACGGCCTGCCGCAGGGGCGCAAGGTGGGGACACTCGGACAGAACTATCCGAACCCCGTCACGACCGAGACGTTCATCCCGTTCGCCATCGAGGATTGCGACGCCGACGCGGCCCGCGTGCAGCACGTGGTCTCGCTTCGCGTCTACAACGTGCTGGCCCAGCCCGTCGCGATCCCCCTGCTCCAGGGACCCGGCGAGGTGCTCACCAACGTCAAGCTCGCCTGCGGACAGTACGTCGCCTACTGGGACGGCAAGCTCAAGGGAAGCGGCCGGATGGCGGCCCCCGGCGTCTACGTCTACGAGTTGGTGGTGGACGGCCAACGCACCGCGCGTAAGATGATCGTGGGCAGGTAACGCCCCTCCTCGAACGCCATAGGCACGGCAATGATCAATCCCGAGAAGCTCACGGTCAAGTCCGCGGAAGCGCTCAACGACGCAGTCGCCGAAGCGCGCACGCGCGGCAACCCGCAGGTCTACGACACCCACCTTCTCCTGGTCCTCCTGCGCCAGGAGGACAGCATCGTCGTCCCCGTGCTGCAGAAGCTCGGCGTGAGCGTCGCTTCGCTGCGCGACTCGCTCGAGCGCGAGCTGGGACGCTACCCCAGGCAGTCGGATGCGCAGCCGACGATGGCGCGCGAGCTCACCGCCGTGCTCGACCAGGCGGAGAAGGAGGCGAAGGCACTCGGCGACGAATACGTCAGCACCGAGCACCTGCTGCTCGCGCTCTCGGAGACGAAGCAGACCGAGACGCGCGCCCTCCTCACCACGCTCAAGGCGCCGCACAAGGAGCTGCTCACCGCCATCGAGGCGGTGCGCGGCTCGCACCGCGTCACCGACCAGACGCCGGAGAACCAGTACCAGGCGCTGCAGAAGTACTCACGCGATCTCACCGACGCCGCGCGCAGCGGCAAGCTGGATCCGGTGATCGGGCGCGACGAGGAGATCCGGCGCGTCATCCAGGTCCTCTCCCGACGAACCAAGAACAACCCCGTGCTCATCGGTGAGCCCGGCGTGGGCAAGACGGCGATCGTCGAGGGGCTCGCGCAGCGCATCGTCAACGGTGACGTCCCCGAGGGGCTCAAGAACAAGCGCCTCGTCTCGCTCGACCTCGGCGCCCTGATCGCCGGCGCGAAGTTCCGCGGCGAGTTCGAGGAGCGGCTCAAGGCGGTGCTCAAGGAGCTCACCGAGGACCCGAACCAGTTCGTCGTCTTCATCGACGAGCTGCACACCCTCGTCGGCGCGGGCAAGGCCGAAGGGTCGATGGACGCCGGCCAGATGCTCAAGCCGATGCTCGCGCGCGGCGAGCTGCGCGTGGTGGGCGCCACCACGCTCGACGAATACCGCCAGCACGTGGAGAAGGACGCCGCGCTCGAGCGCCGCTTCCAGCCGGTCTATGTGGGCGAGCCGAGTGTCGAGGACACGATCGCCATCCTGCGCGGGCTCAAGGAGCGCTACGAAGCGCATCACGGCATCCGCATCACCGACAGCGCCGTCATCGCCGCCGCGACGCTCTCGCACCGCTACATCGCCGACCGCTTCTTGCCCGACAAGGCCATCGATCTGTTGGATGAGGCAGCTTCAAAGCTGAGAATCGAGATCGACTCGATGCCGCAGGAGATCGACGCGGTGGAGCGCCGCGTGATGCAGCTCGAGATCGAGCTCACCACGCTGCGCAAGGAGAAGGACGCCGCGTCGGTCGAGCGGCGCACCGCCATCGAGCGCGAGCTCGCCGAGCTCAAGGAGCAGTCGGCGGGGATGAAGGCGCAGTGGCAGCAGGAGAAGGAGACGCTCGGCGCCGTCGGCCGGATCAAGCAGCAGATCGACCAGGCGAAGACCGAGGCCGAGCAGGCGGCGCGCAACGGCGACCTGCAGAAGGCCGCCGAGATCAGCTACGGCAAGATCCCCGACCTCGAGCGGCAGATGAAGGAGTCGGAAGGCCGCCTCGCCAGCGCCGGCGGGCGCGCGCGCTTCCTCAAGGAGGAGGTGACCGACGAGGACATCGCCGAGGTCGTGGCGCGATGGACCGGCATCCCCGTGTCGCGCATGCTCGAGGGAGAGCGCGAGCGGCTGACGAAGCTCGACCGCGAGCTGGCCGAGCGCGTCGTGGGGCAGGAGGAGGCGGTAGTGGCCGTGGCGAATGCGGTGCGCCGCTCGCGCGCCGGCCTGCAGGATCCCAACCGGCCCATCGGGTCGTTCATCTTCATGGGCCCCACCGGCGTCGGCAAGACGGAGACGGCGCGCGCGCTCGCCGACTTCCTGTTCGACGACGAGCACGCGATGGTGCGCATCGACATGTCCGAGTACATGGAGAAGCACGCCGTGGCGCGGCTGATCGGCGCACCGCCCGGCTATGTGGGCTACGAGGAAGGAGGACAGCTCACCGAAGCGGTGCGCCGCCGCCCGTACTCGGTGATCCTCTTCGACGAGATCGAGAAGGCGCATCCCGACGTGTTCAACGTCCTGCTGCAGATCCTCGACGACGGACGCCTCACCGACTCGCAGGGCCGCACCGTCGATTTCCGCAACACGGTCATCATCATGACCTCCAACATCGGCAGCCACGTGATCCTCGAGCACGCGGGGGCCGACTGGGCGCTCGTCGAGGCGCAGGTGACCGCGGCGATGCAGAAGCACTTCAAGCCCGAGTTCCTCAACCGCGTCGACGACATCATCATCTTCCGCCCGCTCGGCATGGAGCAGATCGAGCACATCGTCGACCTGCAGCTTCAGCGGTTCGCGAAGATGCTGGGCGAGCGCAAGCTCACCCTCGAGGTGACGCCGGCGGCGAAGCGGGCGATCGCCGAGGAGGGCTACGATCCCTCGTATGGCGCGCGGCCGTTGAAGCGGGCGATCCAGCGGATGATCCAGAACCCGCTCGCCCTGCAGCTCCTCGAGGGGAAGTTCAAGGACGGAGACCAGGTCGTCGTGGACGTCGGGGCGAACGGCGCGTTGAGCTTCGCCACCGGTGAGCCGGCGGTGACGGCGGGCGCGTGAGCGATCGCATGTCCACCACGCGCGACGCGGAAGACGAGCGCTGGATCCTGAGGGCTCTCGACGAGGCGCGGATGGCGGCGGAGGAGGGCGACGTCCCCGTGGGCGCGATCGTCGTGCGCGATGGAGTCGAGATCGCGCGCGCCAGCAATCGCACGGTGCGCGACCAGGATCCCACGGCGCATGCGGAGACGCTGGCGCTGCGTGCGGCGAGCCGCGTCGTGGGGCGCTGGCGCCTGGACGGCTGCACGCTCTACGTGACGCTGGAGCCCTGCGCGATGTGCGCGGGGGCCATCGTCCTCTCGCGCGTGGATCGCGTGGTCTTCTCGGCGTGGGACGACAAGGCGGGGATGGCCGGCTCGGTGGGCGATCTCCTGCGGCATCCGCGTCTGAACCACCGGCCCGAGGTGCGGGGCGGGGTGCTGGAGGGGGAGACGGGCTCGGCGCTGCGGGAGTTCTTCGCGGCGCGGCGGGGGCGGGCGTTCGTTGACAGAGCGGACGCGGCCTCCTAAATTGCTCGGCTGTTCCGGGTAGGTGGCTGAGTGGTTGAAGGCACCGGTCTCGAAAACCGGCGTACCCGCAAGGGTATCGTGAGTTCGAATCTCACCCTACCCGTGGGAAGGTCTGGAGGATTGGTCAGCGCGCTGGTCCGGCGGATCGCGCCGCCAGCGCGCTTGGCGTAGGGAGGCCGGGCTGTAGCACGGAACGACGCGGTACCTGGATGGATGGCTGAGTGGTTTAAGGCGCACGCCTGGAAAGTGTGTGTACGTGAAAGCGTACCCAGGGTTCGAATCCCTGTCCATCCGTTGTAAGTACTGATCCCGCCGTGGCTTATAGCCGCGGCGGGATCAGTTTATTTCGGGATCGCGAACGAGTGGTGCCCGTTCACGGTGCCACTTGTTAGCCACTTACTGCGGCCCGTGCGCGGCGCGGTGCGCACTCGAGTGCGGCGCGCTGCGCCGTCTCGTCACTGCGAAGATAGACCTTCATCACCGTGACGGACGACTTCCACCCACCGAGATCCTGAAGATCGCGCATCGGCACATGCCGAAGGCGATTGGCGAAGGCGCGGCGGAACGAGTGCCAGCCGTAGCCAGAGGTGGGTGGGATATTTGCCTTCCGAGCGAGCCGCTGCCACAGGCGCTGTACTGTGTGTCGAGGCATAGGTCGTGAGCGGTCCTGTGCCGCTGGGAAGATCCACGCGTCGGCGATTGACGACGTCCTTGCCTGCTCACGCTTCGAGATTGCCACAGCCTCCGCGTGCAACGGATTCCGGTGGTCATGGCCAGTCTCGTCATTCTCTCCGCGGAAGTGAATGCGCCCGGCTCCGAGGTCCACGTCGGACCAACGAAGTTGCCGGATGGATGCGGAGCGGCGCCCCGTTTCCCACGCCAGGACAGCGAAGCATTCTTCTCTGCCCCCCAAGGCAGCTGTGGCCTCTAGGACAGATGCGTACTGCTCGTCCGTTAACACCATGCGCCTTGGGCTCTCCTCGCGCGGGATTGGGAGACCTCGGACGGGAGCAGGAATCCGCCGCGACCGTGGCCGGCGTGCGTTGCCACGTTGAACACGGCATTTAGAAGCTTGAGGTCATGCTCGAGGGTCTGACCGCCAACGCGACCCGGCCTTTGCATGGGGCGGGCGAAGCTTGCCCGATCGCCGATCCTTCACGAGAGCGTCCCATTCACGCCGAGAGAGCGTCTGCGGGCGCCGATCGGCGCCGAAGAAGCTGACCACGCTCCACGCTCCATTGACGCCCGCCTAGACTGGCTTATCGCCTCCAGCGGCATCACCAATCGGGAACCGCGCCGCCGCCTGAACGCGATCGAGAACCAGATCGCCGGTCTGGGCGCTCGTTGGCGAGCCATCGCGCCGATTGATCCCTCACGCGAGCTGCGGATGTCGGCGGTGACGCGCGATCAGCTGCTTGCGTGGGTGGAGCAGTGGCAGGAGGCACACTGGGGAGCTGTCAGGAAGATCGGCAGCTATGCGCTCAGTGCGGCCGACAGCGCAGTGAAAGACGGCTGGATAAGACTGGTGTTCGAAAAGCCCCTGCCGTAACGACGACTGTGCCTCCGCAAAAGACATTACGGAGGCTCCTGACCTGCAACGTCGATGATATCGCCGTTTCGCACGCAACCTTAGAATTCGCTCAACTTCCCTAATCGTGGTTACTGAAGCATAAATAGCGGCATCAGATTGAATCGCCCGTGCCTTCCCCCCTCACCTTCACCCACGCCACCCGCCGGGGCGAGCTCTCCCTCGAGCTGTGGCCGGCGAAGCCGCGGCCTAGCGGGATCGGAGAGGAGCCGCCCACGCTGGTTCGGATCGCAGCGCCGGTGGGGACGGGCCGGCTCTGGCTCCGGACGTTCCGACTCGCCGATGTGGCGGAGGCGGTGCAGCGAGAGGTCGCGGGCTGGCTCGACCTGGCGATGCCGACGCTGCTCGGGCGGGCGTGAGGGCTATGTCCGCGCGCATTCGGCTATGCACACCTTAACTGCGCGTTAGAGGAGCGAACCATGCTGGTCTTACAGGTCGCAGCGGGAGTGTTGCTCGGCATGCTTTGCTATCACGCCCTTGTGCACACCGCTGCAGGCAAATGGGTGGTTGTCGCGGCCGAGTGGCTCGTACTGGCAGTGTGTCTGGGAGGAGTAGTACTTGCGCTTAGGTGGTGGTCAGGTCCCGTGCTTCGCGCCCTGAGTGCCCTTTTGGTCTTGCTGGCAATTGTCGTTGGGTGCGCTC
>JBBQJC010000147.1:0-7326 GCA_038325515.1 Gemmatimonadales bacterium | reverse complement strand
TCATGGGTTGCGCGAATGGCGCGCGCTGGCGATACTCGATGCGTCCGGTGGTCCGACCGCGTTCCGCGTCCGACCGGCCGAGCAACGATGCGCGGCAATCCCGGTGACCCGTCAGGCGGGTACACGAGAGGCGAGATCGAGCGCCGCGCCCTGTAGGAGACCATCGCCTCGCCCCGCGTGACGTATCCGCGCCGGCAGGAGATCCGAAGGCACAGCACCGAGTCGCGTCGCACCACCGCCGTCATCACACGTGCACCACCGGCCCAGGCTGCGTGGTCTCCGTCTGACTTTGTTCCGGCGACGACACGACCGCACCACCGCATTTGCACGACGCGGGCACGCCGAGCGTGCGTCCGCGAGCATTCACCCTGACCGACAAGCGCTGCATGAATGAACGCCGGCGTCCCCCCCGTCGCGGCCGTGGCCCTCGCGCCGACCGCTCGACAGTTGAACAGCCTGGGGAGGACAATCCGTACCGCGAAGCTCCCGCCGACACGAGCGATGCCGCACCCGCGGCACCGGCTCCGGCCGAAGCGCGCGTCGCTCGGCCCCCGGAGGCTCCGGTCGAAGAGCGCGTCGCTCGGCCTCCGGAGGCGCTGGCCGACGCCCCCCCCGCCGCGGCCCTCGCCGTCGCGGCCGGTGTCGCCGACGTTCCTGCCGCGCCGCCGCAGGAGGGCCAGCCACGCGGTCCGCGTGAACCCCGTGAGACCCGCGAGCCGCGTGACCAGGCTGGGCAGAATGGCCGGCGCGGGCGCCGCAATCGCGGTCGCGGGCGGCGCGAGCCGGGCGAGCGTGGTCCGATTGCCGAGCGTCCGGACCGTCCGGACCGACCGGAGCGTCCGGAGCGTCCGGAGCGTCCGGAGCGTCCGCAGCCGGGACCGCCGGCGCTCGTGCAGATCGTCCCGACCGGAGAGACCACCGGCTGGTTCGATCCGTCGCGCGACGGAGGCTTCATCCGCCGCGCGCAGGCCAGCTACCTGGCCGATGCGGGAGACGCCTACGTGCCGCCGCATCTCGTGCGGCAGTTCAGCCTCCGCAAGAGTGACGAGATCGCCGGCACGACGGGACGCGATCCGCGCGGTCGCACCGCGCTCATCGAGGTCACGACGATCAACGGGGGCGATCCGGAGCAGGCGGCACGGCGACCGGAGTTCAACACGCTCATCGCGACCTATCCGGAGCGCAAGCTGGTGCTCGAGACCGGGCGGCCGGCGAAGGGGGGCGCGGAGCTGATCCGCCGCGCGATCGACCTGATCGCGCCCATCGGCTATGGCCAGCGCGCGCTCATCGTGGCGCCGGCACGAGCTGGCAAGACGACGCTGCTGCACGCGGTGACCGAGGGGATCGCGATCAACCATCCCGAGGCGGCGCTGCTGATCCTCCTCGTGGACGAGCGTCCCGAGGAGGTGAGCGAGGCCATCTCGTGGGGCGTGGGCGAGGTGATCGCGTCGAGCTTCGACCAGCCGGCGCAGCGCCACGTGGAAGTGACCGAGATGGTGCTGGAGCGTGCGCGGCGACTGGTGGAGGAGGGCCGCGACGTGGTGATCGTGCTCGACTCGCTGACCCGTATGGCGCGCGCACACAACACGGCGGAGCGCGGCACCGGGCGCACGATGTCGGGCGGACTCGACTCGCAGGCGATGGCGAAGCCGAAGGCGTTCTTCGGCTCGGCCCGCTCCGTGGCGCCCACATCGGGCGGCGGCTCCCTGACGATCATCGCGACGGCGCTGGTGGAGACGGGCTCGCGCATGGACGACATCATCTTCGAGGAGTTCAAGGGCACGGGCAACTGCGAGATCAAGCTGGACCGGTCGCTGGCCGAGAAGCGGATCTATCCCGCGATCGACATCGCGACGAGCGGGACGCGGCGCGAGGAGAAGCTCTTCCGCGCGGACCAGCTCGACCACGTCTACACGCTGCGCCGCGGGCTGAGCCAGATGCCCCCGCAGTCGGGGATGGAGTGGCTGATCAAGCGCATCGCGAGCACGCTGAACAACGACGCGCTGTTGTCGGGGCTCTGAAGAGCGGTTTGGAGTTTGGAGTTTGGAGTTTGGAGTTGGGGTTTGGAGTTTGGAGTTTGGAGTGTGGGAACGGGCGATGCTGCGGACCCGCGGTGACCCCGAACCCCGAACCCCGAACCCCGAACCCCGAACCCCGAACCCCGAACCCCGAACCCCGAACCCCGAACCCCGAACCGCCCTCCCAGGGCCCGTACCTTGCTATAGAATACGCCCGTGACTTCCTCCCGACGTTTCGGGCGTCTGGCGCTCGCCCTCTCGGCGAGCGCCTTTGCTGCGCCGTCGCTGCTCGCCCAGGGCTCCCGCCCCGACCTCGCGCCCGAGCCCGAGGTCCGGTCGCTCGAGCTGAATGGGGTGACGTCGGTGGACCCGGCCGACCTGCAGCTCAGCATCTACACCGAGCCCACACGCTGCAAGAGCGCGATCCTCGGCTTCGTCTGCAAGTTCAGCCGGTGGCGCGCGCTCGAGGAGCGGCACTACCTGAACCGGCAGGAGCTCGCCCGCGACCTGCTGCGGATCCGGGTCTACTACTACAAGCACGGATTCCGCGAGACGACCGTCGACACCGCGGTCACGGTACTCAACGAGAAGACCGTGGCCGTGCGGTTCGACGTGCACGAGGGGCCGCCCACCATGGTCACGGCGGTCGACGTCGCCGCCGACAGCGGATTGATCCGTCCGCGCCGCCTGCGCAACCTCACCCTGCTCAAAGCGGGGACGCCACTCGACCTGTTCGTCATCGACTCGACCCGCCTCAACTTCCAGAACGAGCTGTGGGAGCTCGGCTACGCCGACGCGCTGATCGACACGTCCACCGTGGTGGACGCCGAGGCGCATACGGCGCGCGTGCAGTTCCGTCTCGTGCCGAACCACGTCACGCGCGTGGGTCAGATCGTGATCCAGGGCACCGAGAAGGTGACGCCGCGCACGGTGCTCAACTCGCTCAGCTTCCGGCCGGGCGATCTCTACCGCCGTGGCAACCTGATCGAGAGCCAGCGCAACCTGTACGAATCGAACCTCTTCCGGCTCGCGACCATCCAGGTGCCGCAGACATTCGACAGCATCAAGACCATCAACGTGCTGCTGCGCGAGGCGCCGCTGCGCGAGGCGCGGACGAGCGTCGGCTTCAACACCGTGGACTTCGTGCAGGCAGAGGGACGGTTCACGCACTACAACCTGCTCGGCGGCGCGCGCCGGCTGGACGTGTCGGCGACCGTGGGCAACCTGCTCGCCGGCTCGCTCAACGGCACCGGGATCTTTCGCCGGCAGCTGCGCGACTCCTCGGTGACCGACGATCCGAACGCCTTCCTCAGCCCCACCTGGCAGACGAGCATCACGCTCACGCAGCCGGCCTTCCTGCAGCGGCCGCGCAACTCGCTGGGGATCGGGGCGTTCGCGCAGCGCCGCTCGGTCCCGTCGGTGGTGATCGACCGCGGCTACGGCGGCAACGTCACCTACACGCGGTCGCTCGGCTTCCGTGCGCCGGCCAGCCTGAACTACCGCTTCGAGGTCACGCGCGTGGAGGCGGGAGGTCCCTACTTCTGCGTGAACTTCGGCGTGTGCGACACGACGACGATCAGCGCGCTGCGCTCGCACCAGCGGCTGTCGCCTCTTCTCGCGACGGTGCAGGTCGACCGCACCGACGTCCCGCTGGCGCCGACGCGCGGCTACACCGCCCGCGCCGACCTGGAGCATGCGTCGTCGCTGACGGTGTCCGACTACCGCTACAACCGCGCGTACGCCGAGGGTGCCCTGTTCGTGCGGATGGGGCCGAAGAACGGGGTGCTGGCGACGCACCTGCGGCTGGGCTTCGTGCGTCCCAATGGCGGCGGGGGGGCGACCGGCCAGGCGGTGCTGCATCCGCGCAAGCGGTTCTACGCCGGCGGCTCGCAGTCGGTGCGCGGCTTCGGCGAGAATCAGCTCGGCCCGCGCATCCTCACCATCCCGCACCAGTTCCTCGTGAACGCGCGCACCTCGCCCGGAGGGCCGCCGTGCGACCCATACTCTGACGCGATCCGCTTCTGCGATCCGGCAACGGTCGCCGATTCGGTGCTGGACCCGACGACCGGTGCGATCCGGGCGGTGGGTCCTGACAAGTTCACGGCGCGTCCACTCGGAGGCACGTCGCTGATCGAGGGGAGCGTCGAGTACCGCTTTCCCCTCCCCTTCTTCAAGAGCAGCCTGCGCGGCGCGGTGTTCGTCGATGGCGCCGCCGTCGGCGAGCGCGTGCTCGACCCGCTCGAGGGGCTGAGCAGCCTGGCGAACCTCGTGAAGGGGACGTACGCGGTGACCCCCGGCTTCGGCATCCGCTACCTGTCCCCGGTGGGTCCGATCCGCGTGGATGCCGGCTTCAATCCGAGCAGGGCGCAGGAGCTCGCGGTCGTGACGGAGCTGATCAAGAACGGCAAGCGCGAGATCGTCGCGCTCGACACGCCGTATCTCTACTCGCCGATCGGCGCCTCGAGCGGGATCAGCGGCCTGCTCAGCCGGTTCACGCTGCACCTCTCCATTGGAGAGGCGTTCTGATGCTCATCCGCCTGTTCCGCCTGCTCGTCGTGCTCAGCGTCGTCGCCGTCCTCGGCGTGTTCGGCGTGTGGCTGATGACGAACACGGACTTCGGGCGGGAGCGGATCCGGCAGTATGCCCTGTCGGCCGTGAGCGGTGCCACGCACGGTCTCGTGAAGATCGACGCCGTGCACGGTAACCTGCTGAGCGGGGCCACCTTCGTGGGCGTGACGATCGCCGACAGCGCGGGGCGTCCCTTCTTCAAGGCCGACTCGCTCTCCGGCAACTACGGCGTGCGCGAGTTGCTCGGCAAGAAGATTCGCCTGAGCGACATGGTGATCTACCACCCGGCGATCGTCGTGGAGAAGCTGCCGGGCGGCCAGTGGAACTACAACCGCCTCTGGCCGCAGCTCACGCAGAAGGGGAATCCCGCCGACACGATCCCCGGCTTCGGGTCGTGGATCCGCTTCGACAACCTCCGTCTCGTGAACGGGCGGGTGACGGTGCTGTCGCCGTGGGCTCCGCGCAAGGGGCTCACCGCGCGGGTCCGCGACAGCGTGCTGAAGGCGGCGCTCGCCGGCGAGTCGCGGCTCAAGATCGTCAAGGCGCCGGGTGGCTACCAGAAGATGGTGGCGCTCGACAGCATCGACGCAATCCTCCCGCAGCTCCGCATCTCCGATCCCGCGTTCAAGGATCGCCTCGCCGACGTGTCGGCGCTGCGCATGGTGGCCTATCCCTTCCAGCCGCCGGGCGCGCGCGTCACCGCGCTCACCGGCCGCTTCCAGTTCAACAACGACTCGCTCTGGTGGACAGGGGCGAAGGCGCAACTGCCCGGCTCGAAACTGACCGCCGACGGGATGTACGCGCTGAGCAACGGCGACATGCGGCTGCAGGCGATCGCGAACCCCGCGTCGTCGGCCGACTTCCGCTGGGTGATGCCCACCTTCCCCAGAACGGGCGGGGGGAAGCTCGCGCTCGCGATCATGTGGAAGGGGGCGACGCAGGACTACGTCGTGCGCGACGCCGACTTCCGCACCGAAGGGGCACACCTGCTGGGCGACATCGGCTTCACGCTCACCGATACGATCTTCTTCCACGACGCCGACGTCCGCTTCACCGGGCTCACCTTCAAGCTGATCAACGAGGTATTTCCCGGTACGGGTACGCCGCGGCCCGGCGTACTGGCGGGGAGCGCGAAGTTCAGCGGGACGGTGCGCCGCCTGAACGTCGCGGCATCCGACGTGATCTACGACGCGTACGGCCGAGGGCGGAATCACTTCATCGCGTCGGGGATCATCGGGTTCAACGGAAAGCCGACGATCGTCTCGGCGAGCAACTTCCGCGTGCGGATGCTGCCGCTGCAGGTGGATCTGGTGAAGCTGCTCTTTCCCACCCTGCCCATCGGCGGAACGCTGAGCGGCTCGGCGACGCTGAACGGGAACGGGGCGCGCCAGCTCGTGGCGACCGGGCTGGACATCGTGCATCTGGACGGGGCGAACCGCTCGCGGCTCGTCGGGCGGGGGAGCGTGCACACGACTGGCCGGCAGACGCTCGACCTCGACGCGGTCGCGCAACCCGTGGCGCTGGCGGAGCTCACGAAGTTCGCGCCGTCGTTGCCGTTGAAGGGACTGGCAACGGGCCCCGTGCACGCGCACGGTCCGATCGACGCGATGCGGGTGGACACCCGGCTCGCGCTGCCGGGGGGCGGCGACTTCGCGATGAGCGGCGTCGTGGACTTCAAGTCGAAGGAGCTGGGCTACGACGTGGCGACGAGCGCCACCGCGCTCGATCTGAACCGAGTGATGATCGGCGGGCCCGTCACCGCGGTGACGGGGGGTGGGACGGCGCGCGGGCGCGGCTTCAAGCCGGCGACGATGTACGCCGACCTCGCCTTCGACTTCGGCCCGTCGTCGGTGGACACACTCGGCGTGGACTCCCTGACGCTGCGGGCGACGCTGGCGAAGGGGCTGGCGACCGTGTCGCGCGCGAGCGTGCATGCCTCGGGCGCGCGCGCGGACGTCGCCGGCGCGTTCGGCCTGGACGCCCGCCATTCCGGCGCGCTCACCTATTCCGTCGCCGTGGACTCGCTCGGCACCTTCGCCCGCTACATCCCCGGCGGAGCCGGTCCCGACACCGGCGTCGTACCGGCGCGCCCGCGCATCATCGCCGAGGCGCTCAAGCGCGCCAAGGCCGACGCGGTGGCGGTGGAGAAGCGCACGGAGGTGGCGCGCGCGGTGAGCGGCGCGCCGTCGCTGCGGGTGCAGGTGGACACCCCACGCGCCATCCCGCGCGGGGTGCTCGCCGGCTCGCTGCGCGCGGCCGGGACGATCACCGGCTCGCTGTCGCGTTTCTCGCTGCAGGGGACGGCGAGCGGCACGGGGTTGCAGGTGCGCGGCAATGCGGCGCGACACGTCGCCGCGAGCTACGTCTGGACCGATGCGCGGACCGCCCATTCGGCGATGCGCGTCGCGCTCTCCGGCGACGCGATCAGCGCGATGGGCTTCCAGTTCGACAGTCTGGCGGGCGAGCTCTCCTATCTTCAGCCCAACGGCACCGTTGCGCTGCGCATCACGCAGGGGAACCGTCGAAACTACTCGCTGAATGGCGACTTCACGCTCGACAAGGCCCGCAACGAGCTGCGCCTCGCGAGTGTGCGGCTGGACTTCGACTCCACGGCCTGGGTCACGCCGCACCCCTCGACCGTGCGGTGGGGGGGGAGCGGGGTGGAGGTCGTGAACCTCGAGTTGCGCAGCGGCGCGACGTCGCGCATCTACGCGAATGGACTGCTGCCCACGAAGGGGGT
>JBBQJC010000146.1:0-7616 GCA_038325515.1 Gemmatimonadales bacterium | reverse complement strand
GGCGCCTGGAGCTGGTTGACGAGGTCGATGGCGATGGGATCGTGGCGCGCGACGAGCGGAGCGAGGATGGCGAGCAGGATCATGAGGATCACCACGCTCACGCCGAACCAGGCTCGCGTGTCTCCGTGCAGGGCGCGCTTCACTCGCTCGTTCATGAGGGATCACCGAGCTCGGGTGGGGTGCCGGGACGCTGATGCTTCCAGCGACGATGATGCCAGAAGTACTGCTCGGGCGCGCGCCGCACCCAGCGCTCCAGCATGCTGGTGTAGGCGACGACGATCCCCTCAACGTCGCGCTCCCGGTCGCCGGTGCGCTCGTACTTCACCTCCTCGAAGTGCATCACGTAGCGGCCGCTCGGCTGGCGCAGCGCGCAGGCGAAGACGAGTGGCGCGTCGAGACGCAGGGCGAACACCGCGGGACCGCGCGGCGTCTTGGCGAAGCGCCCGAAGAAGGGGACCCAGCTCGACGCGAGCCCCACCGCGCCCTGGTCGACGAGCATCGCGATGTCCTTCCCCTCGCGGATCGCCCGCGGGACGCGGCGCACGGCGTCGGCGTCGTGAATGACGGTCATGCCGATCTGGTTCCGCGTCTGCGTGATGTAGCGGTCGAACAGGGGATTCTGCATCCGGCGCGCGACGACTTCCAGACCGGGCCACCGCGCCGAGATGTACGAGCCGCCGAGCTCCCAGTTGCCGAGGTGGCCGCTGACGAAGATGATGCCGCGATCGGGCCTCCGCAGCCGGCCGACGGCCTCGTCGCCCGACGCGCCATCGAACAGGCTCAGCACCTTGTCCCGGTCGTACGACGGCAGCAGCGCGGCCTCGATGGTCGTGCGCCCGAGATGCGCGTACGAGGCGCGGGCGATGCGCAGGACCTCGCGCTCCTCCAGTCCCGGAAAGGCCGCGCGCACCTGTCGCTCCACCACGGCGCGCCGCACGCCCAAGGGCGTGTAGCCCAGCTCCCCGATCCATTCGCCGATGGCGCCGGCGCGGCGGATGCTGAGCAGATCGAGCGCCGCGACGGCGCCGCGCAGCCCGTAGTACTCGGCGTAGTGCGAGAGGGTGGTGTCGCTCACCGCGCCGCCCAGAGGCTCCGGTCGCCGGCCGCGCCGGCGGCGGCGGCGAATCCCTCGATCATCGCCGTCTCGGGGAAGTCGCGCGCGGCGCGGGTGCGCCCCGCGTTCCCCATCGCCGAGCGCTGGTGCTCGTCGGCGAGGAAGGACGCGACGGCGGCCGCGGTGTCGCTCGGGTCGGCGGGGGGGAGCAGCACGCCGGCGATGCCGTCGGGCACGAAGTGCGAGAGCAGCGGCGATCGCTCGGCAATGACCGGCACCCGCGCCGCCATGAAGTCGAGGCAGGCGAAGGCCCCATCATCCCCCTCGGCGGCCACCCAGCCGACGTCGGCGGCGGAGAGCAGCGTCGGCATGTCGTGGCGGTGCCCGACGAATTGCACCAGCGAGGTGACACCGAGCGCCGCGGCGTGCATGTGCGTGTCCTCCTCGTTGCCGCCCGGGCCGAGCAGCGCGAGACGCAGCTCGGGATGACGCTCGGCGAGCAGGGCGAGGGTGCGGAGCGCGGTCGTGACGCGCGGGCGCGATGTGAGGTCGGCGACGCACATGACGAGCATCGTGCCGTTGCTCACGCGGAGCGACTCGCGCGCCGCGTCGCGGGTGCTCTCGACCCGCGCGACGTCGACGCCGAGCGGCGCGAGGAAGCCGCGGTCGCCGGCGCCCGACCGCGCGCGGTCGGCGTCGGTGGCGAAGAGGAGGCGCGCCGCTGCCATCTTGCCGGCGAGCTTTGCGGAGCGCGTGTCGGCGACGCTGGCCGCGGCGGGGACGCGGCGGATCACCGCGCCGCGCTCGGCGAGGCGCATGGCCGACGCGGCGACGAGCTGCTCGCGCTCCGTGTGGAGGAAGACCACCTCGATGAAGCGGTCCTTGAGCACGGCGCGCAGGCGCCAGGCGTCCCCGCCGGCAGTACCGTCCGCGGGGAGGCCGACGACGTCGAGGCCGTCCTGCAGGAAGCCCTGTTCGGCCTGGGCGCCCGAGCGGCACACGACGGTGACCGGCTCACCGCGCGCCGCGAGCCCGCGCGCCGCCACGGCGAAGGCCCGTGCGGAGCCCGACCAGCGAGGCGCCATGAAATAGAACAGTGTGCGCATCCGCTACTCAGCTCCGGCGATGGCGGGGATCGACGCCACGTCTTCGTCGCGGCGAAGCTGCGCCGCCTGCAACCGAAAATAGGCCCCGTGCCGCGCGAGCAGCTCGGCATGGGTTCCGCGCTCGAGGATCTCGCCGCGGTCGAGGACGAGAATCTGGTCTGCGTGCACGACGGTGGAAAGGCGGTGAGCGATGACGAACACGGTGCGTCCGGCCAGGAGGCGGTCGATCGCCTCTTGCACGAGTCGTTCCGACTCCGTGTCCAGCGCCGACGTCGCCTCGTCGAGAATGAGGATGGGCGGGTCGGTGAGGAGGGCGCGGGCGATCGCGAGGCGCTGCCGCTGGCCGCCGGAGAGGCGCGTGCCACGCTCGCCGAGCACCGTCGCGTAGCCGTCGGGCAGCTCGGTGATGAAGCCGTGCGCGTTGGCCGCGCGCGCCGCCGCCTCGACCTGCTCGTCGGTGAACCGTCCCGCCGCGCCGTAGGCGATGTTGTTGCGCACGCTGTCGTTGAACAGGACCGTATCCTGGCTCACGATGCCGGTGAGGCCCCGCAGCGACGAAAGCCGGATCTCGCGCGTGTCGATTCCATCGAGACGGATGGCGCCTCCCGATGGCTCATAGAACCGGGGGATGAGGTCCACCAGCGTGCTCTTCCCCGCCCCGCTCGGCCCGACCAGCGCCACCACCTGCCCGCGGCGCGCCGTGAAGCTCACGCCGCGCAGCACGGGCTCGTCGTCGTAGCCGAACGAGACGCGGTCGAACTCGAGCGAGTCGTCCAGCGCGTTCACGTCGCGCCCTCCCGTGTCGAGCTGCTCCTCGGTGGGCAGGTCGAGCACCTCGAACAGCCGCTCCGCCGAGGCGAACGACTGCTGCGCGGTGGTCGGGGCCTGCGAGAGCTGCTTGAGCGGTGGGAGCAGGCGCATCACCATGATCATGAAGGTGATGAGGGTGGCGCCGTCCATCCGGCTGCCGCCGAGCAGCACCTCCCGCGCGCCGATCCAGAGGATCAGGCAGGCCACCGACGTGCCGATGAGCTCCGTGAGGGGCTGCGAGAGGAAGGCGATGCGCGTGATCCGAACCATCCCCGAGGAGTAGCGGCCGCTCGCGTCGGTAAAGCGGCGGTCCTCGTACGGCTCGCCGCGGAACGACTTGACGAGGCGCACCCCGCTCACCACCTCCTGCAGCACGCTCGTGATCTCGCCGTAGTCGCCGCGCAGGCGGCGGTGTCCCTTGCGCAGCTTCCGCAGGATGGGCTGCAGCGCCAGGGTGAGCAGCGGCGCGATGACGAGCGCCACGAAGGTGAGCTTCACCGAGAAGCCGAGCAGGATGACGATGGTGCCGACGATCTGCGCGACGTTCTGCAGCGTCTTCGTCACCAGCTCGGTGATGAGCGCCTTGGTCTGCTCCGTATCGCTGAGCACGCGCGAGATGATCTGCCCCGTCTTGGTGCGCTGGAAGTAGCCGAGCGGCAGCCGCTGCAGGTGCGTGAAGACGCTGTCGCGGAGGTCGCGCGTGACGTTCTCCTGCAGCGACGCGCCGAGCTGTCCGCCCAGCCAGACGAAGACGTTCTTGAGCGCGACGATCGCCATGATCGCCACGATCATCACCTGCACCGACCCGAACGGATCGTTCGGATCCAGGAAGCGCCCGACGATCTGGAGCTGTATCTGCTTGATCCATCCCGCCCCCGTGTCGGGGAGCAGCGTCTTCATCCGGAACAGCGCGTTCAGGAAGGGGATGAGCAGGGTGAAGGAGAACACGTCGAGCGCCGCGGCGACGACGTTGCAGACGATCGAGCCCACCATGCGCCAGCTGTGCGGCCGCAGGTAGCGGAGGAGTCGGCGGTACATGGCTAGCGCCTGGGCGTGAGCAGCGACACGGGGAGGATGCACTCCTCCGGGGTCACGCCGCCGTGCAGGAACGATCCGCGGTAGCGGCTCTGGTACTCGCGCAGCTTGGTAGGATAGACGAAGAAGCTGTCTCCCGTGGCCAGCAGCGTGTTGGCGCCCAGCCCGCGTCGCGGCAGCTTGAGCAGGTCCTCGTTGCGGAAGAGCAAGGCGTAGTCGGGATTCTCGGCCCGCAGGTCCTCGCCGAACTTGTAGCGGAGGTTCTGCGTGGCGTCGCGCTTGGCGAACACCGTGGCCGGCGTGTGGCAGTGGATGGACCCGTGATCGCTCGTGACGAGCACCTTCACGTTGCGGCGCGCCGCCTCCTGCAGCACGCTGAACAGCGCCGAGCGCTTGAACCACTGGAGGGTGAGCTGGCGGAGGGCGATCTCGTCGCGCGCCACCTCGTAGAGGATGGCCGACTCGGAGCGGCCGTGGGTGAGCAGATCCACGAAGTTGAAGACGAAGGCGCTGATGCCGTCGGGGGCGACGGCGTTGGCCAGGCGTCGCTCCAGCTCGTCCGCCTCGTGCGACGAGGAGATCTTGTCGTACTTCACCGGCACCGCTCGTCCCATCTCCCTGAGCTGCGCCTCCAGCAGGTCCTTCTCGTGCGCGTTGAGCGTCTCGTCCTCGCGCTCGCCCCACCAGTCGGGGAAGCGCGCGGCGATCTCGTTGGGAAAGAGCCCGCTGAACAGCGCGTTCCGCGCGTACGGCGTGGCCGAGGGGAGGATGCCGAAGTAGTGCGTCGTCTCGATGTCGAACAGCGGCGCGATCACCGGCTCGAGCGCCATCCACTGGTCGAGGCGCAGGCAGTCGATCACGATGAACACCGCCGCCCGGTCCTTGTCGACGAGCGGCATGAGGAACTCGCTCACGATGTCGATGGACAGCGGGGGGCGGTCCTCCTCGAGGTTGGCCAGCCAGCGCGGATATGCCTCGACCATGAACGCCGCGAAGTCGCGCCGCAGGTCGGGAAAGAGACCAAGCAGTGAATCGTGCAGCCCCATCTCGTTCGCGGCGGTGAGGTCGAGGTCCCACTGCACCAGCTCGAGGTAGCGGTCGATCCACGCGCGCCAGTCGAGCCGGCGCTCCGTCTCGAGCTGCATCGCGCGAAAGCGGTCGACGAAGGCTCGCGCAACCGCTTGTTGACGTATTCTTGGCCCCTCCAGGAGCCGGGCGACGAGGACAAAGACCTGGCGTGGGGTGACCGGCTTCACGAGGTAGCCGGCGATGTTGGTGCCGAGCGCCTCGTGGAGGGTGGTGTCCTCCTCGCTCTTCGTGACCATCACGATGGCGATGGTGGGCTGGATGTCGCGCAGCTCCTTCATCGCCTCGAGGCCGCGCGTGCCCGGCATCTGCTCGTCGAGAAGGACGAGATCGAATGGCCGCCGCCGCACGAGCTCGGCGGCGTCGTCGGCGTTCGTGGCGGTCTCTACGTCGAAGCCCTTCTCCCGCAAGAGGATGCGATGAGGCTCGAGCAGCTCCGCCTCGTCGTCGACCCAGAGGACGGCCTTGGCCTGGTGCGGCATGAGTCAAACGTAGTCCCGCACTGGGGAGGGAGCAACGCGCGCGCGGCCCGGCGGCCAGCGGCGGCCGAGCCTGACACCGCGCAACTGCCGCGCGACTGGCCGCCGCGTGCTCGCGCGAGCACATTTGTGCCGTGCCCCCGTCTCTCCCTCCGTACGCGCTCGGCGCGCCGAGCTTCCCCTTTCGACACCTCGCCGCCGCCGCCGGACGTGCCCCGATCGGGGGCACGCGCGAGGTGGTGCTCGCCTGCTTCGTCGTCGCCCGACTCGCCGCGGACAGTCCTGGGGCAGGGCTCCCCGCCGAGGGGCGCGCCGCCCGGGCAGCCGGCGCCAAGGCGTGGCTGGGGACGCTCACCCTCCCCGTCTCCGTGCGAGCCCCGCTCGCCGCCTGCGCCGAGGCGAGTGCCGGGGAGCCCTCCACGTCGGTCGCGGCCTCGGTCGCCAACCTTGCCGAAGCGGCGGGCAGCTTCCTCGACGCGCCCTCGCACGCCGAGCTGGACGCGCTGGCGGAGCGACTCCGCCGCTAGTACCGGCGCCAGGCGTTCCTTGCTCCCCTCCCGCGCGGCGCCGTATCTTCTCGCCATGCCGCGCGGCGCCGACATCTCCCCTCTGTCGCTCCTGCTGGGCCGCGTCGATGCCGTCGCCGATGGGGCTCCCCCCAGAGACACGATTCGATCCGGCTTTCCCAGCCTCGACAAGCTGCTCGGCGGCGGCTTCCGCCGGGGCGACCTCGTGGTGCTCGGCGGCGACGTGGGAAGCGGCAAGAGCGCCCTCGCGCTCGCCATGGCGCTTCGCGCTTCCGGACGCACCGGGCCGGCAATCTTCTATTCCGGGGAGATGCTCGCCGACCGCGTGCTCGAGCGCGTGCTGGCCATCGAGGGGCGCGCGCGGATCGACGACCTCCGCCGCGGCACCCTGGATGACGCGACGCGCGCCGCGGTGGGCGCCGCGGCGGTGCGGCTGCGCGACGAGCTCCCGATCGTGGAGCTCGTCCCCGCGGGGGGAGTTCCCGCGCTGCGCGAGCAGCTTCTCGCCGAGCGGGCGCCCGAGCTCGTCGTCGTCGACGGGCTCGAGTCGCTGCTCGCGGGCGACCGCCCGACGAGCGAGCAGCAGGCCACGGCGGTGCGCGCCCTCAAGCAGCTCGCGCTCGAGCTGTCGGTCGCGGTCCTGCTGACGACCGCCCTGCCGGCCCTCGCGGCGCGCGACGACCGGCGCCCCCTGCTCGACGATTTCGGCGCGCACGGCGCCGTCGCGGAGCGCGCCGACGTCGTGCTGGGGCTCTTCCGCGAGGGGATGTACGACGCCGCGCGGGACATCGAGGGGGCGACGGAGCTGCTGGTGCGCAAGAACCGCAACGGCGGCACCGGCTACGTGGACCTCTACTTCTACGCGCAGTGGATGCGGTTCGAGGACATGCTCGACCCGGAGCGCTGATGTCATCTCCCCTCTCACGTCCGACGGGCTCCCCCATGCGGCCACTCCGGCTCACCGCGCTGCTCTGCCTGCTGTCCGCCAGCGCCTGTGTGACGGCCATGGGCGGCGCCGAATCCATCGCCCGCCTCGAGCAGCAGCAGACCGCCAGGCCGGCATCGCTCCCCGTGAACCGGGCGCTCGGCATCGCGTACTACCAGGCGGGGCGCTTCCCCGACGCGCGGCGCGCGCTGGAGTCTGCGTCGCGCATCGACCCCGCCGACGGCACCACATCCCTGTACCTCGGGCTCACCGCGGAAGCGCAGAACGACCTCCCCGCGGCGCGGCAGGCCTATTCGTCCTACCTGCGCTTCGGCCGCACGAGCCGCGTGCGCTCACAGCTCCAGTCGCGCCTCGCCGCGCTCGCCCGCCGCGAGATTCTCGCCGACGCGAAGACCGCCGTCGCTCAGGAGCGCACGCTCGGCAGCGCCGCGGGCTCGCCGCGGACCATCGCCGTGCTCCCGCTGCGCTTTTCCGGGAGCGACAGCTCGCTGCGCCCTCTCGAGCGCGGCCTCACCGACCTGCTCACCACCGACCTCGCCCGCTCGTCGCAGCTCACGCTCGTCGAGCGCGCGC
>JBBQJC010000145.1:0-7820 GCA_038325515.1 Gemmatimonadales bacterium | reverse complement strand
CGGCGAGAAGAGGTGTCCCCACGCCCGCATCACTCCGCGCAGCGATGTTCGTGCTCTTCACAGCGATGTTCGAACTCGGCGCAGCGGTGTCCGAACTCCGCGGAGCGATGTCCGAACGCCGCGGAGCCGCGCATGGGAGTCTCGCGAGCCACTCGCTGGGTCCGAACAGATCCGAATAATTCATGTTCCGAGGCGCTGAGGTTCTGCCCCCCTCAGTGTCCCGTCCGCTCCACCGTCGCGCCGGAAAAGTTCTCCGTCGTGACGTTCTTGCCCGCCTGGAGCGACCGCACGTAGCTGACCAGCAGCCACACCTGATCCGGCGAAATGAGATGTCCCCATGCCGGCATCCCCTCTGGCCGGCCCTGGTAGATCGACTCGAACACCTCGGCGGGCGCGCCGCCGAAGTGCCAGCGGCCGTCGGCGAGGCTCGGGCCCATCGCGCCGCTGCCGTCGGCGCCGTGGCAGTCGATGCAGTTGTAGGCGACGAACAGCTTCGCGCCGGTGGCGACGGCGGCCGCGTCGCCCTCGTGCGGGTTCCGGAGCACCCAGCCCGGCTGCGGTGGTACCAGGCCGGGCCGGAGATACTCCGCGTGCGTCACGAAACGGCCCGCGAGATCGGCGGCTGGCGGCGTCGTGGAGGTGGCGGGGGCCTGCGGCATTTGCGGCTGCTGAGTGCGCACTTGCGAGGGCTCCGCCGCCCGCGAATCGGTGGTGCACGATTGCAGCGGGACGCCGGCAAGGAGGCCAAGGGCGACGACGGCGAGCTGTCTCATGAGGCTACCTCCGGTGGCTCGGCAATGCATGCGTCGTGCTCAAGCGCGCTCCTGCGGGATGACAGCGCGCTCACAACGCAAACACGAACAGCATCCCCCCCCAGCTCGTCCACCGCGCCAGGTCGGGAAGCGTCGAGCCGCGCTCGCGCACGTCGAAGGGGAGGTTCGCCGCCACGTCGCCGGCGATGAGCAGCCCCATGTCGCCGCCGATACCCGAGTACACCGCGACGTACTGCTTGCCGTCAGGCCCCAGGTACGTGATGGGATTGCCGACGACGCCCGACCCGACCTTGAACTTCCAGAGCACCTCGCCGGTGCGCGCGTTTGCCGCCTTGAACCAGCCGTCGAGAGTGCCGTAGAAGACCACGTCGCCCTTGGTAGCCAACGCACCGCCCCACACTGGATACGGCTCCTTGATCCCCCACACCTTGCGTCCCGTCGTCGCGTCCCACGCGATGAACTCGCCGCGGTATCCGCCCGGCCCCGCCACCTCGGGCGCGCTGCCGCCGATGTACGGCGTGCCCGGGATGTACGCCACCTCGCGCGCCTCGAAGTCCATGCAGAGGTTGTTCGTGGGGACGTAGAACAACCCGGTGGACGGACTGAAGGCGGCGGGTTGCTGGTTCTTCCCCCCTTCCAGGCTGGGACAGATGAACGACACCTTCTTCCCCTGGAAGGGCGCCTTCTCCGGATTGATCGTCGGCCGGCCTGTCGCGAGGTCCACACCGGTGGACCAGTTCATCGGCACGTAGGGCTTCGCGAGGATCACCTCGCCGGTGGCGCGATCCATCGTGTAGGCAAAGCCGTTGCGGTCGAAGTGGACGAGCGCCTTGCGCGTCTTCCCCGCAATCGGCAGGTCGACGAGAATGTTCTCGTTGACCGCGTCGTAGTCCCACACGTCGTGCGGCGTCGGTTGGAAGGCCCACACCATGTCGCCGGTGTCGGCGTCGCGCGCGATGATCGCCGCGCTCCACTTGTTGTCGCCCGGCCGCTGCTTCCCGTTCCACGGTCCGGGGTTCGACGTGCCATGATAGACGAGGTTGAGCGCGGGGTCGTACGAAATCCAGCCCCACACCGTCGCGCCCCCCTGCTGCCAGGTGCCGGCTGGCCAGCTCGTCGCGCCTTGATTCTTCGAGGTGTCCGCGCGTCCGTAAAACGGCTTGAAGCGCTCGCCCACCTTGATGTCCGCATCGGGACCGATGTTGTAGGCGCGCCAGAGCTGCTTGCCGCTCGCCGCGTCGAGCGCGGCGATCCAGCCGCGCACTCCCATCTCGCCCCCGCTCGATCCCACGATGACCTTGCCCTTCACCACGATGGGGGCCATCGTCATCGTCTCGCCCTTGCCGAGGTCGCCCATCCTCGCCGACCAGAGGAGCTTGCCGGAGGCGACGTCGACGGCGACGGTGTGCCCGTCCAGAAGGTTGTAGTACATCCGGCCGTCGGCGATTGCCGCGCCCCGATTCACGACGTCGCAGCAGGCGAGGCCCACCGCCACCTGCGAGTTCTCCGGCCGCACCTTCCACTTGAGCGGCTGTCCCTCCGTCGCCAGATCGATCGCGTACGAGACGTTGGGATAGGGCGTCACGAGATACATCGTGTTCTGCACGACGAGGGGCAGCCCCTCGTGCCCGCGCAGCACGCCGGTGGAGAAGGTCCACGCGGGATGCAGCCCCTTCGCATTCGCGGCGGTGATCTGATTCAGCTCGCTGAAGCGCGAGTTCGCGTAGTCGCCCGCCGGCATCTGCCATTCACCGGCGGGCCCCGTGCGTGGAGCGGCGATGCTCGTGCCAGAGACGGTGGAGAGCGAGTCCGCGGCGGCGCGCGCGGGTCGGTCGTCGCGGGAGCATGCCGCAGCCAGAGCGCAGAGCGCGACGACGACGCGGGTGCGCCTCACGATTGCCTCGGCGCACTCTTCGGCGCGCGCTTCGGCGCGCGCTTCGGCGCACTCTTCGGCGCACTCCTCGGCGCACTCTTCGGCGCACTCCTCGGCGCACTTTTCGGCGCACTTTTCGGCGCACTCTTCGGCGCACTCTTCGGCGCACTCTTCGAGGCGCGCTTCGCCGCCGCGGCGGCGGCGATCAGCGCCCTCGGCCTCGGCCGCTGCGCACTCCGCATCTTCTCGTACCACGCGACGTACTCGTCGGCGGTCTGGAAGCCGATCGCCCGGCTCACCGCGTCGAGCGGGAGATCGTCGAGCGACTTGAAGCGGATGCAGGCCTTGCCCATGTCCAGCTTCTTTCCCTCGCTGGCGAAGGCCTGCCGGAGCTGCCGGGTCTGCTCCGGATCGCCATACGCGCACATGAGATACAGCGAGCAGTAGTGCTTCTGCGCGGCGAGGGCGGCGTAGCAGAGCGGCTGGCGGTTATAGGTGTGGGGAAAGCGCGACAACGGCACGGAATAGTTGATCATCCCGTAGCCCATCGACTCCACGTAGCCGGCGGGGAGGTTGCGGCGGATGAGCGCCACCATCTCGCGTATGACGCCGCGCCGTTCGGCCGGCAGCGCCTCCAGGTACGCGTCTACGGTGCGGGCATCGCTGGTCGCCATGACGTTCACCTCCCGAACAGGACGGACTGCGGGGGAGCCGTGGGATCGCCAACGTATGCGGTCGGATGGCAGGGGGGAAGAGCGGAGGTCCCTCCCGGGCATGCACGGTGGCCCCCTGACGCCGTCCCCGGCATATTTCCCGTGACATGCGCCAGCCAGCCAGCTTCCTCAGCTCCGCACTCGCCGAGCGCTACTCCGTGGAACGCGAGCTCGGCCATGGCGGATCGGCCACTGTGTATCTCGCCGAGGAGCGCAAGCACGGCCGTCGCGTGGCCATCAAGGTGCTGCACGCCGAGCAGGCGGCGTCGCTCGGCGCGGAGCGCTTCCTGCGCGAGATCGCCATCGTTGCCGGGCTGTCGCACCCGCACATCGTCCCGCTCATCGATTCCGGCGACACGGGCGGCCTGTTGTACTACGTCTCGCCGTTCGTGCCGGGGGGCTCGCTGCGCGACCGGCTGGCGCAGGAGGGACGGCTTCCCGTCGCTGACGTCATCCGCATCGCCCACGACGTGGCGAGCGCGCTCGACTACGCTCACCGCGCCGGTTTCGTGCACCGCGACGTAAAGCCGGAGAACATCCTCTTCACCGACGGGCAGGCGATGCTCGCCGACTTCGGCGTGGCGCGCGCGTACGTGCGGGAGGGGAGCGACACGGCCGTGGTGACGGAGGCCGGGATGACGCTCGGCACACCCGCCTACATGAGCCCGGAGCAGGCGGCGGGCGACCGCGACGTCGGGTCGCCGAGCGACGTGTACAGCCTGGCCTGCGTGGTGTACGAGATGCTGGCTGGCGAGCCGCCCCTTCACGGCGACAGCATACGCGCCACCCTCGCCAAGCACGTCACCGTCGTGCCGCGCCCCATCCGCGCCCTCCGCCCCGAGGTGCCGCCGGGACTCGAGCGCGCGCTCGCCAGGGGGCTCGCCAAGGCGCCCGAGGAGCGCTTCCCCCGCGCCACCGACTTCGCCGACGCGCTCCTCGCCGGCGGGGCGCCTGCGTCGCGCGCGGCAGTGACCTCTCGCAGCATCGCGGTGCTCCCCTTCATCAACGCGAGCCCCGATCCGGAGAACGAGTATCTGAGCGACGGGATCACCGACGAGCTGATCGACCGGCTCGCCAAGGTGGAGGGGCTGCGGGTGGCGTCTCGGACGTCGGTGTTCGCGCTCAAGGGCAAGCCGCAGGACGTGCGCGCGATCGGCGCGCTGCTCGGCGCGTCGGAGGTGCTGGAGGGCACCGTGCGCAAGTCGGGCGACCGCCTCCGCATCACGGCGCAGCTGACGAGCGCCTCGGACGGCCGCCTCATCTGGTCGCAGCGGTTCGATCGCACGCTGCGCGACGTGTTCGACATCCAGGACGAGATCGCGCGCACCATCGTCGACACGCTGCGCACTACCACCTTCGCCGAGCTGGCGCCACCGCTCGCGCGCCGCTATACGGAGAGCGTCGTGGCGTACGGGCTCTACCTGCGCGGGCGCTACTCATGGAACAAGCGGACGCAGGAGGGGGTCGCGGAGGCGATCGACTTCTTCACGCAGGCGATCGCCGAGGACGCCGACTACGCGCTCGCCTACACCGGGCTCGCCGACGCGTACGCGCTGCACGTCGACTACCGCAGCGTGCCGGTGGACGAAGGTTTCGCGCTCGCCAAGATGTACGCGCGCAGGGCGCTGGAGCTCGACGACTCCCTCGCCGAGGCGCATGCGTCGCTGGCGTGGAGCCTCTTCCTCTACGACTGGGACTCGGAGGGTGCCGAGCGCCACTTCCGCAGCTCGATCGAGCGCAATCCCCGGTACGCGTCGGCGCACCAGTGGTACGCGTTCCTGCTCGCGTCGCGCGGACAGATCGAGGAGGCGCTGGTGGAGGGACACATGGCGCAGGAGCTCGATCCCTCGTCCGTCTCGGTGCGCCGGAGCCTCGCCTGGATCTACTTCTACGCGCGGCACTTCGAGCAGGCGCGCCACCACATCACGCGCGCCATCGAGGCGAACCCGATGGCCGAGGAGAGCTACCGTGTGCTGGGCATCACCCTGGCGCTGGAGGGCAGGCTCGAGGAATCGGAGCGGGTGCTGCGCGAGGCCGTGGGGATGCACGGCGCGGGGAGCTACACGGAGGCGACGCTCGGCTACGCCCTCGCGCGCGCCGGGAAGACCGGCGAGGCCGAGGAGCTGCTGCACGCGCTCGAGCGCCGGCGCGAGGAGTCGTACGTGTCACCCGTGGCGCTGGCCACGCTGCTCATCGGCCTCGGGCGGCACGACGCGGCGCTCGACTGGGCGGAGCGGGCGTACGAGGAGCGGCGCGGATGGCTCGTCTACTTCGCCGTGAACCCGCTGCTCGATCCCCTGCGGGGCCATCCGCGCTTCCAGGCGCTGCTGCGGCGGATGGGGCTGTAACTATCGGTGAACGGTGAGCGGTCAAGCCGTGAGAGGTTTGAAGTTCGAGGTGCGAGGTCGGGCCCCCCGACGCGTGGGCCGACCGAGACCTGACCTCTCACTTCAAACTTCTCACCTCAGACGTTCACTGAAGCAGCGCCGCCAGCTTCTTCGGTGCGGTCATGACGTACGCGTCGCGCAGCAGCTCCGCGAGCGCCTTCCATCCAGTGCGCCCGTCAAGCCGCACTCCCACCCACCCGCTCTTCCCCACGTACGGGGGGACGAAGAAACGCTGCGGCTGTGCGCGCACGAGGAGGTCCTGCGTCATGTGCGTCGCCTTGAGCCACACCGATTCCTTCCCGGCGCCGTGATGGTTCTCCGACGCGGCGTACATCGCGAAGATCTTGTTCTTCACGCGAAAGGTCGGCTCTCCCCACGCCTCCACCTCGTGCGCTTCGGGTAGCGCGAGGCAGAGGTCGCGCAGCCGGTCGAGGTGTGATTGCTTCTTCGCGCGCTTGGCTGGCATCTGTCCGGACTCACCTCGAGGTGAACAGCGGGGGATCGAATCTCACGAATCAAACGACAAAGAGCCGAATCAAACGGAGATGCTGGGCTTGTCGCGTCGTGCACGGCTCATTCGGTCTCTTTCGTTCTTCATTCGAGTCATTCGTCGACCGCTGTTGCATTGGGGCCTTGCACGACTCGCGGTCAGCGACTCGCCGCTCCAAGCTCGTCCCACAGCGTGGCGATCGCCCGCATCCCCACCGTGAAGTTCTCCACGCTCATCCACTCGTCCGGCGCGTGCGCGTTCTCACCGGGCAGTCCGAAGCCGACCAGCAGCACCGGCGCGCCGAGGATGCGCTCGAAGTCGCCGACGACAGGGATGGAGCCCCCCTCGCCGGTGATCACCGGCTCGCGCCCGAAGGCCGCCGCGAGCGCTCGGCGCGCCGCGTCGTAGAGCGGGCCAGTGAGCTCGGCGCGCCAGGGGCGGCCCCCGTGCAGGTGAGTCACCGTCGTCGTCACTCCCTCCGGCGACACCGACGCGACATGCGCCGCCATCAGCCGCTCGAGCTCGGCGGGGTCCTGGTCGGGGACGAGGCGGCAGCTCACCTTCGCCATCGCCTTCGCCGGGAGCACCGTCTTGGCGCCTTCGCCCGTGTAGCCGCTCAGCAGGCCATTCACCTCGCAGGTGGGGCGAGCCCAGAGCCGCTGCAGCACGCTGAAGCCCGCCTCGCCGCCCAGCGCGACGGCGCCGGTCTCGGCGCGGAAGTGCTCCTCATTGAAGGGAAGCTCCTTCATCTGCGCGAGGACGCGCTCGTCCCAGGCGCGCACCGCGTCGTAGAATCCGGCGATCGCCACGCGGCCGTCGGCGTCGTGCATCGTGGCGAGGATGCGCGCGAGCGCCATCGCCGGATTCACCACGGCGCCGCCGTAGCTTCCCGAGTGGAGATCCTGCGCCGGTCCCTGCACGTCGATCTGGAAGTAGGCGAGGCCGCGCAGCGAGGAGAGGATGCTCGGCAGCCCGGGCGCGAACATCGCCGAGTCGGAGATGACGACCGCGTCGCACTTCAACTGCTCCGCGTGCGACGCGATGAACGCCTCGAGGTTGACGCTGCCCACCTCTTCCTCCCCCTCGGCGAGCACGATGACGTTCACCGGGAGGGCGCCGCGTGTGGCGAGGTGTGCCTCGAGCGCCTTGACGTGCAGAAAGAGCTGCCCCTTGTCGTCCACCGAGCCGCGGGCGAACAGCCTGCCGTCGCGGATGACGGGATCGAAGGGGGGGGAGCTCCAGAGCTCGAGCGGCTCCGCGGGCTGGACGTCGTAGTGGCCGTAGACGAGCACGGTCGGCGCGCCGGCGGGGGCGTTGCGCCATTCGCCCACGACCACTGGGTGGCCCGGGGTGGGATGCACGGTGGCGGAGAGTCCCGCGTCGCGCAGGGCCGTGGCGACCCACTCCGCGGCACGCGAGGTGTCGGCGTCGTGCTCCGACCGCGCGCTGACGCTCGGGATGCGAAGGAAGTCGAACAGCTCGCGCTGGATGCGCGCGTCGTGCTGCGATAGGTAGGCGTCGAGATCGGCGGGAACGGCGGTCATCGGCTCGGTGTCGTGGTGGTGGTGGCGAGGTGCCTTGCGC
>JBBQJC010000144.1:0-7887 GCA_038325515.1 Gemmatimonadales bacterium | reverse complement strand
GGGGTGCCGGTGCTGACGCCCTTCGTGGACATCGCCAACGCGCGGCTGACCTTCGACTCGGGGGCCGTGGCGAACATCACGGCGAGCCGCGTCTCGCGCGAGCGGATGCGGAAGCTGCGCATCTTCCAGCAGAGCGGGTATCTCTCTCTCGACCTCGGCGCGGGGAACGGGGAGTTCTATCGGATGCGCGGAGACATCGACCTGGCCAGCCTCGCCACCGCGCCGCTGGCGCTCGAGCAGTTCGTGGAGCGCATCGCGCTGGAGGCGGAGGAGGGGGAGCCGCTGCGGCTCGAGTTCGAGAGCTTCCTGGCGGCGGTGCGCGGCGAGTCGCCGGTGGTGGTGACGGGGGAGGACGGACGGGAGAACCTCGCCGTGGCGCTGCAGATCGTCGGCGACATCGAGCGAACGCTCCCGTCGCTGGCCGGCGCGATGCGCACGCCGACGGGTGCGTGAGATCCTCTTCGTCGCCGGGGAGGTCTCCGGCGACCTGCACGCTGCCGGCGTCGCGCGGGCGCTGAAGGCGCGTGGCGCCCCGTTCGCCCTGACCGGGGTGGGCGGCGACCGGATGCGCGCCGAGGGAGTCGAGCTGATCGCCCACTCGCGGCAGCTCGCCGTGATGGGGTTCGTCGAGCCGCTCAAGCTGATTCCGCGCTTCCTGCGCCTGCGCCGCGCGCTGCGCGAGCGGATCGAGAGCGGGCGCGTGGCGCTCGTCGTCCTCGTGGACTTCGCCGGCTTCAACATGAAGATCGCCGAGGCGGCGACGAAGGCCGGGGTGCCCGTGCTCTACTTCATCACGCCGCAGGTATGGGCGTCGCGCGCCGGCCGGCTGGAGCGGCTGGCGCGCACGGTGACGCGCGCCGCCGTCATCCTCCCCTTCGAGGAGCGGCTGCTGCGCGAGCACGGCATCGATGCCACGTTCGTGGGACATCCGCTGCTCGACCGCGCGGCCTCGATGCCCGGCCGACACGCAGCGCGGCGCGAGCTCGGGGTGAGCGACGACGAGCGGCTGCTCGTGCTCTTTCCCGGAAGCCGCCGTCAGGAGATCGCGCGGCACCTGGATCCCTTCGTGGCGACGGCACGCGAGCTGCAGCGCCGGGATCCCGCCCTGCGCGTGCTGGTGAGCGCGGCGCCGCACGTGGAGATCCCGCCCGAGCGCTGCCCCTTTCCGCTGGTGCACGCGGCGTCGTTCTCGCTCCTGCGCGCCGCCGACGCGGCACTGTGCAAGAGCGGCACGACGACGCTCGAAGCGGCGATCGCGCTCTGTCCGCTCGTCGTGGCGTATCGCACCGGAGGCCTGGAGTACGCGGTGGCGCGCCGCATCGTGAAGCTCGAGTTCATCGGGCTCGTGAACATCGTGGCGGGCCGCGAGGTGGCGCGCGAGTTCGTGCAGGATGCGCTGGTCCCGGCCGACGTCGCCGACGCGCTCGCCCCACTGCTCGATGTCCACGACGCGCGTCGCGCCACGATGGTCGCCCGGCTCACCGAGGCGCGCGACTCGCTCGGCGAGCCGGGTGCCGCGGCGCGTGTCGCCGGGATGGCGCTCGAGATGGCCGGCGCCGCATGAGCGAGGCGAAGAAGGAGCGGAAGGTTCGCTGGATGGTCCGCGCCGGCGCCCTGGCGATCAGGATCGTGGCGAGCACCTGGCGCATGCGCGCGCACGGCGACGCCGGGCTGCACGCCGCGCGCGCGGCGAACCAGCGCATCATCTTCGCCCTCTGGCACGGAGAGCTGCTGCCGCTGCTCTGGCAGCACCGCGGCGAGAACGTCGCGATCGTCATCAGCGAGCATCGCGACGGCGAGATCGTGGCCCGCATCGCCGAGTCGCTCGGCTATTCCACGGTGCGGGGCTCGTCGTCGCGCGGGGGAAGCCGCGCGCTGATCGGGCTGATGCGCGAGATCGACGGCGGGAAGGACGGTGCGATCACGCCGGACGGGCCGCGCGGGCCGGCACGCGTGTTCGCCGCCGGCGCCGCGGTGGCCGCGCAGCGCACCGGAGCGCTGATCGTCCCCATCCGCGCGGTGGCCAGCCGCTCGTGGCGGCTGAAGAGCTGGGACCGCTTCCTGATCCCGAAGCCATTTGCGCGCGTGGACGTGCACTACGGTCCCCTCACCGGCGTGGAGGCCGGCTCGCCGCGCGCCGCGGCGGAGCAGGCGCCCCGCCTGCAGGAGATCCTCAACGCCGTCCCGGGCTCGTAGGCATGTCAGCCGTGGAGACCGTCTGGTACGGGAGGTCGCCGGCGGCGCGCGCCGCACGCGCGCTGCTGGCGCCGGCGTCGTGGCTGTTCGCGGCCGCGGCGGGGCGGCGCAATGCGCGCTACGACGTCGCGGCCCGCGTGCTGCAGCCGGCGCTGCCCGCGCTCAGCGTAGGCAACGTCACGGTGGGCGGCACCGGCAAGACGCCCGTCGCCGCATGGGCGGCGGCGAGGCTTCGCGAGCTCGGTGCGCATCCGGCGATCGTGCTGCGGGGCTACGGCGGTGATGAGCCCCTGGTACACGAGCGGCTGAATCCCGGCGTCCCCGTGGTGGCGGATGGCGACCGCGTGCGGGGCGTGCTGGCGGCGAAGCGCCAGGGCGCGGATTGCGCGATTCTCGACGACGCCTTCCAGCACCGGCGCATCGCCCGGGTGGCGGACTGGGTGCTCGTGTCGGCGGAGCAGTGGCGCGGCGATCTCTCCGTGCTTCCGGCCGGACCGTTGCGCGAGCCCCTGCGCGGGCTGCGGCGCGCGACGCTCCTCCTGGTGACGCGCAAGAGCGCGACGCGCGAGGAGGCCGACCGCGTCGGCGCGGAGCTCGCGCGCATCGCGCCGCGGGTGCCCGTCGCGATCGTTCATCTCGCGCCCCTGGGGCTGGTGGGCGCGCTCGATGGCGTGGAGCGCCCCCTCGCGGAGGTCGCTGGTCGTCGCGTCGTGGCCGTCGCGGCGGTGGGCTCTCCCGATGCCTTCTTCGCGCAACTTCGCGCCGAGGGTGCCGACGTGGTACCGGTCTCGTTCGCCGACCATCATGCTTTTTCCCCATCCGATGTCGGGAGTATTGCGCATTCGGCGCGGGAGATGGCCGGGGTCGTCTGTACGCTCAAGGATGCGGTGAAGCTGGCCCCCCTCTGGCCTCGCGCGGGGCCGCCGTTGTGGTATGTTTCTCAGCACGTCGTCGTCGAGCGTGGCCGGTCCGAGGTGGACGAATCGCTCCACCAGGTGCTGGCCCGGCGCTCGTAAAATCTACCCAACGCCGGTGCTGCCGGCTCGAGTTCCACTGACATGGCCACCGATCTTCGTTTGCCGACCGATAGAATCGTGATGCCGGACAAGGACCGTTTCCTGAACGAGGACAACCCGTTCGAGGGAATGATGAGCCGCTTCGACCGCGCGGCGCAGCTCCTCGACCTGGAGCCCGGACTGTACAAGGTGCTCCGCCATCCCGAGAAGCAGATCATCGTGTCCGTGCCGGTGATGATGGACAACGGGGAGGTGGAGGTCTACACGGGCTACCGCGTCCTCTACAACACGTCGCGCGGGCCGGCCAAGGGCGGTATCCGCTTCGACATGCAGGTGAACCTCGACGAGGTGAAGGCGCTCGCCGCGTGGATGACCTGGAAGTGCGCGGTGGTGAACCTCCCGTTCGGCGGCGCCAAGGGCGGCGTCATCTGCGATCCGCTCAAGATGAGCGTGGGTGAGCTGGAGCGCCTCACGCGCCGCTACACGGCATCCATCATCCACACGCTCGGCCCCGACTCCGACGTGCCCGCGCCCGACGTCAACACGAACGAGCGCGTGATGGCGTGGATCATGGATACGTATTCCATGCACCACCGCCACACCGTCACTGCCGTGGTCACCGGGAAGCCCATCGAGATGGGCGGGTCGCTCGGGCGTCGCGAGGCGACGGGACGCGGGTGCATGATCGTCACGAAGCAGGCGCTCAAGCACCTCGGCATGCCGATGGTGGGCGCCACGGTGGCGGTGATGGGCTTCGGCAACGTCGGTTCCGTGGCCGCCGACCTCCTGGCAAAGGAGGGCTGCGTGATCCGCGCCATCTCCGATCGCACGGGCTCGTACATCAACGAGGCGGGCATCGACATCCCGGCGGCGATCCAGTACGTCAAGGACCACAGGACGCTCGAGGGGTTCACGGGGGGGACGGCGATCACCACCGAGGAGCTGCTCACCGCGGACGTGGACGTGCTGCTGCCGGCGGCGCTGGAGAACGTCATCACGAGCAAGAACGCGGCGAAGATCCGCGCCAAGATCATCTGCGAGGGGGCCAACGGCCCGACGACGGCAGGCGCCGACTCGATCCTCGCCGAGAAGGAGATCTTCGTGATCCCGGACATCCTGGCCAACGCCGGCGGCGTCACGGTCTCGTACTTCGAGTGGGTCCAGGACCGCGGCGGCTACTTCTGGTCGGAGGAGTCGGTGAACGACCGGTTGACGGACATCATGACGCGCAGCTTCGGCGACGTGCTGAAGCTCTCCACGCAGCACAAGGTGGACATGCGCACCGCGGCCTACATGCTGGCCATCAGCCGCGTGGCCACCGTTCATCGCCTGCGCGGCATCTACGCGTAGGGGCCGGTGAAGCTCCTCGTCGCCGCCGTCGGGAAGCCACGCGACCGGCATCTCGCGGCGGCGATCGAGGAGTACGAGACACGCGCGGCGCGGTACTGGCCGCTCGACGTCGTGGAGGTCCGCGAGGCGAGCGGCCGCGGCGTGTCCGCCGAGGAGGCGAAGACGCGCGAAGGGGACCGACTGCTGGAGCGCGTTCCCGCCGGCGCGACGGTCGTCGCCTGCGACGAGCGCGGGGAGTGTCTCACCTCGGCGCAGTTCGCCGCCACGATCGTGGCGGCGCGGGAGAGCGCCCGCGACATCGCCTTCATCGTGGGCGGCGCATTCGGCCTCCCGGAGCAGGTGCGCAGCCGCGCGGCGCGAACGATCCAGCTCGCCCCCTTCACCCTCCCGCACGAGCTCGCACGGTTGGTGCTCGCGGAGCAGCTCTACCGCGCGGGCACCATCAGCCGCGGCGAGCCGTACCACAAGTGACCCCCTCGGCGGATCCGCCTCGCGTCATCATCCTCGCACGACGGCAATGACCGACGTTCGCATCGTCACGGACACCCTGGGCGGATCGCCGCTCTCCCGACTTCTGCAGGCCGGCGGAGGAGGGGACTGGCTCGCCGCCGCGCCTCGCACTGCCGGAGCGTGGCGCCAGCTCGCCGACGCGCGCCGCGCCGAGGGGGGCTGGGAGGCGCGCTGGGAGGCGCTGCGTCCGGCCTTCGCCGCGAGCGGCGCCGCCCTCGCCCGGCTGGAGCGTGTGCAGCGCGCGGGGGGCGTCGTCGTGACGACCGGACAGCAGCCCGGACTCTTCGGCGGCCCGGTCTACACGTGGAGCAAGGCGATGAGCGCGATCGCCCTCGCCGACGCCATCGAGACGGCGACGGGGATCGCCACGGCGGCGGTGTACTGGGCCGCCACCGACGACGCGGACTTCGCCGAGGCGTCGAGCACGGTCGTCGCGCTGCCCGGCGGGGCCGAAGTGCTGCGCGATGGCGCGGCGCCCGCGCCCGGCACGCCGATGTCGCGCGCTCCACTCGGCGATCTGGCGAGCCAGTTGGCCGCGCTCGCGCGGGCGGCGGGAAGCGCTTCCGATCCGGGGGCGCTCGAGGCGGTCCGCGCGGCCTATTCCGAGCCTGGCGCCACGGTCGGCAGTGCCTTCGTCTCGCTGCTCCGCGCGCTGCTCGCGCCGCTCGGCATGCCGGTGCTCGATGCCTCGCATCCGGCCGTGGAGCCGGCGAGCAGCGACACGATCGCCCGGGCGCTGGCGCGGGCGCCGGAGATCGAGCGCGCGCTCGCGGTGCGCTCCGCCGAGATCACCGCGGCCGGCTATGCGCCGCAGGTGGAGGATCTCGCGGGGCTCGCGCTGGTCTTCGTGCGCGAGGGGGAGACGAAGCGCCGGCTCTCGATCGCCGAGTCGGGGGCGCCACCCGCGGGAGTGCTCACGCCGAACGTGCTGCTGCGCCCCCTGGTGGAGCGATCGGTCCTCCCCACGCTCGCATACGTGGCCGGACCGGGGGAGCTCGCCTACTTCGCCCAGGTGAGCGCCGTGGCCGGCGCGATGGGAGCCGATGCCCCGGCCGTTGTCCCACGCTGGTCGTGTACCCTGCTCGAGCCGCACGTCCGCGCGCTGCTCGAGCGATTCCGCGTCCCGGCCGGTGAGCTCGCCGACCCCCACGCCCTGGAAGGGGCCACCGCGCGTGCGGCGATGAGCCCGCGTAGTGCGGCGTCGCTGGCGGAGCTCCGCGCCACGATCGCCGGTCTGCCCGATGCGCTGGCGCCGGAGGCCGAGCCGATCGGGCTCGACCGCGCGGTGCAGGGGGCGGTGCACGCGCTGCAGCACCGGGTGGACCGCCTGGAGCGGCGTCTCCTCGCGGGGATCAAGCGGCGCGAGACGGGCTCGCTGCGCGATGTCGCGACGTTGCGCGCGGCACTCTATCCGATGGGGATCAGACAGGAGCGCGCGCTGAATCTCGTCCCGCTGCTGGCGCGGCACGGGACCGAGCTGCTGGCGGAGATGCGCGACGCCGCCGCGCCCCACGCCCAGTCGCTCGTGGGTGCCGCGGGGCACTGACCAGCCGCCGGGGGTATTATTAGGGATGGCCGTCCCCGACGCGATCCTCGACAAGATCCCGCATCTCCCCGAGTCGCCCGGCGTCTACCTCTGGAAAGACGCCGACGGGACGGTGCTGTACGTCGGCAAGGCCAAGCGGCTACGCTCCCGCGTGCGCAGCTATGTCGCGAGCGACCACCGCGAGAGCGTGAAGACCCGCTCCCTGATGCAGCAGGTGCAGGCGCTCGACACGATCGTGGTGCCCAGCGAGGCGCACGCCCTGGTGCTCGAGGCGAACCTGATCAAGGAGTACAAGCCGCGGTACAACATCTCGCTGCGCGACGACAAGTCGTACCCCTTCATCAAGGTCACCGTCCAGGAGCCCTTTCCGCGGGTCTGGGTCACCCGGCGCCTCCAGAACGACGGCGCGCGCTACTTCGGCCCGTACACCGACGTGGGCGCGATGCGTCGCTCGCTCGACGTCGTGAAGCGGCTGTTCACGGTCCGGTCGTGCAACTTCGACATGCCGCGGCAGATGCCAGAGCGTCCCTGTCTCGATTATCACATCGGGCGGTGCAAGGCGCCGTGCATTCTCGCGCAGACGCAGGGCGAGTACGCGGCGATGATCGACGAGGTGATCGACTTCCTGAACGGCAAACCGGAAGAGGTGGTGCGCAAGGTGAAGGAGCGGATGGCGCTCGCCGCCGAGGCGCTCGACTTCGAGCGCGCGGGCCAGCTCCGCGACGCGCTCGTTCACCTGCAGAAGATGGAGGAGCCCACCGTCGTCGACGCGGTCGAGGGGCACGATCGCGACGTCGTGGGCTACGCCCGCGACGGGGACGACGCGGTGATCGCGCTGCTGCGGATCCGCGGCGGGCGGCTGCTGGCGCGCGACCATCAGTTCGTCGCCAACATCGACGGCGTGTCGGACGCCGCCGTCCTCGAGACGTATCTCGCCGGGCCCTACCGCCTGCTCGAGGAGCGCGCGCCGGAGCTGGTGATTCCGTTCGACGTCGCCGAGCGCGACGTGCTGGAGGAGTCGCTGGAGCGGACGACGGTGCACGTGCCGCAGCGCGGATCGCGGCGCGATCTCATCGAGCTCGCGCAGCAGAACGCGCGGCACCTGCTGGAGGAGGCGCGACTCACCAGCGAGGAACAACCCACGGAGGAGCGCGCCGGCGATCCGACGTACGAGCTGCAGCGCCAGCTCGGCCTCGCGAAGGTGCCGCGCTCGTTCGTGGTGTTCGACATCTCGCACGCGCAGGGCACCGACACCGTGGCGTCGATGGT
>JBBQJC010000143.1:0-8066 GCA_038325515.1 Gemmatimonadales bacterium | reverse complement strand
CGCTGAACGGCGGCGCTGAACGCTGAACGGCGGCGCTGCACGCTGCATGGGTGGCGCTGCACGCTGCATGGGTGGCGCTGCACGCTGCATGGGTGGCGCTGCACGCTGCATGGGTGGCGCTGCACGCTGAACGGTGGCGCTGCACGCTGAATGGGCGGCGCTGAACGCTGCATGGGTGGCGCTGAACGCTGCATGGGCGGCGCTGCACGCTGAATGGGTGGCGCTGCACGCTGCATGGGTGGCGCTGCACGCTGTATGTGCGGCGCTGAACGCTGAATGGGCGGCGCTGAACGGTTTACGGGTCGCGGTGCATGGTGCACGCGTCCCAGTGCAGGGGTCCCAGTGCAGGGGTCTCCGTTCAGGGTCCCGGTGCGGGGGTTCGGTGCAGGCGTCCCGGTGCACGAGTCCCGGTGCACTGTGTACGAGTCCCAGTGCACGAGTCCCGGTGCACGAGTCCCGGTGAACGAGTCCCGGTGCACGAGTCCCGGCTCCCGGCTCCCGGCTCCCGGCTCCCGGCTCCCGGCTCCCGCCTCGAACCTTCGGGGTGAGAAGTTCGTGGTGGAGGTAACCGATGTCGGTCGAGCTACGCGTACCGATCGCACTGGAGCATCCCGACGCCGGCCGAAAACCGAAAAACCGAAAACCGAAAACCGCAACACCAGCAGCCGATACCTACCAGCTCCGGCACTTCCCCCGCCCGCCGCGTGTATCATTCCTCATGTCCCGCACTCTCGCCGCGCGGCTGGACGCGCATTGCGAACTCCTCGCCGCCTGCCGCCGCTGCGCGCACGCGCCGGGTATCCTCCCCACTATCTCGCGGGCCAGGGCGCCGCGCGCGATGCTCGTGGGCCAGGCGCCGGGCCAGGTTGAGGCCGGGGGTGGCCGTCCCTTCGCCGGCCGCGCGGGCAGGACCCTGTTTCGCTGGCTCGAGCGAGCCGGCCTGGATGAATCCGCGGCGCGCGAGCTCATCTACATCGCCGCCGTGACGCGGTGCTATCCGGGACCGCATCCCGGTGGCCGCGGCGACCGCGTCCCGACTCCCCGCGAGCGGGATCAGTGCGCCGTTTGGCTCCAGGGCGAGCTGCAGATCATACGTCCCACCGTCCTCATCCTCGTCGGGCGGCTGGCGATCGACAGCTTCCTCGGTAATCGCCCGCTCGCCGAGCTGGTCGGTCGCGAGCACGTCGTGCAGCACGCGGGCGGTTCCGCCACCGCCATCCCTCTTCCCCATCCGAGCGGGGCGAGCAGCTGGATCAACGCGCCGGAGCACCGCGTACTGCTCGACCGGGCGCTCGACCTCCTGCGCGAGCGGCTCGCGCCGGAGTCGGCTGCCGAGCGCTCCGTGGCCTGATGCGCGGATTCGTCCTCATGTTCTCCCTCCACGCGCCGCCTGCTGCCCCTCCCCCGGGCGCCGATCCCTGGTTCGGGCCGGACAAGGTGAAGCACTTCTTCGTCTCCGCCTTCATCCAGAGCGTGACGTATGGTTCGCTGCGCTCAGCCGGCGTCTCGCACGGCGGGGCGATCGCCGGCGCGACAGTCGTGACCGCGGCGGCCGGCGTGGGAAGGGAGATCCACGACCTTCGCGTGAAGGGGCAGTTCAGCCTGCGCGACCTCGCCTGGGACGCCGCCGGCGCCGGCGCGGCGACGGTTCTCCTCGCGCGCACGGTCCGCTGAGCCGAGACGTCGCCACTGTCGGGAAAACTCCTATGGGGAGGTCGCCGGCAACCGTTATATTGCTGGTGGACAACGACTTCTCTCCCGCAGCTCCCATGGCCAAGGCCCGCACCAAATTCCTCGTCGGCGGCGCGCTGGTGCTCGGCACCGCCGGGTACCTCATGGCGACGTCCATCAAGGACACCGGCATGTATTATCTCACGCCCACGGAGCTGGCCAACAAGCTCAGCGCCGACCCGACCTTTCGGAACACGGGAGTGAAGATGGGCGCGCGCGTCGTCGCCGGCTCGATCCAGCGCGTGCCTGGGGGCAAGGAGTACGCGTTCACGGTCACCGACGGCGCCAGGGTCTACCCGGTCATCTACCGCGGCATCGCCCCGGACACCTTCACCGACGGCGCCGACGTCGTGGTCGAGGGACGGATGGGCCCCGACGGGACCTTCCACGCCACCACGCTCCTCGCCAAGTGCGCCTCGCGCTACGAGAACGCGCCGGGCCAGCCCGGCAGCCAGAAATACAAGCAGACTCCCGGCTACAAAGCGGGAGCCCGCGCGTGATCCTCGTCGGCGAGCTGGCTCTCTGGGTCGCACTCCTCATGGCGGCCTGGTCCGCCGTCGCCTCCTTCTCCGGCGGCGCGCTCGGCCGCGACGACCTCGTCACCAGCGGCCGGCGCGGGCTGTATGCCACCTGGGCGATGGTCACCCTCGCGTCGATCGGGCTCTGGACCGCGCTGCTCACGCACGACTTCTCGCTCAAGTACGTGGCGTCGAATACCGCCGCGAACATGCCGAAGGTCTACGTGTTCGCCGCGTTCTGGGGCGGCCAGGCGGGGTCGATGCTCTTCTGGTCCCTCATCCTCGCCTCGTACAGCGCGATCGCGATCTGGTCGGTGCGCGAGAAGTCGCGCGACCTCGCGCCGTGGGCCGCCGGAACGCTCGCCGCGATCCTCCTCTTCTTCATCGCGACCACCTGCTTCAAGGCGAACCCGTACGACCGGCTGAGCTTCATCCCCGTCGACGGCCGCGGGATGAATCCGCAGCTCCAGAACCCGGGGATGGCGATCCATCCGCCGAACCTCTATCTGGGCTACGTCGCGACGGCCATCCCCTTCGCCTTCGCCATCGCCGCCCTCGTCACGCGCAAGCTCGACGCCGAGTGGCTGAGCATCGTGCGCCGCTGGTCGCTCGTCTCCTGGTTCTTCCTCACCATCGGCATCACCCTCGGCATGTGGTGGGCGTACGTCGAGCTGGGCTGGAGCGGGTACTGGGCGTGGGATCCCGTCGAGAACGCGAGCCTTCTTCCCTGGCTCACCGGCACCGCCTTCCTGCACTCCATCATGATCCAGGAGAAGCGCGGGATGCTGCGGAAGTGGAACGTCGTCCTCGTCGTCACCACCTTCCTGCTGGCGATCTTCGGCACCTTCCTCACGCGCAGCGGGATCATCGAGAGCGTCCACTCCTTCGCGCAGTCGCCGGTGGGCGTCTGGTTCGGCGCCTTCTTCTTCACGATCCTCGCGGCGACGATCTACTTCGTCGCCACGCGGCTGCGCGATCTCGAGGCGAAGGCGGAGCTGGAGAGCATGGTCAGCCGGGAGGCGGCCTTCCTCTACAACAACCTCGTCCTCGTCGGCATCGCCTTCTCGGTGCTCTGGGGGACGCTCTTCCCCGTGCTCAGCGAGTGGGTGCGCGGCTCGAAGATCACCGTCGGTCCCCCCTTCTTCAACACGGTCAACGTCCCGCTGGGGCTGCTGCTGCTCGCCCTCACCGGCATCGGCCCGCTCATCGCCTGGCGCAAGGCCTCCACGGCGAACCTCAAGCGGCAGTTCGTCGTCCCGGTCATCGTCGGCCTGGGCACCGGCGCGCTGCTCCTCGCGATGGGGATGCGCAACTTCCACGCGCTCGTCGCCTACACGCTCGCGGGCTTCGTCTCGGGCACCATCGGCCAGGAGTTCTACAAGGGGATCGGCGCGCGCCGCGTCATCCACGGCGAGGGGGTGCTTCCCGCCGCCTTCCGCCTCGTGGCGCGGAACCGCCGCCGCTACGGTGGCTACATCGTCCACGCCGGGATCGTCATCCTCTTCTCGGCCTTCGCCGGCTTGGCGTTCAAGAAGGACTACGACCTCCAGCTCAAGGCGGGCGAGACGAAGGAGCTCGTCGACCCGCTCGGACATCACTGGAAGTTCATCAGCCAGGGCGTGTCCACCTCCGAGACGCTCAACCGCTTCGTCACCGCGGTGGGGCTCGAGGTGACGCGCGACGGTGTGCCGCAGGGGATCGTCACGAGCGAGAAGCGCCAGCACTTCGACAGCAACAAGCAGCCGCAGTTCGAGCCGAGCACTGAGGTGGGGATCCGCACCTCCGCCGCGCTCGACCTCTACGTGGTGCTCGCCGGCGTCCGCAACGAGACCGCCGAGCTGCGCATCAGCTTCAACCCGCTCGTCGTCTGGGTCTGGATCGGCGGCCTGGTCATGGCGATCGGCGGCTTGATCGTGATGTGGCCGCAGACCGAGCGGCGACGGGCGCCGAGCGGCTACGTGGCGACGCTCGCTCCGGCGACGCGCGAGCCGGCGGTGGTGCGATGAAACGCCGCGACTTTCTCGGCGGCGCCCTCCTCGGCGGCGTCGCGCTGGTGGCGACGACCCCGCTGCTCGGCCAGGACAGCACGCAGGCCACGCCGGGCGCCGGTCCGGCGACGGGGAACACGTCGAACCTGTTCGACATGAACCAGACGGCCGCGAAGACAGTGCGCCGCCCCCCCAAGCGCGATGCCGTCGCGTCGATGTCGCCGGAGCAGCGCGATGCGCTCGAGCACGACATCCGCTGTCAGTGCGGCTGCACGCTCGACGTCTATACCTGCCGCACTACCGACTTCTCCTGCCAGGTGTCGCCGGCCATGCACCGCGACGTGATGTCGCTCGTGGAAGGGGGCTACCCGGCCCGGGAGATCCTCGATGCCTTCGTCGACACGTACGGGGAGCGCGCCCTCATGGCGCCCCGCAAGCAGGGGTTCAACCTCGCCGGCTACCTGGCCCCGTTCGCGGTGCTCGCCCTTGGCGCCGCGGGACTGGTCTTCGTGCTGCGCGGGATGCAGCGCCGCTCGGTCGCGGTGAAGGCCGCCACCGACGCCCCGGTCGCTCCGCTCGCCACCGACGACGAGATGGCGCGGTTGGACGCGGCAATCAAGCGGGACGTCTGATGCTGCCTCTGACGATCGGAACGCTGCTCGCCATCACGGCGCTCGCGTACGTGCTCCAACCACTGTTCGCCGGACTGTCCCCCGTGCCGATCCGCCGGCTCCGCACGGCGCGTGAGGCGGCGGGGGTCGCCGAGCAGGACGCCGTGGTGGCGCTCCGCGAGATCGAGTTCGATCGCGCCACGGGGAAGCTCTCGGACGGCGACTATGCCGACCTCAAGTCGCGCTACACGGCGCAGGCGCTGCAGGCGATGCGCGCCGGCTCGGCGCCGGTGAGCGCCGACGCCATCGAGGCCGCGGTGCTGGAGTATCGCGCGCGGCTCAAGAGCTGCACGCACTGCGGTCCGCGCCCCGAGCCCGATGCCGTGTACTGCTCCAACTGCGGGCACTACCTGCCGGGTGAGTGCGGCTCCTGCGGCGCGCCGGTGGGGGAATCCGGCGCGGCGTTCTGCGCCACCTGCGGCCGGCAGCTCGCCGCTTGAGGAGAGGGTAGCGGGGGAGACGGCGACTCCGCACCTTGTGCGGTCGCCGCGCGTCGCGCCCACGCCAACCGTGGGGACCGCGCGGTTCACCCCCACCTCGAGGCTTCAACGGATGCGACTGACACGGCCAATGCTCGGAGAGCTGATCGGCACCTTCTGGCTGGTGTTCGGCGGCTGCGGAAGCGCCGTGCTTGCCGCGGGATTCCCCAAGGTCGGCATCGGACTGCTCGGCGTGTCGCTGGCGTTCGGGCTCACCGTGCTCACGATGGCGTACGCCGTGGGCCCGATCTCCGGATGCCACCTCAATCCGGCGGTGACGATCGGTCTCACCACGGCAGGGCGATTTCCCGCGCGCGACGTGATCCCCTACATCATCGCCCAGCTCGCGGGAGCGATCCTCGCCGCGTCCGCACTGGCCTACATCGCCAACGGCGCGCCGGGATTCGACCTCGTGGCCAGCGGGTTCGCCGCGAACGGCTATGCGGAGCATTCGCCGGGCGGCTACAGCATGGGCGCGGGGCTGCTGCTCGAGGCGCTGATGACCTTCATCTTCCTCTTCGTCATCCTGGCAGCGACGGAGCGGAAGACTCCCGCCGGCTTCGCCCCGCTCGCGATCGGACTCTGCCTCACGCTCATCTGTCTGGTGGGGATTCCCGTGACGAACCTGTCGGTGAATCCGGCGCGCTCCACAGGGCCCGCGCTGTTCGTCGGCGGGTGGGCGCTACAGCAGCTCTGGCTGTTCTGGGTGGCGCCGATCGCCGGAGCCATCGCGGCCGGCATCATCTATCCCGCCGTCGCGGGTCGTGTCGCGCCCGAGTCGGAGGTGGTGGGGAACGAGCCGGGGAGGAGGTAGGCGGCGATCGCGATTAATAGCGAGAGACGGGTTCACGCGCCGGGTCCGGGATAAACGACGCGTGAATTCGATCAACGGGGCGTGCGGGGCGTGAAAGCAACATGCCCCGCATTGGCCGCGTCAGGTCAACGAGTACCCGCCAGAAGGAGGATGAGACGGCCGTCACCCTCGACCGACTACCCCAACCGAACGCCTCTCAAAAAATTCCCTATGGGGTAGTGAAGGTCCAAAAACGCCAGGAGCTCCGGATCGATAGCGGTCGAGTCGGCTCGGATGTATGAATGCTCTATCTCGCCAGCGTTCGGATCAAGATGATGGAACCAGACGAGGATTGCTCCGAAGCGTGCATCGACCATCACCTTCCGCAACCGCCGAGTCACCTGTCAGCGCAAGGTGCACACTGGTGCACTCCACCCCGACGCTGGACGAGTTGAGCTCCACTGTGAAGTCCGGGGCCTCTGCCTTCTGAAAACGCCTCGGAATTCGCGCGAATGATGCTGCGATATCTGCTTCGAATCTCCACGCCTCGAAGCTATCCATCGATATGGTGTTAAGAATTTGCCGGCGTATGCGTTTGTAAGCGGCGTGATTGACAGCGTGAATTTCGTCCATGTGTTTCACGTGCATGCCCAGTTGAAGCACGCGGGCTCCGTAACACAGCCTGTCTGCCTCATCGAAGCACTCCCGCGCCTCGACCAAGAGTTGACCGATTGGATGCTGAGCGTACCGCGTCGAGTCGAAGTCACACCCATAGACCCGGCGCAACTTCGCTACGAGTTCCGCGTAGCCGGGGCGCACGGGCTCCATTGAGTAGAAGAATGACATGGGCATCTCTGTAGTGTAGCCAGCCGCTGAAGAGAAGCTCGAGAGTGCTCTGATCGCCGGCCCAAAGGAATACGCAGCCCGGGCGTGAAACAACCGATTCGTCCGCGCCTCAGTGGTCCGCTCCTGCCAGCACCCGATGCACTCGCACGGCACAAAACGGCGCATCGCGCGTTCGACGGTCGTGCTGAAAGCGCTGCGGACGGCGCAGCAGCCAGATCTGGCTGTTCCTCAGTGTCCTCCCTGTCCTCCGCGTTCAACGAGCCGGGTTCCTTGATCCCTCCGAAGAAACAGCATTGAACCGCGGAGGACGCGGAGGAACAGCGTCGTCCTCAGTGTCCTCCGTGCTCCTCCGTGGTGACAGCTGTTCGAGCCGGGGGAGATCCCGCCGAGCGGGGTTCCTTGATCCCGTTCAACGAGCCGGGTTCCTTGATCGGGGTTCCTTGATCGCTCTTCAACGAGCCGGGTTCCTCGATCCCCCCGAAGAAACAGCATTGAACCGCGGAGGACACGGAGGAACAGCGCCGTCCTCAGTGTCCTCCGTGCTCCTCCGTGGTGACGGCAGTTCGAGCCGGGGGAGTTCCCGCCGAGCGGGGTTCCTCGATCCCGTTCAACGGGCCGGGTTCCTTGATCGCTCGGGTCGTGTCGCGCCCGAGTCGGAGGTGGTGGGGAACGAGCCGGGGAGGAGGTAGGCGGTAGCGAGCGGCCGTCCTCCGTGCCCTCCGTGCCCTCCGTGCCCTCCGTGCCCTCCGTGCCCTCCGTGCCCTCCGTGCCCTCCGTGCCCTTCGTGGTGAACGATGCAGTTGGGCCGCTCGAGCAACTGAGCCCGAGTGCGGTCGACCCAAACAGCTGTTGCACCACGGAGGGCGCGGAGGACACGGAGGAGCACAGTCTCCGCATTGATCGCCCTGCGAGATCGCTGGAGGTGATGCTCCAATCAGACGTGGCTGTTCCTCCGTGTCCTCCGCGGTTCAATGCTGTTTCTTCGGGGGGATCGAGGAACCCGGCTCGTTGAAGAGCGATCAAGGAACCCCGATCAAGGA
>JBBQJC010000142.1:0-8146 GCA_038325515.1 Gemmatimonadales bacterium | reverse complement strand
AGCAGGCCTCCCCCGTGCGCGATCCCCGCCGCGACGATCTCGCGCGCGGGATCGCCGACGGCAAAGGTCAGCCGACCGCGCGCACGGCTGTCATCCCGCACGAGCGAGCGCTTGTATCGATCGGCACTGTCATCCCGCGGGAGCGAGCGCAGCGAGCGAGCGACCGGAACCGCTGAACCGTGCTCGAGGCCGGACGACCGGGAAAATAGAGTAGATCCCGACACTCGCTGTCGCTCGTGCGGGATGACAGTCCGCGCTCCGTCGTGCGGGATGACAGTCGGCGTCGCGACCCCGCGACGCGACCGCGCATCGACGACGCGGTCGTACGCGCCGGTCACGGGCGGCATCACATGCAGGGCGATCAGGGTGAGCCCGAGACTCGCGGCGAGGAGCGTCGCGGCGCGCAGCACCTCGACCCCGCTCGGACCCTCGTCGATCGCCGCGACGATGCAGCGCGGCGCGTCCGTAACCCCTTCCGGGACGACGAGCACGGGGACGCGCGCCTGGCGCGTCAGTCGCGCGACGACGTTGGCCTCCCCGATGCGCCTCCGGTTCGCGTCCAGACGCCGCCCGACGACCACCAGCGACGCGTCGAACTCCTCGGCAAGCTGACCGAGCCAGGCCGAGGGGCGTCCGGTGCGCACCGCCGTGCGCGCGCGCGCCACGTCGAGCGTCGCGGCGAATCCGCCGAGCCCCCCGCGCAGGGCGAGTGCTCGGCGGGGCGACCCGGCGTTCGCGGAGGAAGACGATGCGTCGGCCGGCTCGACGGCGGGATGCTGCTCGAGAGGGAGTGGCACGACGTGCGAGAAGAGCGCGTCGGCGCCGCGCGCCACGTGCTCCAGCGCCCAGCGGCAGCCGGCGAGCGACGCGGAGCTGAAGTCGATCCCGGCGACGACGCGCGCATAGGTGACGCGGCCGGCGGCCACGGATGGTGCGACCTGCGACATGTGCGACCTCCGCCCCGCGCGAGGTGCGCGAGGCAATCAGGACGTGATGGATGTGGTGGCGCGCTCGGCTTCGGTAAACGCCGCAGCGGCGGCGAACAGGTCAGCGGACCGTGTTTGGGATCACGGGGGGCCCCGTGGCGTCGTAGGTGCGCGCGAGATCGGCGCGGTCGCGGACGCCAGGATGCGCGAATGCCGCGGGCGCGCCGGGTCGCTGGGGCGGTGAGGCGAAGACGCGCGCGGGCAGAAAGAACCGGCTCGACAGGTCGGGCGACGGCGTCTTCCTGTACGTGGGCACGGCGGCGATCGTCGCCTGCGGCGCCGAGACGGCGATCGCGTCACCGTGCACGCTGCCGAGCGCTTCGCGAGCGCCGAACTGCGCGCCGCTCGCCGAGGCGAGCGCGGCGAGCGAGCAGACGACCAGGGCGATGAATGCCCGGAGGAAGACCGGCCGGTGGCGCATGTATGGAATATAGCCGCGGGAAGAGGGAAGGTTCCCTCGGGCCACTCGGCAGGGAGAGCAGATCCCGCACGAGCGAGCGCAGCGAGCGAGCGTCGGGATCCGCTCTGCGGTTTCGCGTCGCCGGCGGGCCCTGCGGGATGACTGGCGCGCCGGTACCGAGGTACCCGCCGTCCTGCCAGTGCGCGCATGGCCGGCCGGGGGCTCCTGCCGGTACGGGTACCACGTACCGCAGCCATACCACTACCGGCTACCCGCCGTTCGAGGCCAAGGAAGAGAGTTCCCGACACTCGCTATCACTCGTGCGGGATGACAGTCCGCCCGTCCTCTACCGCCGCAGCGTCTTCCCGGTCGCCTCGTCGAACAGATGCACGCGGTCCGACCGGCAGCGCAGGTTGACCTGCTCGCCGACGACGTGCCGCGGACCCGCCGCCCCGCGCACGATCACGGGTACTGTCCCCACGCGGCAGTGGAGCAGCTCCTCGTGGCCCAGCACTTCCTCCAGCTCGAGCGTCGCCGGCATGGACCCGTCGCCGTCGGCGAGGGCGAGCTGCTCCGGCCGCACTCCCAGGAGCACCCGTCCGCTCTCGGGCAGCCTCCACGCCTCGCTCCCCTCGGCGAGCCGCACGGGATGCGACGGATCGGCGTCGAGGCGCACCGACAGCCTGTCACCATCCCGCTCGAGCGAGCCGGCGAGGATGTTCATCGGCGGGCTGCCGAGGAATCGGGCGACGAAGGTGTCGGCGGGCCGGTCGTACACGCCGGACGGGGTGTCGATCTGACAGACGCGTCCCTGGTTCATCACGACTATACGGTCGCCGAGTGTCATCGCCTCCACCTGATCGTGCGTGACGTACAGCATCGTGGCGCCGAGCCGGCGGTGCAACATCCCGATCTCGCGCCGCATCTCGCTGCGCAGCGCCGCGTCGAGGTTGGAGAGGGGCTCGTCGAAGAGGAAGACGCTCGGCTCCCGCACGATGGCCCGCCCGATGGCGACGCGCTGCCGCTGCCCTCCGGAGAGCTGGCGCGGACGCCGCTCCAGCAGCTCGGTGAGACCGAGGGTCGAGGCAGCAGCCTCGACTCTCGCACGGATATCGGCGGTGGGCAGCTTCCTGAGCTTCAGGGCGAAGGCCATGTTCTCGCGCACGCTCATGTGGGGGTAGAGCGCGTAGCTCTGGAACACCATCGCGATGTCGCGGTCGGCCGGCGGCAGGTCGTTGACGACGCGCCCGCCGATGGTCAGCTCGCCCGCCGAGATGGTCTCCAGTCCGGCGACCATGCGCAGCGTGGTGCTCTTGCCGCACCCCGACGGGCCGACGAGGACGACGAGCTCTCCGGCGTGGACCGTGAGGTCCACCCCATGCACCGCGACGGTGCCGTCGTCATAGGCCTTCCGGACCCCGGCGAGCTGGACGCTTGCCGCGTGGCTTTCGGGCCCAGGCAATGAGGCGCTCACCGGCTCGATCCTGTATCTTTTCCCGCATGACTGACTCGCATCGCTTCCCTGACTCCTTTCTGTGGGGCGCCTCGACCTCGGCGTATCAGATCGAGGGAAGTCCGCTGGCCGACGGCGCGGGGCCGAGCATCTGGCAGCGCTTCGCGCATTCTCCCGGCCGCACGACGAATGGCGACACCGGCGACATCGCCTGCGATCATTATCGCCGCTATCGCGACGACGTGAAGCTGATGAGCGAGCTGGGGCTGAAGGCGTACCGCTTCAGCATCAGCTGGAGCCGCATCTTCCCCGAGGGGACGGGGCGCGTCAACCCGGGTGGGCTCGGCTTCTACGAGCGGCTCGTGGACGAGCTGCTGGCGCACGACATCACTCCGAACGCGACGCTCTTTCACTGGGATCTCCCCGCCGCCCTCGACGACCGCGGCGGCTGGCTCAACCGCGACGTCGCCGACTGGTTCGGCGAGTACGCGGCGGTGATGTTCGAGAAACTCGGCGACCGCGTCCCGATGTGGGCGACGCTCAACGAGCCGTGGGTAGTGACGGACGGCGGCTACCTGCACGGCGCGCTCGCGCCCGGGCATCGCAACCTGTTCGAGGCGCCGATCGCCAGCCACAATCTGCTGCGCGCGCACGGCCGCGGGGTGCAGGCGTACCGCGCGTCGGGCAAGACGGGGCAGGTGGGGCTCGTCGTCAACCTCGAGCCGAAGGTCCCCGCGAGCGACAGCGCCGAGGACGCCGCTGCCGCGCGGCGCGGCGACGCGTACATGAACCGGCAGTACCTCGATCCCGTGTTCAAGGGGAGCTATCCCGAGGAAATGAAGGAGATCTTCGGCATCGCGTGGCCGGAGTTTCCCGCCGACGACTACGCGCTGATCGGCGAGAAGATCGACTTCCTCGGCATCAACTACTACACGCGCGGCGTGGTGCGCGACGATCCCTCGGCATTGCCGGTGCGCATCGCCTACGTGCGGCAGCCCGAGCACGCCTACAGCGAGACGGGGTGGGAGTTCCACGCCGAGTCGCTCACGCGCACCCTGCTCTGGGTGACGGAGCGGTACGGGAAGATCCCGCTCTACATCACCGAGAACGGTGCCGCGTTCTACGATGCGCCGCACGCGATCGACGGCGAGGTGAACGACCCGCTCCGCGTGTGGTACTACCGCGAGCACCTCAAGGCGGCGCACGACGCGATCCGGCAGGGCGCCGACCTGCGCGGCTACTTCGCCTGGAGCCTGCTCGACAACTACGAGTGGAGCCTCGGCTTCTCCAAGCGGTTCGGCATCGTGCACGTCAACTACGCCACGCAGGAGCGCACCCCGAAGCACAGCGCACTGTACTATCGCGAGGTGATCCGGAGCAATGGGGCGTCGCTGGACGCAAAGCGTTAGCGCGGACATCAGTAGCTGATCTCCACGACGGCGGGCGCACTCAGCTTCACGGTGCCCCCGCCGTTCGACGATTCGGCGGGGTGGCCGTTCACGGTGAACCCGCGCGGGGTGCGCCCGAAGGGGGCGTGCAGCTCGATGCCGCCGGGCGGAGTGACGCCGGTGATCTCGATCCGCACCCGGTCGCCGATCGGGCGCATGGTGAGGGAGAGGGTGCCCCACCAGGTGTGCATGCCGCTGACGGTAACGCCCGCGGCTGGTGCGGGACGACAGGGGGCTGTCGCTCGTGCGGGATGACAACTGGCCCACGCGTACGGTATCCCCGCCCCGACGACGAGCACCGAATCCCCTTCGCGCTCGTACGCGATGCGGTCGAGCGTCGCGCGGACGAAGTCCGACAGCACCCAGCCATGCGGCATGTCGCCGATGAACACCGGCTTCCGCAGCTCGCGGTAGACGGCCTCGCTCCACTCGTTCCATTCGCGGGGGCGCTGGCTCTCCATCAGCCACCGCGAGTACGCGTCGGCGCGCTCGGGCTGACCGAGCCGGAGATACGCGCCAACGTCGCGCCACTCGTAGGGGACGAACACCTCCCACCGCGAGCCGGGGGCGATGCGGCGCTGCAGCGTCGCCCACGCGCTGTCGAAGGTCGCGGTCACGGCGCTCCGGGGGAGATCGCCGAGCGCCTGTGCCGGCTCGAGGGCAATCGTCGATGATGTAGGATCGGTGTCTCCCAGCTCCGCGGCACCCGGAAGGGTCTGCAAATGGAACTTCTGCATCGAGCGCGCGACGGACGCGACGACGTCGGCGCGCATCTCGCGCGCCGCCGTGGCGTATCGCGCCGACGCGTTGGCGTCCCCCGCGGTGCGGGCGAGCAGCGACGCATCGGCGAGACCGCGCACCCCCCACCAGTCGTCCCAGTACGAATAGGCGGGCTTGGCCGAGTAGCCCTCGTGGCTGATCGACGGAGGGAGGAGCCCGAAGACGAGCAGCGAGTCGGGGGTGCGGTAGCGCGCGGTTCGGCGCGTGCGGCGCAGCGAGTCCAGGTGTGCCGCGACCTTCGACAGCACCGGCCAGTGGCGATTCACGGCGGCGCTGTCGCCGGTCATGCGCAGATACTCGGCGGCGAGGTAGAGCAGCTCTCCGTCGGCGTCGTTCTCGGTGACCGGATCGCTGCCGCGCGCATCGACGCAGCAGGGGACCTTCCCGTCGGCGAAGACGTGGGGGATGTACCAGTCGAGGAAGGCGCGCGCGTCGGCGGTGTGGCCGAGCCGCATCAGCGCCGACGAGGTGAGCGCACCATCGCGAATCCAGCTCCGGCGGTAGCTGCGCGTCCCCGGCTGGATCGCCGGCCCGCGCGCATTGATCAGCACGTAGGCGAGGGCGCTGCGCAACGTCGCCGCGAGCCGCTGGCCCTCGCCGGGAAGGTCGACGCGGAGCGCGCCGAGCTCGGCGTCCCATGCGGCGCGAGACTCGGCAAGGCGCGCGTCGCCGGTGCCGAGCGGCGTGATCGTCGGCGATGCCGGATCGGGGAGCGCGAGCCAGACGTCCGCGCTGTCGCGTGCCGCGAGGCGCAGGGGCCAGCGCATGGCGGCCTCGGCGAAGCCTGTGGAGTCCGTCAGGTCTGTCATCCCGCACCAGCGCCGCAGGCGCGAGTGTCGGGATCCACTGTCGGTGGCCGGTGTCTGGCCACGGCGAAGGGAAGGCAGGCCCCGACACTCGCTGTCGCTCGTGCGGGGTGACATCCTCGCCACGACTCCGCCCGTATCGAACCTCGCGAGCGCGACCGACCCCGGCGGCGTGACGCCCACGACGCGATCGGTGTCGTTCACCACGAGGGTATCGCCCCGAACGCTCAGCGTCCCGACGTACGCGGCCCCCCCGGGTACGCCGAGGAACTGCCAGGGGGGATTCACCTGCACCGGGCGCACCGCCGCGACGAGGGTCAACTCGCGCACACGGGAAGCATGATTCACGACGCGATACCGCACCCAGACCACCGACCGCTCCGGCGTGCCAGACGCGAAGGCGGTGATGCCGAGCGAGAGGGCGGCCGTCGTGCGGCGGACCGTCGGGATCGGCCGCCATCCCCCGTCGAGCGAATGCGACGCGGCGCCGTCGCGCCACGACATCACACGCCCCCCCTCCACGAGAAAGGGCTCCACTGAAAAGCCGCCGGGGCGCGATTCGACGCTGCCGTCCTCGCTCACGAGCGCATCGCGCTCGTCGCGTGGCAGTCCGACGACTGTCCAGTAGCTCTGCTGCCGCGTGAGGCCACGCGGCCAGAGCCCCGGCGCGCTCCCCTGCGCCACGCGCTCGAGGAAGGCGCTCCGCGTTCCCGCGAGGCTGTCGGACAGGACGCGCAGCGACGAGAGCGCATAGCCGCGCCCGCGGCTGCTTCGCCGCATCGCGATGCGCAGGCTGCCGGTCTCGGCGAGCGGCAGGTGGACGAACCGTCTTCCCCCAGCGCTCCCGCGCACTGCGCGCGCCAGCGTCCAGCGGCTTCCGTCGTCCGACCGCTCGATGTCGTAGTCCACTGCCCAATCGCTGTCCGACCAGTCGAGCACGAGAGCGCTGAGCTGCCGCGTTCCGCCGAAGTCCAGGGTGAGCGACTGCTGGCCGTCTCCGCGGGAGCGCCAGCCGCTGGCACCGGCGGCCGAGCCCACAGGGCCGACGGGTGCGGCGAAGAAGTCGCGGCCGATGACCCGCGCGGGACTCGCCCCCGACGATGCGCTCACCCGCGGACGCACCCGCTCCCCGACCGGCGCGGCCAGGGGAACGAGCGCGAGCTCGTCGAGGTCGAGCCACCCGCGCCCCCCCTGTCCCGCGGTGAACGCGACCTCCAGCGCGCCGATGCCGCGCGGCGCGCCGCCGCCGAGCGGACCCCAGGCGAAGGAAAGTTCTGTGGAGCGGAAGCGGAGCTGCGTCCACTCGCCGCGCACGACGAGCTCCGGCTTCCGCATCCACCACACGTTCTGCCCGGTGGTATCCACGAGCTTGAGCTCGAGGGTGTTGCGACGCGCCTCGCCGCGCACCCAGAGGGTGATCGCGAAGTGCGAGGGGAGAGTAGGAAGCGCGAAGGCGCGCCGCGCCACTGCATATCCCGCGTGACCCTGAAAGTCGAACTCCATCCGCAGCGCTCGGCCCACGACCCCGCTGTCCGGCCGCAGCGCGAGCGCCACCCCGTCGGAGGGGACCGCCGCGAAGGCGCGCGCGAAGTCGAACGACTCGAGCACCACGGGCGGGGGGGCGGCGCGCGCTGCCTGCGCGCCGAGCGACGGCGCAAGGACGAGCCATGACAGGGCGAGCAGGGGCGGCAGGCGCGTCACTTCACGCTCCCCTCCGTCACCCCTTCCACGTAGTACCGCTGCAGCATCAGGAAGAGGATCAGCACGGGCAACACGGTGATCACCGCCCCCGCCATCATCAGCTCGACATCCTGCGCGTGCTCGCCGACGAGCCCCGCGAGGGCGACGGGGAGGGTATACCGCCGGTCATCGCTCAGCACGATCAGCGGCCACATGAAGTCGTTCCAGGTGGCGAGAAAGGTCCAGAGCGCGAGCGTGGCGAGCACCGGCTGGATCGTCGGCAGCACCACCGAGCGGAAGATGCGCAGCTCGCTCGCCCCGTCGATGCGTGCGGCGTCGAGCAGGTCGTCGGGGATCGACAGCGCGTACTGCCGCACGAGGAAGATGCCGAAGATGCTCGACAGGCCGGGGATGATCACCCCGCCGTAGCTGTTGACGAGCCCCAGCGACTTGATGAGCAAAAAGAGGGGGAGCATCGCCACCTGCACCGGGATGGCGAGTCCCGCGGCGAGCGCGCGGAAGGTCGTGTCGCGTCCGCGGAAGCGCAGCTTGGCGAAGGCGTAGCCTGCCGACGCGTTGATCGCCAGCGCGCC
>JBBQJC010000141.1:0-8234 GCA_038325515.1 Gemmatimonadales bacterium | reverse complement strand
GGGACGGAGACGCGGGCGGTGGAGAGCACCTGCTCGTAGGTCACCCGCTCGACCTCCCGGCCGGAGAGCGCGGTCAGATTCGCGCCGGTGAGCAGCTCCATGGCGGCGCCGAGCTCCTGGAAGCGGGCCGTCGCTCGGGGGTCGCCGGGGTTCCGGTCCGGGTGCCAGCGCATGGCGAGGGCCCGATACTGCTTGATGATGTCATCGGGGGCGACGGGCACCGCGAGCTCCATGAGCCGGAGCGCGGCGTCCACCTCGGCGCTCGTCCCGGCGCGCTCTGACCGGTCGGCGACCGCGCGAGTCCAGCCCTCCTTGGAGGGCATCCGGAATCCCCAGACCACCTGACCGGTCGCGGTGTCGAGGCACCATGCCTCGTCGACGACGGTGACGAGATACCGGGACCGATCGGTCGAGATGGCGACGCACCGCGTGTGGTTCTTGAGCGCGTGGGGCTCGATGCCGAAGCGGTCAGCCTGGGCCCGGTACTCGGGGAGCTCGTTCAGGTGTTCTTCGATGAAGGGGTCGAGCCGCTCGGTGTAGCCGTGGTGCATCCCCTCGCGGGAGAGGAAGAGGATCCCCGCCCCGTCGGCGTTGACGTCCGACCGGTAGACGTCATACGCGAGGCCTCGCTCCGCGACGACCTGCCCTTCGCGATCGGTGACGCGGAGGACCGAGGCGGCGTGCTCGAAACCTGCGCGCTTCCCCTTGGGGTCGAGCCAGTGGGTGAATCGGCCGGTGGGGAAGACATCCTTGAACGCGGGATCCGGGCGCTCGGCCGGGGCCAGCTTCTCCTCGGCGGCGACCCTCCAGCCCTCCGCGTCGACGGAGAACTTGGGGGCGCCGCGCTTGGGGCGGGCGTCGCGGGAGCCTCCTCCTCGGCGTCTTCACGCGCCGCGCGTTCCTCCCAGCTGGCCGGGGCTTTGGGCAGCGGCACAACGGGGAGCCCCGAGAAGTCGAGCAGCCGGGCCTTCCCGGCCGCGCGCCGGCTCCGGGCCCGGGGCGGTCGCGTCGAGGCGAGGAGGGAGGAGGAAGAAGAAGATGATGATGACGAAGACGTCGTCGTCGACGAAGACGACGAGGAGGAGCTCCTCGGCGATGATGACGATGATGATGATGATGATGATGACGACGGCGTCGACGACGGCGACGACGACGACCCGGCCGTCGGGATGTGATAGCCGGCGGCATAGAGCTGGTAGCTCGAGCCCTTCTTCACGCGCTGGATGCGGCCGGTCTTCTCGAGCCAGGCAGCGAGGTTCGGCGCCCCGGAGCTGGGGTCGGCGTGGTCATCGGGGACGCGGGTCTTGAGCGACGACTGGAGGATGCCTGGCTCGGCCTGAACCAAGGCCACGATCCGGGGCACCACCGCGGCGTCGGCTTCGGCCTCCTCGGCCGAGGGGAGCCACTCGCAGAGGTCCTCCACCGACTCGAGCACGGCGCGGAGCTCCAGGATGCCGTCCCGGTCCTAAATGACGGCCATGAGCTTGGGCGCGCTATGGACGGCGTGCGAGGTGTTGATGTCGAACCGCCCGTACTCGCGCTTCCACTGCCGGACGACGGCCGGGAGGATCTCGTAGGTCGCGCGCGCGGCACGGATGGCGCGCGGGTAGTCGCGGTCGCGCTTTCCCGCCTCGATCTCGCCCGAGAGCTCGAAGTAGCGGTTGACCACGTAGCCGCCCGATCCCGCGCGGTCGCGGTCGCGGTCCGAGGTCGTGGTCGTGGTCGTGGTCGTGGTCGTGGTCGTCGTCGGGGTCGTTGGCCCGGGTGGCGCGGGCGGGGGGCGTGGCGGCCGGGGCGTCGGCGATCCCGAGGAGGCGCTTGAAGAAGTTCATCATGATCGGGAAGGGCAGCGGCGGGCGGTCGGTGGTAGCTGGGGCAATTGGGGTTGCTGGCGGCGCCCCCGAGAGTACGCGCGGGGGCTGACGGCACAAGGCTGGGGGGCGCGCGCGCGGCGCGCCGCGCCGCGCAGAACGTCCACGATCGTGCTGCGCCGCGGCGGTGGTGCGTGGTGGGCGCGCGCGCCGGCGCGCCGAACGTGGCGGCGCGCGCCGGCGCTTTAGGAGCTGGCCGGTGGTGGCTCGGCTGGCGCCGCCCCCGTCGGGGGCGCTGCGGGCGGCTCGGCCTGGACGGCGTCGGCGAGGAACTGAGCGAACGGGCCCATGTCGCCGCGGGCGCTCGCGGCATCGAGGGCGGTCATGTACCGGTCGCGCCAGTCGACCCGGATGATGGTCCAGGGATAGCCGCCGGAGGCGAGCATTGCGTTCATGAGGAACCGCCCTATGCGGCCGTTGCCGTCCATGTAGGGGTGGATGAACACGAAGCAGAAGTGGCCCAGAACAGCGCGCACCGCGGCCGATGGCTCTTCGGCGAGGAGGTCGAAGAGCGCGGGCATCATCTCGCGGACCGCCTCGCGCGCGGGCGGGACGTGTGCGGCGTTCTTGATGTAGACGGGCGCGTTCCGGTATCCGGCGAGGTCGGCGGCCGAGAGGATGCCCGCGGTGACGCTCGGGCTGAAGAGCTCACGGTACCAAACGCCGTGCTCGCCGCGCGCGACTTCGCCCGGGTTCTCGGCGGCGAGGATCCGACGGAGCGACTTCTGGACGGCCTCGAACGCGCGCCAGTAGCCGTGGGCTGCCATGGCGTTCCGAGCGTCCTTGTCGTTGGCATGCTGCTCGGGATCCCAAGTGCCGGAGGCGACGCGCTCGATGAGCTCCTCGGTGACGCGGTATCCCTCAATGGAGAGCGAGTGGTACGCGTCGGCGCGGTAGTTCTCCTGGACGTCGACCAGGTAGGCGTCAATGTCTGCGGGGAGCCCAGGCGCCTCGGGAACGTGACGCAAGACCTCCTCGCGCATGGTGCGCCACATGAGCTGCAGGCGGTGCACGTAGGGGGAGGTCGCGCGGGTCAACAGGAGCACGGGGGGATCGACGACGAACGGGTTGTCTTCCTGCACCGTGTACCCAGCCGCGCGCATGGTGCCGAGGACGTCGTCCGCGAGTTCCGCTCGCCCAACCGCGCGGAGCGCCCCGGCGAGGCGGCCCGCGACAACGCTGTGGCCGCCCGAAAGGAGCTCGCGGTTGAGATCCGAGGCATCCGACATCCCGGTCAGTGCTATCTGCGCGTCGGTCGCGGAGGTCTGGAAGAAGTGCTCGGGGATCCGGGTGAGCGCAACTGGCAGCGCGAGCACACGAAGGCCGCCTCGGACCTCAATCTGGTCTTTCGATGGGAGCTCGGCCTTGTAGAGCAGCAGTGAGCATTCTCCGGGGAGTTCGAGGCGCTTGTTCACGCCGTCCGGGGTGTGGACGATTACCTGCTTGGGGAGTACCGTCGCCCCGGCGTGCACCAGAATCGAGTATGCGGGCGAGACGTGCCATGCGTCGCTGAATCGGGCGTTGCAGTAACCAGCTACGAAGTCACGCATGGCGGCGAACCACGGGGTTGTATCGCCGGGTGCGTCACCTAGCCGAGAGACCAGGTACCAGCCTTTTAGGACGCGCCGCAGAAAGCCCGCTTCAACGAGGGCCTCCCGCTCGCGGCGCTCAAGGTCCTTTGACCGGATGACCGCCTGTCCGCGGTCCTGAAGCGCCTTGAGGCTGCGGAGCGCGTCGGCCAGGCGTCGCTGGGCGGGGCTGGTGGGGGCAGTCATCGCGTGAATCAGGTAACTGATTTGTAGACTATTCTGTCAAGCTGATTATAGGCTATTGTGTCATGCCATATCTAGGCTTTTCTGTCAGGTCATTTATAGGCTATTCAGTCGTACCATTCATGGACTATTCGGTCGCCCCATTACCGAAGTCTTGCTGTCGGCTCGCCTAGCCCGGAGTGGCTGCCGTGGGACGTCGCGGGGCAAGGGTCCACGCGCGCGGAGCTGTCGTCATCGGTACCGATCACGACACTGAAGCGACAGTTGGCGGGCTGATAGGGCGCATGATGAATGATTCAGCTAGCCCGACGGGAAGCTGAGCAGCTGCCCGAGCAGCGCCGTGAAGAGTCCCGCGAACTATTCTGGTCAGACGTACACGGTTTGCGTCCAAGCGACCCAGGAGCTGCCATTTGGCCCCCGCACGAGCGCTGCGGAGTCGGCAGTGGCCGTGTAGCTCTTGTCGTTAACGATTGTGGTCCAGCGCGAATGGGCAGCGGCAGGCGCCGGCAAGGCGCCTACCAGGCCACGCGCAGTGCGTGTCCAACTCCACGGCGGTCGCGAATAACGCGTTGAGCGGCCCTTCCAACGTCCGATCCTCCCTCAGCATGAGCTGGCCATGGATCTCGGCAAGACCTTCGGCTATGTCGGCGGCAATGCCTGACGTTATCGGAGGCCGTCACGGGGCGTCATTCCGCGGCCGTGCGTCGAGTCCCTATTTCCCGGGGAAGACTGCTAAATACGAGGCTGCTATTATGCGATACGCTAATACATCCAGTATATTAGCCGTTTGGCGTCACCACCGAATAACCGCCCCATGCCCCTCCCTCAGCTCCCAACCTCCTGGAATCTCTACAACCTGGCGAACTCGCCATTCTTCCAGGGAACGCTGGAACAGGGAGAATCGTCGATTCGGCCCCTGAGCCTCTTCGTCGGGCGACACGCCGAGCTGGGTGAGCTGCGCCACCGAATCCATGGCGCCGGCCAGGGTTCCTCGAGACAGGCGATCGCCGGAGTCCCGGGGGTGGGCAAGACGACCCTGGTCCAGGAGCTCAAGTCCACGGTGCTGCAGGACGGCTACCTCGCGACGGACGAGCTGGTGCCCGTCCTCCCGGCCGACACCACCGAGAGCCTGTTCGGCCGAGTGCTCGGCGCCCTCTACGACACGATCCTGGTCAACAGGCCGCAGTCACATGGAAGTCCGGCAATGCAGGCGGCCCAGCTCGTGGTGCGCACGGTCAAGCTGGGAAGCGGTGGGGCGAGCTTCTCGGCCATGGGCATCGGTGTTGGCGCATCGAGAGGGGCCACGGTCGTGGTGCCGAACGACATCCTGATCGACGGACCGAGGATCATGCGGGATCTCATGTCGCTCGTCCGGGAGTCAGACGCGCGCGGCGTGCTGCTGCACCTCAACAATCTCGAGAACCTGAGTGAGTCGGACACGCGGAACGCCGGCGAGATCCTGAGGAGCCTGCGCGACCTGATGCTGATGCACGACGGTCTTCACTATGTCGTCGTCGGCACCACGGACGCGGTCAACATCGTCGTGAATCAGCACACCCAGGTGCGGACCATCTTCGACATGCTGATGCTCGAGCCGCTTCACGTCCGCGACGTGCACCGCATGCTCGCCGAGCGTTACGACTACCTGCGGAGCGACAGGACGCGCGGCGTGGTGGCACCGGTCGCCGACAAGGCGGTCGCCGAGCTCTACGCACTGTATCGTGGCGATCTTCGCGGACTGCTCAAGGCGCTCGACGATGGTGTGGGCCAGCTGATCGGCCTGGCCGGGATCGAGGATCCGAAGCGGGGATCGGGAGGAGACCTCCAGCTGCCGACCGTGCGCCCCCTCATGCTTGGCGAGCTGCGACCAGTGCTGCAGCGCCGCTATGCCGGACATCTCGCGAGCCTTCCGGAGCGAGTACGAGTCGAGCAGCTGAGCGCGTGGGGAACGAGCGCTCCCGCGGAGAGCAGGACGCAGAAGCGCCTGGGGGAGCTCTGGAAGATCACGCAGGGAGCGGTGTCCAACGCGCTCTCGTACCTGATCGCGCAGGGGTACGTCGTGCAGATGCCGAAGACCTTCGCCCAACCGACGGAGTACGTGCTGTCCGGCGTGAGCCGCCTCATCTTCGGTTGAGGACCGCCCGACCCGCGCCCGCGGGGAAACTTTCTCGAATCCGCGGCGTACGCCGGTGCATCCCCTCCACGCAGGGTCGTCAGGCATGCTCGTCTCCGTCGCTCTCGCCCTTCTGCTGCAAGGCACTCCCCCCGTCGTTCCGCAGGGGGCCACGCCTCCCCGGCCCGCCGCGGATTCACTCGACGCGAAGGGCAAGCGAAAGCGCGAGAAGAAGCCGCCCAAGCGTGTGGCGGTCACCGCCGAGCATCTCGCGACCGCCTACATCGATGCGGGAGCGAGGCCCCTCCTCGCCCTCGCGCGCGAGGCGCGCACCAGGCAGGACTCCGCGCTGCAGAGCTACGACGCGATGACCTATCAGCGCGTCTCGGTGGGGCTCGGCTTCTCGAAGTTCGGCCGCGACCGTACAGCCTTCCGCAGCGAGGAGGCGACGCACGTGCGCTGGCGCCGCGGCACTGGCGCGTACGTCGAGGTCACCGGCCAGCGCTCAGTCGTCCCCATCGCCGGCAGGAACTCGCACGTGAGCATCGGCGGCACGATCTCGCCGGTCCCCTACTATCCCGGCAGCGAATCGCTCTGGATCGGCTCCAGCGTGACGCAGCAGCAGGTGGACGAGAACGAGGGGATGGTGCACCCCCTCGCCGAGGGGGCCGAGGCGTACTATCGCTACGAGAGCGGCGACTCGGTGACCTTCCGCCTCCCCGACGGCAAGACGATCCGCCTTCGCGAGCTCAAGGTGCGCCCGCGCGCGCCGAGCTGGCGCGTGGCGGTCGGCTCGCTCTGGTTCGACATGAACGGCGGCCAGCTCGTGCGCGCCGCCTATCGCATGTCAGTGCCGATGGACATCAGGACAGTCGCGGAGGAGGACGATCCGAAGGCATTCGAGGACGTCCCGATGCTCGTCAAGCCACTGATGTTTCCGATGACCGCGCAGGTCACCGCGATCGGCGTGGAGTACGGGCTCTATCAGGGGCGGTTCTGGCTGCCGCGCGTGCAGGTGGCGGAAGGCAGCGCGAGCGCGGGCTTCATGCGCATGCCGATCAAGCTCGAGCAGAACTTCAAGTACGACCAGGTGAACGCGGGCGCGAGCCTGCCCCCCATCCCCCCGATGGATTCTCTCCGCGGGCCGGCGACGAGCGTCAGCGTCACCGTCGGCGCCATGGACGCGCGCGACTCGGCAGACGCCCCGAAGACCCGGCGCGACTCGCTGCGCCTGGCGCGCCGTCAGGCGCTGGCGAGGTGCGACAGCGCCGGCAATCACACCTACACGCGCCAGAGCGACAAGAGCAAGGAGCTGGTGTTCGTCACGATCACCTGCGACACGGCGAAGCTCGTCCGCTCCGCGGACCTTCCCGCTTCCATCTACGACAAGGGTGAGGAGGCGATGGGTGGCGAAGAGATGGACGCGCTCGTCTCCCAGGCGCTGTCGATGAGCGCGCAGGCCGACTTCGCGCCGCAACGTCCCACGACGGAGCTGCTCAATCCACGCTACAACCGTATCGAGGGGCTCTCGCTCGGGATGCGCGGCGACCAGCAGCTCGGCGCCGGCTACTCGCTGCACGGCACGGCGCGGCTCGGCGTCGCCGACCGGCAGCCGGCCGTCGAGCTGACCTCCTCGCGCAGCGATCTCCGCCGGACCCTTTCCCTCACCGGCTACAACCGGCTCGTCTCCGTCGGTGACTGGGGCAATCCGCTCAGTCTCGGCAGCTCGATCGGCGCCTTCCTGTTCGGCCGCGACGATGCCTTCTACTACCGCGCGAGCGGCCTGGAGCTCACGTCGTCGCCCGACGCGCCATCGGGGGGCTTCTTCACCTGGGGCCTGTTCGCCGAGCAGCAGCGCACCGCGACGCAGCGCACGACATTCTCCATCGCGCGCGCGAGCGCGGGCACGCAGTTCGAGCCGAACATCGCCGCCGACCGCGGGGTGTACGTGGGCGCGCGCACTCGGGTCACGCGAGACTTCGGCCTCGATCCGCAGGGGTTCCGCCTCAACACCGACGCGCGCCTCGAGGGCGCGCACGGCGACGCGAAGAGCTTCGGGCGCGTGGCGCTGGAGCTCACCGGATCGCACGGCATCGGCAACGGCGCCGCGGCGCTCACCCTCGGCGCGGGCAGCGGGCTCGGCGAGCTGCCGTCGCAGCGCCTGTTCTATCTCGGTGGAGCGCAGACGGTCCGTGGCCAGCGGCCGGGTGGAACGCCCGGCGTGCCGGGTGCCATCGGCGACGCCTTCTGGCTCGCGCGCGGCGAGATCGCGCACGGCGTCGGGCTCGTGCGTCCCGCGATCTTCGCCGATCTCGGCTGGGCCGGCGACCGCCGCCAGTGGCGCGAAGTGGGCCGCCCGATGTCCGGCGCCGGCGTGGGGCTCTCCATGCTCGACGGCCTCGTGCGCTTCGACCTCTCGCGCGGCATCTACCCGGAGAAGGGGTACCGGGTGGATACGTACGTGGAGGCGCGATTCTA
>JBBQJC010000140.1:0-8341 GCA_038325515.1 Gemmatimonadales bacterium | reverse complement strand
AGCCAGAGCGGGACGTGAAGCCCCGCACCGGGGACGGCGCGCACCGGCTGACCCGGCACCGCCTCGCGGAAATATGACTGCAGCTCCATCACGTCCTGTGGGAACTGCTCGGCGCTCATCGGGTCGCGGCGCAGCGCCTGGATGGTGAGGCGGTCGGTCCCCGGCGCGCGCCCCAGGCCGAGGTCGATGCGCCCCGGATAGAGAGACTCGAGCGTGCCGAACTGCTCGGCGATCACGAGCGGCGGATGATTGGGGAGCATCACGCCGCCCGCGCCCACGCGAATGTGTGTCGTGCTGCCAGCGACGTACCCGATGACGACAGCGGTCGCGGCGCTGGCGATCCCCACCATGTTGTGATGTTCCGCCAGCCAGTAGCGATTGTATCCCCAACGCTCGGCATGCTGCGCCAGGTCGAGCGTATTGCGAAGCGCCTGCGCGGCGTCGGCGCCGGCGACGATGGGGGCGAGATCGAGGACGGAGAGAGGGATCATGTGGAGAAAGCCGGGAGCGATCGCGCGCGTTCCTTCGCCAAGGGTGCCACCGTCGCGATCGATCCCGCCGTGGTCGCCCCGCCCGCAGGGCCGGCGTTTACCGTCTGGCCTTCTCGGCCAGGGGCCGGCAGCGGCGCATCATGCACCTCATGCTGTCGCGGAGCAGCACGGGCGCCGAAGGCCTCCTTCTCACGGACGCCGCGGTGCGTTCGGGGGTGGCGCGCCGCGAGTCGCCCTTGGCGCGCGCTCGCGGGGAGGCCAGATTTCGCAGTCCGGCGCCGCCGGCTTCCCCTGACCCCGAGTGAACCCGTGTATCAGCTCACCGCGACCGACTGGATCTGGCGTGACGGCGAGTTCGTCCCGTGGGCCGATGCCAACGTGCACGTGCTCGCCCACTCCATGCAGTTCGGCTCCTCCGCCTTCGAAGGGATCCGGTGCTACGAGACCTCGCGCGGGCCAGCGATCTTCCGCCTCGAGGATCATCTCCAGCGGCTGTTGAACTCCTGCAAGATCTACCGCATGGAGGTGAAGTACTCGGTGGACGAGCTGCTCGCCGCTTGCTGCGAGCTCGTCGCACGCAACGGGCTGCAGTCGTGCTACATCAGGCCCATGGTGATTCGCGGCTACGGCGCCGCCGGGATGGTCCCCTTCGCCAGCCCGGTGGAGGTGTTTCTCCCCTGCTGGCCCTGGGGCACGTATCTCGGAGAGGGGGCGCTGGAGAACGGCGTCGACGCTTGCGTGTCGAGCTGGCATCGCATGGCGCCCAACACCACGCCGGCGATGGCGAAGGTGGCCGGCAACTACCTCGGCGGGCAGCTCATCAAGATGGAGGCGCTCGCCAACGGCTTCGCCGAGGCGATCGCGCTCGGCGGCGACGGGACGGTGAGCGAGGGGTCGGGACAGAACGTCTTCGTCGTGCAGGGCGGCGCGCTGTACACCACGCCGGTGAACGGCACGCTGCTGCCCGGCATCACGCGCGACAGCATCATCACGCTCGCGCGCGACGCCGGCCTCGCCGTGCACGTGCAGCCCATCCCGCGCGAGATGCTGTACATCGCCGACGAGGTCTTTCTCACCGGCACGGCGTCGGAGGTCACGCCGGTGCGCAGTGTCGACAAGATCACCGTGGGGAGTGGGCGCGCGGGGGAGGTGACGCTGCAGCTGCAGCGGAAGTTCCTCGACGTCGTCAACGGCCGCTCGCCGGACGAGCACAACTGGCTCACTCACGTGAACGTGGAACGGGCGGCGGGGCGAAAGTAGGCGCTGTCGCGGGAACGCTCTTTGCGGCCCGTCAGGCAAGCGCCGTCGGGGCCAGCCAGGCTCCGACGGCTCATCGTCGCTTTCCGTCATTCCGGAGCATCGCGTGCCTGTCAGGATCTTCAAGGACGCTTCCGGCGCCACCTGGGAAGTGTTCGAAGTCCACCGCTCGGCCGGTCGGCCCGTCGCAGTGTCGGCCGGTCACGAGCAGGGGTGGCTGGCCTTCATGTGCGGACTCACCAAGCGGCGGCTGGCTCCCTATCCCTCGGAGTGGGCCGACGCGAGCGACACGGTGCTGGAGCAGCTGTGCGCGAGCGCCCGCGCGGCGCCGGCTCCCTTCTTTCCACAGGGCGGCACCTCCGGTGAATTCCCGGTCCTGGCCGTCCGCTCGGCGCGCTCCAGCGGGGAGACGCCGGCCCCCGGTGGTCCTCCGCCGGACGCTCCCGCGGCGGACGGAGCCGGCGATTCGGTAGAGGATCTCGTCCGGACCTTCGCGCACCAGGCGCGGCTCTCGGGCCTGCCCGCCATCGAGGCGATGGTCCAGCTCAAGGCGATGCTCGTCGCGGAGCTCGGGGCGGACACCCCCGTCGACCTGCATCACGTGCGGCGCTGGTTCGTCGAGGCGTACTACTTCGAGCGCGACGTGTAGCGCGAAGCGAGCCGGAGGCGCGGCGGCTCGCGCGGTCCGGCCGGTGCCGGTCAGTCGGCGTAGGGCGACTCGTGGTACGGCGACTCGTCGTCGGTAAAGAGATCGTCGAACGACTCCTTCACGCGCGGCACCGTCGCGCCCGCGGGCACCAGTGCCTGGACGAGATCGACGAGCATGGGACTGAGGTGCTCTCCGTACTTGAGCAGAACGGCGGCGCGCTCCCGCTTGCGCAGCAGGAAGGAGAGGATGGGCATGTCGGCCTTGGCGCCGTTGCACTCCTCGCACGCGAGCACGAGGTTGTCGCGCCGGTCGTATGCGGTCTGCCCTCTCCGTGGGGTCACATGGTCGAGCGTGATCTCCGTGGCCGGCACGCGGCGGCCACAGTACGCGCAGATCGAGCCATGCTGCTGGATGAGCCACCGCTTGGTCTCGGCGTAGGCGGTGCGGCTCGTGGAGGTGGACGTCAGCTGCGCGGTGGCGGGTCCCCGCCCTCGGCGCCGAGTTGGTCGCTTTCTTGGTGTCGTCACAACAACGGGTAGGTCGCTCGCCCGGATGAGGCTCGCGAGGATTGAGTGGAGCTGCCAGACGCATGACGATTGGCCGCGGAGCTTCGGCACGAAACGGAATCGCCTCGAGCCGAGTAGTAAAGCTATACCCCCGGGGTAGTGCCCGTTCCGCTCGGCCAGTGGCGCGACCCGCCTGCCCGAGGTTAGTCTCTGGAAGGGGCGACCTCCCGACACTTCCCGGCGCGATGGAGCGTGGGCATGCGTACACGAGCGGTTCTCATCCTGGCTGGCGTCCTGGCCAGCGCCTGTCGCGGCGGCTCGGGCGTGGGGAGCGCATTCACCAGCTCGGCGGCCCTCGCTCCCCTCTCGCAGGACGAAGCGGCGCACGACGCGCTGCTGCGTGCCGACCTCGCCCGAGCGGACTCCGTGAGCGCTCGCGGTTATGCGGCTGGGCTCGCCAGCGTCTTCGACTCCAGCCTCGTCTATCTGCGCGGCGGACTCCCGATCGTGCGAGGGCGTAACGCGGCGCTCGCCATCGTCTCCGCCGACTCCCTTGCGCCTGGCACCGCCGTGCGCTGGCAGCCGGTCCGGGCGGAGGCGAGCCGGGACGGGAAGAGCGGCTACAGCTACGGCTACGCGATCTACAGCGCCCCGCAGCCCTCCGGCACGCCCTCCATCCGGGTGGACCGCTACATCGCCTTCTGGCGCAACCGCGCGAACGGCTGGCGCATCTCCAGCTACGCCGAGACCTACGGCGCCCCGCCGGCGAACCTGGCGCTCCCGAGCGCCGCGAGCGCCGCGACGCTGCCCGATGCGCCGCCGACGCCGGCACGCGGTGCCCTGGCGATGATCCTCGACGCGGACCGCGAGTTTGCCCGTGATGCGGGCCGGCTCGGCACCGGCCTCGCCTTCGGCCGCTATGCCGCCGAAGACGCACAGATCTTCTCCGGTCCCGGCGAGTTCATCAACGGGCCCGAGGCCATCACCCGCTCCTTCGGGCCGGCGGGGACGAACGGGACGCTCGCGTGGCATCCGGTCTTCGGGGAGACCTCCGACGGGGGCGACCTGGGCTACACGGTGGGCAACGCGGTGTTCGCCGCCCAGCGCGAGGACGGGGCGCAGACGGTTCGCTACTCGAAGTACCTCACCGTGTGGCGCCGCCAGCGCGACGGCAGCTACCGCTACGTGGTGGACGGCGGCAGCGCCCGTCCCAAGCCGTGAGCCGGCGCGCCACTGCATGTGCCGCGCTGCTCGTGGCGGCGCTCGCCGGGAGCGCCTCGGCGCAGTCGCCGCAGAAGCCGCGCATCGGCTACGCGGCGCCGCCGCCCAGTCCCGCGCCGGCGCCCGCGGCCGCTGCGCCACCCCCCGTGTACTACATCGTCGGCGATGGGGGCTACTACACCGCGAGCGCGCCCTACCTGGTGCTGAGCGACGGCTCCGTGCTCGTGAACTTCGGCGCGGGATACGAGCGCGTGCTCCGTCCGTGCGCCATCGCGCCGCCCTCCACGCCGCCCGATCCGTGGGCGCGCGACCCGCTCGGCCGCATCCCCGATCCGCCGGGGATCGCCGCGCTGAAGGCCGGTGCGCGCGGACAGTTGCAGGGTGTGCCGCCCGCGCGCGCGAGCCCCGCCTGCTATCGCACCGACGCGCAGGGACGGGCGACCGTCGTCCCGCAGTGACGACGAAGGGCCGGCGATCGCTCGCCGGCCCTTCGTGTAGTCGCCCGAGAGACTCTAGCGCAGCGCGGGGATGAACGCCTTCACGATGTCGATGACCTGCTGCTTGGTCAAGGGCTCGTCGAATGCCTCGGAGGCGCCGCTCGCGCCGCCGTTGCTCGCCGCAATCGTGGAGAGATTGACGCCGGCCTGCGTGACGTTGTCCTCCCCGTCGTATACCCCCTGCGTGAACGCCGGCAAGGTATCGCGGCTCGCCAGCGTGATCCATCCCTTGTTGCCGCGCAGCCTGCGCACCTCGGCGGCGTGACGCGCCTCCACCGAGTGGATCGTGAGCGCGGCAGTGAGCGCCGCCTTGTCGTTGATCAGGCGGCCCGCCTGTCCCTTGTATGCACGCACCCCGGTGTCCTCGAACGCCTGCGCGACGGCGAGGAAGGTCGCGTACTGCGTCGGGAGGAAGCCGAAGCCCGGCAGGTTGCCGTTCGCCGTGTAGTCGAACGCCGGCTTGGTGCCGGGCGTCGCCCCCTTGCCGCTGATCAGCGACTGGAGCGCGGTGACGTGCGTGGTCTCGTGCGCGCTGATCGTGGTGAAGATCGTGGCGTCGGTGCTCGGGATGAGCCCCGTGGCCGCGTTGCCGCGCTGGTAGAAGTCGGCCTCGAGATACTCGAGCGTGAGGGCGAACTGCAGCACGTCGAGCACGTCGGACGGCGCCTGGCCGTAGACGTCGCGGCTGATGGCGCCGAGCGCGATGGGGATCGACCCGAGGGCGAGCGCGGCGACGAGCTTCGAGCTCGCGGACGCGCCCTGCGCGATCTCGTTCGCGCGGGCACCGACGGCGCTCATGATCTCCGGATCGACGGCGTCGAGGAGCTGGGTGTTCATGTCAGTCATCGTCATCTCCTCAGACTCCATTCTTGTTCGGGCCCTGGACGAACGCGGATGAGGTCGGCGCGTTGGCGAAGGCGAGCTTGTCGACGATGAATCCCTGCGCGGACGCGGCGACCTTGCCGGGATAGAAGGCGTCGTCGAACGCCTGCGGGGCAAACTCGCCGGACTTCGGCGCGATGAGATCGCGGATCGCGGAGGCGTGGCGCGCCTCCACCGAGACGATCTTTCCGGCGACCAGCAGGTTGTTCACGTCGCTGATGTACTGCGCCGCGCCGTTGTACGCGGCCACGCCGAGGTCCTCGAAGGTGCGTGCCGCGCCGAGGACCGCCGTACGATCCTTGAAGTTGAGCGAGCCGTACGTGGGGGTGAGGCTGAAGCTGGCGTTCGAGCCGAGGGCCGCCTTGAGGAAGTCGCGGTGGATGACCTCGTGGTTCTTGATATCGGCCAGCACCGCCTGCTCGGCGGCGGAGAGGTTCGAGCCTCCGAAGTTGGCGGCAACCTGCGTGTAGAAGTCTGCCTCGAGCTGCTCGAGGGCGTAGGCAAACTGCAGCACCGCCGTGTCGCCCTTCGCGAAGTCGATGGTGACCGTGGCGCCGCTGTTCGGGACGCCGAGCCCGATGCCGTCGTTGTTGTCGTCGCAGGCCGTCACGATGCTCGGCAACAGGACGAGCGCGCCGCCGAGACCCATCAGGCGCATGAATCCGCGCCGCGACGTGAATGCGTTGAGCTCGCCGATGCTGCCGATCGTGACCGATTTCCCGCCGTCGTGTCGCGTTCCGTCCATGCGCTTCTCCTCCCTACATGAATCCCTCCGTCTCTCCTCGGAGAGCCGGTGCCCCGAGGGCCGTCCGCCACGCCGTCATGAGCATGCGTGTCGCGTGCCCTAGCGCAGCAATGGTGCCAGCGGCCATGCCAACCTCTACGCCGATGTCACTTGCGCGCACCGCATCGCGCACCATACGCCCCGAGCGGCGAAACGGATCTGACGAACGGTGGCGAAGCGATGTGGAGTGGAGTGATCGCGAGCGAGCGCGGCACGCCGGGACGTGCGAGCTGGACGGCTAGCTGTCGCCGCTGCGCGCGCTGTCGGAGCCGGCAACGACGCGGCGCACGCCCTTCCAGGCGCGGATCAGCGGCGACTGCGGGCGGTCGATGCTGCTCTCGATGACGCGGCCGGCCCCGCTGCTCGCGTGCACGTAGCGCCCGCCGCCGATGTAGATCCCGATGTGGCTGACGCCGCGCCGCCCCTTGCCGAAGGTGAGCAGGTCGCCGGGGCGCAGTCCGACCGTGTCACGCGAGACGGCGAGACCGCTGCGCGCCTGCTGCGCGGCAGTGCGCGGAAGGGAGACGTGCAGCGCGCTCATCACGTAGCGTACGAGCCCGCTGCAATCGAAGCCCGATTCGGGGTTGGTGCCGCCGCGGATGTATCTGGTTCCTACCTGGGCCCGCGCGATGGCGACGAGGGAGTCGCGGAGGGAATGAACCGTGTGGCTCCACGCGGCGAACGGCTTCGCGGCATCGGCCGACGGCGCGTCGGGGAGCGGAACTGCCTGTCCCTCGGCCCTGCCAGCGCAGGCCAGCACGAGCACGCACCCGGCAAGCGGGCGCAGCACGTGATGACGGAACGAGTGGGGAGCGGGGAGAGAGCGCATCGGTCGGTGGGGTCGCTGGCGCCGGCACCGGAAGTCCTGGTGCAGCGGCGGGTCCGGCCGTGCTGTGGCCGAGGACGCTGGTGGAGTGACGGTAGCCAGTGATTTCGGCGAGGTCAACCTTTCGGTGTGGCTTCGCCTCACATGTGAGGATCGTCACAACACTTCGTAAACTGTTGCCGCTCAAGTCATTGCGGTGAGCGTCCGATACTGGCCGCCCGCGATCGCTACGCGGGTCCCCTGTAGATGCAACCGCTCGTGCAGGTTTCGCGGATCTCGATGCTGGAGAGGGAGAGCCGGGTGCTCAGGCGGTCCCAGACCCAGCGCGCGAGCACCTCGCTCGTGGGATTCTCCAGCCCCTCGATGTCGTTGAGATAGCGATGATCGAGCTGGTCGTGCAGGCCGGCATACGCGGCCTTGATCTCGCCGAAGTCCATCACCCAGCCGGTGTGTTCGTCTACCGGGCCGGCGACGGCGATGCGCACGAGGAAGGAGTGGCCGTGCAGCCGGGCGCACTTGTGGCCGGCGGGGACGTTGGGGAGGCGGTGTGCGGCCTCGAAGGTGAACTCCTTGTACAGCTCCATGTCGTGCCTCACCGGATACCGAGGAGCTTGTGCGTCTGGATGCTCAGGCACCACTGCGGGTGCGCCAGGCAGTACGCGAGCGCTGCGTCGGCGTTCGCGCGGCTCGCGTCGGCGTCGCCTGCGTCGAGCGGCTGGAGATAGAATGCATCGAAGGCGAGGCCGGCGAAGCGCTCCGGCTGCGCGTCGGGCTGCGCCTGCGGGAAGACGAGCTTCAGCTCCGAGCCCGCGCGCAGCACCAGCGGGGCGTCCGCCTTCGGGCTCACGCAGATGTGGTCGATGCCCGCGGGGGCGGCCTGTGTTCCGTTCGTCTCCACCGCGACCTCGAAGCCGCGCTCGTGCAGCGCGGCGACGGCGGAGTCGTCGAGCTGCAGCAGCGGCTCGCCACCCGTGCAGACGACGAGTGGCCGTCCTTCGGAGGCGCGGCCGTGCGTCACGGCCGGCCAGTGCGAGAGCACCGCGTCGGCGAGCGCCGCGGCATCGGCGAAGCGACCGCCGTCGGGTCCGACGCCGACGAAGTCGGTATCGCAGAAACGGCAGACCGCCGTGTGCCGGTCCTGCTCGCGTCCCGTCCACAGGTTGCAGCCACTGAAGCGGCAGAACACCGCGGGGCGGCCGGCGTTCTGCCCCTCGCCCTGCAGCGTATA
>JBBQJC010000139.1:0-8401 GCA_038325515.1 Gemmatimonadales bacterium | reverse complement strand
AGCCGGCTCACGTTCACGTCCGCGCCGCTGATGGCGAGATCGCTCCGCTTGCCGCTGACGACGCGCGTCGCTGCGGCATTGCCGGTGAGCGCCGCGCCACGGTAGCGAAGGTCGGCGTCGGCGACGGAGTACTCGGCGCTGTCTCCGTGCACGCGCATCCCGTAATGCAGACGGCCCCCGCCCTGCGCCGGGAGCTTCGGGCTCAGCCACCGCAGGTCGGCGAGGGCGACCGGTGCCGCGAGCACGTCGATGCGCATCGGGCTCTTGCCGAAGCCGATGCTCCCCTCACCGCTGAGTGACGTCGCGGGAAGGGCGAGACGGCCATCGCGCCACCAGAGCGAATCCCTGTTCGCGAAGATGCGGCCCGTCAGCGAGCGGACGACGGCGACAGGAGGCCGGTAGGGCTCGGCGATCATCGAGAGCGTGGCGACCCGCAGCATCGTGGGCCGGCCGGCGCTCGCGAGCTGGACGACAGGAAGTCGCGCGTCGATGTCGTGGAAGTCCAGCACGCGCTGGAAGCCCCCCTCGACCCGCTCGATCCGGCTGTGCGCCGCAGGGGCGAGGGCGGCGACGATCGCCGCCTCGCGCCGATCGGCGGGAAGCGCGGAATCCGGACGCCAGGTCGCGCGGTACAGCACTCGGCTGCGGTGCAGGCTCACGTTCGCCAACTCGGGCACGGCGCCATGCCGCGAGCTGTCCCTGGGCTGCGTGCCCGGGCGCATCAGCGACTGGAAGTTCCACCGCGCACCGGGGCGCTTGTCGAGCACCACGAGCGCGGAGTCGAGGTCGAGCGAGTGGATCACGATCCTGCCGCGCAGCGCCGCGCCCAGCGAGTACGCGACCGTCGCGCGCTTTGCCGTGAAGAGGGGGTGTCGCGCGCTGTCGAGGAGCCGCACGTCGGTGAGCGTTGCGCCCGAGAAGAGGTTGCCGCGCAGCGTTCCCACCGCCAGCTCGCCGGCGAGGCGGCCGTTCGCCTGCGAGACGACGATGCGCCGCACGCGCTCGTTGCCCCACGGGGTGAGCGCGAGCACCAGCACGATCGCGATCCCGATGAGGATCGGCGCGACGACGGCGCCGAGCACTACGCGCAACGCTCGCGGCATCCGCGCCGTCGGCGTGGCAGACCGCTGGTTGGGCGCGGACATCAGAATGCCTGCCCCATCGCGAAGTGGACGACGAGACGCCGCCCGACCGAGCGCAGGAAGCCCGGCGACGGATCGAGGAGCGAGTAGCTCTTCTCCCGGTCGAGTCGCACCACCCGCTCGCCGGCGGCATCCTGCACCGCGACGACGACCGGAAGCGTCTCCGCGCCGGTGGGGCGGATGCCGAAGTCGAGCCGCAGCACGCCGAGCGGCGACCGGTAGCGAAAGCCCGCGCCGGGGGTGATTGCGCCCTTGCCATGCGTGGCGGCGGTGAGTCCGCTCGCTCCGACGTACGCGCCGTCCACGAAGAGCACCCCGCCGAGCTGCTTCACGATCGGCACGCGCAGCTCGGCGCTCCCTTCGATCACGCTGCTGCCGCCCGTTGGTCGCGCGTAGAGCTCGTTGCCCGGGACCGGCGATGGATCGCACTGTCCGTTGGCGATCGTCGCGTCGGTGCAGCCGGCGGCGAGCAGCGACGAGCGCCGCGCCTGCAGCACGCGCGGACCGAGCTCGTTCTCGGCGAAGCCCCGGACGGACTGCATTCCCCCGGCGTAGAAGCGTGCGCGCGGATGCAGAATGCCCTCGCCCTCGCCGCCGACGCCGAGCGTCGCGCGGTCACTGGCGAGGGCGCGCACGAAGCCCGCGCGGCCGTGCAGGGCGAGAACCTTGGGAAGCGACGCGTCGTCGCGCGGGACGCCGATGGCCCGATAGTACGAGCCGTCCGCCGCGATGCGATCGTGCGCGAACGAGGAGCCGGTGAGCGAGGAGGCGTGCTCCGCATCCAGCACGGCGGTGTAGCCGCGCGTGGGGACCTCGAGATCGTCCGAGTTGTCGAACCAGGCGCTGGCCGCGATGGGGGCAAGGCGCTGCATTCGCGAGAGCGCCGAGATGGTGGCGGCATCGCACACGCCGTAGCCGGCGCAGAAGTACACGGCGCCTGCCTGCACGCGCGTCGACTCGAACCGATAGTTGAGGCCGACCGGGAACTTGGTGCCGAGCTCGCGCACGATGCCGAGCGAGGCGCCGGCGTCCTCGTCGACGGCGACACCGACGAGAGACCGGCGGCCCGCGAAGGCGGTGAGTGCCGCCGAGGTGCGCGCGCCGGCGAGCCAGGGCTGCGTGAGGGTGAGCGACGTCTGGTACGTGGGGCGCAGGAAGGGCGCGCCGTCGAAGCCTGCGTCGGTCGGGACCGCCCGCTGGAAGATGGCGCGGCCGTTGAGCTGCTCGCCGAGCAGGTTGCCGGCGACGGCTCGGAGGCGCAGCCAGCGTCCGGCGCCGAGCGCGTTGTGGCGCAGCTCCACCGCCGCCTGCCCGAACTCGATGGTGTTGAAGCCGAGCGTGACCTCGGCGTGATGTGCCGGCGTCTCGGTGACCTCCACCGTCACGGACTTCACGCTGTCGCCGGCCGGCGGGGTGATCACCACGGCGCGGGCGATCGCCGGCGACTGGAAGAGCCGGCGCTGGCTCTCGAGCAGGGCGTCGCGCGTGTAGAGCGCCCCTGGCGTGAGCAGCACGCCGCGACGGAGCGTAGCGTCGGAGAGATAGTGATTGCCCTCGAAGCCGATGCTGCCGACCCGCGTGATCCAGCGCGGGTCCACGTCGATGATGAGGCCGACGCGCCGCTGTCCGTCGGAGCGTGTCGAGGAGGTGTCGATGCGCACGTCGCCGTGGCCCGTGTTCCACACCGCCGTCCGGAGATGCGCCAGGGTGGAGTCCAGGGCGATGAGGTCGAACGGTTCGCCTTCGTGCAGCTGGACGAGCGATTCGAGCTTCGCGGAGTCGAGCACCGGGGCGCGCTGCGTGACGCGAACCGACGACAGGACGGTGGGCTCACCTTCGACGATGCGGAACGCCACCGGGCGTCCGCGCTTGCCGGGCGGACCGATCACCGTGTCCACCTGCGCCTCGCGGAACCCGCGGCGCCAGTAGAGGACACGAAGCTTGTCCATGTCCTCGCCCAGCGCGGCGGGGGTCGTGCGTCGCCGGTCGGTGAAGAGCTGGGTCGCGGTCAGCTTGCAGAGCGGGAGGATGAGGACGATGCGGCAGGTGGATCCGCGCGTGTAGAGTCCCCGCCGCAGGTCATCCACCGCCACCCGCTTCGCGCCCGGGAAGGTGAGCGTCGTGACGGTGATGGAGTCGTGCAGGCCGCCGGGGGCGGGGGCCGCCTGCGCCCGAAGGCGAACGGGCGGCAGCACGAGCAGTGCGGCCGCGAGCAGCAGGCGCGGAAGGGAGGCCTTAAAGGGCATTCGGACAGATGGAGGACCGGGGTCAGAGCGGACAGGGCCATTGGAAGCGAAAAGCGGGCCGCGGTTGCGGTGCCCGGAGCCCCGGGGAATGTCCGGAAAAGGGCACCCCGGACCGAGTCCGGGGTGCCCCATTGCGGCCGTAGCCGAAAAACGAAAACCTTCTGAACCGAAGGCCGGTGTGCTAGTACCGGTAGTGATCCGGCTTGTACGGCCCGTCCACCGGCACGCCGATGTACGCCGCCTGCTCCGGCGAGAGCGTGGTCAGCTTGACGCCGAGCTTCTCGAGGTGGAGGCGCGCGACCTTCTCGTCGAGGTGCTTGGGGAGGGTGTAGACCTTCCGCTCGAGCTTGTCGGCGTTGTGGTGCAGCTCGAGCTGCGCCATGACTTGGTTGGTGAACGACGCCGACATCACGAAGCTCGGGTGGCCGGTGGCACATCCGAGGTTCAGCAGGCGGCCCTCGGCAAGGATCATCACGCTGTGGCCGTCGGGGAAGACGAACTCGTCGTACTGCGGCTTGATGTTGATGCGCGTGATCCCCTTCTTCTTCAGGCCGGCCATGTCGATCTCGTTGTCGAAGTGGCCGATGTTCCCGACGATCGCCTTGTCCTTCATCTTCGCCATGTGCTCGACGGTGATGATGTCCTTGTTGCCCGTGGCGGTGATGAAGATGTCGGCCGAGGCAATCACCTCGTTCAGCGTGGTGACCTGGTAGCCTTCCATCGCCGCCTGCAGGGCGCAGATGGGGTCGATCTCGGTGATGATGACACGGGCGCCCTGGCCGCGCAGCGACTGCGCGCACCCCTTGCCCACGTCGCCGTAGCCCATGATGACGGCGACCTTGCCGGCGAGCATCACGTCGCTCGCCCGGAGGATGCCGTCGGTGAGGGAGTGGCGGCAACCGTACAGGTTGTCGAACTTCGACTTCGTCACGGCATCATTCACGTTGATGGCCGGGAAGCGCAGCGTGCCGGCGTTCATCATCTCGTACAGGCGGTGCACGCCCGTCGTCGTCTCCTCGGAGACGCCGCGAATGTCGGCGATCACCTTCGTCCAGCGGCCCGGGTTCTTCTGCAGCTCGGCGCGCGCGAGGTCGAGGATGACGCCCCACTCCTCGGGCTCCTTGTCCGCGTCGAAGGCGGGGACGGCGCCGGCCGCCTCCCACTCCGCGCCCTTGTGCACGAGCATCGTGGCGTCACCGCCGTCATCGAGGATGAGGTTCGGGCCGGTGCCGTCGGGCCACATCAGCGCCTGCTCCGTGCACCACCAGTACTCCTCCAGCGTCTCGCCCTTCCACGCGAACACGGGCACGCCCTTGGGGTTGTCCACCGAGCCGTCCTTGCCCACGGCCACGGCGGCGGCGGCGTGGTCCTGCGTGCTGAAGATGTTGCAGCTCACCCAGCGCACGTCGGCGCCGAGCGTGGTGAGCGTCTCGATGAGAACGGCGGTCTGCACGGTCATGTGCAGGGAGCCCATGATCTTCGCCCCCGCGAGCGGGCTCTTGCCCTTGTATTCGGTGCGAAGCGCCATGAGGCCGGGCATCTCCTGCTCGGCGAGGCGGATCTCCTTGCGGCCGAATTCGGCGAGGGAGAGATCGGCGACCTTGAAGGCCGGCCGGTCGAGGGCGGTGTTGATGGGACGCTGTGTCGTTGTCATGAGAGGGTCGGTGAGCGGTGAACGGTGATCGGTAAGTGCGTCAAGCCGGCGAAGCGGCGGAGGTCCGGGTTGCACGGGCGGTGAAGAGCCCCGGCCCCTTGGCGTGCGGGTCGGGGGGAAGTGCGACGATGCTCACGCCGCTGAAGCCGGCCTGCTCGAGCCAGCCGGTGATCTGTCCCGGCTCGAAGCCGAGCCAGAGGTGGCCCATGCCGGCGCGATACTCGTCGCGCTCGTGCGGGAGCATGTCCACCACGAGGAGCACGCCACCGGGCCGCAGGGTGCGCGCCGCCTCGGCGAGCACCCGCGCGGGATCCACGACGAAGTGCAGCACGAGCGAGAGGATCGCGACGTCGAGCGTCGCATCGTCGACCGGCAGGTCCTCGAGGCGGCCACTGCGAAGCTGCACCTTCTCCTGCCCGACGAGCCGCTTGCGCGCCGCGGCGAGCATCGCGCTCGATTCGTCGACGGCGACGATGCGGCTCACGAAGGGGGCGAGCGCGGCGCTCGTCTGGCCGGTTCCACAGCCCAGGTCCCCGACGCACCACGACGGATCGAGGAGCGCGGCGAGCGGGGCGAGATCGGCGCGGCTGCCGTAGAGCTCCGAGCGCACCTTGTCCCACTGCCCCGCGCGGGACGAGAAGAAGGCCTGCGACGTGGTGCGCCGCTCGTGAAGCACCTGCTCGGCGCGGGTGAAATCGTGGCGCGCCGAGGGGGTCGCGCCGACCTGCTCGCGGACGAGGTGCCAGAGGCGGCGGGCGCCGGGATCGAGCGCGGCGCCAGGCATCGCGTACCAGCGGCTCGTCCCTTCGGCGCGCGCGGTGACCCACCCCTCGTCGGCCAGCGTCTTGAGGTGGCGGCTCACGGTGCTCTGCGGCAGCTGCAGCGCGCTGCACAGCTCCCCCACCGTCAGCTCGTGACGGTCGAGGAGCAGCAGCAGCCGACTCCGCGTGGGGTCGGCGAGCGCCGAGAGGCGGTCGAAGAAGGGGCGGGCTTGTATCATCCGTATATCCGGATGAAAGGTTACTTATCGCGGGCTCCGCGTCAAGGGGCCCGCTCGCAGCCTGGAAACGACGCAGCGCACCGGTCGGGGTCCGGTGCGCTGCGTCGGCGTCGAGCCCCGGTCGGTCAGCGAGCGGCGCGATCGTCGGTGCGGGGGCTGGCCGAGGCGATCTTGCCCGTGCTCGCCGAGCGGCCGAGGGCGACAGGGGTGGCCGTCGCGCAGAGGGCGGCGAGCTGGTGCGGGGCGAGCGACGCAAAGTCGTCGGGTACCTGCGCGAGGCGGCGCCGCTCCAGCCCGTCTTCCCGCTCGAAGACGATCCAGCCATCCCTGAAACTGGCGTCCATGAGGTGGGCTCGCGCGGCCGGCGTCTCGACGCGCCACGCTCGCCACTTGATGCCGAGGTCGTCAGTGAATCCAATCAATCCCATCGCTCATTCCTGATCGGGTACGCCGCGCGTCGCAGCCATGCAGTGGTGGGCAAGCGAGGGAAAGGGTAGCAAGGAATATTCCGGCCGCCGTCCGGTTGCCCGGCTGGTGCGGAGGCCTCATGTTCGCGTCTCCCTCGTCCCCCCAGCCATGACCGAGCCCTCCCGCGACCACTACCAGCTGTCCCGCCGCCACTTCGTCAGCGCCGCCGCGTCGCTGGCGGCCGCATCGGCACTTCCCCGCGTTGCACTCGCGAGCTCCGGCGAGCGGACGCGCGTGTGCGCCAACCCGGGCGCGGCAGCATCGGCGAGGGCCGAGCGCTCGATCGCCGAGCTGCAGCGCGCCCTCGCCGCCGGCGAGATCAGTTCCCGCGACCTGGTCGCGGAGTACGCGGCACGCGTCGATGAGCTCGACCGGCGCGGACCCGCGCTGCATCACGTGCTCGAGATGAACCCCGACGCCGGCGCGATCGCCGGCCGGCTCGACGCCGAGCGCCGGAGCGGGCAGCTTCGCGGACCGCTGCACGGCATCCCGGTAATGGTGAAGGACAACATCGACACCGCCGACCGCATGTCGACGACGGCGGGCTCGCTGGCGCTGGCGGGGTCGATCGCTCCGCGCGACGCCTTCATCGTCTCCCGGCTGCGCGACGCGGGCGCGATCATTCTCGGCAAGACGAATCTCAGCGAGTGGGCGAACTTCCGCTCGACGCACGCGTCCAGTGGCTGGTCGGGACTCGGAGGACAGGCACGCAATCCATATGCGCTCGACCGCACGCCGAGCGGCTCGAGCTCCGGCTCGGCGGGAGCGACGGCAGCGAACTACTGCGCGGTCGCCGTCGGCACGGAGACGGACGGCTCGATCACCTCTCCCGCCGCTGCCTGTTCGCTCGTCGGGCTGAAGCCGACGATCGGGCTGGTGAGCCGCAGCGGCATCATTCCCATCGCGCACTCGCAGGACACCTCGGGCCCGATGGCGCGCACCGTGGCGGATGCGGCGGTGCTGCTCGGCGTGCTCGCCGGCCCGGATCCGCGCGACGGCGTCACGCGCGCCTCCGGGGTGGCCGACTACACGAAGCTCCTCGATGCCGACGGACTGCGCGGGGCGCGCATCGGCGTGGCCCGCAAGAAGTACACGGGGTACAGCGTGGCCACCGATGCGGCGTTCGAGACTTCGCTGGCGGCGATGCGGTCGCTCGGGGCGGTGATCGTGGATCCCGCCGACATCGAGACCGCCGGGCAGTTCGACGACGCGGAGTACGAGGTGCTGCTGTACGAGTTCAAGGCCGATCTCGCCACCTACCTCGCGACGCTCCCGGTCGGCGCGCGCGCGCGCGGGCTGGACGACCTCATCGCCTTCAACGAGGCGCATGCGCGGGAGGAGCTCACATACTTCGGGCAGGAGATCTTCGAGATGTCGGCGAAGAAGGGACCGCTCTCGGACTCCGCGTACCGGAAGGCGCTGGCGAAGTGCCATCTGCTCGCGCGGACGAAGGGGCTCGACGCCACCTTCGCGAAGCACCGGCTCGATGCCCTCGTCGCCCCGACACAGGGGCCGCCGTCGCTGATCGACCTGGTGAACGGCGACCCGGGCGGGGGAGGAAGCAGCACGACGCCGTGCGCGGTGGCGGGATATCCGGCGATCACGGTACCGATGGGCTACGCGCGCGGGCTGCCGCTCGGCATGACCTTCATGGGCAGGGCGTGGAGCGAGCCGGCGCTGCTGGGATACGCATACGCGTTCGAGCAGGCGACCAAGGTTCGCCGCGCGCCGCGGTTTCTGGCGACGGCGGCGTTGGAGTGAGGACGAGCGATACCTTGGTATTTCGGTCTACGGTTTGTCGGTTTACGGCCGACCTCGGGACGCGAGTGCTTCCCGGGGCCGGCCGTAAACCGACAAACCGACAAACCGACAAACCGACAAACCGTGAATC
>JBBQJC010000138.1:0-8538 GCA_038325515.1 Gemmatimonadales bacterium | reverse complement strand
CCCGAACGCGACTCGTCGCAGACACTTCCTTGAGCCGCCACGAGCTCGTCGCGCCGGACGAGCCGGGCCGGCTCGACCTCTTCATCGCCGCGGCGCTGGACATCTCGCGCACCCAGTCGGCGACGCTCATCGCCACGGGGCAGGTGACGGTCGAGGAGCGGACCGAGCGCGCCAGCTACAAGCCGCTGGCGGGAGAGCGGGTCGTCGTGACCATTCCCGAGCCGAGCGCGCGCACCGTGGACGGCGAGGACATCCCGCTCACCGTCGTCTTCGAGGACGACGAGGTGCTGGTGGTGGACAAGCCGGCGGGGATGGTGGTGCACCCCGCGCCCGGCAACTGGACGGGGACGCTCGTCAACGCCTTGAAGGGGCGCGGCGGAGCGCTCTCCGACCTCGGGGGGGAGGACCGCGAGGGGATCGTCCACCGCCTGGACAAGGAGACGTCGGGGCTGCTGCTCGTGGCCAAGACCGACCGGGCGCACCGCGTGCTCGGTGCGGCGATGGCACGGCGAGAGATCGTGCGGCGCTACGCGGCGCTCTGCTGGGGACACCTGCCAGCCGACACGCTGACCGTCGACCGGCCCATCGCGCGCGACCCGCGAGACCGAAAGCGCATGGCGATCGTCAGTACTGGGCGGGCGGCGAAGACGGACTTCGTGCGGCTCGCCCGGTTCGACTCGGTGGACCTGCTGCGGGCGCATCTGCACACGGGGCGCACGCATCAGATCCGCGTGCATCTGGCGTCGGTCGGGCACCCGGTGGTGGGGGACGACACGTACGGAGGAGGCGGGGGGCGGCGGCTGGTGACGATGCCACCGAAGCGCCACTTTCTCCACGCGGCGTGGCTGCGCTTCCGGCATCCGGCATCGGGGGAGCCGGTGGACCTGCGTTCGGCGCTGCCGCCGGAGCTGGTGCAGGCGCTGTTGAGTGCCGCGGGACCGGACGCGACGTTTGCCGACACCAATCCGCTGGAGTACTTTGGGTTCTTCCGAGACGATCCTTGAGTCGCTGGCCGCCGCGCGCACGCTGCTGTTCCGGGTGGGCGGCGGCGTGTACGGCTGCGACATCGATGCGGTGCGGGAGATCATTCAGTACCGGCGCGCCACGCGTCTGCCTGGCGCGCCGAGCTACGTCCAGGGGCTGGTGAACCTGCGCGGCACGATCGTGACGGTGATCGACCTCGGAAAGCGGCTCGACGAATCGCGCCCGATGCTGCGCGAGGGGTCGATCATCCTGGCGGAGCATGGCTCGCGCGTCGTGGGTGTGGTGGTGGATGAGGTGATGGACGTGCAGGCGGTGGCGGAGGAAGGCCTCGAGGCGGGCGGCGGAGACGACGCGCTCCCCGCTGGCCTGGTGCGCGGGCTCGGTCACCGGGAGGACGGGGTGGTCGTCCTGCTCGACATACATGCGCTGGTCACGCAGGTTCTGCTCTAACGGGGGCATCAGTGAGTCATACAGTTCTCATCTGCGACGACGCGATCTTCATGCGCACGATGGTCGGCGACATCCTGCAACAGGCGGGATTCGAGATCGTCGGCGAGGCGGAGACGGGCGTGCAGGCGGTGGAGAAGTACAAGCAGCTCAAACCCGACCTCGTCACGATGGACATCGTGATGCCCGACATGGGCGGGATCGACGCGGTGCGCGAGATCACGAAGTACGACGCCAACGCCAAGGTGCTGATGTGCAGCGCCATGGGGCAGCAGGCGCTCGTGGTCGAGGCCATCCAGGCCGGCGCCAAGGATTTCGTGGTCAAGCCGTTCCAGCCGAGCCGCGTGCTGGAGGCGGTTCAGCGCGTGCTGGGGTGACGCCGCCGGCGCTGCCCGTGGCTCCCCCCCGCTTCCCGCTCGGCTGACACGCGTGGACAGCGCCCAGTACGCCGAGCTGTTCCTCACGGAGAGCCGGGAGCACGTCTCGGCAATCAACCACTCGCTGCTCGAGCTCGAGCGCGGCGCGGGGGGGGACCAGCCGGTGGACGCGATCTTCCGCGCGGTGCACACCATCAAGGGGATGAGCGCGACGATGGGGTACGACCCCGTCGCCTCCCTGTCGCACGAGATGGAGACGCTGCTCGACCGCGTGCGCCGCGGCGAGCGCGCCGTGGACGAGCCGCTGATGGAGCTGCTCTTCCAGGCGGCCGACCTGCTGGAGGCGGCGATCGAAGGGGCGGTGAGCGGCGAGGGGCCGGCGACGGACGTGGCCCCGCTCGCGGCACTGCTTCGCGCCGCGTCGGCCGTCGGGTCGCACGAAGAGGCCGGGGCCGGCGGCGCGACGAGCGCCGTGCGCGTGACGAGCGCGGCGCGCTTCACCGCCCCGGCGCCGGCGGGCGCGGGCGTGCTGGTGCGCGTCCGCCTCGACGAGAACACCCCCCTCAAGGGGGTCCGGGCCTTCATCGTGGTGCAGACGGCGAAGAAGATGGGGGAGGTCACCGGCTGCTCGCCCGCTCTCGATGCGATGCAGGCGGACGACTTCGACCACGACATCGCCCTCCGGATCGTCTGCGGGCTCGGGGCGGAGGAGATCGCCGACCGGCTCCACGAGGCGGGCGACGTGGTGGAGGTGGTGGTGGGGGAGGACGTCTCGCCGGTGCCTGCGCCCTCGGTGACGGCGGAGGTCGACGTCGCCGAGCTGTCGGAGGGGATGCCCGACCTGGCGGCGGCGGCGGGCAGCGGCGCCGGCGCGGGAGCGCCACAGCAGCGCAGCGTCCGCATCGACCTGCGCCGGCTCGACAAGCTGATGAACCTCATCGGCGAGCTGGTGATCACGCGCGGCCGGCTCGCGCAGCTCTCCGCGACGCTCAACGATCCCGAGCTCTCCGAGACGGTGACGGAGGCTTCGCGCCTCGTGGCCGACCTGCAGGACGAGATCATGACCAGCCGGATGGTCCCGGTCTGGCAGGTGTTCGACCGCTTTCCGCGTCTGGTGCGCGACGCGGCGCGCTCGGTGGGCAAGAAGGTCGAGTTCGTGATCGAGGGGAAGGAAGTGGAGCTCGACCGCTCGATGCTCGAGGAGGTGGGCGACCCCATCGTGCACCTGCTGCGGAACGCGATCGACCACGGGATCGAGTCGCCGGAGGAGCGCCGCGCCGCGGGGAAGCCGGAGGCGGGCCGCCTCACGCTGAGCGCGCTGCGCGATCGCTCGGCGGTCGCGATCCGGGTGCAGGACGACGGCAAGGGGATCGACCGCGCCCGCGTGCTCGAGCGCGCGCGAGCCAGCGGGCTGGTGGAGCCCACGCGCGCCGAGCTTTCCGATGAGGAGCTGCTGCGCATCATCTCGCATGCCGGCTTCTCCACGAAGGACACGGTCACCGATCTGTCGGGCCGCGGCGTGGGGATCGACGCCGTCTACCATCGCGTCCGCGCGCTCGGCGGGTCCGTCGACATCCGCACCGTGCCCGGCGCCGGGACGACGGTCACGCTGCGGCTGCCGCTCACCCTGGCGATCGTGCGCTCCCTGCTCGCCCGGATCGGCGACGAGACGTACGCGATGCCGATGACCCACGTCAGCGAGACGGTCGAGCTGCTGCCGCGCGTGCTGCGGTCGCTGAAGGGGCGCGAGGTGCTCATGCTGCGCGACGAGGTGCTGCCGGTGCTGCGGCTGCGGACCCTCGTGGAGTACGACGGGCCGCCGGCGGCGGCGCTCGAGCAGGTGATCATCGTGGATCTCGCCGAACGGCGCGCCGCCCTCGTGGTGGACGCGCTGATCGGCCAGCAGGAGATCGTCGTCAAGCAGTTCGATGGAACGCGGGGCGGGCTCGCGCTGTTCGGCGGAGCGACCATTCTCGGCGACGGGGCTCCGGCGCTGATCCTCGACGTCAGCAGTCTACTCTAATGGAGCTTCCATGGATGACATTCGCTCACTGAAGGCGCTGCAGCTCGACGCGCTGCGGGAGGTGGCGAACATCGGTGCCGGCCATGCCGCCACCGCGCTGTCGCAGATGATCGACAGCACCATCATGATCAGCGTGCCGACGATCAACGTCTCCCGCCTCGAGGAGGTGCCGCCGCAGATCTCGGGGCCGGAGGAGCCGGTCGCCGCGGTGCTGATGCACATGATGGGCGACCTCACCGGCCGCACGCTGCTCGTCTTCCCGAAGCAGACGGCGGTCCGCCTCGCCGAGCTGATGCTGCGGCGCCCCGAGGGCTCCTCGCCCGACCTCGGCGAGATGGAGCAGTCGGCGATCAAGGAGGCGGGCAACATCCTCAGCAGCGCGTACATGAATGCGCTGAGCGACTTCATGGGAATGATGCTGCTGCCGTCGCCGCCGCAGCTCGCGATCGACATGAGCACCGCGGTGCTGACGACGGCCTACCTGCAGTTCGGCACCGACCGCGACTACGTCTTCTGCGTGGAGAGCGAGTTCTTCATGCACGACGTCGGCGAGAAGCTGCGCGGCTTCTTTCTCCTGCTGCCCGACCCGGCCTCGCTGCAGGCGATCCTGCGCGCGATCCGCGTCGCGTAGCGACGCGCACGGACGAGAGCCGCCACGGCGCATGAGCGCATGAGCGCCCCCACCCTGACCTCCGAGCGCGACCGCGAGGTGCTGCGGTCGTTCGCCCGACGGATCGATCCGTCGGACGCGGGAGCGCACAACAACCTCGGGGTGCTGTACCACAACAAGGGGCTGCACGAGGAGGCGGTGAGCGCGTTCATGCGCGCGCTCGAGCTGGACGCGCGGATGCAGGTGGCGCAGCGCAACCTCGAGATCGCGTACCTCGACACCGGCTATTACGACCGCCGCGTGGCCGAGCTGCGCGAGCGGCTGCGCGCGCGCCCGGACGACCGAGACGCGCGCTGGGAGCTCGGGCGCACGCATGCCCTGCTCGGCCAGACGGCGGAGGCCGTCGCCGAGTTCGAGGAGATGCTGCGCCATCATCCGGGAGACATCGGCGCGCTGGTGCAGCTCGGGCTGGCCGAGCGGACGAATGGCGACCTGGAGAAGGCGCTGGCGTATCTGGAACGCGCCCTCGCGCTCGATCCATCGAGCTCCGTGGCGCGCCTGTACCTCGCCGAGGTGCTGTACAACCGTGGGTTGAACGACGGCGCGCTCGCCGCGCTCCGCGAGGCGGTGGAGCTGACCCCGCACAACCCCGATGCGTACTACCTGATGGGCTTCGTGCTCGGCGACATGGGCCGGCACGAGGAGGCGCAGGAGGCGGCGCAGCGGGCGGTGCAGCTCAACCCGATGCTGTCGCGCGCGCAGGCGAACCTCGCCATCGGCGAGCAGCGAGGCGTGCCGGTCGAGCCCGGGCTCCCCGCGGCACGGGCCGACGGGCGGCGCGCGCCGATGGAGGTGCACGCCGAGGGACAGCTGGCGAACTACAACCTCGGTCTCGCGTTCCGGCAGAAGGGGTACTACCCGGAGGCCCTCCGCGAGTACGCCAGGGCGCTCGACCGCGGCGAGGACCGCGCGCTCGTCCTCCAGGCGATGGCCGAGGTGCACCTCCTGCGCCGCGAGCCGAGGCAGGCAGTGGCGCTGCACGACGAGCTGCTGCGACTGCAGCCGGACAGCCCCAAGCTCTGGAACGAGCGCGGCGTCGCGCTCCATCAGGACGGCCGCTTCGCCATGGCGGAAGCCAGCTATCGGCGCGCCGTGCAGGCGGATCTGGGCTACGCGCTGGCGCACAACAATCTCGGCGTCGCGCTGTATCACCTCGGGGATTCCGAGGGGGCGATGGCGGCGTTCCGTGTCGCGCTCGACGCGCAGCCCTCGTTCGCGAAGGCGCGTCTCAACCTGGCGCTGCTGCTGAGCAAGGGACGAAGGTTCCAGCTCGCGCTCGAGGCGTATCGTGCCGTGCTGCAGACGTCGCCCGAGGATGCGCCGGCGTGGAACGGGGTGGGGCTGGTGCTCTCCGAGCTGCGCAAGTTCGAGGATGCGCGCAACGCCTTCGCGCGGGCGGTGCAGTCGCGGCCGGAACTCGCCGAGGCGCACTACAACCTGAGCTTCACGCTCTCGAACCTCGGCGACTTCGAGGGAGCGCTGCGGGAGACGAAGCGCGCGCTGGAGCTCGATCCGTACTACGTGGCGCAAAAGTTCGAGCTGGCGATCGACCTCGAGTACGAGGATCCGGATCTCTCCATCCAGCCCGATCTCGGGGCGGTGGAGCGGATGGAGGAATCGGTCGAGGAATTCAGCTTCGACCCCGGCGTGCTGGACACGTTGTTCACGACGCTGGCGCCGGCGTCGGCGCCGCGGGGGGCGGAGGGGGAGGAGGGATACGGGACGGCGTCGGAGCATCTGGGGATGGGGCTGTACGAGCGGGCGGCGGCGGAGGTCAGCCGGGCGTTGTCGCGGGGGGCCCCCCCAGCCGAAGGATACGTCATCCTCGGCGACATCTACAGCCGCCAGGGATTGCACGGCGAAGCGATCGAGCGCTACCGCCACGCCCGGCGCGAGGAGCCCGCCAACCGCCGCGCGCGCCTCGGCGAAGGCTGGGCCCTCCTCGCCATCGGCCGCGGCCGCGACGCCCTCGCCCTCGCCGAGGAACTGCTCGCCGACGCCCGCCCCGACGTGGACACCCTCCTTCTCGCCGCCGCGGCCCGCGCCGACACTGGCGACCCCGCCTCGGCCATCGCCGCGCTCGAGCAGGCGCGCCGGCTCGCTCCCCAGCGCGGCGACGTCCACCAGAAGCTCGGCGACATCGCCCGCTCCCTCGGCGACAACGAAGGGGCCATCGCCGCCTATCGGCACGCCCTCGAGCTCGACGCCGACTTCGCCGTCGTGCGCTTCGAGCTCGCCCGGCTCCTGCGCGCGCGCGGACAGCTCCGCGAGGCGGAGCACGAGCTCGAGGCCGCGCTCGATTCCGTCCCGACCTACGCCGAAGCGACGCTGGAGCTGGCGTCGATGCGCCGCGCCGCCGGCCGCCCCGACGAGGCGCTGCTCCAGCTCATCGCCCTGCTCGAGCGCGATCCCTTTCATTTCGACGCCCTCCTCTCGCTCGGCGAGACCCTCCTCGCGCTGGGCCAGCACCGCGACGCCATTCTCGCCTTCCGCCGGATCCTCCGCTTCGACCCCGACCACGTCGGCGCGCTCTATCACGACGGCGTGCTGCTCAACGAGCAGAAGCGGTTCCGCGAGGCGATCGAGCGGTGGCGCCGCGTGGTCGAGCTGGAGCCGGCGGGGGAGTACGCGCGCCGCGCGCGCCGCGACGCACGCACCGCCGCCGACCTGCAGGCGATCTTCCGCTCCGTCGCCGGAGTGCCGCATGGCGATTGAGGGACCACTCCGCGAGCTCGGCATCCACGACGTCTTCCAGCTTCTCGACCTGAGCCGCAAGACCGGCGCGCTGCGCGTCACCTCCGAGATGCGCGACGACGAAGGAGTCGTCCTCTTCGACGGCGGGCGCGTCATCCACGCCAGCGTGAAGAGCCACCCGATGTCCATCGACGCGGTGCTGCGCCGCGCCGGCAAGGCGAGTGACGCCGAGATCGCCGCGGCGGTGGCCATGCCCGCGGAGCCGGGCGAGGGGCTCGGCGACAAGCTCGTGCGCGCCGGCATCCTGCCGCAGCGCGAGCTCGAACGGCAGCTCCGCCAGGCGATCGAGAGCGTCGTCTTCGAGCTGATGTCGTGGCGCGAGGGCTTCTTCTCCTTCGAGGAGCGCGCGGTCGCCGACGCGCCGGTGGACGCGCGCATCCGCATCTCCACCGAGTCGCTGCTCATGGAGGGCGCGCGACGCATCGACGAATGGTCGCGCATCGCCGACAAGGTGCCGAGCCTCGGCGTCGTCCCCGTGCTCGCCCCGGTGGACGGCGAGCGCGCCCCCGTGCTCGACCTCCTGCCGCACGAGTGGGAGGTCCTGATGATGATCGACGGACAGCGCGACCTGCGCGCGATCGCCGGCGCGCTCGGCGCGAGCGAGTTCGACGTCGCCAAGATCGTCTACGGACTCGTCACCACCGGCGTGGTGGCGATCCGCGCGCCGGAGCGGCCCTCGCTCGGCACCCTCGCCGCGATGCGCGGCTCGGAGACCGCGCTCGAGCGTGCGCGCGAGGCCCTCAGCGGGGGCCATACCGAGGATGCACTCACCGCGGCGCGCGCGGCGCTCGGAGCGGACCCGTCCAGCACGGAAGCGCGCCTGCTCGCGGCGCGCGCCCTCGTGCGGCTCGCCCGCTACCCCGACGCCGTGGACGAGCTGCGGCGCACCGTGCAGAGCGATCCCCTCACGCCCGCCGTGCATCTCGACCTCGGCTTCGCGGCGGTGCGCGTCGGCGACTTCGCCAACGCACGCGCGAGCTGGGATCACTTCCTGCGCCTCGCGCCCGCGTCGCCGGAGGTGGGACGCGTCCGCGCCGCCATCGAGACGCTCACGCGGCTGATGTACCTGCTGGAGGCGCACGCCGATGGCTGACGACGTCCGCCGCCTGAGCGACGAGCTCGCGCGCGATCCCTCGAGCCGTGTCTTCGTCCCGCTCGGCGAGGCGCTGCGGCGGCAGGGACAGGTCGCCCTCGCGCGGCGCGTCGCCCTGCGCGGCCTCGAGCGGCATCCACACGACGCCGAGGGACATGACCTCCTCGCGCGCATCTGCATCGACGAGGGC
>JBBQJC010000137.1:0-8752 GCA_038325515.1 Gemmatimonadales bacterium | reverse complement strand
GGGGTTGGGGGTGGGGGGGTGGGGTGTGGGGGGTGGGGGGTGGGGGGTTGGGGGTTGGGGGTGCGGGGTGCGGGGTTCGGGGTCGAGCGTTAGAAGTGAGAGGTTCGAGGTGAGAGGTGAACTGGGAGCCGCGAGCTCCGCATCTCGAACCGCTCGCCCGTCGACCCGCACTTCCGGACCGTGGACCGCTGAGCCGTGCGCCATGAGCAGGCAGGACGAGGGCACACCGGCGCGGGCTGGTGTGCCCTTCGCCGTTACCTCGAACCTCGGACCTCTCACTTCAAACGTCAGACCCCCAACCCCCAACCACCAACTCCGAACCCCGAACCCCGAACCCCGGACTCCGAACTGAAAGCCGGTTTCCGGGTATATTGAGGGAACCTCAAAACGGAGCTCCTCCCCATGGGTGTCTCGCTTTCCGGGACCCTCGTTCGCTCTGGTGCCGAGCGTGCGACGCTCGTGCGCCGCACGTACGGACTCGTCTTCGTCAGCATCGTCATCACCGCCATCGGCGTGGCGTTCGGCTTCTCGCAGCCCGCCTTGATGGAAGCGGTGCCGCAGCATCCGTTCATCATGATGATCGCGATGTTCGCCCCGCTGATCATGGCGCTGAAGGCGCGGCACAGCTTCCCGCAGAACCTGCTGCTGGTCTTCCTCTTCACCTTCGCCGAGGGGATCTTTCTCGCTCCCTACCTCGCGTTCGCCGAGTCGCGCACGCCGGGAATCACCGGGCAGGCCGCGGTGCTCACCCTCTCCACCTTCGGCGTGCTCTCGCTCTACGCCGCCCGGAGCAAGCGCGACTTCAGCGCGTGGGGGAGCTTCTTCACCGTCGGGCTCTGGGTGCTCATCGCGAGCTCGCTGCTCGGCTTCTTCTTCCCCAGCACGATCGGCTCGCTCTGGATCGCGGCCGGCACGGTGCTCGTGTTCAGCGGCCTGCTCGTGTTCGACACCTGGCGGATCCTGCGCTCGGGACAGTTCGGCCCCGACGACTACGTGCCGGCCGCCGTGAGCATCTATCTCGACCTGCTGAACATGTTCCTCGCGATCATGCGCCTGCTCGGCGGGGGCAACCGCCGCTGACGGGGGCGGGGTGACGCGCTCCCTCGCGGCGGTCTTCGCCCATCCGGATGACGAGACCTTCGCCACGGGGGCTACCCTGTCGCGATATGCCTCCCAGGGAGTGCGCTGTTCGCTGTACTGCGCCACGGACGGGGATGCCGGACGGTCGTCCGGCGTCCCCGTTTCGTCGAGCGAGGAGCTCGCGGCGATCCGCCGCGCCGAGCTGCGCGCGGCCTGCGACATCCTGGGAGTCTCCACCATCGTCTCGGGCGGGCATCCGGACGGCGCGCTGCAGGGGGTGGATCCCGACCTGGTGATCGGCGAGATCGTCGCCCTGCTCCGCCGCGAGCGGCCGGACGTCGTGGTCACCTTCGGCCCCGAGGGGGCGCCGACGCGCCACCGCGACCACCGGGCCATCTGCCGGCTCGCCACGTCGGCCTTTCTCCTCGCCGGCACCGCCACGGCGTTTCCCGAGCAGATCGCCGCGGGGCTCCCTCCGCATCGGCCGGCGCGGCTGGCGTACGTGACCTGGCCCGCCCCTCCCGCCGGCTCGGCGATCGACACCCAGGGGCAGCCGATCCACCTCTCAGTGCCCGCCGCCGGCCTGCACGCGGTGAAGATGGCCGCCTTCCTGGCGCATCGAACGCAGCTCGACCACATCGCGCACTTCAGGAGCCTCGCCATGCCGCCAAGCGAGGACTATTTCGTCGCCGGCGGCGCGGCGGCACCGGCCAGCGCCACCTCCCTCTTCGACGGGCTGTAGGCTACGCCCCTTCGGCCAGCGTCTCGATGGTGGAGGCGAGCGTGAGATCCTTCTCGCTGATCCCACCCGCGTCGTGCGTGCTGAGCAGGCAGGTGATCTTCGTGTAGCGGATGTCGATGTCGGGATGGTGATCCATGGCGTCGGCGGCGCGCGCGACGCGCTGCACGAACTCGATCCCGTCGGAGAATGCCTTGAAGGTGAAGGTCTTCACGAGCTGATCCGAGCGCCGCGCCCATCCGGGCAGGCTGCCGAGGGCGCGCTGGATCTCGAGGTCGGAGAGAGGGGTCGTCATGGCGCGCGGAGAGGGAAAGTGGGGCTGCGTCCAGACAAGTTACGCGATTGGCGGGATTCCGCGATGCGTGGCAGCTTTGCCGGCACATGACGCGTCGCCGCCTCCTCCCCCTGCTCGCGCTCCTGCTTCCCGCCCTGCTCGGCGCCCAGGACTCCACAGCCGTCCGGCCGCCGCACTACTGGCGGCTCGTCGCCGCGGGCTTCGCCTCCAGCCTGCTCGCGCACGAGAGCGCACACGTCCTCACCTCGCTGGCGCTGGGATACCATCCCACCTTCGGGTTGAGCCGCGGACGCCCGACGGTGTACTCCGGCATCGACGCCACCGCGCATCCCCACGACCAGTTCCTCTTCTCGAGCATGGGGTTGAACGTCCAGGCCGCGATCGACGAAGGGATCCTCGACCTGCCGCACCGGCGCGGGGGCCCGTTCGAGCGCGGCGTGCTGCTGGGCGGGATCGCCACCACGCTGTTCTACGTCACGATCGGCCGCACCGCGTCAGTGAGCGACGTGGACTACATGGCGCGCACCTCGACGCTCGGCAAGACGGACATCACCATCATCTACGGCGGCGTCGCACTGCTCCACACGCTGCGTATCTCCCGCGACGGACGGTACGCCGATTTCTTTGCGCGACCGGCGCCGAGAGGGGGGATGCGGGTGGGTGTGAACCTCGAGTGACGGCACGACCGTCGAATGACGGTACGATCGCGCGGAGACGGGTGTGGGGGACGGCGAGCAACAGAACAACCGCGAGGAGCGGAGCTGACGGATCGAACGGAAACTGCCGGTGCGTCTTTGCGCAGTCCGATGTCTCCATGAGCGTGGATGCTCGGCTCTGTGCAAGTGATCGTGCCGGCGCGCCACGCGGGCACGCCGATGCGACGACACACATGAATCCGGCCGATGGACGCGCGCGTGAGGCGGCTGGCCAGCGGTCGTGCAAGCCGATGATCAGCGCTTGTGTGGGCCGATCGTCGCAGCGCGCGGCCGGCCCGGCGGCGCGCAGGAGCACCGGCAGTTCCCGTGGCATCCGTTCAATCCGCTCCTCGCGGTTCACGGCGCGCGCGACCATGCGCAGGATCCCTCGCTCAAGTTCGCGCGCGCGCCGCCGATCATCTCTTCACGGCGCTTGACTTGCCGCCCTCCCGTTCCTATGCTCAAACCATGATCTCGCACTCGAACAACGCTCGCGGCAATTCCAATCGGCGCTCCTCCCGGAGCTCTGGTTAAGCCGCACGCGCACCGAGGTCGCGCTGCTCGCCCACCAGACTCCGGTCCGGTGGGCGTTTTTCGTTTCGGCAGGTCCCGACGTGCCATTGGGGTGTAGGTCAATTGGCAGACCGCCTGGCTGTTACCCAGGAAGTTGCAGGTTCGAACCCTGCCGCCCCAGCTCTCCAGACGCTCGCTCTTCCGCTGTTCGCACGGCCGCTCGCGCGGCACCCGGTTTGACGTACCGATGGGGTGTAGGTCAATTGGCAGACCGCCTGGCTGTTACCCAGGAAGTTGCAGGTTCGAACCCTGCCGCCCCAGCTCTCAGGCTCGACGACATGGTCCGGTTCCACCGCACGATCAAGACGGTCCGCGAGGCGACGGCGCTCGAGCGGGCCCGCCCCGCCTATGCCGCGGGCATCCGCGCCGCGGTCGCGACCGTCGCCCCGCTCGTCGTCGACCAGATCTTCGGCCTGGGCGGCGGCACCTGGATGAGTCTCGGGGGCTTCAGCGGCGCCCTCTCCGACCGCGGGGGATCGTATCGCACCCGCGCCGGCACGATGGGCATCCTCACCCTCGTCGCCGCCTGCACCGTCGCCCTGGGCAGCCTCGCGGGAAGCCGCCTCGCCTTCGCGATCCCCGTCACCTTCCTCGTCGCGATCCTCGCCAGCCTGGCTCGCGTGTGGGGGAGCCCCGGGATCAGCATCGGCAGCGCGTCCCTCTCCAGCTTCGTCATCGCCCTCGCGTTCCCCGTCTCGCATCCGCGTGAAGCGCTCGTGCGCGGCGCCTTCGTCGTGGTGGGAGGCGCGGGGGCGATGCTCATCGCGCTCGTGCTCTGGCCCCTGCGCCCCTACCGTCCGGCGCGCGTCGCCGTGGCCGGGTGCTATCGCGCCCTTGCCGACTATGTGGACGACGTCGCCCGCGGATTCCGCGAGGCGGGGGTCGAGGGCGCTACGGTCCCTGCGGGAAGCGCGAGGGTGCGCGCCGCCCTCGAGCATGCGCGCGCGGTCTTCACCACGCTGCGCCGCGGACGACCCGGCTCGAGCGGCCGCGGCGAGCGCCTCCTCGTGCTCGGCGAGGTCGCCGACCAGCTCTTCGGCCACGTCGTCGCCGTGGGCGACACGATCATGTCGATCCGCATCCGCCACCGCGACCCCGCGGCACAGCGCGCCCTCCTCGATGCCCTTGCCGCGCTCGCGACGCACGCGCGCGCCGTCGCCCTCGCCGTCGAAGCGGAGAAGGACCTCCCCCCCATCCCGCGCTCCGCCAACGGCGCGGCGCTCCGCGCGATCGTCTCGGCGCGCGAGGAAGGGGAGCTGGGCGATGTGCGCGTCCACTACCTCCACGCCGCCAGCATCCTCGACCGCAGCGCGCAGTTCGCCGACACCGCGTCGCGCACCGTGGAAGCGGTCAACGGCGATCGGCCCCTCACGACGCACACCATCGAGAGCGTCGCCGACGAGCTGGACGAGCCCGTGCCCCTGCTGGAGACGCTCGGCGCCATCCTCACCCCCGAGTCGGTCATCCTGCGCTACGCAACGCGCGTCGCGGTGGTCACCACGGCCGCCGTCGCCCTCGCGTCACTGTTCGACATCGCCCACGGCTACTGGCTCACGATCACGGTGATCGTCATCCTGCAGCCCTACACCGGCGCCACGACGCATCGCGCCCTGCAGCGCGTGATCGGCACCGTGGTCGGCGGCATCCTCACCGCCGCGCTGGGCGCGCTCTTCCACGACCCGCGCGCCATCCTCGTCCTCTCCTTCATCTTCGCCGCGGCGTGCGTCGCGCTGATGCCGCTGAACTACGCGGTGTACTCGATCTTCCTCACCCCCACCTTCGTCCTGCTGGCGGAGGCGAGCGCGGGAGACTGGCATCTCGCGAAGGTGCGCGTGTTCAACACAGTGCTCGGGGGCGTGCTCGCCCTCGCCGGCTCGCGGCTCCTCTGGCCCAGCCCGGAATGGACGCGCTTTCCCGGCTACATGGCCGCGGCGATGCGCGCCAATCGCGACTACCTCAACTGCGTCGTCAGGCTGTTCGGCGACCGCAGCGAGCAGGCGGGGCAGCAGATCCGCGCGGCGCGGCGCTGCATCGGTCTTGCATCCAACAATGCCGAGGAGTCGTTCCAGCGACTGCTCGGCGAGTACGAGGGCCCGGCGAGCGAGCTCGAGGCGCTCATGACGCTCATCACCTACACGCGGCGCTTCACCGCGTCCACGGCGGCGCTGGCGCTCGCGCGCCACTCCGGGAGTGCGGCGCGCACGGAGCCCCTCCAGCAGTTCGCCCGCGCGGCGACCGTCGGCTTCGACGACCTCGCCAGCGCCCTCGTTGCCGACCGCCGCCCCGCGCCGCTGCCCGAGCCCGTCGACGAGCCGCCCCCCCTGCTCGCGGGCCCTCCGCTGGTGCAGGCCCGCGTCGACCGGCTCGGCCGCCAGCTTCGCATGCTGCAAGAAGGCACCGAGCGCTGGGCGTCGCGCGCCAGCGCCGCCATCCCTCTCCAGCCCTGATCATGAGCGACCACATCACGCCCGACCAGCTGCGCGCCTCGCTCGACAGCCGGCGCCCCCCGTTCAGTCACTTCGAGGACGAGCAGGACGCCAGGCTCCAGGCGCTCGTCGTCGCGCTCGAGTCCATCGGATGGCGCGGCGGCGACACCGTGGACGCCAACGACGTCGCGGCGCTCCTCCTCCCGCACCTCGACGCGTGCGCCGCGCAGCACCTCGACATGGCGGTGCTCTACCGCGACGTGGCCGAGGTGCTCCGTGGCGCCGGTCCGATGCTCGACGGCGGGCTGCCGCCGGTGAGCGAATATCTCCCCGCTGCCGAGGCGGTGGTCCGGCGCTTCGTCACCGGCGGCTGACGGGGAGCGGGGCGGCCCCTCGCCGAGGCGCCGCGAGCGCGGGAGCGAGCACCACACCGTCCGTCGTCGTCGCGACGACGCGAAGTCCCGGGATGCGCCGCAGCGTGTCGGGCGCGGCGTACTCGGCGTCGTGCACCGTGAAGACGAGCGCGCGGCCATCGCGCGCGGCGAGCGTGCCGGCGAAGGCGGCGAGCGCGCGCGCGTCGCCGCGCCGCGGCAGGCCGTGCGCCGGGCGATGGAGGTGGAAGTACACCGCGGCCGGCCAGTTCGTGTAGAGCGGGTACGCCGCACCCTCGTGCCGCGCCCAGTCGAGGAGTTCGCTGCGACGCCACTGGTCACTCGCGAAGTCGGAGCCCCACGTCAGCACGTACGAGGTCTGTCCGGACAGCACCGACACGCTCGCGGCCCACCAGCAGACGAGCGCCGCGCCGGTGATCGCGCGCGCGCTCCGCGGCGCGGCGCCGCGCCACCAGACCGCGATCGCCGTGGCGGCCATCGTCGTCGCGAGGAGCAGGAATGGCGCGAGCATGCGCTGGTCGAGCGGGATCCCCGGATCGGCGAGCAGCCGCGACACGATGATGAAGCCGAGGTAGGCGACGATCAGCGTGGCGCAGGCGGCGAGGAGCCGCCATGCGAGCATCGTGCGCTCCGTCTCGCGCCGCGCGCGCCAGGCGCGCCGCGTCCCCATCCAGACGAGCAGCACGACGACGAGCCCCGCCGCGAGCGCGATGAGGGGGCGGTGCGCGAGCGGCTCCTCGCCCGGATCGGGGAGGAGCCAGGCGGCGAGCGTCACCCCTCCCTGGCGCAGCGTCGGCTCGAGCTTGCCGTAGAGCGCGAAGTGGCGGATCGACTCCGTCCCGCTCAGCCGTTTCGTGCGCAGCACCCAGATCCCCTGCAGCAGGAGCGTCGGCAGCAGTGCCATCGCGGCGCGCCCGACGCGGGTACGGAGCGGGGGAGTCTCCTCGCCGCGCGGGATGAGCTGCCAGAGCGCGACGCCTCCCACGATGCCCGCCCCCGCGTACCGCGTGAGCGCGCCGAGCGCCGCGGCGGTGCCGGCGCGCAGGGGGCGGTCCGGCGCGCGCGCCATCGACCGCAGGGTGAGCGCGATGCAGGCGAGGAAGAGCGGCTCGCTCAGCACCGACAGATGGACCTCGAACATCGCCGAGGAGGCGAAGAGGGCCATCGCGACAGCGATCCCCGCCGCGATCCCGGCCGCGTCTCGGACCAGCAGCACGAGGATGACGATGGTGGCGAAGGCCGCGGCGGCCTCGATGAGGCGGGCGCTCTGCGGCGGCGTCATCCCGAGCCGCACCGGAAGGGCGATGACCGTAGGAAAGGCGGGAGGGAAGTGCGCGAGCACCGAGGTGCTGTCCCGGCTGCTCCAGGGTGCGGCGGGGATCCGGTACGTCCCGTGGGCCGCGACCGACTCGGCGGCCCCCATGTAGGACATGGCGTCCGGGTCGAGTCCGGGTCCTGGCGGCTCGGTGAGGGCGGTGACGAGCCAGAAGGCGGCCACCCCCAGGAGGAGGGCTGGAAGTAGCCGTGCGGCAACGACTTGCCATCCGGCACGAGTCGGGAATGGGGCGCGGGGCACGGGCATCGACGGGGGGGTGCTGTCAGTCGCTGCCGAGTTGGCAGCGGTTGCAGTTTCGGTATTCGTTCGGTAGATACTGGGTGTGGGCGGGGACCGGGCAGGAGTATAGCGAAAGGCGAGGACCGGTTCTCGGTTTTCGGTTCCTGGTTTGCCGGTTCGGTTTTTGAGTTTTCGGTTTTTCGGTTTTCGGCCTCCCTCGGGCCGGCCAGGCTCTCCGCGAAGCTCCTTGCTGCGCTCTGTATCTTCGGTATTTGTTCGGTAAACGGCGCGATATCTGCGCTGCATGCTGGAGCAGTAAACCGAAAAACCGTAAACCGAATAACCGAAGAACCGTGGTCCCGTGCCTCTCTCCCTCGCCGAGCTCACCCAGCTTCTCCCCCCCCAGGCGCCCCCGGCGCCGGCGCTCCCTACGGGGATCGCGGCGCTCGATGCCGTGCTTCAGGGGGGCGGGGTGCCACGGGGGCGGCTCACGGAGATCGTGGGGGCCACGGGGAGCGGCAAGACGACGATTGCCCGCGCCATCGTCGAGACGACGGTGGCCGCCCATGGCTGGGTGGCCTACATCGACGCGCAACGCACCCTCGACGCGCGCGACTGGATCCATCTGGGCGAGGCGCAGGGGGTGTGGATGATCAGGCCGCACGACGCCGCGCGCGCCGCCTGGTGCGCCGACGTGCTGCTGCGGAGCGGTGCCTTCGCGCTCGTGGTGCTCGACGGCGCGCCCCTCCTCTCCAAGTCCAACGCGGTGCGGCTCACCCGGCTGGCGCGCGATGGCGACTGCGCGCTCATCGTCCTGGGCGATCGCGCCGGCGCGGCCACGCAGCTCGGGGGGGCGGTGCGGCTGGTCGTCGAGCGGCAGGCGAACCGTGAACGGTGCGTGAGAGGTGAGAGGTTCGAGGTCGGAGGACAGGTTTCGGGACGCGGGGCTGCCCGAGGCCTGGCTTCCAGCATCAGACCGCGAAGCTCCCACACTGCG
>JBBQJC010000136.1:0-8842 GCA_038325515.1 Gemmatimonadales bacterium | reverse complement strand
GATCCGGAGGCCAGCACCCTCGAGGACAAGGTCGGCGTCGCCACCGGGCTCGCGTACACGAGCGTTGGCGGTGACGTGCTGGAGATAGAGGTCAGCGTGGTGCCGGGCCGTGGACGGCTGCAGCTCACCGGCACGCTCGGCGACGTGATGAAGGAGTCGGCGAGCGCCGCGTTGAGCTACGCGCGCGCACGCGCGAGCACGTTCGGCCTCGAGCGCGAGTTCCTGCGGTCGCGCGACCTCCACGTGCACATCCCCGCCGGCGCCACGCCGAAGGACGGGCCGAGCGCGGGGATCGCGATCGCCTGCGCGATCGTGAGCGCGCTCACGGGGATCCCGCTGCGCGGCAACGTGGCGATGACCGGCGAGATCACGCTGCGCGGACGCGTGCTGGGCATCGGCGGGTTGAAGGAGAAGACCGTCGCCGCGCTGCGCAACCGGATCACCGACGTGATCCTGCCGCAGGAGAATGCGCGCGACCTCGACGAGCTGCCGGCGGAGGTGAAGGCGGGGATCACGTTCCACCCCGTTCGCTCGATGGACGAGGTGCTCGCGGTGGCGCTCGCCCGGAGCATTCCGCTCCCCGTGCGCGATGCCGGCGACGCGGCGACGATGGTGGCGCATTGAGCCCCCTGTCGCCGCGCGGTGCGGGAGGGGGGGCCGGGAAGGATCCCCTCGTGATCAAGTCGCTGGAGTTCATCGGCCCGATGGCGACGGCGGATGGATGGCGTCCGACGAACGATCTTCCGGAGGTGGCGTTCGCCGGGCGTTCGAACGTGGGGAAGTCGTCGCTGCTGAACAAGCTGGTGCGGCGGAAGGCATTCGCGCGGGTGAGCAAGACGCCGGGCCGGACGCGCGAGATCAACTTCTTCAACGTGAACGGCCGGTTCGTGCTGGCCGACCTGCCGGGCTACGGCTACGCGCGGATCGCCAAGACGCGCAAGGCGGAGTGGCTCCCGCTCATCGAGGGATACCTGCGCTCCTCGACCGCGTTGCGCGGGGTGGTGCAACTCCTCGACTCGCGCCATCATCCGAGCGAGGAGGATCTGCAGATGCTGGACTTCCTCGCCGAGGTCGGCGTGCCGACGGTGATCGTGCTGACGAAGATCGACAAGCTGCGCCCGCGCGAGGTGCCCGAGCGCGTGCACGCCATCGCCGTCGCGCTGCGGATGGAGGACGACCAGGTGATCCCGTTCAGTGCGGAGACGAACCAGGGGCGGGACGAGCTGGCGGAGGCACTCATGTCGCTGATCGACCAGCCGTCGTGGCGGACGGAGCTGGCGGGAGAGGAGGCTGCCATTGCGGCTCCCGAGGGCGCCGCTGCCGGGGAAGCCGCTGCCGGGCCCGACGGATCGCCGACGGACGCTGCCGAGCCCGACGTCCGGGAATCTCTGGCCGACTCGAACGATTAGTGACCGACCGCGCGCGACGCGCGCCCAACGAGAGCACGACGCCATGCCATACCTTCCGCTCAAGAAGTTGCCTCCCCGCGCGAATGCACCGATCGCCGATGCCTGGCTGGAGCGCATCGCCCACCGGCTCGCCAACCCCGGCGCCGACGTGGCAGCGGACCGCGCGGTGCTCTGCCGCGAAGTGCTCGCGGAGCTGAGCCATCCGGAGCACGCGGCGAACTGGGAGGAGGCCGTCGCCGACGAGACGCTCCCCCTGGGCACCCGGCTCGCGCTCTCGGCGCTCGATCCGCGCAACGTGACGCTGGAGCCCGAGTACTACTCGGACGTGGACGACGAGCGCTTCCAGCTCGTGAAGCCGCTGCTCTGGCTCTGGTACTCGTTCGACCGGCTGCCGGTGGGCGGGCAGAACGTGGAGCTCGGCGTGCGGCTGCGCCAGCTCCTCGCGCCGCGCATCTTCAAGCGCGTGGGGAAGAACTTCAAGGCATTCCAGCACGTGGAGTTCTCGTTCGGCTACAACATGGAGGTCGGCGACGACGTCGTCGTGCACCGCCACGTGCTGCTTGACGATCGCGGTGGGATCCGCCTGGGGAACAAGGTGTCGATCAGCGACTATGCGAACATCTACAGCCACACGCACAGCATCGTCGAGCAGGCGGACGTCACCAACGCGCTCACGGTGCTCGAGGACGGCGTCCGGGTGACGTATCACGCCACGGTGCTGGCCGGGGTGCACGTGGGCGAGCAGGGGATGGTGGGCGCGAGCGCGGTGGCCACGAAGGACGTGCGCGCGTATCACGTGTACGTGGGGATCCCGGCGAAGAGCGTGCGCGTGAAGCCGAACTGTCCCGAGGTCTCGAACGTGCTGCGCACCTCCGAGCATCGAGTGCCGAGGTAGCAACGCTCGGCAGCCGGCGTCAGCGGATGCGCAGGACGTCCTCTCCCTCGAGGGCGGCGCCGCTGCTGAAGAGCTGCACGGCCTCCAGCAGCCCCGAGCGTTCGCGAGGCCAATAGAGGGTCTCCATCGCCCGGGCTACCGAGAGCCATTCGCAGCGCACGTGCTCGGGCCCGAGCACCGGCTCGGCACCAGCGTCCACGAAGGCGACGAAGCCGACGGACAGCTCCACGCTCCGCGTGCGGTGCAGGTAGAAGGGCTGGACGTTCACGTTGTAGAGCCGGCGCACGGCGAGCCCGGTCTCCTCGCCCACCTCGCGGAGGGCGGCTTCCTCGGGCTCCTCGCCCGGCTCGATGCGCCCGTGGACGATCTCCCACGCCCCTGGGCACCGCGTGTCCTCCGCGCGCTGCATGGCGAGCACCTGAAGCGCCGCACCATCGCTGGAGACGACGTACGCATCGATCGTCCCCACGTTCACCGTCGCCATGCACTCCCTCCCCGTCTCGGGTCCGTCCGCCGAGCCGGCTCATCGCGCGCGCCAGCGCAGCAGGGCAAGGACGGCGGCCAGAAGGACGCGTCCGTGTGTCGCGAGCGGGACGACGAGATCGGCGTCGCGCGCCAGCGTGCGGAGAGTCTCGCCGCTGTCCGCCGCTGCCGCCAGGGCCACCACCAGCGCGCGGCCAGACGTGTGTCCCTCGCGCCCCGCGCTCCGGAGCAGCGGAGGAGAGCAGACGATGGCGTCCAGGGGATCGTACGTCCCTTCGCGGAGCTCGAGAGGCGAGAGGTGGACGACCTCCACCGCCGGCTCCAGCAAGCCGGCCGCCGACCGGGCCTCGCGGCGGCGGTCGCAGTACGCGGCAAGGTCGTGCTCCGGCGTGCCGCCGTCGGCGTGCTGGACCCACCCGATGCGCAGGCCGGCGGTGGCGCGGGCCACCGGGACGAGCGGCTCGGCGACCAGACGCACCGGCTCCGCCGCCACCCGGCGCAGCTCCTCGATCGTCGTCTCGCCGCCGCGGACGAGCGCCGAACCGGAGTCCCAGAGGGAGACGCATCCGTTGGCGCGCGCCGCCTCGGCGAGCTGCTCGGTGGGCGCCCCCGACGCCACTCGGCGCTCGAACTCTCCGGAGCTGACGAGGATCTCGGCGATCGCGAGCCGGCCGCGGTAGCCGGTGCCATCGCACTCGGCACAGCTGGACCCGGCCGCCGAGCAGGCGCGGCAGACCCGGCGCACGAGCCGCTGGGCGATGACCCCCTTTACGGAGGTCGCGATCTGATAGGCCGGGACGCCGATGTCGATGAGCCGGGTGACGGCACTGGCGGCGTCGTTCGTGTGGAGGGTGGAGAGGACGAGGTGGCCGGTGAGCGATGCCTGCATCGCGATCTCCGCCGTCTCGCGGTCGCGGATCTCGCCGACGAGGATGACGTCGGGATCCTGCCGCATGATGGAGCGGAGCGCCTTCCCGAAGGTGAGTCCGGCGCGCTCGTGCACCTGCACCTGAACGATGCCAGGCAGGCGGTACTCGATGGGATCCTCGACCGTCACCACGTTCACCCCGCGGCGCTGTACCTCGCGCAACGCCGCGTAGAGCGTGGTCGTCTTGCCCGAGCCCGTCGGCCCGGTGACGAGGATGAGCCCCTCGCGCTGCTCGAGCAGCGCGCGGATGCGGGCGAGCTCCGGCGGGCCGAAGCCGATGACGTCGAGCGAGCGGAGCGCGGCGCTGCCGTCCAGGACGCGCACGACGATCTTCTCCCCGTGCGACGCGGGGAGGGTGGAGACGCGCAGGTCGACGATGCTTCCGCCGACGGCGACGCGGGCGCGCCCGTCCTGCGGGCGCAGGCGATCCGCGATGTCCAGCCCCGAGAGGATCTTCACCCGCGACACCAACGCAGGTGCCACGCTGCGCGGCAAGATGCGCACCTGTCGCAGCACTCCGTCGATGCGGTGTCGCACCGCAATTCCCTGCTCCTCCGGCTCGAGGTGGATGTCGCTCGCCCCGTTGCCGATACCGTCGGCGAGCAGGGAGTCCACCAGACGGATCACCGACGCGCCGGCGTCCTCGTCCGGGCTCGCCGAGCCCTCGTCGGCGTGGAAGGTTAGGTGCTGCACCTCGAGGGAGGGGGCGAGTGTGTCGAGCGGCGCGGCTGCCGAGTCGGGGTACCAGCGGTCGAGCTGCCGGGCGAGCTCTTCGGCCGTTGCCGACACCCAACGCACCTTGTGGCCGGTGGCGAAGGAGACAGTGCGCTCGGCGTCCAGGTCCAGCGGGTCCGCCGTGGCGACGACGAGGGTGTCGCCTTCCACTCCCACCGGGAGGACGCGATGCCGTCGCGCCCACCGCTCTGCGAGCGAGGCGATGGCGCGGGGGTCGACCCGTGTGAAGTCGGCCGAGGGGACCGGGAGCTCGAGGGCGATGGACACGGGCGCATGGTAGCAGCCCATGCATCCGTCCACGTCACCGGTGCATCGCGACAAGGATCAGATTGCCGCGCGTGCCGCGACAGCGTTGAACGAATCGTGCGAATAGACCGAAAGATTCCGAATGACTCATCGATTCGGATTTCCGCCGCTTTCGGTTCATTCGCGAGATTCGCTCCTCGCTGTTGCTTCTGCCGAGGCGACTGCAAGGAGCGGGTTCGACGGATCTCACGGGACCGGTCGGCGAGTGTCGAGCGGCACATGCGTCTCACCGGCAGTTCCCGTCGAATCCGTCAGATCCGTTCCTCGCTGTTGAATTCTCCCTACAGGATCCCCCAGAACTCCCGCGACACGTCGACGTTCAACGACCAGCCGCCGTTCCTGAGGCCGCGAGCGAGCTGGAGACGCATCAGGTCGAAGAAGGGCTGCACCGCGATGCCGGCACTCGGGTACACCCCGGTCGGATGCGCCACCCCGGTGGTGAGGGCCTCGCGCACGAGCGTCCCCTGCAGGAAGGGGGCGAGGGTCGCCGTCGGGGGAACGCGACCGAAGCGGCCGAGCGCGATCGCCGGCGCGCGGACGGGGAAGCGCCACTCGGCGCGCTGCGTGATGCCGGCGACGGTCGAGAGGTCGTGGAAGCCGTAGCCGGGCGCGCTCGCCGGCCCGCCGAAGTAGAGGCGCTCCTGTCGAGGGATGAGCCCCGTCGCGCCGACCGCGCCGCCCGCGGTCTGCAGGACGAGGCGGCCGTCTCCGAAGGGGCGCTCGATCCACACCGAGGCGAAGGCACGCCCGAGCGTTGAGGCGATGGGGAGGAGCGCATCACTCGTCGTCAGGCGGCTCAGGCGCAGCTCGCCACTCGCGCGCAACTCGGTGCCGAACAGGGAGAGCGTGGTCGGCCGCTCGCCGGCGATCGACAGGCGCAGCGCGCGAAGCGGATTCGCGGGGATCGTCGGCTCGTACGAGCCCCACGCCGGCGCCGCGTGGACCGACAATGCGGACTGTCGCTCGCGCGTGAGGTCCAGGCGAAGGTTCATCCCCATGAATGCCCGGCGATCGAGACCCACGCCGAACGCCTCCGACTTGTAGGGATCGGTCGCGTCGCTCCCGAACTCCTGCGCGGCGAGGGAGTTCATCGCGCGCGACCGCTCCTGCTGGTCGCGCATCTCGCGGAAGTCGCTGGCGCCCCACGCGCGCACTCCCCACACCGGGGACTGCCATTCGAGCGCGCCCATCCCCTTCACCGCGCGGTCGTCGATGCCGTAGCGTGCCTTCGCGCGCGCACCGAAGCCGCCGCCGAAGCGCGTCGCGAGACCGCCGCCGAGGGCAAGCCCCTCCACCCGGTTCACCTGCACGAAGTCGGAGACGCTCCCCGCCGAGAGCATGAAGCGCTGCGGCCGCTGGAGCGCCTGGGCGCGGACCAGCGAGCGCGCCTCCTCGCGCACCTTCGCGATGTCGGCGTCGGTCACGGCGCGGACGTCCGACGGGAGGCTGTCGAGGATGCGGCCGCGGAAGTGGAAGGTGTCCTGCGCGGGGCGCGGCGCGAGGACGATCTCGGGCCCCGCGAAGAAGGCGGGCGTCAGCCCGGTATTGACCTGGTAGTCGCCGATCTCCCAGCGGCCGCGGATCACACCGCGCACGGGATACTCCAGCCAGGTCCCCCCTCGGCGGATCTCGATCTCCTGCTTGCGTGGCAGCCAGAACCGCGTCCCGACGAGGCTGTTCTCGACGACGACGAACAGGTCCTCGAGCGCCTCGTCCTTGAAGGCGGCGCGGGTGAAGTTGAACGCCATCCGCACGACCTGGGCGTCCTCGCGGTCGATGTAGATGGCGCCGACGATGCGCGGCTGCCGGTCGTCGCGCGGGCGCACCTTCACCTCGTAGACCTGGATGCGCCGGCCCGGGAGGTTGAAGCTCAGGGAATCGCTGATCGCGAAGTCGTAGTTGCCGAGCCCCGCGGGCGAGAGGGGGTGCGGGACGTCGCGCACCTCGTCCCCGTCACCGAGGCGGATGATCGCCGGAAAGTTGTTCTGGACGATCCCCAGATGGTCGCGGTGGTAGGCGATGTCGGTGGGAAGGAGGAGGGTGTCGCGCCGTCCGACGATGCGCTGCTTGCTGTAGCTGGGCGCGAGCCAATAGACTTCGTTCACGAGCTCGTCGGCTTTCACCACCTTGGGCGGCTCGGCATCGCCGAGGGCGGCGAGGAAGGTGACGTACCCGTGGGCGACAGCGCGGTAGTCCTTGAGCCCCGTGTCGGCGAGCTGCTGCGCTCGGCGCTCGGTGGCGCGCTCCACGAGGGCGCGGGAGCGCGCGTCGTTCCAGGCCTGGGCATGCGCCGCGTGCGGCACGAGTCCCAGGAACAATCCGCAGGCGGCCCATGCCGCGGCGAGCAGGCGTTGCATCAACGAAAGTTCGCCGTCGTCCAGTCGGCGGACAAGCACGCACGAGCACTCCATGAGCTTCGACCAATTCCGCGCCCGCGCACGCGCCCGCCACCTCGTGCCCATCTGGCGCGACTGCCTGCTCGACACCGACACGCCCGTGACCGCCTTCGCCAAGCTGCGCGAGGGACCGTTCGCCTTCCTGCTGGAGTCCGCGCCCGCCGGGGGGGAGACCTGGTCACGCTACACCTTTCTCGGAAGCGCCCCGCGCGGGGCGTGGCGGCTGCGCGACGGGGTGGTCGAGGACTGGACGCCGGCCGTCGGCTGGCATGGCGCGCGCACGCCGGCGAGCCCGCTGGACGATCTCGACGCGCTCGTGCGCGCCCATCCGCCGGTGGACGTACCCGAGCTGGGCGCCTTCTGGAGCGGGGCGGTGGGCTTCTTCAGCTACGACGTCGTGCGGCTGATCGAGCGGCTTCCGTCGCCCCCGCCGCGCGGCGACGCGGCGCCTGACGCCCTGTTCGTCTTCACCGATGCGGTCGTCATCATCGACAACCTGCGCGCGCAGGCGCGCGTGGTGGTTGGGGTGCCGGTGGGCGACGACACCGGCGACGCCGCGCTGCGTCCGCTCTACGAGCGCGCGCTGGAGAGCATCGGCGCGGCGATGGCGCGGCTGCGCGCGCCGCTCGCACTCCCACCGCTCGACCTGCGCACGGACGCTGCGCCGGCGGTGGGCGAGTCGTCGTACCAGCACGACAAGTTCCTCCGCGACGTGGACCGCATCAAGGAGTACATCGTCGCCGGCGACGCGTTCCAGGTGCTGCTGGCGCGCCGCATCCGCGTCCCCTTCGACTTCTCCTCGACCTCGCTGTACCGGGCGCTGCGCGCGCTCAACCCGTCGCCGTACATGTACCATCTGGTGCTCGACGGGATGGAGCTGGTGGGGAGCTCGCCCGAGCTGCTGGTGCGCGTGCAGAACCAGCGGGTGACGGTGCGCCCGATCGCCGGCACGCGCCCGCGAGGCGCCACCCCGGAGGCGGACGAGGCGATGGCGGAGGAGCTCGGCGCCGACGAGAAGGAGCGGGCCGAGCACGTGATGCTCGTGGACCTCGGCCGCAACGACGTGGGTCGCATCGCCGAATACGGCAGCGTCGAGGTGAGCGACTTCATGACCGTCGAGCGATACTCGCACGTGCTGCACCTGGTCAGCCAGGTGGATGGCCGGCTGCGGCCCGGCGTGGACGCGCTGGGTGCCTTCCGCGCGACCTTCCCCGCCGGCACGATGACCGGCGCGCCCAAGGTGCGGGCGATGGAGATCATCGACGAGCTGGAGCCCGAGCGCCGCGGCGCCTACGCGGGGGCGGTCGGCTACATCGGAGCGGGCGGAGGGCGGATGGACCTGGCGATCACCATTCGCACCTGCGTCATCGCCGACGGTGTGGCGTCGGTCCAGACCGGCGCGGGGATCGTGCAGGACTCGGTCCCGGAGAGCGAGTGGCAGGAGACGGAGAACAAGGCCCGGGCAATGCTGACGGCGATCGGGCGAGTGCGGGAGGCGGAGGGGCGGGCACGGCGTAGCTGACCGTCGAGGTCCCGGGATGGCGACGCGTGAGGAGTTCGGTGTTCGGGGTCGATCGGGAGCAGTTTGGCGCCCACCCCGGTCTCCCCCCCCCAGACTCCGCGCGGCGGCTGTCCCCGCCCCCGCGCCGCCTGCAAATTCCCCCCCCATGGCCGGCCGCCGGTTCACCCC
>JBBQJC010000135.1:0-8852 GCA_038325515.1 Gemmatimonadales bacterium | reverse complement strand
GGCAGCTCGATCCGACGATCGGGCGGGCCAAGGAGATCGAGCGGGTGATGGAGGTGCTGACGCGCCGCAAGAAGAACAACCCGGTGCTGATCGGCGAGCCCGGTGTCGGCAAGACGGCGATCGTCGAGGGGCTGGCCCAGCTCATCGCCAATGGCGAGTGCCCGGAGTCGCTGCGCGACAACCGCGTGCTGTCGCTCGACATGGCGGCGGTGATCGCCGGCACCAAGTATCGCGGCCAGTTCGAGGAGCGGCTCAAGGCGGTGATGAACGAGATCGCCCAGAACAAGCAGGTCATCCTGTTCATCGACGAGCTGCATACGCTCGTCGGTGCGGGGGCGGCCGAGGGGGCGATCGACGCGAGCAACATGCTGAAGCCCGCGCTGGCTCGCGGCGAGCTGCAGTGCGTCGGGGCCTCCACGCTCAACGAGTACCGCAAGTACATCGAGAAGGACGGGGCGCTCGAGCGCCGCTTCCAGACCGTGGTCGTGGATCCGCCCTCGATCGAGGAGACCGTCGAGATTCTCAAGGGGCTGCGGAAGAAGTACGAGGATCACCACCGCGTGACGATCCCCGATGCCACGCTGCTGCTCGCGGCCAAGCAGTCGGAGCGCTACATCACCGACCGCTTCCTGCCCGACAAGGCGATCGACGTGATCGACGAGGCCGGGGCGCGGGCGCGGCTCGCGGCGCAGGCTCCGCCACCGGAGGTGGCGGCGCTCAAGGCCGACCTGGAGCGCGTGAACACCGAGAAGGAGACGGCGGTCCGCGACCAGAACTTCGAGCGGGCGGCGTCGCTGCGGGACACGGAGCGCGAGATCCAGGGCGACATCCGCAAGAAGCAGGAGGAGTGGGAGCAGCGGCGCCAGTCGCACCGCCCGGTGCTCGGCGAGGAGGAGATCGCCTTCATCGTCAGCCGGTGGACGGGCATCCCCGTGACCCGCCTGCAGGAGGCGGAGACCGCGCGCCTCCTGCGCATGGAAGACGAGCTGCACCTGAACGTGATCGGCCAGGACGAGGCCATCAAGGCGATCAGCCGGTCCATTCGGCGCAGCCGCGCCGGTCTCAAGGACCCGAACCGTCCCATCGGCTCGTTCATCTTCAGTGGTCCGACCGGGGTGGGGAAGACGGAGCTGGCGCGCTCGCTGGCCAAGTTCCTGTTCGCCGACCCGTCGGCGCTGATCCGCGTGGACATGAGCGAGTACATGGAGAAGTTCTCCGTGTCGCGTCTCATCGGCGCCCCGCCGGGCTACGTGGGCTACGAGGACTCCGGCACGCTCACCAAGGCGATCCGTCGCAAGCCCTACTCGGTGATCTTGCTGGACGAGATCGAGAAGGCGCACCCGGACGTGTTCAACATCCTGCTGCAGGTACTGGACGAGGGACATCTCACGGACAACTACGGCCGCCAGATCGACTTCAAGAACACCGTCGTGATCATGACGTCCAACGTGGGCGCCCGGGACATCACCAAGGGGAAGGGGCTCGGCTTCACCACCGGCGACACGACGCAGAGCTTCGAGCGGATGCAGGAGAAGGTGAAGGAGGAGCTGAAGGTGGTGTTCAACCCCGAGTTCCTGAACCGGCTGGACGACGTCATCGTCTTCCATCCGCTCAGCCGGGAGCACATCGCCCAGATCGTCTCGATCCTGCTGAAGGACGTCCGGAAGCGGCTGGCGGAGGACGAGCTGACGATCCGGCTGAGCGAGGCCGCGACGGAGCTGCTGGTGAAGAACGGCTACGACGAGGCGTACGGGGCGCGCCCGCTGAAGCGGTCCATCCAGAAGTTCATCGAGGACCCGCTCTCGGAGAAGATCCTCCTTGGCGAGTTCACGCGGGGCGACGAGATCGAGGTGGACGTCGCGGCGGACGGCTCGAAGCTCGAGTTCAAGACGCTATCCAGCGCCACGAACGCGTAGCCAGTCGCCGGAGGAATCAGGGCGGCAACCCGCCAGGGGCCGGCTGGGTCCAAGTCAGGGGACCCAGCCGGCCTTTTCCTGTGTATATTACCCGATATGCGACGTCTGCTTTCTTACGCCGTCGCCCTGCTTTGTGTGGGGGCGACGGCGCGTGCGCAGGAGCCCACCGTAGCTGGGCGCTGCGCGACACCCGATACCATTGCCTTCCGCGGCGCCGTGCGCACGCAGGATGCTTCGCTGCGTGCGGAGACCGGCCTCGTGCCGGGGCCCATCAACTACCGCGAGCTCACGCGCGCCATCAAGGCGCTCTACGCGACGGGACAGTTCGACGACGTCCAGGCGAACTGCGAGCTGAGTGCCGGAGCCACGCGGGCGATGCTCGTCTTCGCGATGCGCGAGCGGCCCCTCCTGAGCGCCGTGGACGTGAGCGGCACCGACCGTGTGTCGCGGAGCAGCGTGCGCGACCGGGTGGATTTGCTCGTGGGACGGCCTCTCGACCCGGCGCAGGTCGCGCGGTCGGTCCAGCGGATCGACTCGCTCTACCAGGCGGAGGGCTACTACCTCGCCGCGGTGAAGCCGGAGACGACGGTCGTGAATGGCCAGGTGAGCCTGATGTTCCGGGTCTCCGAGGGACGGCGTCTCGCCGTGTCCGGGGTGAACATCGCCGGTAACGCGGGGGTGTCGGACAAGGCCGTCGTGAGCGCGATGAGCACGCAGCCGGAGGGGTTCTGGTGGTTCAAGAAGGGTGAGCTCGACGCCGACAAGTACGCGGCGGACGTGAGCGAGAAGATCCCGGCCTTCTACGGGACGAAGGGCTATCTGGATGCCCAGGTGCTGAAGGACACGCTCAAGGTGGACCGGGCGCGGGGCAAGGCGCAGGTGGACATCACCGTCAAGGAGGGGCCGCGCTACCGCATCGGCACCTTCGAGGTCACGGGGAGCCGCCACTTCTCCAACGACGACATCTCCCGCTTCTATCCGTTCGGCTCGCAGCCGGCGTCGCTGACGGGGGCGGTGAAGGGGATCCTCCGCGCGACCCGCGGCGCCGACGATCGCGACTACTTCGACCAGGCGCGGTGGGAGGATGCTACGCGCCGCGTCGGCGAGGCTTACGCGAACGAAGGCTACATCTACGCGAGCGTGCACCCCGTGGTCGTGCGCCGGCTCGCCGGTCCCGACTCCGTGCCCACCGTCGATCTCCGCTGGGAGGTGGACGAGAAGACGCCGGCCATCGTGAACAAGGTCGAGGTGCTCGGCAACGACGTCACCTCCGAGTCGTGCATCCGCAATCAGATCTTCGTGGTGCCGGGCGACGTGTTCCGCCGCGACGCGCTGATCCGCAGCTACCAGAGCATCGGCAACCTCGGCTTCTTCGAGACCCCGCTCCCCGCGCCCGACACGAAGCCGGCGAACGACAACGGCGACGTGGACGTGATCTTCCGCGTAAAGGAGAAGCGGACGGGCAACGTGAACTTCGGCGCCTCGGTGGGTCAGGGCGCCGGCGTTGGCGGGTTCATCGGCTTCGACCAGCCCAACCTGTTCGGCCAGTGCAAGCGCGGCTCGCTCAACTGGCAGTTCGGGCAATACGTGAACGACTTCAGCCTCACGTACAGCGATCCGTTCATCGCGGAGTCGCAGTACTCGGGGACGGTCACGGCGTACCACTCGCAGACGCGCTATTACGTGCGCGACGTCGGGCGCCAGACGCGCGTCGGCGGCCAGGTCCAGGTGGGCTTCCCGCTGGCCGGCTCGCGCTTCTCGCGGCTCTTCGTCTCGTACGGCGCCGAGCGGGTGAACTACGGCGGGGAAGGGCTGGTGAGCACGATCAACTGCGGCGTGGTCACCTGCGCGCGCTCCACGCTGGGCCTCTCGTTCGACCACGACACGCGCATCGGGCTCCCCTTCCCGACGGACGGCGGGCACCAGATGCTGAGCGCGCAGTTCAACGGCTTCCTCGGCGGCGCGGCGTACACGCGCTACACGGGGGAGATCCGGCACTACGCATCGCTCTACCAGTTCGGCGGCGGGGCTCCGGGCACGGAGCCGATCACGATCTCGCTCGGCCTCTCGGCGCGGGCGGGCGCGGTGTTCGGCGATCCGGGCGGCTTCTTCGTCTCGCAGAAGTTCTCCCTGGGCGGCGTGCAGTACGGCGAGCCGCTGCGCGGCTACGACGAGTTCTCGATCACGCCGAACGGCTACATCTCGTCGAGCACGGGGCAGCAGGCGCTGGCGACGTCGTACGGGAGCGCGTTCTACTCGAACACCGTCGAGCTGAACCTGCGATTCAACCAGCAGCTCAACCTCGACGCCTTCTTCGACGCGGGCAACATCTGGGCGCGTCCGCAGGACTTCAACCCGTCGCGGCTGTATCGGGGCGCCGGCGTGGGCGGCTCGGTCGTCACGCCGCTCGGACCCCTCGGCCTCGACCTGGGGTACGGGTTCGATCGTACGGATGAGAAGGGCGTCAAGGCGCCCAAGTGGCAGTTGCATTTCAAGCTCGGTCAGCTCTTCTAACCTGGAGATTCAATGCGTGTGTTTTTTCGCGCGACGTCCGTCGCGCTCGCCCTCGTCGCCGTCCTGAGCGGCGCTGCCGCCGCCCAGAGCGGCCAGAAGTTCGCGTACATCCAGTCCAACGTCCTGCTCGAGCAGGCGCCCGGCCGCGCCGAGGCCGAGGCGCAGTGGGAGAAGGAGACCAACGTCTACCGCAACGAGATCAAGCGGATGAGCGATTCGCTCAACGCGATGGTCGCCGCGTTCGAGAAGAAGCAGGCGTCGCTGTCGGCGACGGCGCGCGAGGCGCAGGGGAAGGACTTGCAGGCGCGCGAGGCCGGCTACCAGTCGCGCACGCGGGATCTGGAGCAGAAGGCGCAGTCCCGGCAGGCGGAGCTGATCCAGCCCATCCTGGATCGCGTCAAGGCGGCGATCGAGGAGGTGCGTGTCGAGGGAGGCTACACCTTCGTCTTCAACCTCGATCAGGGCTCGCCGATCGTCGCGTACGACAAGAACCTCAATCTGAACGACCGGGTGCTGGCGAAGCTGCGTGCGGGCATGCCCGCAACGGCGAAGCCGGCCGGTTCGGCGGCTCCGGCGCCCGCCGGCGTGACGCGTCCGCAGACGCCGCCGCTCGACTGACGAGTGGTTGCACGACCAGCAGGACGAGCTGCCGGCGGTGAGGGCCATGGGGTCCTCACCGCCGCGGCCATTGCGGAGGCCGTGGGCGGCACGCTCCACGGCGATCCGCACGCGAGCGTGACGGAGGTCGCTCCGCTCGACCGGGCGGAGCGTCACCAGGTCACCTTCCTCGCCAGCGCCCGGTATGCGCCGCTGCTGGCCGCGAGCCAGCCGGGAGTGCTGCTCGTTTCGCCGGCGCTCGCCGGCACGCCGGGCTCGGAGCTGGCGCGCGTGGTGGTGGACAAGCCGCACGACGCGATGCTCTCGCTGCTCGGCACGCTCTACCCGCCGCCGGCGCACGAGGCCGGGGTGCACCCCACCGCAGTCATCGGCCGCGGCGCCGTGATCGGAGAGGAGGTCGCGATCGGCGCGTACGCGGTGGTCGGCGAGGGGGCGCGCGTGGGCGCCCGCACCAGCATCGACGCGCACGTCGTCGTCGGCGCCGGGGTGACCATCGGCGACGACGCACACCTCTTTCCCGGGGTGACGCTGTATCCGGGGACGGTGATCGGCGACCGCGTTCGCGCGCATGCGGGCGTGCGACTCGGCTCCGACGGTTACGGTTACGTGTTTCGCGACGGGGCGCACGAGAAGATCCCGCACGTCGGCCGCTGTATCGTCGAGTCGGACGTGGAGATCGGCGCGAACACGACGATCGACCGGGGGAGCATCGACGACACGGTGATCGGGGCGGGGACGAAGATCGACAACCTCGTGCAGATCGGACACAACGTGCGGATCGGGCGGCTCTGTCTGCTGATGTCGCAGGTCGGGGTCGCGGGGTCGGCGCGCGTGGAGGACGGGGTCATCCTGGCGGGGCAGGCGGGGATCGCCGGGCACGTCACGATCGGACGGGGGGCGCGGATTGCCGGGCAGGCCGGCGTCTTCGGTGACGTGCCGGCGGGGGAGACCTGGTCGGGCTATCCGGCGCGCCCGCACCGCGAGGCCCTTCGCGCACAGGCGGCGTCGTTCCGCCTGCCGGCGCTGCTGCGGGCGCTCGAGCGGCTCGTTTCCGGGGAGACGCGCTGATGCGCCGCACGATCGAGCGGGCCGGCGCCGTGTCGGGCGTCGGCCTCCATCTGGGCGTGGCGTGCACCCTCGAGTTCCAGCCGGCGCCGCCGGGCACCGGGATCGTCTTCGCGCGGCGCGACCTGGCGGGTGCGGCTCGCATCCCGGCCCGGGCGGAGAGCGCGGTGCTCACGGAGCGACGCACGCAGCTCGGGCACGAGCCGAACGCCGTGCACACCGTGGAGCACGTGCTGGCGGTCGTGGCGGCACTCGGCATCGACGACCTCGTGATCTCGCTGGATGGACCCGAGCCGCCGATCATGGACGGCAGCGCCGGCCCCTTCGCCGAGGCGCTGCTCGCCGCGGGGCTGAAGGGTCAACCCGGGCGGTCGCCCGTCGCCCGGCTCACGGCGCCGGTGCGCGTCGTGGACGGGGATTCCGTCTACGAGGGCTATCCGGCCGACGCGCTCGAGCTGGACGTGACGATCGACTTCCCCCATCCTCTGATCGGGGTGCAGCGCTACGCCGCGACGATCACGGCGGAGAGCTTCGCCGCCGAGCTGTCGTGGGCCCGCACCTTCGGGTTCGTGCGGGAGGTGGAGCCGCTGCGGGCTCGCGGGCTGATCAAGGGCGCGTCGACGCAGAACGCCGTGGTGCTCGACGAGCACGGCGTGGTGGAGAATGCGCTGCGATCGCCCGACGAGTTCGTGCGGCACAAGATGATGGATTGTGTGGGAGACCTCGCGCTCGCCGGGACGCGCCTCAAGGCGCGGATCGTGGCGCATAAACCCAGTCATCGCGGCACGGTGCTGTTCGTGCGCGCGCTGCAGGCCTCGTTGTCGCAGGAGACGAACGTGCTCGGTATCGAAGAGATCATGAAGGTGCTGCCGCACCGCTATCCGTTCCTGCTCGTGGATCGCGTGCTGGAGATCGTGCCCGACAAGCGGATCGTGGGGATCAAGAACGTCACGATCAACGAGCCCTTCTTCCAGGGGCACTTCCCCGGGCATCCGATCATGCCGGGGGTGCTGATCATCGAGGCGATGGCGCAGGTGGGGGGGATGCTGCTGATGGGGACGATGCCGAACCCGGAGGACAAGGTCGTCTACTTCACCTCGCTGAACAACGTGAAGTGGCGGAGGCCGGTGAAGCCGGGCGACCAGATCCGCTTCGAGATCGAGCTGCTGCAGGTGCGCGGGCCGATGTGCAAGATGCACGGCGTCGCGAAAGTGGACGGGGAGATCGTGGCCGAGGCCGAGATGGGCGCCATGGTGCGGGCCCGATGACTTCCTCCCGCGGCATCCATCCGTCGGCGATCGTCAGTCCGGACGCCCGGATCGGCGCCGACGTCTCGATCGGCGCGTTCACCATCGTCGGCGAGGGGTGCACGATCGGCGACGGGTGCACGATCGCGCCGCGCGTGACGCTGGAGCGCAACGTCATCCTCGGCCGCGACGTGAAGGTCGGCTCGGGGTCGATCCTGGGGGGCGACCCGCAGGATCTGAAGTTCCAGGGGGAGGAGACGACGGTGGAGGTGGGCGAGGGAACCACCATCCGCGAGTACTCGACGATCAATCGCGGGACGACGCAGTCGTTCAAGACGACGATCGGGAGGAACTGCTTCATCATGTCGTACGTGCACCTCGCCCACGACTGTCATGTGGGGGACGGGGTGATCCTGACGAACAGCGTGCAGCTCGCCGGTCACGTGTCGGTGGGGGACAAGGCGATCATCGCCGGGATGAGCGCGGCGCACCAGTTCGTGAAGATCGGCAAGTATGCCTTCGTCGGCGGCTGCTCGCGCATCTCGCAGGACGTGCCGCCGTTCGTGAAGGCGGTGGGCAACCCGATCAAGCTGTACGGATTGAACAGTGTGGGACTGCAGCGCAACAACTTTCCGGAGGAGGTCGTCCGCGAGCTGAAGCGCGCGTACCGGCTCTTCTTCCGCTCGGAGCTGAACGTGACGCAGGCGAAGGAGAAGGCGGCGGCGGAGCTGAAGCCGTTCCCGGAGGTGCAGGACCTGCTGCGCTTCATCGAGGAGAGCGGCCGCGGGGTGGTCGCCTGAGCCGGCGTGTCCGGACCGGCGTCATCGGGGCCGGCGGGCTGGGGATCCACCACATCCGGATCCTGCGCGACATGCAGGGACCGGACTTCGCCGGCTTCTTCGAGTCGCGGCCGGAGCGCGCGGCGCAGGTCGCGGCGGAGCTCGGCGTTCGGGCCTTCGACAGCCTCGACGCCCTGCTCGACGTCGTGGACGCGGTGACGATCGTCGTCCCCACGCCGGCGCACTTCGCCGTGGCGACGCGGGTGCTGTCGCGCGGGATCCACGCGCTGATCGAGAAGCCGATCGCCGTGACGCTCGAGGAGGCCGACGCGATGCTCGCGCTGGCCGCCGAGCAGGGGGCGATCGTGCAGACCGGGCACGTGGAGCGGTTCAACCGCGCGATCCGCGCGGCGCTGCCCTACGTGGACCATCCGCGCTTCATCGAGAGCGACCGGCTGGCGCCGTTCAATCCGCGCGGCGCCGACGTGGCGGTGGTGCTCGACCTGATGATTCACGACATCGACCTCGTGCACACGCTCGTCGGCGGGAAGGCGACGTCGGTGCTCGCGGCGGGGGTGCCGGTGCTGACGCCCTTCGTGGACATCGCCAACGCGCGGCTGACCTTCGACTCGGGGGCCGTGGCGAACATCACGGCGAGCCGCGTCTCGCGCGAGCGGATGCGGAAGCTGCGCATCTTCCAGCAGAGCGGGTAT
>JBBQJC010000134.1:0-8901 GCA_038325515.1 Gemmatimonadales bacterium | reverse complement strand
TTCGCCGGGGAGATCCGGCAGGCGTTGCGCTCCACGTTCCCCGCCGAGACGACGACGGGGATGCCGGCGTCGCGGAGATCGGAGACCGCGGAGTCCAGTGCGGGGATGGAGGAATTGGTGTCGGCGATGAACGACCAGTTGGCAACGGCGCGCGTGCCGGGGTGCCGGGCATGGTCGGCGATGACCCACCGGGTGCCGCGCACGATGGCGTCGATGGTGCCGCGGAGCTTCCGGCACTCCACCATCTTCACGTCGACGATCTCCGCCTCGGGGGCGACGCCGAGGGTGGTGCCCGCGACCGCGCCGGCGACGGCGGTGCCGTGGGGATTGCACAGCCGCTGCTCGTTTGGAAAGGCGTCGAACCCCCGCCGCACCCGTCCCGCCAGCTCGGGGTGCGTGTCGAGGATCCCCCCGTCGAAGACGTAGACGGTGACGCCACGCCCCGTGCCGAAGTGCCGGTACGTCCGGTCGAGGGGAAGGTCGTGCTGGTCGATCCGGTCGAGGGCGAACGAGATGGTGCGCGTCTCGGTGAGCGGCGTCGCGACGATGGCCGGCCCGGTGCCGGGCAGCGCGCGTCCGGCCGAGGCCACCGACTGCGGCGCGGGACCGCGTGCCGCCGGCACGCACCCGCTCCCCAGGAGTGCCAGTCCGATGGCGATGCGACGCGAGGCGACGGGGAGCGACATGCCAGGGCGATACACAAGGGGCGTGCCATTCACTCCGAGGTGGCGCGAACCCGGGCGCCGCCTCATCTTCTTCGCGCCACCATCGGAGGATCCATGGAAACCAGTACGTCGCTCCGCGATCTCGAGGACCGCGTCGCCAAGCTGCAGCGCGCCGTCTACTACCTCATCTGGAAGCGCACCGGGTTCGGCGAGCAGTGCGTGCACTGCGGCCACTCGTATCCCGGCCACGGGGAGAAGTGCAAGGCCGCCGAGATCGAGGAGCTGGTGCGGTAATCATTCATCAATAGTTATTCATCTAATGCCGCGGCCGGTGCCTCGGCCGGGCTCCGGACGAGGCTCGTGAGCGCCTCGATCGTGGCGTCCGCCGCGGCGTGGGACAGGGAGTAGAAGACGAGGCGTCCCTCCGGGCGATTGCGGACGAGTCCCGCCTGGCGGAGCGTGCGCAGGTGGTGCGACACGAGCGACTGGCCCAGCCGAGTCTCGTCCATCAGGTCGGCGACGCACATCTCCCCTTCGGCGAGGATGCCGAGGAGGCGGAGGCGGGTCTCGTCGCCGAGTGCGCGGAAGCGGAGGGCGGCGACGGCGCGGGTCTGGTCGTCGGAGAGGGGCATGGCGCGAAGATATCAGTTTTTATTTATGCGTCAAGCGCCAGATTCGTTCTCCGATGTCAAAGAGTAACCGCCCGGAACGGATAACACGGATTCAACGGAAACAGCCGGTGCCCCGCTGCAGCTACTCACCGGCCCTTTCCGTCGCACCCGTCGAATCCGTTCCTCGCGGTTGCCGGAGCCAGAGAAAAGCGTGGAAGCGAATCTCTCGAATTTGAACGAACGAGGCCGAACAACAATTCAAATTTGTTGATTCGGCCTTTTTCGCGCAATTCGTGGCATTCGCCATCCGCTGTTTTCACCGCGAGAAGGACCACCGGCCCTTCCCGTAGCACCCGTCGAATCCGCTCCTCGCGGTTGCCGCAGGGGACAGCCTACTCCCGCTTGTCCGAGCTCTCCTTCGGCGACCCGCCCTCCCCACCGTACCCGCTCTTGTGCTCGTTCTTTCGCTCCACGAGCGGTTCGGAGCCGGCGCGGTCGTCCGAGGCGTTGGTCCCCGTGGACTGGGCCTTCAGCCCGGTCTCGTCTGATTCCTTGCGGGCGCCGGACTTCGCGCTGTGGACAGCTTCGGTGGGCTCGCTGCCCGCTCCCAGGTGGCGCTCCGGCCGGCCGGTGGCGCCGTCGTTGTGCGCCGCCCCCCGGATGTGACCGGGATCTGGCGCGCCGATTCGCGTCCCCTGTTCGTCGCCGAGCCCGCCCTTCGAGCCGCCTGCGCCTGCTGCGTCGTTGGTGCCATCCATGAGAATCATCTCCGGCGTGAGCGCGCTCGAGCGCGCGGTGTGGCCTCACGGAGGGGCAGTGATTGTGCCAGCATGTGCAAGCCGCCTCCCGGCGGTCGTCTCCACCACGTGATCGCGGAAGTTCGGAAAGCCAAGGGGGTGCGACGGGGCGCGGGTCGTGCCATTGTTCTGCGCATCATGGTCTCCCCCGAACGACTCACCGCGCTGTTCAACAGCTATAACCTCCCCCTGGTCCGCTTCCTCACCCGCCGGCTCGGCGACCGCGACCTGGCGGAGGAGGTGGCGCAGGAGACCTTCGTGCGGGCGATGCGGCAGGAGTCGATCTCCAGCGAGCGCTCCTGGCTGTTCGCCGTGGCGAGCAACCTCGTGCGCGACGAGGCGCGGCGCGAGGCGCGGCAGCGGCGGCGGCTCGAGATGGTGAGCGCGCATGCCGAGTCGGAGGCGTCGGTCGAGCCGGAGGTGACGGAGCTCGAGCGGACGCAGGAGCAGGCGCGGGCCCGCCAGGCGATCGAGGCGCTCGGGGAGCGCGACCGCGACGCGCTCCTGATGCGCGAGGAGGGGCTGGGCTACGAGGAGATCGCGGCGGCGCTCGAGCTGTCGGTGGGGTCGGTGGGGACGACGCTGTCGCGGGCGCGACGGCGGCTGATGGAGGCGTACGAAGCGCTCGATGGCGAGCGCGGGGTGCGTCCCGCATGACGGAGCGAGACATGGAAGCGCAGGCTGGTCACGAGCATCTGGACGAAGGGCTGATTCACGCCTGGCTCGACGGCGCGCTCTCGGAGGAGGTCGCCGCCGAGGTGCAAGCGCGCGCCGATGGGTGCGCCGAGTGCGCCGCGCGCGTCGCCGAGGCGCGCGGGCTCGTGGCGGGAGCGTCGCGGGTGGTGAGCGCGCTGGATGCCGTGCCCGCCGCGACCGGCACCGCGTGGGGGACGCCCCCCGTCACCCCGACCGCGTCGGGAGGGGGGTCTGTCTGGCGGATGCTGCGGGTGACGCCGGCGCGCGCGGCGATCGCCGCGACGATCCTCGTGGGGATCGGGATCACGCTGACGCGCGATCGCGTCGCCGACGAGCAGGGGGTCGCGTTGCGGTCGATGGATACGGCGCAGGCGGCTGCCACCCCCGCGCCCCCCATTCAGGACTCGCTGCTGCAGAAGGCGATCGCCCGCACGATGGCCGACGCGAACCCGCCGCGCGCGGTGAAGGCGGCGCCAGGGGCGGCGGTGTCGGTTCCGCCGCCGGCTGTCGCGGCGCGCGCCGCCACGGAAGGAATGCTCCCGAACGCGTCCGAAGCGGTGGCGGCGGGCAAGGCGTCGGCGATGGCTCTGCGCGACACCGCCGAGCCCGGCGCGGACAAGCTGCGCGCCAGGGTGCGCGCGCCGGCCGCGGCCTTCGCGGGGGGCGCCTCGGCGCCGGCTTCGCTGGCGGTGCCGGCCCCGCAGTGCCTGCGCATCACGAGCCTCGAGGCGAAGGGGTGGCCGATGGGGGAGATGCCCTTCGTGGTGAGGCTGGAAGGTGCCGGCGTGTCGGGGGTCGAAGGCGAGGCCCGTATCCTCGAGGCGGCCGGTGTCCGCGCGACCTGGCACCGCGCGGGGGGCGACAGCGTGCACGTCGAGCTGCGCCGCGCCGGCGACACGGGAGCGATCAGCCTGGCGCCGGCTGGCGACAGGGCGACGCGCACCGGGATCGCGCGCTCGGGGGGGACGTCGGTACGGGTCGCGGCAGCCACCGTGGCGTGTCCGATGGAGTGATCCCGCGGCACGAGTCGTGACTAGGTGGCGCATCGCAGAATCCACCTCTCGCCCCTCGCCCCTGCACGCATGAACGCACGAGACGTCACCGCCACCGCCACCGCCCCGGTCCACGCCGCGGCCCCAGGGATCGTCCTCATGGCGCGCGTCGGCTACGCGGCGAAGGGGCTCGTTTACGTCGTCATCGGCTGGCTCGCCGCCCACGCGGCGCTGGGACGCGGGGGGGCGACGACCGACTCCAGGGGGGCTCTGCGGGTGGTCGGCGACGGCCCCGCCGGATCGGCCGCCCTCCTCGCGATCGGGCTGGGGCTGCTCGGCTACATGACCTGGCGGCTCGTGTCGGCCGCGACCGATGCCGAGCGGCAGGGGAGCGAGCCCTCCAAGCTGGCGGTGCGGCTATCGCAGGCCTTCCGCGGGCTCGCCTACGGAGCGCTCGGCGTGCAGGCGCTGCGCGAGCTCAGCGGGCGCGGATCGAGCGGGAGTGGGGGTGGTGGTCAGGCTCGCCACTGGACGGCCCGGCTGATGGAGATGCACTACGGGCGCGCTGTCGTGATGCTGATTGGCTTCGGCGTCATCGCGTACGCCGGCTATCAGCTCTACCGCTCGCGGACCGGCGCGGTGCGCAAGCATCTGAACCTCGCAGAGGCGGGCCCGGACGGCGCGGAGTGGGTGGTGCAGCTTGGCAGATTCGGGATCGCGGCGCGGGCGGTCGTCTTCGCGATGATCGGAGTGCTGCTCATCCGCGCCGCGCGGGCGCACGACTCCAGCCAGGCTGGTGGGATCGCCGAGGGGCTCCGGGCGCTGTCGCAGGCCCCGTATGGTCGGCTGCTGCTGGCGGCGGTGGCGATCGGGCTGATGGCGTACGGGCTGTATCAGGTCGCCACGGCGCGGTACCGGCGGATGCGGACGGTGTGAGGGGGGAGCCACCGTCGGGGCAGTGGATGTCGTCTTCCTGCTGTCCCCATGCTGGCGAGCGAGGCGCGAGCGGACGCCGATAGAGGGCCTGGAGGCCTGACGGAGGCCTGGATGTTGCGCCTGGCGCCCCTTCCGGCGCATCGTCATGACGCCGAATGAGTCCGGCGCCAACAGACAAGCACTGCCACGGCGACACAGTCGCGACACTCGAGTACCCACCGCTCCTCGCAACATGGCAGATCTCCCCCAGGATCCCGGCTGGCACCACGATGCCGTGATCTACCAGGTCCACGTCAAGGCGTTCGCCGACGACAATGGCGACGGCTTCGGCGACTTCCGCGGACTGCTCAAGCGGCTGGACTATATCGCCGAGCTGGGGGTGACGGCCATCTGGCTGCTCCCCTTCTACCCCTCGCCCCTCAAGGACGACGGGTACGACATCGCCGACTACACGGGGGTCCACCCGAACTACGGGACGATCGAGGACTTCAAGGAGTTCCTCGACGCCGCGCACGCGCGCGGGCTGCGGGTCATCACCGAGCTGGTCATCAACCACTCCTCCGACCAGCACCCCTGGTTCCAGCTCGCCCGCACCTCGCCCAAAGGCTCGCCCGAGCGCGACTTCTACGTCTGGAGCGACGACCCGAACCGGTATTCCGGCACCCGGATCATCTTCACCGACACCGAAAAGTCGAACTGGGCCTGGGACGACGTGGCCCAGCAGTTCTACTGGCACCGCTTCTTCAGCCACCAGCCCGACCTGAACTTCGACAACCCGGCGGTGCTGGAAGGGGTGCTCGACGTGATGCGCTTCTGGCTGCGGCTCGGCGTGGACGGGCTCCGGCTCGACGCCATCCCGTATCTCATCGAGCGCGACGGGACGAACTGCGAGAACCTCCCCGAGACGCACGTCGTGCTGAAGAAGCTGCGCGCGGCGATGGACGCGGAGTTCACCGGCCGCGTCTTCCTGGCCGAGGCGAACCAGTGGCCCGACGACGTGCGTCAGTACTTCGGCGACGGCGACGAGTGCCACATGGCGTTCCACTTCCCGGTGATGCCGCGGATGTACATGGCGCTCGCGCAGCAGGACCGCACGCCGATCGTCGACATCATGGCCCGCACGCCGGCGATCCCGCCGCAGTGCCAGTGGGCGATCTTCCTCCGCAACCACGACGAGCTCACGCTCGAGATGGTGACGGAGGACGAGCGCGCCTTCATGTACAGCACGTACGCCGCGGACCCGCGGATGCGCGTCAACGTGGGGATCCGCCGCCGGCTCGCCCCGCTGATGCAGAACGGCCGCGACGAGATCGAGCTGATGAACGCGCTGCTGATGTCGCTCCCCGGCTCGCCCGTGCTGTACTACGGCGACGAGATCGGCATGGGGGACAACATCTACCTCGGCGACCGCAACGGGGTGCGCACGCCGATGCAGTGGACCCCGGACCGCAACGCGGGCTTCTCGCGCGCCGAGAGCGCGGCGCTCTACTTCCCGGTGATCGCCGATGCGCCCTACGCGTACCACACGGTCAACGTGGAGGCGCAGGAGAAGACGGCGACGTCGCTGCTGCAGTGGATGCGGGCCATCGTGAAGCTGCGCCGCCGCTATCGCGCCTTCGGGCGCGGTACCTTCGAGCCGCTCGCGCCGCAGAACCGCCGCGTGCTGGCCTTCCTGCGCCGCTGGGACGACGAGATCATCCTCTGCGTGAACAACCTCGCGAGCCATGCGCAGTACGTGGAGCTGGACCTCGGCGAGTTCGACGGCTGGTCTCCGATGGAGCTGTGGAGCGGGCAGGCCTTCCCGCAGATCGGGAGCGCGCCCTACCTGCTCACGCTGAGCGGGCGCGACTTCCTCTGGTTCAAGCTGCAGCCGCCGGGGGGACCGGAGCGGCTCGGCGCCATCGCGCAGGTGGGCGCCTGATGGAGCAGACAATGGAGCTCTCGCACCTCGACACGGGAAGCGTCGCCGATTCGCGCGCCGGCCGCTGGCAGCTGCGCCGCGGCGCGACACTCGAAGCGGATGGCGTGACCTTCAGCGTCTGGGCACCGCGTGCCGAGCGGATCACCGTGCTCGTGGCGACGGGGGATGGAGCCGGTGAATACCCGCTCGAGCCGATGCACGGCGAGCGGGGGATCCATGCGGTGCACGTCCCGGGAGTGAAAGCGGGGGACCTCTACGGCTTCCGCGTGGATGGTGGAGAAGCGCGTCCCGATCCGGCGAGCCGCTCCCAGCCCGAGGGCGTGCACGGGCTCTCGGCGGTCGTCGATCCCGCGGCGTTCCCCTGGGCCGACGAGAGCTGGCCCGGGTTGGCGATGGCGGACTTCATCATCTATGAGGTGCATGTCGGCACCTTCACGCCCGAGGGCACCTTCGACGCGATGATCCCGCGCCTCCCGGAGCTCGCCGCGCTCGGCGTCACGGCGCTGGAGCTGATGCCGGTGGCGTCGTTCCCGGGGCGGCGCAACTGGGGCTACGACGGGGTGGACATCTATGCGCCACAGCACTCGTACGGCGGTCCGGAGGGATTGCGGCGGCTGGTGGATGCGGCGCACGCATCGGGCCTCGCGGTGGTGCTGGATGTGGTCTACAACCATGTGGGGCCGGAAGGGAACTACCTCGACACGTACGGCCCGTACTTCACCGACGTCTACCGCACTCCGTGGGGTCGCGCGCTCAACTACGACGGACCGGGGAGCGACGGGGTGCGCCGGTGGGCGCACGACAATGCGCTCTACTGGCTGTCGGAGTATCACGTCGATGCGCTGCGGCTCGACGCGATTCACGGGATCTTCGACTTCGGCGCCCTCGCCTTCCTCGAGGAGCTCTCCGACGAGGTGCACGCCCTCGGCCGGCAGCTCGGCCGCAAGCTGCAGCTCATCGCCGAGAGCGACCTGAACGATCCGCGCATCGTGACGCCGCCCGAGCGCGGTGGATTCGGGGTGGACGCCCAGTGGGCCGACGACGTGCACCACACGATCCACGCGACGCTCACCGGCGAGGAGAACGGCTACTACCAGGACTTCAGGGGGATCGCCCGCATCGCCGACGTGTACGCGGAGCCCTTCTTCTATGCGCGCCGCTACGCGCCGCACCGCGACCGCACCCACGGCCGGTCCTCGGCCGGCGTGCCGCGGCAGCGCTTCGTCGTCTGCGCCCAGAACCACGACCAGATCGGGAACCGCCCGCTGGGCGAGCGCCTGGCGTCGCTGGTGCCGGCGGACAGGCAGCGGATGGCGGCGGCGCTGGTGCTGCTGTCTCCGTACGTTCCCCTGCTGTTCATGGGAGAGGAGTACGGCGAGACCGCACCCTTTCTCTACTTCATCGAGCATGGCGATCCCGGTCTCGTGCAGTCGGTGCGCGAGGGACGGAAGCGCGAGTTCGAGGCGATCGGCAAGCTCGACGCGCCGGCGGACCCCCAGGCCGAGGAGACCTTCCGGCGCTGCATCCTGCACTGGGAGGAGCGCGACTCGGCCGATGGGGCGCGGCTCTTGACGCTGTATCGCGACCTGCTCGCGCTCCGGCGCGAGGAGCCGGCGATGCGCGCCGGCGCGAGCGAGAGCCACGTGCAGGGGGCGGAGGAGTGGTGCACGGACCTGCGTGTCATCCCCCTGCAGAACGACATCTACGACGGCGTGCGGTCGCGGCGGGCGGTGCTCATCGCGCTGAACCTCAGCCACCGCCCGCTGGACATCCCCATCCGCGACGAAGCCGTGGGCCGATGGACGCTGCGCCTCTCCACCGATGCGGTGGGCCATGGCGGCAGCGGCATTGCAACCGAGATCATTCCAGAACTGGAAAGCGAGCATCACGTGAACGACGCACCGAAGCGGCTGCTCGCGCAGCCGCCAGCACCGACCGTCCCGGGCCGCACCATCCGCGTGGCCTCGTGGAGCGCCTCCGTCTACATCCGCGACTTTCCCGGCGACGAGTTCGGGAGGGGGCTGTGACGCTCCGCATCTGGCCGGGCCGTCCGTATCCGCTCGGCGCCACCTGGGACGGCACGGGGGTGAACTTCGCGATCTTCTCCGAGCATGCGACCGGCGTGGAGCTGTGCCTCTTCCACGACGCCGATGCGGCCGAGGAGTCGGCGAAGGTGTGGATGACCGAGCGGACCGACCAGGTGTGGCACTGCTACCTGCCCGACGTGCGGCCCGGGCGGTACTACGGCTATCGCGTGCACGGCCCGTACGAGCCGCAGAACGG
>JBBQJC010000133.1:0-8989 GCA_038325515.1 Gemmatimonadales bacterium | reverse complement strand
CGGGGACGTCGCGTCGCCAGCGTCGTCGAGATGATCACCTCACCCTCGATGCGACCCGTCGCCGGGCGAGATGGGGACCGTCCTGACCCGTGCGGCCAGGCCGCGCCGATGGCTACAGGGAGAAAGGCGGCCAGGGCCACGACCGACAGCGCACGAGCACGCGTCCGAATGTGCATGTCTCGATATACAAGCCCGGCCCGCCGGAGGGAACGGCGAACCGTTGCCCTCAGCGAAGCTCCGGTGCCGACGACGGGCTCCGCCGGTGGTGCGTCGCCTGCTCGTACGAGTACGCGAGCTTGATCAACGTCGGCTCCGACCATGGGCGGCCGAGCAGCTGGAGACCGGCGGGCAGCGTGTTTCCGCGCGTGTAGCCCATCGGGACGGTGAGCGCGGGATAGCCGGTGCTCGGCGCGAAGAGCTGGCTGTTGTCGCCGGCGGGGGTGTTCAGGTCGCCGATCAGGCGCGGCGGATTGCTCCAGGTCGGGTAGGCGAGCGCGTCGAGCTGCAGCGAGTCCATCTTCGCCAGCACCGCCGTCCGCAGCCAGGCGCGGAACTCGTCGCGCGTCCGGCAGCCCGGATTCCGCGCGGGAGGGAGCGACTCGGCCTGCGCCGCCTCGAGCCGCGGCTGAATCGTCGGGTGGAAGCGGCGCGAGGCGATGATCTCCGCGAGGGTGTGCACCGGGATGCTGTCCCCCTGGCTCCGCAGCCAGCTCTCGATGTCGTACTTGAACTGGTTGCAGCTTCCAGTGCCGGCGCGCAGCCGCTCCTCGATCCCGGCGATCTTCACCTCCGGCACGACCACCGCGCCGCGCCGCCGCATGTCGTCGAGGGCGGCGGTGAAGAGTCGCGTGATCTCCGGATCGGTCGTCTCGCGCAGCCAGGCCTGCGGGAGCGCGCCGATGCGCGCGCCGCGCAGCCCGTCGCGCCGCAGCGACGCCGCGTAGTCGGGAATGGCTCGGCCGGCCGCGCGCGCGGTGACGCTGTCCGCGGCGTCGGGTCCCGCGACCACCTGCAGCACCGCGACGGCGTCGGCGACCGTGCGCGCCATCGGCCCGGCCACGTCCGACGCGAGGTTCAGCGGCGCGATCCCGTCGCGGCTCGCGAGCCCCATCGTGGAGCGGATCCCCACCAGGGCCTGGTGCGACGACGGGCCGCGGATCGAGTTGCCGGTGTCGGTGCCCAGCCCCACCTCGCCAAGGTTGGCGGCGACGGCCGCCGCGGTCCCGCCGCTGGAGCCGGCCGTCACGCGATCGAGCGCGTACGGGTTCTTCGTGTAGCCGGGCAGGATCGAGCTCACCGTCTCATACGGGGTGAAGGCGAACTCGGCGAGGTTCGACTTGGCGAGCACGATCGCCCCCGCCTCGCGGATGCGGCGCACCATCGTCGCATCCTTTCGCGGCACGAATCCCTGCAGCGACAGCGACCCTGCCGTCGTCTGCAGCCCCTTCGTGTCGAAGTTGTCCTTCACGATGACGGGGATGCAGTGCAGCGCCCCCGTCGCGCCCCCGGCGCGCACGACGGCGTCGAGCGAGTCGGCCACGGCGAGCGCCGCCGGATTCACCAGGATGATCGCGTTGATGGCGGGTCCGCGCTTGTCGTACGCATCGATGCGGCCCAGATAGCGCCGCACGAGCGCGTGACAGGTGAGCGTGCCGGCGCGCATCGCCGAGTGCACGCCGGCGATCGTCGTCTCGGTGACCGGGAAGGAGCGCCTCGCGCGCTGCGCGCTCGCGTCGTGCGGCGCGGCAAGGAGCAGCGAGAGCGCGAAGGCGATCGGAAGCCGTGTCATTGCACCAGCCCCCAGCTCCCGCCGAGCCCGCCGAACAATCCGGTGAACACCGCGATGCCGTCCCACAGGTTCTGCACGCGCAGGTTCTCGTTCGCGGCGTGCTGGTTGTCGTCGTGGTTGGCGATCGGCACCACCACGAGCGGCGCGCCGAGCGCGTCGGCGAACAGCGCCGTGGGCAGGCTGCCGCCGAGCGTCGGCACCTCGATCACCGGGCTCCCCACTCCCTCGGTGACCGCACGGACCACGGCACGGGCGAAGGGGAGGTCGCTGCGGGTGCGCTGCCCCGCGTAGCCCTCCGCTCCCCAGTCGAAGCGGAGCAGCCGCTTCCTCCCGCGGCGCTGCGCGCTGTCCGGCGCCGCGTGAATGACGGTGAAGCCCATGCGCCGCGCGTGGGCCTCGATCAGCTCGCGCACGCGCGCCGGCCGCAGGTCGGGCACCAGGCGGAAGTCGATCGACGCCGTGGCCTCGGTGGGGATCGCGTTGGCCGCCGCGCCCACCGCTCCCGCGTGCATCGCACGAATGTTCAACGCGGGCGCCATGATCCGCTCGGCGAGACGCGCATCATTTGCCTCGGTGCCGCCGAGGGCGAGCTCCTGCCGCAGCGCCCCGTCCACCACGGGGATGGTGCGGAGCGCCCGCCGGTCGGCCGCGGTGAGGGGAAGGACGTCCTTGTAGTAGTCGCGCACGAGGATCCTGCCGTCCATGTCGCGCAACGAGGCGAGGAAGTTCGCCATGATCGCGGCGGGATTGGGCGCCCAGTTGCCGTAGTGGCCGCTGTGCAGCGCGCGGTTCGCGCCGTACGCGGTGACCACGACGTCGGTCACGCCGCGTACGCCGAACACAACCTGCTGCCGGCGCGACTGGTGCACGGGCCCGTCGGCGAACACCCAGCCGTCGCTCGCGAGCAGCGCCTTGTGCCGGGCGAGCAGCGCGGCCGTGTGCCCATTCCCCGCCTCCTCCTCGCCGTCGAAGAAGAACTTCAGGTTGACGCTCGGCGACTGGCCGCTCGCTCGCAGCGCATCGAGCGCGGCGAGCATCGCGATGATCGGCGCCTTGTCGTCACCCGCCGAGCGGGCGTACAGTCGCCACTCCGCGCCCGCGACGCCGTTGATGGAGGGAAGGGGCACTACGCGTCCCCCCGCCTCGAGCGGTCCGTCGCGCAGCGTCGGCTGCCAGGGCGCCGTCGCCCACTTCGACGGCTCCACGGGCTGGCCGTCGTAGTGGGCGTAGAACACGACGGTGCGGGTGGCGCCCGGCGTCGCCAGCTCGCCGTACACCACCGGCGGGCCCCCCGACGGCGACTCGAGCAGCCGCGTGGCGATACCGCGGCGCTGGAGCATCGCCTGCACGTGGGCCGCGTTGCGACGGATGTCGGCGCTGTCGCTCGCGAGGTTCGGGATGGCGAGCAGCCCGGCGAACTCGCGGAGGATCTCCGGCTCGTGCGTGCGGCGGTATCCGTCCGCCACCGCGCGGAGCGGGGATTGGGCGCCGGCGGGGATCGCGGCGGCCAGCGACGCGAGGCACAGCGGCAGCGCGGCGAGCACCGCGTGGCGCGAGAATTGTCTGGGCGAGGTCATCCTGCATCTTCCGCTCCGGTCGCTCCGCACGCAAGACGCCGGTCGCCGTTCAGCGCCTCCACGTCGTCTCGTCCAGCGCGCTCCGCAGGCCGCGCGCGAGCGCCACGGCGTCCCCCTCGCCCCAGAAGTGCATGAAGAACAGACGCGGGCTCTCCTGCAGCATGTGGTTGTGCAGCGCCGTCGGCTGAATCCCCGCCCGCTGCAGCGCGCGGATCACCGGGTTCACCTCGCTCGCGAGCAGGACGAAGTCTCCAGTGATCGCCGCGCGTCCGCCGCCGGTGGGCTGGAAGTTGATCGCTGTCGCGACCCCCATCGACGGCGGGATCACCATCCCGGCGTCGCGGATCGTCTCGCGCCGCGGCACGCTCACCTGATAGACGCCGCCTGATGGCTTTCCCCCGACGCCGAGCGCCCTGGCAACGGCGGAGGTGTCGAGCTCGATCGCGGCCGGCGACGGTTTCGCGGCCGGAGTCGCGAGCGGAGTCGCGCTGTGCGTGAGCGCGGTGCGCACCGCCTGCGCGATCTTCTCCGCGTTTCCGTGCGCCGAGTAGTGCAGATAGATCAGGCGAGGCGATTCGTGCATCAGGTGGTTGTGCAGTGCGGTCTGCTGCACCCCCCCCGCCTGCAGGGCCTCGATCACCGGGCCGGCCTCCTCCTCGAGGAGCACGAGATCGCCCATCGCCATCGCCTGTCCCCCGGCTACGCGCTTCATCGCCAGCCACGAGCCCAGCGCGAAGGCGGGCTTGAGCGTGATCCCGTTCGACGTGATGGCGAGATCGGTGCGCGGAAAGCCGAACTTGATCACTCCGCCGGGCTGTACCGCGCCCGACCGGCCAGCGGCCGCCTCGACGGCACGCCAATCCTCCCCCGCTCCGGCCGCCTGTGACAGCACCACGGTGGGGTAGGCGACCAGCGCCAGGAGGGCACCATTCCGGATGATGGTTCGCGGTGTGCGCATGTCGTGCTCCGCAGCACTGGATGACGGGTGGGACGCGGGTGCGCCGGGTGGCTACAGTAGCGCTTTCCCGAGCCGCCAGCGAATCGTAGGGATAGCTTTCGCGGCACGCAGGCCTCACTCGCACGTCAGACCGATGACCGGTACTCATCGCGGGATCCGCGCGGCCCAGACCGGGATGGTCCTCAACGCGGGACTGGCCGGCATCAAGCTGTTCGCCGGGATAGCCGGCAACACCTACGCCCTCGTCGCCGACGCGGTGGAATCGTCGGCCGACGTCTTCGCCTCGCTGCTCGTGTGGGGCGGTCTCGCCGTCGCGGCCCAACCCGCCGACGACGATCACCCATACGGGCATGGCAAGGCCGAGGCGATCGCCGCGGCGGCGGTGTCGTTCATGCTGCTCGGCGCCGCGCTCGGCATCGCCGCCGAGGCCACCAAGGAGATCCGCACTCCGCATCAGGTCCCCGCCCCGTGGACGCTCGGCGTGCTCGTCGGGGTGGTGATCGTGAAGTGGGTGCTGTCTCGCCGCGTCGGCAGCGTGGCACTCGAGACGGGCAGCACGGCCGTGAAGGCCGATGCTGCGCATCACCTGAGCGACGCGATCACTTCGGCGGCCGCCTTCATCGGCATCTCCCTCGCGCTCGTCGGAAGCCGGCTGTGGGTCGGGGCAGGTTGGGAGTCGGCCGACGACTGGGCGGCGCTGGTGGCGTCCGGAGTGATCGGGTTCAACGGCGTGTCGATGCTGCGGGCCGCGCTGCACGACCTGATGGACCGCATGCCAGGTGCCGACATCGTGGCCCCGATCGCCGAGGCGGCGCTCGGCGTGCCGGGGGTTCGGGCGATCGAGAAGCTGCACGTCCGCCGGGCCGGCACCGCGTACCGCGTGACGCTGCACGTGCAGGCCGATCCGGCGCTGTCGCTGCACGAGGCGCACATCCTGAGCGGGCGGGTGAAGAGCGCGATCTGCGGACGGTCACCCGCCGTGAACTACGTGCTCGTGCACATGGAGCCGTTCGAGGGGTGAGGAGGCGGATCTGATGCGTTCTGCGGCGGTTGCCGAGGCCAGCGAACAGCGGGTGACGAATGACTCGAATTCTCACGAATGATGTCGAATCAACAATCGAAACTGTTGATTCGGCACTTTTCGCTTTCATTCCCTGAATTCGTCGCCCGCTTTTCATCTGCCTCTCGCTAACAGCAACTGCCAGGAGCGGATTTGACGGATTGAACGGGAACGGCCGGCGCATCCCGGCGCAGGGCTCACCGGCCCTTTCCGTCGCATCCGTTGGATCCGTTCCTGGCTGTTGTCGTTGCCAGCGAACAGCGCGGGGGGGCGAATTGCTCGAATCCTTGCGAAAGATGCCGAATCAACAATTAATGCTGTTGATTCGGCATTTCTTCATTCTCATTCTTTGAATTCGTCGCCCGCTTTTCGCTGCCTCTCGAAGAGCAACTGCCAGGAGCGGATCTGACGGATTGAACGGGAACAGCCGGCGCAGCGCAGAGCCCACCGGCCCTTTCCGTCGCACCCGTTGGATCCGTTCCTTGCTGTTTCCGTTACCATGGGAAGCGACTGCGAGCGATTTACGAATCAGTATATATTTATGCAATTCCAGCAAAATACCGCAGCCCCGTCCCCATCCCCCTGAATCCGGCGTCCCGCAACGCGTCCACCCAGCGCGACGAGCCGGCCCGCTCTCCGTTCACAGTCTCCACCAGCACGTCCCGCCGGCGGCGCGTCCCCTGCTGCGCGGTGAGCCGCTCCCCCAGCGCGCGGGCCGCGACGGCCACCTCCTCCCCCGTCGCCCCCTCCCCTACCGAGAGCTTCGCGCCGCGCCCCTCCGCAGACAGGATGATTCGCCCCTCGATCGTCACCAGCAGCGCCCCCGCCCCGCGCGGCCGCGCCAGTGGGTCCGCCGCCACCCCCGCGGCCAACGTCAGGGTGTAGACGTTCGCCGGGTCGCCCGACGCCATCACCACCGGCGCCGCCTCGCCCGATGCGGGGGCGCGGAGCAGCTCGACGGCCTCCGGCAGCGCGAACTGCGCCCCCGCCAAGCCAGCCACGAAGTAGCCCCGCTGCACCTCGCCGCGGAACTCGAGCCGCTTGAGCTCGTGGTAGATCGCTCGCCACCCGACTGCGGGCTTCTCGCGCCGCCACCAGTCGCGCGACACGATCCCGTAGCGCGCCAGCCACTGCCGTGCGATCTGTTCAGCGAGCTCCTGCTCGTCGGCGGGGGCGCGGCCGAGCGTGCCTGGGGTGTGCACGAGCGACCAGCGCCCTCCCCAGGGCGACAGCAGCTCGCGGTCGGGACGCCGCCACTTCGCCAGCCGCCGAGGATTCACCCGCCGCTGCACGATGGGGCGATTCTGCGACGGGGCGAAATCGGCGGGGAGCCAGCGCGTGGGATCTGGCGCGCTCGCCCGCTTGATGGGGAAGGTCGGCTTGTGCCTCAGCACGTCGCGCAGCGCTTCGACAGTGTCGTTCGTCACCAGCCCCGCGCTCACGAGCTCCAGCAGCGCATCCTTGATCACCGTGCTTCCCAGGCCCGACGCCGCCGCGAGCTCCGCCGTGAACGATGCCCCCTGCTCGCGCAGCGCCGCGATCACGACGCGGGCGTTGTCGCTCAACAGCGACTCGTCCACCGTCGTGCTCCCGAGCCACAGCCGCCCCGTGCCGCGCGCGAAGAAGCGCACGCGTCCCAACGTCACGCTCGGCGCGCCTCCCGCCCCCCCCGCCGACTCGCGAGGCTGCGCCGCCCACACCAGCGCGCCGCTCGCCGACAGCCGCGCGAGGGCGTCGGCGTCGTAGCCTTCCACACGCGATGGCAGGTAGTCGCGCTCCCACCCCTCGGCCGGACGCGCCAGACCGTAGAGCTGCGACATCACCGCCGCCATCCCGTCGCTGCCCGAGAGACGCGCGGCGTCGGTGAGATGCTGCCAGCGCTGCATGAAGCGCGCGAAACGGTCGATCGGCACGGCCTCGATCTGTTGTCTGGCTCGAGCCAGCTCTCGCCGTCTCGCCTGCTCCAGCAGCCGGCGCGAGCTCCATCGCGCCGTCTCCCGATCGCCCCCGAACACGCCGCGCACCAGCAGCCCGCTTTGCTCCCAGTCCTCGAGCCGCCGTTGAACCCACGCCGGCGGGAAGTCGTAGCGTGCCCGCACATCCTCCACCGATACCGGCCCGGCGAGCGAGAGCCAGCGCGACAGCACCTCGCGCCGCGCCGCGCGCTGCGTGAGCGCCACCTGTGCGATGGCGAACGGGATGACGTCCGCCGCCGGACGCGGCACGAGCGCCGCGCCAGTGAGCAGGGACGACACCGCCTCCACGCCAAACGCCGCCGCATAGCGCGTCCACGCATCGACGAGGATGAAGCGCTGCTCCGGCCCGTTCGACGTGGGCAGCGTCACGCCGACGAGGCGCCCGCTCTGGAGGAGCGTTCCCAGCGGCTCGCCGCGCCGCCATTCGCTCGGCGACGCCACGCGCGCCTCGAGCTCGGCGCGTGTGAGGTCGCCCGCGCGGTCCACGAGCAGCGCGAGCTCGTCGGCGTCGCGGGCCTCGCGCTTCGGGTCGGTGCCGCGCCGCCGCGCCAGGAGCTCGTCGAGCATCTCGAGCGTCTGGTCGTCGGCGCCGCCGCCCCCCATCAGCTCGTCCAGCAGCGCGCGGTCCAGCGACAGCAGCGCCGCGCGCTGCTCGGCGCGCGGCACGTCCTTGCCGTACATGTGGTCGATCACGAAGCCGAACTGCAGGCTCGCCGCGAAGGGCGACGGGATCTCCGTCTCCACCACGCGGATCGTGATCTCCCCCGACGCGATGTCGCCGAGCACCTCCCGCAGCTTCGCCATGTCGAAGGCGTCCTGCAGCACGTCGCGGTAGGTCTCGACGAGAATGGGAAACGACGGGTACTCGCGCACCGCCTGCAGCAGGTCGAGCGACTTGAGCCGCTGCAGCCAGAGGGGCATGCGGCGGCGCGGGCTGCCGCGGGGCAGCAGCAGCGCGCGCGCGGCGTTCATGCGGAAGCGCGCCCCGAACAGCGACGACGCTCCCACCTCCTCGAGCACGAGCCGCTCGGCCTCCTCGGCACCGAGGGTGCGCAGCGCGTCGATCGGCGGCGCGGCGCCCATGTCGGGGAGGCGCAGCATCAGGCCGTCGTCCGTCGTCTGCACCTGGATCTCCACCCCGAGCCGCTCGCGCACGCGCCGCGCGAGCGCCATCCCCCACGGCGCGTTGACGCGGCCGCCGAACGGCGCGTGCAGCACCATGCGCACCGAGCCCACCTCGTCGCGGAAGTGCTCCAGCACGACGTGCTTCTCGTCGGGGACGAGTCGCGTGATGGCGCGCTGGCTCTGCACGTACTCCACGAGCGAGCGCGTCGTGCGCTCGTCGGCGTGATAGCGCTCCTGGAGCTCGCGCAGGTCGTCCAGGGTGCGCGCTTCGTCGAGCGTCCGGCGCAGCGCCCCGACGCGCGCCGTGAGGTGCGACGACCGCGCCATGAACTCGCCGTGCCAGAAGGGCATCCGCGCCGGCGCGCCCGGCGCTGGCACGACGATGACGCGGTCGTGCTCGATCGCGCGGATGCGCCAGGTGGAGCTGCCGAGCTGGAAGGCGTCGCCCACGCGCGACTCGTGCACGAACTCCTCGTCCAGCTCGCCGAGCCGCGTCTTGTCGGC
>JBBQJC010000132.1:0-9084 GCA_038325515.1 Gemmatimonadales bacterium | reverse complement strand
ACGACGAGCAGGGCGAGGTCCACTCCCGTCGCGCCTGCGACCATCGTGCGCACGAAGGCTTCGTGGCCCGGCACGTCGACGACGCCGACGGTGCCCACGCCCTCGAGCACGAGCGGCGCGAAGCCGAGGTCGATCGTGATGCCGCGCCGCTTCTCCTCGGGGAGACGGTCGGTGTCCACGCCGGTGAGGGCGCGGACGAGCGTCGTCTTGCCATGATCGATGTGGCCGGCGGTGCCGAGGATCATTGGCGCATCACCATCGCTGCTCCTCCCACATCTTTAGCGCCCGCAGGGGACGGCCGTCGGTGAGGTGCTCGGCGAGAAACTCGCGCAGGAGCCGCTGGTGGGCGCGGGCCGATGGATCGTCGAGGGGCTCGTTCTGCTCGCCGGCGAGGAAGCGGCGCAGCGTGGCGCGGGCCTCCGCGGGGAGGACGCGACCCGCCGGCGCGAGCCGGCCGCAGCGCACGCAGAGCGCGCCGCCGGCGCGATGGCTGAACATGACGGTGGCGCCGTCGTCGAGCGGGGCATGGCACTCGCCGCACACGTCGGTCGCGGGGGCGAACCCCAGCTCGGCCACGATGCGCCACGCGCCGGCGAGAGTGGCGGTGAGCGCCGCGTCGCCGTCGGCGCCCGCGATCTGCTCGAGAGCCTCCACCACTGCATCGAACAGGGCCGCGTCGGCCGCGTCGCGGCCGAAGCGCAAGGTCAGCTCGGCGATCGCCGACGCGCCGGCGAAGCGGGCCATGTCCTCGCCGAGCCGCGGGCGCGACCGCGTGACGTCGAAGCCGCCGAGGGTATCGAGATCTCGACCGGGCCTGGCGTGGAGATGCGCCACGCCCTGCGCGAAGAGGTCCATCCCCGTGCCGAACCGCCGCGACGAGCGGCGCGCCCCCTTTGCCAGCGCGCTGCGCACGCCACCGTCGCGCGTGACGAGTCGAAGGATGCGCGACGACTCGAGATAGTCCATCGCGTGCAGCACGATGGCGTCGGTCGAGAGGAGAGACATGACTTGAAGATAACCGCCGCGCTCCAGCTCACAGCGTCCAGCGAGCCCCCACCAGGACCCGACGTCCCGCGGCGCGATACCCGGTCCGCGCGAGCGAGGCCGCGTCGGTGCGGGAGAAGTCGTAATTGAAGCCCGCCACGTCGGTATATCGCGCGTCGAGCAGGTTCTCCGCCCGCAGCGTGGCACGGACGGCCGTTGCCACCGGCACCGCCGCATCGGCGGAAAGGTCCAGTCGCGTGTACGGCGGCAGCGTGACGTGCTGCGTGGAGAAGTCGGGCGCGTAGTAGTTGTCCTCGCGCGTGCCGAGGCGATGAGCGCGAAGGTCGAGGCCCGCGCGGCTCGACCGCCAGCCCGCACCGGCGTCCAGCGTGTGCATCGGGCGGCGCAGCAACCGGGCGCCCGGTGCGAACAGCGCCGTCACTGCCGAGCTCGCGCCCGCGTCCACCACGCGCGTCTCGAGGTACGTGAAGGCCGCGTCGGCGTGGAATCCCGCCGGGAGCGCGGCGCGCCCTTGCAGCTCCATGCCGGCGCTCCGGGTGCGCGCCAGGTTGAAGTAGTTCGGCTCCGTCGCGGAGTACCTGTAATCGATCAGGTCGCGGAAGGAATTGGCGAACCATGTCACCTCCACCGTGACGTCGTCTCCCAACTTCTGCTGGACGCCTGCATCCGCGCTCACCGCATGCTCCGGACTCAGCGCGGGATTGCCGATGGCATACGCGCCGCCGAAGTTCTCCAGGAACGTCGGCTCGCGAAAGGCGGTGCCGAGGCTACCCCGCAGCCGCGTGCCCGGGCGCAGCAGGACGCTCGCCGCCGAGCGCCAGGTGGCGAAGTCACCGAACTCCTCGTTGTGCTCGAGCCGCGCGCCGAACGTGGCGGTGTAGCGATCATCGGGCGAGAGGAGGAGCTGGGTGTAGGCGCCCGAGGTGCGACGGCGCGCGGTGAAGGCGTCGTCGCCGTAGTTGCTCGCGGTCACGCTCTCCTGCCACTCGCGCTCGACCTGCGCGCCGACGCTGAGACGCGCGGCGGCGGGGAGCTCGATATCGAGACGCAGGTCCCCGCTGCGGCGGCGCGAGCGGTCGCCGGTGGTGAAGTAGTAGCCTCCCGTGTCGCCCGGTCCGTCCGGCAGGTTCTCGGAGAGGCCGTGCACGTCGAGCGACGCGAGCGCGAGGTGCAGGCTGGCGACCCCGGTGAATTGATAGCCGGCGTCCACGCCAACGGAGAGGCGGCCGTCGTGGTGCGCCGAGTTGCTGTCCACCACCTGGCCCGCGCCGTCGGTGGGAAAGTGGAGCGAGCCGTCGATGTAGCGAGCCGTCAGGCGCGCGTCGTAGCGCTCGGCGCGCGTTCCCACGGAGGCGCTGCCGACGGTCGTCCGGCTGGCGCTGTTGAAGGCCTGGAACCCGTCGGTCGCATGGCGCGACACGCCGAACGAGTAGTCCAGCGGCATCGCCCCGCCCCGCACCGCGGCGTGGGCGTCGTAGCTCGAGTTGCCGCCGCCGCGCGCGCCAAGCTCGATGCGCGGACGCCCGTCGCCGCGGCGCGTGAAGAGCTGCACGACTCCCGCCATGGCGTCGGAGCCGTACAGCACGCTCGCCGGTCCACGCACGATCTCGATCCGCTCGACGTTGTCGGTGGTGAGCGATGAGAAGTCGAAGGCTCCGCCGGCGTCGTTCACCGGCACGCCGTCCACGAGCACCTTGGCGTGCTTGCTCTCGCCGCCGCGGATGAACAGCGACGTCGCGCCGCCGTACGAGCCGCTCTGCACGACGGCGAGCCCCGGCACCTGGCCCAACGCATCGCCGACCGCGGTGATGCCGGTGCGGCGAAGCTGCTCGCCGGTGATGACCGTGACGGCGGAGGGCGCGCGGCCCGCGGCGAGCGGCGAGCGCGTCGCGGTGACGACGATGGGCGAGGTGCGGGCCGTGTCGCGCGCGACGCCCTGCGCCAGCGCGGGGGTGGTGGCGGCGATCGAGAGAATGGCGCAGGGGAGAAGCTTCGAGAACACGGGAGTCACAGGGAGGAGATGACCGGCGGATCAGCCGCGAGAGCGGGAGCGGAGGGGTACGAGCGACGGGGCGCCGACGGCGGGGTCGCGGGTGACGACGAGGGGCCAGTCGTACACGCGCTCGAGCACGGGTCCCAGCATCACCTCGGCGGGCGACCCGTGCGCGGCGACGGTGCCGCGGTGCAGCAGGACGAGATGGTCGGCGAAGCGCGCGACGAGGTTGAGCTGATGGCTGACGAGCAGCACTGCCTGTCCCTCACGCGCGAGCCGGCTGAGGAGCTCGAACACCGCCATCTCGTGACCGACGTCGAGAAAGGTCGTGGGCTCGTCGAGGACGAGCGCGTCCCCGCCCTGCGCGACGGCACGCGCGAGGCGCACACGCTGCCATTCCCCTCCGGAGAGCTCGGTGACGGGCCGGTCGGTGAGCGCCTCGATCTCCGTCACCGCGATCGCGCGGGCCACCGCCGCGCGGTCCACGGCCGACGGTGCGCGCCAGACGCCGAGGTGCGGATGGCGACCGAGCGCGACGTAGTCGTGCACGCCGATCGGGAAGGGCGACTCCTCGCGCTGCGTCACCACCGCGACGCGCGTGGCGAGCTCGCGACGCGAGCCGGCGCCGGCGTCGGCCCCGTCGACGGCGATGCCGCCGCGCGCCAGCGGCACGCGGCCCACCAGGGCGCGCACGAGCGTGCTCTTGCCGCTCCCGTTGGGGCCGACCACCGCGGTGATGCGTCCGCGCGTCGCCTCGAGCGAGACGCCATCCAGCGCGAGCACCTCGCGCCGCGGATAGCGCACCGCGACGTCGCGGAAGGCGATCATGCGAGGCGGCGCAGTCGCGCCAGGAAGAAGGGGACGCCGACCAGCGCGGTGACGGCGCCAAGGGGGAGCTCGCTGGGAGGCAGGGCGACGCGCGCGATGACGTCGGCGAGCACGACGAGGGTGGCGCCGACAATGGCGGCGCCGGCGATGAGCCCGCGGTGCGTACGCGCGCCGGCGAGGCGCACGAGGTGCGGCACGAGCAGCCCGACGAACCCCACGAGCCCGGCGGCGGCGACAGTGCCGGCGGCGAGCAGCGCACCGGCGACGTACACGCCGAGCGAGACGCGGGCCACGTCGACGCCCAGCCCCGCCGCGGTGTCCTCGCCGAGCGCGAGCACGTCGATGGCGCGCGCGAGCGCGATGAGGATCGCGATGCCGACGGCGACGAAGAGCGAGAGCACGCGCACCTGCGGCCAGCTCGCGTCGGCGACGGAGCCCATCATCCACCAGAGCGCGCCGCGCACCACGCTGGGATCGGCGTTGGAGAGCGCGACCATGATCGCCGCGTTGGCGAACGATCCGACGACGACGCCGGCCATGAGCACGGTGCGCGCGTCGCCATGGCCCCCGCCGGCGCGCGCTACCAGCAGGGTGAGGGCGACGGCGGCCAGCGCGCCAGCGAATCCGGCGAGGGGGATCAGCGCGGGAGGCGCGTGGAGCGCGACGGCGAGCACGGCGCCCACGGCTGCTCCGCCGGACACTCCCAGCAGATACGGCTCGGCCAGCGCGTTGCGCGTGGCGCCCTGCAGCGCCGCGCCCGCCGCACCCAACCCCGCGCCGACCAGCGCGGCGAGCAGCACGCGCGGCAGGCGCAGCGAGCGCACGATCGTCACGTGCATCGGGTCGCCCTGCCCCAGCGCGGCATGCCACACGTCGGGCGGCGAGAGGCGCAGCGTGCCGAACGCGATGCCGGCGAGCGCCGCCGCGGCGAGCGCGAGGCCGATCAGGAGCCAGCGCGAGAGGCGCATGCTACTTCGCGAGCTCCGGGTGGAGCAGCCGCGCGAGCGCATCGGCGCTCGCGCCGATGCGGTCGGTGGGGCCCGTCGCGAGCAACGAGTCGACCGAGACGAGGCGGCTCTCGCGCACGGCGCGCAGCGCGCGCCACTTCGGGTCGGCGAGGTAGCGCTGGCGGCTCGCCGCGCTCGCGATGATGACGTCGGGATCGCGGCGGATCAGGTCCTCGAAGGTGATGGCGGGGGAGGGCTGCGGCAGGTCGCCGTAGACGTTGCGTCCTCCGGCGATCGTGATCAGCTCGTCGAGAAAGCTGCCGCCACCGATCGCCAGCAGCGGCGCGTCGAAGAGGGGCCAGAAGACGGTGGGATGCGGGAGCGCGGCGGTGGCGGCGCGCACGCGGGCGAGGGCGGCCTGCACGGAATCGACGTCCCGCCGCGCTGCGGCGGTGTCGCCGGTGAGGGCCCCGAGCGCGCGGGTGACGCGGACGAAGTCCGCGATGCGGTCCACGCGGTACGCCACGGTGGGCACGCCGGCGGCGCGCAGCGTCCTTGCCGCGGGCCGGTTGTCGTTGCTGGCGTAGAGGATGACGAGGTCGGGACGCGCGGCGAGCACCGCCTCGACGTTGGGCCGGATGCCCGGGCCGAGGTCGGGAACGGTGCGCGCGGCGGCGGGCAGGACGTCGTACGTGGTGCGGCCGACGACGCGCGAACCCGCCCCGATGGCGAAGAGCATCTCCGTCGTCGTCGGATTGAGCGAGACGATGCGCCGGGGCGCGGCGGACGGCTGGAGCGTGTCGCCGAGGTCGTCGGTGAGCGCGCCGCGCGCCGCGGCGCGCGAGTGGGGCGCATCGCAGCCCGCGGCGAGCGCGAGGGCGCCGGCGAGGGCGAGCGCCTGGCTGGCGCGGAGCATTGACGGAGCGAAACGCACGACGGGCACCTCCGGCCAGGGGAGAGTGCCCGCAACGGCCGCGTGGGATCGCCGAGCGAAGCGAACGCGGTACGCCACGATCCTCCCCCGAGGACCTGTGAACGAATCGCGACGGGGTCGTCTCCTGGCTCCGGGTCGCGCCGCCCCGCCTTCCCGACCGCAGTCAGTGGCGTGCGTGTGGGCCGCGCGTGCTGATACCCGTTACAGTGGCGGGGCCGCGCCGGCATCTCACCGGCTTCCGTGTCCCCGTTCGCGTTGAATTGTAAACGCGAATCTAGGGCGCCGCGACTCCGCCGGCAAGCGCCTGCTCCAGCTCTCCCTTGAGCGCCGCGCGGCGCGCGCCGTACTCGTCGGGTGCGAGCGCGGTCTCCGGCCGCTCCTGGCGCACATCGAGGGCGGCGATGGCGCCGAGCAGGCGGTCCGCGCTCAGCGCGACGCCGGCCCCGGCGTGCGCGGCCGCGCCACGCTTGCGCAGCATCGTGCGCGCCAGGGCGCCGGCCATGAGCACGAGCACGAGCGTCCCCACGCCGTGCAGCCATGCAGTGCGCGTTTCTGCGGTCGTCGTCTCCGCGGCGATCGTCACCTTCGCACCGGCGGGGACGTCCTGCGTGAGAAAGCGGCGGAAGACCCTGCCCTGCGCCCGCGCGTTCTCCACCGCCTTGAGCCCCGCGCCCGAGACGCGCGCCGTCTCCTCCTCCGCGAGCACCTCGAGCACGCTGGTGTTGGACTCCAGCGGGATCTCCAGCGGGAAGTCGGAGGGAGCGAGCGTGTAGCTGAAGCTGAGCTGCTTCACGCCCGGCCCGAAGGCGGCGGAGAGCAGCGCGCGGCCATCGCGCATCGACAGCGCGCTCGCCGCGACGTCCCCCTGCCCGCCGGCGAAGCGCTGCGCGCCGCGCGGCACGGGCGCGCTCCACACGGGCGAGAGCGAGTCGGCGCCGACCTTCGTCACGGTGCTGTCGTTCGAGACCTCGAACACCTCGACGACCTCGCGCAGGCCGTCGGGCGAGGGCTTGGAGACGACGACGTGATGCCCCTGCACGGTGAACGGCACGTGGCCGCTCGTCGTGTCGAAGACGGTGATCTCGCCCTCCTCGAGTCCCGAGACGCCGGCGTGCAGGGGCGCGGAGAAGTACGCGATGCCGCGGTAGACCGCGCTCGCGAAGTAGACGGCGCCGTCCCCGGTGCGCCGGTACGTGAAGTCGTAGCGGCCGTCGGCGCGCGTGCGTGCCGAGTCGATCGGCCCGGCGTGGTCCTGGCCGACGCGGTGCAGCGTGACCATCAGGCCGGCGACGGGGATCTGCCGCCTGGCGCCCGGGATGACGGTGCGGCCATGTACGACGCCCTGCGTCTCGGGACCCTGCGAGGCGAGGCTGTCGGGCTCCTGCGCGCGGCCGGCGCGCGCGCCGAGAAGGGCGAGCGCAACTGCGATCGCGGCGGCGCGCACGCGGCTACGGATTGAACTTCCCGAAATCTTCGGGCCGCAGCGTTTCCAGGTAGCGCTTGAGCTGCTCGGCACTGAGATCGGAATCGCTGGCGGGCGAGACGGCGTCCGTCTCGTCATCCTCCTCCTCTACCTCCGAGTCCGGCGTGAAGCCGGGCTCGTCGCCGGTGTCGTCCTCGTCGTCGGCCGGCTCCTCGTCGGCCTCGAGCTCGGGATCGACGAGCAGCGCCTCGGCGGCGAAGATGGGGGCGGAGAGGCGGAGCGCGATGGCGATGCTGTCCGAGGGGCGGGCGTCGATCTGGACGATCTCGCCGCCGTGCTGGACCTGCAGGTCCGCGTAGTAGGTGCTCTGCGCGACGCGGGTGATGTTCACGCGGCGCAGCTCGGCGCCCAGCCCGAGGACGAGGGTGCGGAAGAGGTCGTGCGTGAGGGGGCGGGGCCGCTTCACGTTGTGCATGTGCATGACGATCGACTCCGCCTCGGCCTGACCGATCCAGATCGGGAGCAGGCGCGAGCCGTCCTTCTCCTGCAGAACGACGACGTAGGAGTTGGACTTGGCATCGAGCCCGAGGCGGGAGACGATCACTTCGATCATTGCATCTCCTACTCGTCCGGGGCGCCGTGGTTCCGGCGCCCGGACGATGGAAGGCGGCTTACGCGCGCGCGGCCTTCTTGAGCGCCGCGGCCTTGTCGGTGCGCTCCCACGTGAAGGTCGTGGCCGCGTTCCGGCCGCGGCCCACCTTCTCGGGCGTGCGGCCGAAGTGGCCGTACGCCGCGGTCGCGCTGTAGATGGGCTTCCGAAGATCCAGGGCGTTGGTGATCCCCTTCGGCGTGAGGTCGAACGACTTGCGCACCGCATCCATGATGCGCGCCTCGGGTACCGTCGAGGTGCCGAAGGTGTCGACCATCACCGACACCGGCTCGGCGACGCCGATGGCGTACGCTACCTGCACCTCGCACTTCCGCGCGAGGCCCGCCGCCACGATGTTCTTGGCCACCCAGCGCGCCGCGTAGCAGGCCGAGCGATCCACCTTGGAGGGATCCTTGCCGCTGAAGGCCCCGCCGCCGTGGCGGCCCATGCCGCCGTACGTGTCGACGATGATCTTGCGTCCGGTGAGCCCCGCGTCGCCCTGCGGTCCGCCGATGACGAAGCGGCCCGTGGGATTGATGTGGTACTTCACCTTCTTCGGACGCAGCTCGGCGGGGATCTCGGCTTCGATGATGTCGCTGATGATGGCCTTGCGGAGCTTCGTGTTGCCGATGCTCTCCGCGTGCTGCGTGCTGATGACCACGGTGTCCACGGCGACAGGCTGGCCGTCCTCGTAGACTACGGTGACCTGCGCCTTGCCGTCGGGGCGGAGCCACTTGAGGCTGCCGTCCTTGCGCCGGTCGGCGAGCGCCTTCGTGAGGCGGTGCGCCAGGACGATCGGCATCGGCATCAGCTCCTCCGTCTCGTCCGACGCATAGCCGAACATCATCCCCTGGTCTCCGGCGCCGCCGGTGTCTACGCCCTGGGCGATGTCGGGCGACTGGCGGTCGATCGTGCTCATCACCGCGCAGGTGTTCGCGTCGAAGCCGTAGCCCGCATCGGTGTAGCCGATGCGGCGAATCGTGTCGCGGACGACCTCGGGCAGGTGGACGTACGCGGAGGTCGTGATCTCGCCGGCGATGACGGCCAGGCCGGTGGTGACGAGCGTTTCGCAAGCGACGCGGGACTTCGGGTCCTCCGCGAGGAGGGCGTCGAGGACGGCGTCGGAGATGGCATCGGCGACCTTGTCGGGATGCCCTTCGGTGACGGATTCGGACGTGAAGAGATGACGATCGAACACGGCTGGTTCCCCACTAGCAGTTGGAGAGGAATGAAGAAGGCCCGACACCATGCTGCCGGGCCCACCACGTGCCGCCGGATGGCGGCTCAGCCGAGAAAGAAAGCGAA
>JBBQJC010000131.1:0-9113 GCA_038325515.1 Gemmatimonadales bacterium | reverse complement strand
CCCTCCCCCCCGTCCCGGACGTCGACGGCCCCCTGGCCCTCAAGGTCGTCTATCCGAACGCGAACCAGGTGATCCCCGCCGTCGACTCGAACTTCATCTTCGGCTCCGTCGGCAGCGGGCGCGCGACCCTCACCATCAACGGCGTCCCCGTGCGCGTCGCGCCCAACGGCGCCTTCCTCGGCTATCTCCCCCTCCCGCGCGGCGCATCGCCGACGGACCAGTTCATCCCCGGGGCGTACGAGCTCGTCGCGACGAAGGGCTCCGACAGCGCGCGTTCGTCGCTGCCGATCAGGATCGCCATGGGACTGATCTCCGATCAGAAGGTCCCCCCTCGCCCGGAGCCGAAGCTCGGCGACGCTTCCCTCCTTCGCGCCGACAGCCTCGCCACCCTGCACGCCCGCATCGACTCCCTCGCTTCAGTCGTCGCCCGTGCCGAGCCGCAGGGCTGGGTCCAGCTCGGCGAGCCGAGCCCCGCCGACTCCGACCGCACGATCATCGGGCGGCCCATTCCCGGCGGCACCTACAAGTGGTTCTTCCTCCCCGGCACCGTCGTCCCCTCCTTCGGTGGTAGTGGCAACGGCAGCCGCGCCATCCGCGTGCAGCTCGCCGCCGGCCTCGACGCCTGGGTCGACTCCGCCGACACGCGCCCCCTCCCCGCCGGCGCGCGCCCCCCGAACAGGATCACCTCCAACATCCGCGTCCGCGGCAGCGCCAACGGCGAGGACGTCGTCATCCCGATGGGCGCGCGCCCGGCGTACCTCGTGGAGGAAGGGGAGCGTTCCATCACGCTCACCCTCTACGGCGTGCGCGCGAATACCGACATCGTGAACTACGCCGCCACCGACTCCATGGTGCGCACCGTCGAGTGGGTGCAGGAGGCGGCCGACCGCGCGCGCGTGACGGTCAACCTGCGCGCCGCCCCCTACGGCTACCTCGTGCTGTGGGAGAACAATGCCCTCGTCCTCAAGCTGCGCGGCCGCCCGGCGATCGACGCCGCGCGCCCCCTCGCCGGCCTCGTCATCGCCGTGGATCCCGGCCACCCGCCCATCGGCGCGACGGGACCCACCGGATTGTGGGAGCCGCAGGCGACACTCCCCATCGGCGATCGTCTCCGCCGCATCCTCGAGGAGCGCGGCGCCCGCGTCGTCATGACGCGCACCACCGCGAACCCCGTCGCGCTCGGCGACCGCCCCGTCATCGCGCGCCGCGCCAACGCCAACGCCTTCGTCTCCATCCACCTCAATGCCTACGGCGACGGGGCGAATCCATTCAAGGCTCCCGGCACCGGCACCTACTTCTTCCGCACGCACAGCGAGCCCCTCGCCCGCGCCGTGCAGCGTGGAATGGTTGCCGAGATGGGGCTGATGGACCTCGGCGTCAACTACGACAACCTCGCAGTGGTGCGCGGCACCTGGTATCCTGCCGTCCTGTGCGAGGGCGCCTTCCTGATGATCCCCGAGCAGGAGGCGGCGCTCCGCACCCCGGAGTTCCAGGAGCGCTACGCGAAGGGCGTCGCCGACGGGCTGGAGAGCTTCTTCCGCACCCTCACCACACGCTGATGACACGCATCCTCCGCCTCTCGGCAATCGCGCTGCTCTTCGCGTTCGCGTTGCCGGGACGAGGTGCCGCGCAGCCCGCGCCGTATCGCCGCTATCTCACCCTCTCCACCGCGCACTTCGACGTGCACGTCGCGGCGGGGCTCGAGCGCGAGGGACGCGTCGCCGCCGCGGCGGCCGAGCGTGCGTACGAGGGGCTGAGCCGCGAGCTCGTGGCGCCGCGCGGGCGCATCGACCTCCTCGTCTCCGACGACGCCGACTACTCGAACGGCTACGCGACCCCCTATCCGACCAACCGGATAGTCGTCTTCGCCACCCCGCCCATCGGGGCGCGCGAACTGCGCCTCAACGACGACTGGCTCCGCGTCGTCGTGACGCACGAGCTCACGCACATCTTCCACCTCGACCGCACGCGCGGCGTGTGGAGCGCGCTGCAGTCAGTGTTCGGCCGAGTGCCCTACCTCTTTCCCAACGCGTACGCGCCGAGCTGGCTCACCGAGGGGCTCGCCGTCTACTACGAGACGCGGCTCACCGAGGGGGGACGCCTGCGCGCGACCGACGAGCGCGCCCTCGCCCGCTCCGCTGCCGCCGACCATGTCTTCCCGCGGCTCGATCAGCTGAGCCGCAGCGCTCCCGGCTTTCCCGGCGGCGCGAGCGTCTACGCGTACGGCTCGCTGTTCATCGACTACCTCGCCCGCACGCGCGGCGACTCGTCGGTGCCGCGCTTCATCGAGGCGGAGTCGGGGCAGATCATCCCCCTCGCCATCAATCGCGCGGCGCGGCAGGGATTCGGCATCTCGTTCGAGGACGCGTACGCCGCCTTCGCCGACTCGGTGAACCGCACGACAGTCGCCGCGCCCCCGCTCCCCGGCTGGCGCGAGTTGACGACGCAGGGCTTCGTCGCCGACGCGCCGCGCTGGGTGAACGACACGACCATCGCCTATACCGGTACCGACGGGAAGGAGTCCAACGCCGCCTGGCTCGTCACCCTCGGCGGGGCGCGCACGCGGCTCACGCGGCGTGCGTCCACGGAGGCGAGTGTCCCCCTGCGCGACGGCGCGCTCCTCTACGCGCAGCTCGAGGGAGTGGGCACCGGCGAGGTGCGCTCCGATCTCTACGTCGACCGCGGTGGGGAGACCACGCGGCTCACGCATGGCGCGCGCTACGTCACCCCCGACGCGCGCGCCGACGGCGCGATCGTCGCGGTGCAGCTCGCCGCGGCGCGCAGCTCGCTCGTGCTGCTCACCGCGGACGGCGCCCTCGTGCGCACCCTGCGCGATGCCGCCCCCGACGAGACCTGGAGCGAGCCGCGCTGGTCGCCGGACGGCACGCAGGTCGCCGCGATCCACCGCGCGCACGGCGGCGTCTTCTCGCTGCAGGTGCTGGACGTCGGCACCGGGAACGTCGCCGTCGCCGACCGCGGACGCACCCTGATCACGTCGCCGAGCTGGGCCCCCGACGGGCGCACCATCCTCTACGTCAGCGACGAGTCCGGGGCGAGCGCCCTCTCGTACGCCGTGCGCGACGGCGCGCAGTGGCGCCACCTCGCGCCGCCCGCCGCGATGTCCAGCGCGTCAGTCTACACCCCCGAGCTCTCGCCGCGCGGTGACCTCGTCGCTGCCGTCGCGCTGCGCGGCGATGGCTACCATGTAGGCGTCGCCCCCGCCGCCCCCCTGCTCGGCAGGGCGTTCGCCGAGCTCGCCGCGCCGCAGCCCGCCGCGGTGCGCGCCGACAGCCAGCCCCTCGCGACGGGGAGCTACGCGTCGTACTCCCCGTGGCGCACCCTCCTGCCGCGCTACTGGGTGCCGGTGATCGAGACGGGCGTCGCGAAGGGCGATCGCTACGGCGCACTCACCAGCGGTCAGGACGCCGTCGGCCGCCACCTCTATTCGGCCTACGCGGCGGTGCAGGGCTCCGGCCACTATCCTGTGGGCGCGTTCGGCTACCGCTACGCAGGCCTCCGTCGCCCCTTCATCGATGCAGGCATCTCGCAGGAGTGGGAGTCCATCGGATTCTCCAGCATCCAGCCTGCCGATAGTCGGGTGGAGCTCCTGCGCCGCACGCAGGACATCTCCCTCGCCGCCACCTTCGCGCGTCCGCGCGTCCGCACCTACTCCGCGGTCACCGCCGGCATCGGGTTGGAGCGTCGCTCCTTCGACACCAATCCCCTCGGCGCGCTCGCGCGAATCGACACGTCGCTCGGCCATGCCTACGACTTTCCGCGCGCCTTCGTCGGCGCCACCTGGTCCAACGCGCAGCGTCCCGCGTTGAGCATCTCCCCCGAGGACGGCATCGCGGTCGGATTCACCGCGCGGCAGCGCTGGCGGGTCACTGCCGACCACAACTCCACGACGAGCCTCGTCGGCACGGCGCAGGGCTACAAGTCGCTCGCGCTGCCCGGCTTCGCGCATCACGTGCTCGCGCTGCGCGTCGCGGGCGGCTTCGCCGACGATCGCGCCGGCACCGCCTTCGAGCTGGGCGGCACGAGCGGCAGCGTCGTGGATGTGGGGGCCGGGATCTCCGTGGGCGAGGGACGCCGCACCTTCGGCGTGCGCGGCTACGGGGTGAACGTGATAAGCGGCACGCGCGCCCTCGCCGGCTCGCTCGAATACCGCGCCCCCCTGATACTCGGCGGACGCGGCTTCGGCGGACTTCCAGTCTTCTTCGACCGGTCGTCGCTCACCCTCTTCGCCGACGCCGGCACCGCGGCGTGTGGCGCCGGCCAGCGCTACGCCGGAGTCTGCTCGCCGGCTCCGTTCATCGGACGCACCATCGGCAGCGCCGGCGGCGAGTTGTCCATCTCCGGCGCCTTCCTCGGCGTCGACGACGTGGTGCCCGTGCGGCTTGGCATCGCCTTTCCTTTCGTCGGGCGCGACCTCTTCAACGTCGGAGAGCGCAAGCCCGCCGTCGCCGAGCTGTACGCGGCGTTCGGGCTGTCGTTCTAGTGGGGTCAGGTTCGTTGATCGGTCTAGTGGGGTCAGGTTCGTTGATCGGGGGAGGCGGGGATACCGCAGGGAGCCGAGGCGGCATGACGAGACCGACAGTGCACCCGACAGCCTTCGTCCACCCCGCCGCGCACGTCATCGGCGACGTGACGCTCGGCGCCCGCGCGAGCGTCTGGCCCACCGCCGTGCTGCGCGGCGACACCGACCGCATAGTCGTCGGCGAGGAGTCCAACGTCCAGGACGGGGCAGTGCTGCACGTGGACGCCGGCGTCCCCTGCACCATCGGCGCGCGCGTCGCGATCGGCCACCGGGCGATAGTGCATGGTGCGACGGTGGAGGACGACGTCCTGATCGGGATGGGAGCGATCGTCTTGAACCGGGCCGTGATCGGGTCAGGTTCGTTGATCGGGGCAGGGGCAGTGGTGCGGGAGGGAATGGTCGTCCCGGCGGGATCGCTTGTGGTTGGCGTACCCGGTAAGGTCATTCGCGCGACGACCGCCGAGGAGCGGGAGCGGATCGCTCGGACGGTTGCGTCGTACGTCGCGCTGCAGGGGCGGTATCGGGCGGGGGAGTTCGACTTGGTGAACGGTGAGCGGTGAACGGACATGTCATCCCGCAGGAGCGAGCGCAGCGAGCGAGTGTCGGGATCTGCCTTCACTGCCCGTGGCCAGTCACGCGGAACGCACCGTAGGTCCCGACACTCGCTGTCGCTCGTGCGGGATGACCGTTGCGTGCTTCGCGCACGCTGGACGGCAGCGAACCGTTCTTCGACCTGTTCACCGGTGAAGCTCACGATGCGTACGCGATCGGCCTCCTCTCCGCAGGCGCCCATCCGGGCCCGCGGGCCCCGGATCGCGAGGGCCCTCGCGCTCGCCGCCCTCCTGCTGGCTCCGTCGATGGTGCCGGCTCAGCAGCGTCGCGATGCCAGGATAGCTCCCTCGGCAATCACGACGTCGGCGGCGGATTCACCGCTCGTGCGCGACGGACGCGATCGAGAGCCAGCCGCGCGCCCCGAGCCGATGCGCCTCCTCGCCGATTCCCTCAGGGCGGCTCCGATGGTCGAGCCGTCGCTGGAGGTCCCCGTGAGGCGCGTCACTCTGATCGCCGTCGGCGTGGCCGTGCTGGCGGTAGCCGCGTACTGGCTCCTGCTGTCGCTGGACCGGCACTCGTGAGTGGACTCGCCGGGCTTGTCGCGGTGACCCTGGCGACCTCGTCCCTTGCGTGTTTCCAGGCAAGTCGCGCGAATCGCGGCTGTCGCCCGACTGTCACGCCAGCATCCGCCCCCGCATCGGAGCCACCCCTGACCCTGGACCCCCAACACCTGATATCGTAAGTGTTTACAAGGCATACCCTGCCACTCCAACGGCAGTGTCGGCATCACATCCCCATCTTTTCCCCACCCTCTCCACATGTTCGCGGTGCGTAACCCGCCCCATCGCCACGTTCGTGATGCATACAACCGAAGTCGTTACACCGCTTATATTTAGATGATAGCTGGCGCGGATACACGAGGGGGGGTAACATTCGCCCCCGCGGTTCCCTCCGGAGATTTGCACGCCCAGCCCTCGCCGCCGACGGCCGAGCAGGCGAGCTTTCCCTTCGGACCGAGCGTGCGGGCCCCCCTGCCAGCAGTCCAATCAATTCGGGAGAAGTATTCATGACCCTGCGCGACACGCCCCCCAGCGGCCCCGTTACGCTTTCCGCGAACGCCCGCACCGTCCTCCAGAAGCGCTACCTCGTCAAGGACAAGACGGGGAAGCCGGTCGAGAGTCCGGAGGATCTGTTCTGGCGTGTGGCAACCGTCGTCGCGCAGGGCGACGAGCGGTATGGGGCGACCGAGGAGGCCGTGCAGGCCAAGGCCGAGGAGTTCTACGCGCTGATGACCCAGCGCCGCTTCGAGCCCAACTCCCCCACGCTCATGAACGCTGGCCGTCCCCTCGGCCAGCTCAGCGCCTGCTTCGTGCTGCCCGTCGAGGACTCCCTCGCGAACGGCAGGAACGGCATCTACGACACGCTGAAGAGCATGGCCGTCATCCACCAGAGCGGTGGCGGCACCGGCTTCGGCTTCTCCAAGCTGCGCGGCAAGGGCTCAATGGTGCGCTCGACGACCGGCGTCGCCAGTGGCCCCATCAGCTTCATGAAGCTGTACGACGCGAGCACCGATGCCGTGAAGCAGGGCGGGACGCGCCGTGGGGCCAACATGGGGATCCTGCGCGTCGACCATCCCGACGTCCTCGACTTCATCGCCTGCAAGGAAGACCTCACGCAGATCACGAACTTCAACATCTCCGTCGCGGTGACGAAGAAGTTCATGGATGCCGTGAAGTCCAAGGGCGAGTACGACCTGATCGACCCCAGCACCGGTGACGTCGTCGGCCAGCTCGACGCGAACATGGTATGGGACAAGATGATCCTCGGCGCCTGGCGCACGGGCGAGCCGGGCTGCTTCTACATCGACGAGGCCAACCGCTACAACCCCGTCCCGCACCTCGGGGCGTACGAGGCGACGAACCCGTGCGGCGAGCAGCCCCTGCTCCCGTACGACGTCTGCAACCTCGGCTCGGTGAACGTCGGGCATTACGTGCAGGACGGGGCGATGGACTGGGATGCCTTCCGCAAGGACATCCAGCTCAGCACGCACTTCCTCGACAACATCATCGACGTCAACAAGTACCCCCTGCCGGAGATCGATTCGCTCTCGAAGCGCATCCGGCGGATCGGGCTCGGCGTGATGGGCTTCGCCGACGCGTTGATCCGCCTCGGCATCGCGTACGACAGCCCGGAAGGCGTAGCCTTCGGGCGGAAGGTCATGGCCTTCCTCGACGTCGAGGGGAAGAAGGAGAGCGAGCGTCTCGCCAATGAGCGCGGGCCATTCCCCGAGTGGGCCAAGTCCATCTGGGGTCCCGACGAGACCTGCGCGCGCGACGCCGATGGAAAGCGCATCCGTCCCATGCAGCTCCTGCGCAACTGCAACGTCACCACGGTTGCGCCCACCGGGACCATCTCCATCATCGCCGGCTGCTCGAGTGGGCTCGAGCCAATCTTCGCCGTTGCGTTCATGCGCAACCAGGCCGGCGTGATGATGCCCGACGTGAACGAGGACTTCATCGCGATCGCGAAGACCGAAGGGTGGTATTCGGAAGAGCTGATGGAGCGCATCGCCCGGATGGGGCACGTGAACTTTCCGGAAGTGCCGCTGCAGTGGCAGAAGGTGTTCGTCACCGCGAACGTCATCGCGCCCGAGTGGCACGTGCAGATGCAGGCCGCCTTCCAGGAGCACTGCGACTCGGCAATCTCGAAGACGACCAACTTCGCGCACACGGCGACCGTCGAGGACGTGCGGGCGATCTACGAGCTCGCGTACGACATGAAGTGCAAGGGTGTGACAGTGTATCGCGACGGGTCGCGGGATGCGCAGGTGCTGTCGACTGGCGCCACTGCGACGGCGGCGGCGGAGCGGGACAAGCCTGCTGTCTCGGCGTCGGCGTCGTCGGAGAACCGTCGCGAGCTCGGCGAGCTGCACGGGACCATTGCCGAGAAGGATGCGGAGATCGAGCGTCTGCGTCGTGCGCTGTTCGATGCCGAGGCGGAGAACCTGCAGCGGCGGGCGAAGCGGTCGCGTCCCGACCGGCTGCGGGGGACGACGCATCGCCTGGAGACGCCGCTCGGCACCATGTTCGTGAACATCACCGAGGACGACAAGAATCAGCCGTTCGAGGTGTTCATCACGCTCGGGAAGGCCGGTGGCTCGGCGATGGCGGATGCCGAGGCGATGGGGCGGTTGATCTCGCTGGCGCTGCGGTCCGGGATTCCGATCATGGAAGTGCATCGCCAGCTGCGCGGCATTTCCTCTGACCGCGCTGTGGGGCTGGGGCCGAACAAGGTGCTGTCGGTGCCGGATGCTATCGGTATCGCGCTGGAGCAGTGGTGGAGGGACAAGCAGGGGGTGCAGCAGGATCTGCTGCCTTCTGTTGGGTCTCAGTCTTCAGGGGTTCAGTCTTCCGGGGCGGTGGAGCAGATCTCCGTGGTGAGTGCGTCTGGGGAGCAGATGTCGTATCAGGCGTACAACGGCGGGGAGGCGTTCATGGGGACGTGCCCGGACTGCGGATCGCAGCTCGAGTATGCCGAGGGGTGCGTGAAGTGCCATGTGTGCGGGTTTAGTGAGTGCGGGTGAGTAAGTGAAAGCGCCCGGTCGGCCGTGCCTTGGCCGATCGGGCAAATGGATGCTGAGAGAAGTCTCAATTAGACGGAAAAGGTGCCCGCTCAACCGGTCTCGGTTGAACGGGCATCTTACGTTCTGAATGGTCATGGCAGAAACGAATCGAGTTACTGACAATTCCGATTGAGACTCGCAGTGGTCGCAATCGGCTGAGCACTTCAATCAACGGCTCCATGGCATCTAACGACCGCATCATTCTCGATCAAATAATCAATTCCACGAAGGCAGAGCACGCCCCGTCCTTGAGTAGCAGTGGACTTAACCCGAAAAAATGGACGCGTGAGTTGATGGAAACTACGCTGCCGCCTGCAACTGCTCTTCGTACTCCGCTGGGCTCACATAGCCCAGCGTGGAATGCCGTCGTCGTCGGTTGTACCACGTCTCGATGTATCG
>JBBQJC010000130.1:0-9147 GCA_038325515.1 Gemmatimonadales bacterium | reverse complement strand
CTGAACGACAGCGAGGGGGAGCTGGGCTCGAACCGGGACCGGCACCTGCTGATCGGCGACGGGCAGATCGGCACCGAGGCGTTCCGCTGGCTGCTGGCCGACCGGCGCACGCGCGGCGTGCCGTGCATCCTCGAGACCCCGCAGCTCGACTACGAGATCGGCGAGGACGATGACACGCCCGATCCGTACGACGTGCAGATGATGGAGCTGCTCGGGCGGCTGGCGTAGGGGCGGGCGGGGCGCGGTCGGGGGGAGGAGGCGCTGGGGGCAGGGCACGGCGGCGTCGCGCCGCTGTGCCCTTCGTGCATCCGGCGATCGCGGTGGTGCGTGGCCGGCACCGGTACGGGCGTCCGTCGTCGTGGCCGTCTCGAATTGTAGTATTGCGCAATTGGGTAATTGCGCTACTATGCAATAACGATGGACTCCGCCTTTCGTGCTCTCGCCGATCCCACACGCCGCGACATCCTGCGGCTCCTGCGGGACGGCTCGCTCACCTCGGGGGAGATCGCCCAGCACTTCGATGCCTCGTGGCCCACCATCTCCCGGCATCTCACCATCCTGCGCGCGGCCGACCTCGTCGTCTCCACGCGCATCGGACAGCAGGTCGTCTACGAGCTGAACACGCCCGTCTTCCACGACGTCGTGGAACACCTCCGCTCGTGGACGAGGCCCGGCAGCACGTGATGCATCGCACAAAAAACGGCGGTGCGAGAGGCGCGCACCGCATCACAGAGCAGAAAAATCTCGTTTTCATAGGGAACATCGCTGTATTCCCTATTGCGCACCCTCTGTGAAATTGTATCTTGCGCCCCGTCGTACAGCGTTTCTCTCAGAGCGAGAACCTGTTCACTAAATCTCAGGAGACGAGCATGGCCGCGAAGAAGACCGCGAAGAAGAGCGCCGCGAAGAAGAGCGCCGCGAAGAAGGCCCCCGCCAAGAAGAGCGCCGCGAAAAAGGCTCCGGCGAAGAAGGCCGCCAAGGCCGCGAAGAAGGCGCCAGCCAAGAAGGCGGCCAAGCGCACCCCCAACGCCGCATTCATGAAGCCGATGACGCCGAGCGCCCAGCTCAGCAACGTCGTCGGGGCCACTCCGCTCCCGCGCACCGAAGTCACCAAGAAGCTCTGGGCGTACATCAAGCGGAAGGGCCTGCAGGATGCCAAGAACCGCCGCCAGATCAACGCCGACGAGAACCTCAAGCCGATCTTCGGCGGCAAGGCCAACGTCTCGATGTTCGAGATGACGAAGCTCGTCAACAAGCACCTCAAGTAGTCTCCGCCCTCCCAGCAGGCCGAAGGGGCGCGCCGATTCCGGCGCGCCCCTTCGGCTTTTCTCCCGCCCACCCATCCGAAACCCTTGCCCGTCGCGGTTTCGTAGGGAGATTTCATCTCCACTCCTCCCTCCCTCCACCCGCCCCGTCGTCAATGGCCGCCAACGTCGTCGCGAACGCCCGCCGCGGAAAGCCCTCCCGTGGCTCGTTCGCCCGCTCCATCTGGGAGAACACCAAGTCTCTCGCCGGCGCGGTGCTCATCTATCTCGTCATCAACACCTTCCTCATCGCCGCCTACCGCATCCCGTCGGGCAGCATGATCCCGACGCTCCTCATCGGCGACTGGCTCTTCGTCAACAAGGCGGTCTACGGCCCGCACATCCCCCTCACCTCGGTACGCCTCCCCGCCTTCAGCGAGCCCGCCCGCGGCGAAGTGATAGTCTTCGAGTCGCCCTACCAGGCCGACAACGGCGACGATCCCACCCCCACCCTCGTCAAGCGCCTCGTCGGGATGCCCGGCGACACGCTCTACATGCGCGCCGGCATCCTCTACGTGAACGGCGTCCAGCAGCGGCAGGGCTACGGCGCGCAGAGCCGTCCCACCCCCAACAGCTCGCAGCCCGCCGAGACCAGCGCCCTCTTCGACTGGCAGCACAAGTACGAGCTCAAGCAGTCGCGCTTCGGCGCCGCCCCCGCCGCGCCGCAGCACGACAACTGGGGCCCGCTCGTCATTCCCGCCGCCCGCTTCTTCATGATGGGCGACAACCGCTACGAATCGAAGGACAGCCGCTACTGGGGACTCGTCCCCCGCGACAACATCCGCGGCCGGCCGGTCTTCGTGTACTACTCCTTCCGCAGCGGCGACGAGAGCGACCGGCCGCTTCCCTTCCTCACCGACATCCGGTGGGGCCGCATCGGAACGCGCATCCGCTGATGTCCCATCCGCCGCCGCGCTCGTGAAGCTCTTCGCGCCGCCCGCACCGGCTCCTCCCCCGGCCAGCTACCTCTCGCGGCTGATCGCCAGCTCGCAGCTCACCTGCGTGGTGCTGTTCGGGGTGCTGCTGATGCGCCCGTGGGACGCCACGGAGCCGGCGCTCGGCGCCGCCTTCGTCATCTCCTGCGCGACCTTCGCCGTCGCGGCGCTCGCCACCGGGCGCACGGCGCACGACATCGTCCGCCTCGTGTTCGGCGCCTTCGCCGCGCTCGCCCTCGTCCTCGCGGGGGGCGAGCTCTGGATCATCGCTCATCCCGCCACCACGCTCCTCAGCGGACTGCAGGAGGCGACGAGCCTCGAGCTGGCGATCGCCATGGCCGCACTCAACGGGCTCCTCGCGCTCTACGGCAACTATTCCCTCGCCGCCGAGCAGCACTCGGCGCAGGCCCTCCTGCAGCGGATGACCGTGGAGCAGGAGCAGAAGGAGTCGCTGGAGCGCCGCGTCGCGCAGCGCACGCTCGAGCTGGACGACGCGCAGCGCGTCCTCCATCGCATGTGGTGGCTGGGCCAGCAGATCACCCTGGAGCTCGATCCGCGTCGCGTGCTGGACCGCTTCCTCGAGGCCGCCGCCGACGTCGCGCAGGCCGACGGCGCGGCGCTCGGCCTCGTCGCGAGCGACGGGATGATCGAGATCGCCGCGGCGAGCGGCTCGCTCGTCGCGCTCACCGGCGACCTCATTCCGCTCGCCGGCTCGGCGATGGGACGCGTGATCCGCGGCGGGGGGAGCTGGAGCGTCGCCGACGTGGAGAGCCACGCCGAGCTCACGTATCACTCGCCGGGACGCCTCACCGGCGCGCTGCACGGGCTCGCCGTCGTCCCGATCCAGCGGCGCGGGGAGCGCGTCGGCGCCGTCGCGATCGCGTCGGAGAGCGTCCACACCTTCTCCCCCCTCGAGCTCGAGCGGGTGGAGGCGATGGCGGACCTCCTCTCGGTGGCGCTCGCCAACGCCGAGCTGTTCGAGACGATGCGCCAGGCGGAGTGGCGCTTCCGCACCCTCTTCCGCGCCGCGCCCGATGCGGTGCTCACCGTCCTGCAGGCGACGGGCCGCATCCGCGAGGCGAACGACGCCGTGCGCGACGTCTTCGGACAGGAGCCGCACCAGGTCGTGGGCCGCACCCTCCTCGAGCTCGTGCTGCCCGAGGACCGGCTCGTGCTGGAAGAGGCGCTGGCCAAGGCCTTCGCCGGCGTGGCGGCCCGCGTGGAGGTGCAGGTGCAGCTCCCGCAGGGGGGCGCGCGAGTCGTGGCGCTCGCGGCGAGCCGCCTCCCCGAGGCCGATCCGCCGAGCGCGCTGCTCGTCGGGCGCGACATGACGCACGAGCGCGAGATGCGCGTGCGGCTGATGGAATCCGACCGGCTCGCCGCGGTCGGCGAGCTGGTCGCCGGCGTCGCCCACGAGGTGAACAATCCCCTCAGCAGCATCTCGGCCTTCGCCCAGCTCCTGCTGCGCGACAGCTCGCTCACCACGCAGCAGCGCGAGTCGCTCGACGTGATCCGCGCCGAGACGACGCGCGCGAGCCAGGTGGTGAAGGACCTGCTCGCCTTCGCGCGCCGCAGCGAGCCGAGACGCGAGCCGCTCGACCTGAACGCGCTGGTCTCGCGCACGCTGCGCATGCGGCAGTACCAGTTCACCGAGGCCGCCGTCGAGATCGCGCCGGAGCTCGCCGACGAGCTCCCCTCGGTGATGGGCGACGCGCGGCAGCTCCAGCAGGTCTGTCTCAACCTGCTCACGAACGCCGTCCAGGCGATGGGACCGGACGGCGGGGGGACGCTGCGCGTGCGCACCGCGCTCGAGCAGGGGAGCGTGCGGCTCGAGGTGACCGACACGGGACCCGGGATCTCGCCGTCCGCCCGGGCGCACATCTTCGAGCCCTTCTTCACCACGAAGCGGGAGGGGGAGGGGACCGGGCTCGGACTGAGCGTGAGCTACGGCATCATCGCCGCGCACGGCGGCACGATCGAGGTCGCCGAGACGAGCGCGGCCGGCACGACCTTCCGCGTCGTGCTCCCCGCCGCGACGGGACATGTGACACGCCAGGAGGGGGGGCGCGATTCGGGACCGTTCACCCTGCGTTCACCGCTCGCCGGCATCCGCCTCCTGTTCGTGGACGACGAGCCGGCCCTGCGGAGCGGGATGGAGGCGTTCGGCACCCTGCGCGGCTTCACCGTGGTGACCGCCGCCGACGGGGTCGCCGCGCTGCAGGCCGCGCGCACGGCGAGCGTCGACGCCGTCGTCTGCGACCTGCGCATGCCCGGGATGGATGGCTACGCCTTTCACGAGCTCCTCCGCGCGGAACGGCCCGGTCTGGCCGCGCGCACCGTCTTCATCACCGGCGACGTGGTGACCACCTCGGCGCGCGGCAGCGTGTCGCGCCAGCCGATCCTCACCAAACCCTTCGCGTTCGACAAGATCGAGGAAGTGCTGATCTCGGTGATGCGCGGCACACCGTACGTGCCGGTGAGGGGTGAGAGTTGATGACAGCACATGGTTCTCCGGTTTACGGTTCTTCGGTGCACGGCCGACCTCGGGACGCCAGGGCAGACCGGGGCCGGCCGAGAGCCGACAAGCCGTAAACCGACCAACGGTCACCCTCCATGCCCTCATTCTTCCCCCGCCAGACCATCGAGTGGCGAGTCGAGGAGCCCGCGGCGTTCCGCCGGCTCTCGCTCTCGCTCACCGAGATGTCGCTGCTCACCGGGGTCGCGCTGCGCCTGTTGCGCGCGCTCACCTTCACGTACGGCCGCACCGCGTGGCTGGTCTACGGCGCGGCCTTCGTCGTCGGGGCCGTGGTGATGGTCGGGATGGCGACCGCGCACCTCGCGAACTACCCGGTGCGCACCTGGAGCTGGCGCGCCCCGCTCTTCGCTCTCGGCGAGACCGCCGGCGAGATGGTGACGAGCCTGCTGCTCATCGCGCTGCATCGGGAGCCCGAGGGGTCGGCGCGCGCCGAGTTCCACGACTGGCCGAGCATGGCGACGCGGGCCCTCCTCCAGAGCGAGCTGACGGTCTGTCTCTGGGCGCTGCTCCTCGCCGCGGCGATCGTCCTCGTCCGCCGCAGCGGAATGGCCGACAACGTCGAGCAGGAGCCCGTCGACGACGAGCCGCTGCCACCGTCATAGCCGGCCAGTCGAAGGGGGAAACGCAGACGCGGGCCGCCGTGATGGCCGGCCCGCGTCCGTACGAGGCTGCTGCGACTCAGTTGGCCTTGTAGACCAGCGGCAGGAGCACCCGGGCGCGAACGGGGGCGCCCTTGATCATGCCGGGAGTGAACTCGATGCGCTCGGCGACGCGCTTCGCGGCCTCGCCGAAGGCGGGCACGGAGGCGGCGACGACCTGTACGCTGCCCGGCTCGACCTTGCCCTTCTCGGACACGACGAACTCGAGCTGGACGGAGCCGTTGATCCCGGCGCTCTTCATCGCCGAGGGATACGAGTTGGCGATCACGCGCGCGGCGGCCGACGCGTTCGAGAACTTGGGCATGGTCTCCAGCTCCGACATGTCATGCGGCTCACCCTGAGCGCGCAGCGTGGAGGGGGCAAGCAGGCAGACGGTGGCGATGGCCGCGGCGAGGGCCACGCGACGAGCGAGGGTATTGATGGAGTTGAGCATCGGGGGGGGATCTCTTGGGAGGGGTTGTTCGGGGTGCCATTATTCATTGTCGGGCATGCCGAACAGAACTTGATCCCAGTGACGTTCCACCTGTGCGAGAACTGGTCGGTTCTGCCAAGTCGTTGCGCAGACGGCAGTTGCGATGTCGCAAATAGTCCCGACGCGGTGCGCGGCCCCGCTCGCCGCGCCGGTCCACGCCGGAGGCGGGCACCTTCCGGCGGGCCGCGGATATATTTCGCGAACACCCGCAAATCATCGAGCTGATGCACCGTAACGACAAGGAGCTCATCGTCGTCGGAGACCGCGTGCTGGTGCAGGCGGAGGACGGCGAGGAGCGGACGAAGGTGGGGCTGTACCTTCCTTCCACGGCGCTGGACACGCAGGCGGTGCAGGGCGGGGTCATCGTCGCCACCGGTCCGGGCCAGCCGATGCCGAGCTTCGACGCGGCGACGGGCGACGAGCCCTGGAAGGAGCCCGCTCGCGAGACGCGGTTCGTCCCGATGCAGGCGCGCCGCGGGGACTTTGCGCTCTTCTTTCGCAAGGCCGCCGTGGAGATCACGTTCGAGGGCGACAGGTATCTCGTCGTCCCGCAGGCGGCCATCCTCGCGCTCGTGCGCGAGGACTGACGCCGCTCTCACACATGGATATCGGAGTAGTCACATGTACGATGAACGTTTCGTCACCCCCATGCGCCAGGAGCTCACGCAGCTCGGCGTCCAGGAGATGCGCACCGTCGAGGAGGTGGATGCGCGGCTGAAGGATTCGAAGGGGACGACGCTGGTGGTGGTGAACTCCGTGTGCGGCTGTGCCGCGCGCAACGCGCGCCCCGCCGTCGCCTCGGCATTGCAGCATGCCGTGAAGCCCGATCGGCTCACGACGGTGTTCGCGGGGCAGGACACCGAGGCGGCGGCGCGGGCGCGCAGCTACTTCACCGGCTATGCGCCCAGCTCGCCGCAGATCGGGCTGCTCAAGGACGGCAAGCTGGTGTTCATGCTCGAGCGCTATCAGATCGAAGGGCGTACCGCCGACGAGATCGCGAAGGACCTCGTGGGAGCTTTCGACCAGTACTGCGCGAGCTGAGCACGCGACGGCGCCGCCGCGCTGCCTCTGGCGGCGGCGCCACCTGACGGTAAGTTGGCTGGATCCCTCGTCGAAGATGCTCGCGCCACTCGCGGGCGTCATCCGGACCTGCTCTCCCCTTCCAGTCGCCAGCACGTGTCCGATCCCTCGCGCGCCGCGTCCTTCGTCCCGCGCTACAAGCTGCCGGAGTACTTCGCGCTAGCCGCGCTGCGCCACGGCGCCATGGCCGACAGCTTGGCGCAGCCCGCCAGCGCCGAGCCGAACGGGCGCGACGAGCACCGTGGCGAGGCCGCCGCGTTCGAGGCGGCGGGAGTCGCACTGCAGTCGCACCGCCGGCTCGATGATGCGGTGGAGATGATGCGCCGGCTGATGTCGCGCCTGGAGCAGAAGAGCACCAACGCGATCTGTTCCGCCGAGTGGCGCGAGGGCTACCTGAGCGCGGCGGGCGACGCGGTGGCCATGATGCAGCGCGCGCTGGCCGAGGAGCCGTTCGACAGCGCGGCGGACCGGCGCACGTCTGGCGAGTTCCGTTTCGACTTCGCGCTGCGGTAGCGGCGCTTCGCGCGCCGCGCGCTAAGCCCCCCCGTCCGAACCCCAATTCGTTCCTCCCGAGGCGGCACGCGCTCTGCAATCGGTTGCAGACCCTTGCACACGACTCACCCGGGCGGAGACGGACATGGAAAGCAATTCGACTGACGGTTTCGGCACCCAGAACACGAGCAGCTCCACGACGGTGGGGGGCACATCCGACGCCGGATTCACGCGCGACGCCTCGACGGACAGCGCGGGACTGGCGGACAGGGCGCGCGATGCGGCGGGCACGGCGGGCGACAAGCTCGCCGACGTGGGCTCGGCGGCACGCGAGCGCGCGGGCAACCTGAAGGACACGCTCGTCAACGCGCTCGAGTCGGGCGCCGAGCGGCTGCGCGCGCAGGGCGCCGGCGGTGGCCAGGTGGCCGGTGCGGCCGCGACGGGAACGAGCGTCGGCGTGGTGGCGGAGACGCCGCAGCTCGGCGCCGCGGCCAACCAGATTGCCGGTGGAATGCAGGGTGCGGCCGACTGGCTGCGCGACGCCGATCTCGACGGGCTCAAGGCCGGCGTCGAGCGGCAGGTGAAGGAGCATCCCGGCCGCACGCTGGCCGTGGCGCTGGGGCTCGGCTACCTGCTCGGCAAGGCGTTCCGGAAGTAGGGCGTCAGATGGCCGAAGCGCACGCACACGACAACCGCCGCGGGCTCGGCGCCCTCCTCCGCGACCTCGCGGAGGGGAGTGCCGAGCTGGTGCGCGGCGAGGTCCGGCTGGCGCGGATCGAGCTCGGCGCCGCGTCGGGCGCGGCGGGCAAGGGGACGGTGCTCGTCGCGACCGGCGGAGTGCTGCTCCTCCTCGGCACGCTGGCGCTGTTCACCGGGGTGATCCTGCTCATCGGCGACCAGTGGCTGCCGCGCGACCTGTACTGGCTCGCCGCGCTGCTCGTCGCACTCATCACGGGCGGCATCGCCGCCTGGCTGGCCATGCGGGGGCGCCGCGCGCTCTCGCCATCCGCGCTCGCACCGCACGAGACGGTCGCGACGCTCAAGGAGGACAGGGAATGGCTGAAACGACGGCTGACGTAAGGCGCGACATCGAGCTGACGCGGAACCGGATCTCCGACACGCTCACGGAGCTCGAGCAGAAGATGAACGTGACGCAGCTCGTGAAGGACAATCCGTGGCCGGCGCTCGCGCTCGCCGTCGGGGCGGGAGTGCTGCTGAGCGGCTCGCGCGCTGACGTGAAGGCCGCCGCCGCGACTGTATCGGCGACGAAGGGGGCCAGCGGTCGGATCGGCAGCGTGCTCGACGATCTCGTCGCGCAGGTGGTGTCGGGGGTCCAGGGGATGGTGGAGCAGCGGATCGAGGGGCTGGCGACCGAGGTGAAGCGGGCGATCGGCGCGCCGCTCACCGCGCGGCCGACCGCCGCGGCGGCGCCGCGCGCCATGCTGGATGCCGGAGCCGCCGGCTCTGCGCCGGTCGGGCTGTCGCAGGGGATGCCGCCCGGGGCGACGATGAACAGCGGGATACCGCGGGCGGATTGAGAGAAGAGGGGGGGGGGGGGGGGGGGTTTGGTGTTGGGGGTATAGAGTAAAAAAATAAAAAGGAACGACGAAAACAAGCTAAAAAAAAAAAAAAACAAGAAACAAAAAAAACCCAGGGCCCACCCCCGCCC
>JBBQJC010000129.1:0-9254 GCA_038325515.1 Gemmatimonadales bacterium | reverse complement strand
GCTCGCCTCGCTCTCCGGCAGCCCGGCGCGGTGGCTCTTCATCTGGATGTGCGAGGCGGTGCTCTCGGTCGGCATCTCCGTGTACACCATGGGGATCAAGGCGCGCGCCGCCGGGCTGCCGCTCTGGTCCGAGCCGGCGCGAAAGATCGTCTTCAGCTTCGCTCCGCCGCAAGCGGTGGGAGCGCTGCTCACCCTCGTCTTCTACGAGCACGGCCTGCTGGCGCTGCTCCCCGGGATGTGGATGCTGCTCTACGGTGTCGGCGTCATCGCGGCGGGCACCTTCTCGGTGCGCATCGTCCCCGTGATGGGGATCGCCTTCGCGATGCTGGGCACCGTCGCGCTGTTTTCCCCGCTCTCGTGGGGGACCGCCTTCATGGCGCTCGGCTTCGGGGGGCTGCATCTCTTCTTCGGAACGTTGATCGCACGGAGGCACGGTGGCTAAGCAGAGCTCTGCGGCGAAGCGGGCGCACGACGACGCGGCGCGTGTGGCGCTGGGTGGGAGGCAGGGGAGCGGGCGAGCCCTGCGCTCCGTGGACGGAGCAGAGGCGGGGAAGCCGGGCGGCGACGAAGGGGCGCTCGCGCTGGACCGGCTCATCCACGAGCGCCTGCGCCTGGGCATCGTGAGCGCGCTCGCGGTGAACGAATCGCTCACCTTCAACGCCCTCAAGCGGCTGATGCAGACCACGGACGGAAACCTCAGCGTGCACGCCCGCAAGCTCGAGGACGCCTGCTACATCTCGTGCACCAAGTCGTTCGAGGGCCGGGTGCCCAGGACCGAGTACCGGCTCACGGCGACGGGGCGCCGCGCGCTCGAGCGCTACCTGGACCACATGGAGGCGCTGATTCGCGCCACCCGGGAGCGCTGAGGCGATGGCCACGACGAGGCACCCCAACGCACCTTCGACGCTGACGAGCTTCAACGGGCCGCACGTCGCGGTCATCATGGACGGCAACGGCCGCTGGGCCACGGCGAACGGGCTCTCCCGCTCGGCGGGACACGAGGCCGGCCTCCGCACTGCCCGCGACATCGTGGAAGCGGCGGTGCGCGAGGGGCTCGGCACGCTCACCCTGTACGCGTTCTCCTCCGACAACTGGAAGCGGCCCACGGGCGAGGTCACGGCACTGATGCGGCTGTTCCGCCGAGCGTTGCTCGGGGAGGCGAAGCGGTGCCTCAACAACGGGGTGCGGCTGACGATCCTCGGCCGGCGCGACCGGCTGCCGTCGTCGCTGCGGCATACCATCGAGCAGGTGGAGGCGCTCACGGCCCCGGGCGCACGGATGCACCTTCGCGTCGCCGTGGACTATTCGGCGCGCGATGCGATGCTCCGCGCCGCCGCCGCGGCCGCGTCACGCGGCGCGCCGGTGACGCGTGAGGCGTTCACCGAGCTGCTGGCGCGCGTGGACCACGATCGCCTGCCCGCCACCGAGGTGGATCTGGTGATCCGGACGGGAGGAGAGCAGCGGCTCAGCGACTTCCTGCTCTGGGAGTGCGCCTACGCCGAGCTGCTCTTCGTGCAGAAGATGTGGCCCGAGTACTCGGCAGAGGATCTGGCCGAGGCGATGGCCGACTTCCGCAGCCGCAACCGCCGCTTCGGCCTGGCACCCGAGCAGGTCGCGTCGTAACTGCTTTCGGTGTCGAGTGTTGGCCGGGCGCGCGAATCGTCCGGTCAATATTCCCGGAGTTTGGCCGATACTTGATCGCGAGACCACTTCCCTTGCGATCAGACCGATGCCCATTCATACGCGCGTACTCGTCGTAGACGCGGAAGGCCCCGAAGCCTCCGGGCTCCGGCACCTTCTCTCGGCTGCCGGCTACGAAGCGAGCCATGCCACGAGCACCGACCAGGCACTCGACTCGCTCGAGCGTCAGGCGACCGATGTCGTGCTGCTGGGCGTCGGCATGGCCGGATTGCATGGAGTGACCCTGTTGGCGGCGGCGCCCGGCGCCGCGGGAGGCGCGCAGATCCTGGTGCTCGCCGGCCCCGACGACGGCGTGCTGGTGCGCGATGCGCTCCGGCTCGGCGCCTTCGATAGTATCATGCGCGGCGGTGACACCGATACGCTGCTGTTCGCGGTGGAGCGTGCGGCGCGCGAGGGAGTGCTGCGCCGGGAGCTCGCCATGCTGCGCGCACGCTCGAGCGATCAGGCGAACGAGGCATTTATCGGACGCTCCGGCGCGATGATCCGCGTCCGTGAGCTCATCGGCCGTGCCGCGGCGTCGCGCATGACGGTGCTCGTGACGGGGGAGGCGGGGACGGGGAAGGACGTCGTGGCGCGCCTGGTACATGACCTGTCGGACCGGTCGGCGCGTCCCTTCGTGACGATCGCCTGCAACAACACCGCCGCGAACGCGCTGGAGGGCGAGCTGTTCGGCACGGGCCGGAGCGCGGGAGGGCTCGCGCGGTGCGGGCTGTTCGAGGAGGCGCGGGGGGGCACGCTCGTGCTCGACGAGGTCTCCGACGTGCCGCACAGCCTGCGCGTGAGGCTGGCGCGCGTGCTCGCCGAGCGCGCGATCCGTCGCGTGGGCGCGGGAGACCTCGTGCCGGTGGACGTGCGCCTGGTGATGACGGCGCGCGAGCAGCTCGACGACGAGCCGATGTTCACGAGCGGTGAGGAGCTGCTCGGCCGGCTGAACGTGCTGCCCATCTCCCTGCCGCCGCTGCGCGAGCGGCGCAGCGACATCCCGCTGCTCGTCCAGCACTTCCGGGCGCGCCTGGGACGCGAGACGGGCACGGCGCTCTCGCCGCTCAGCGCCGACGCGCTGATGCCGCTGCTGGGCCGCGAGTGGCCGGGCAACGTTCGCGAGCTGGAACACTGGGTGGAGCGATCGGCCTACGCGATGTCGGGGGAGCGGATCCCGGACGGCGCGTCCGGCGAGCAGTCGTACGACGACCGGTTCTCGAGCCTCGAGTCGGCGCGCTGGTCGCTCGAGGAGCTGGAGCGCCGCTACATCCTGCACGTGCTCGATCAGGAAGAGGGACACCAGAGCAACGCCGCGGACCGGCTGGGGATCGACCGGCGCACGCTGTACCGGAAGCTCAAGCAGTATCGCGACGAAGGCGTGGAGCTGCGGCAGGCGATCTGACGACCGGCCGGCGCGCCGCTCCGCGCGCCGGCGTCACTTGACGTGCTCGATCGCCCACGTCCAGTAGATGGCGTCCTCGGCCGACATTCCGCCGCGCGGCGCGAGTCGTGCGTCGGCGAACCCGTATTGCCCGATGTCGATGAGGTACTGCGCGCGGCTGACGAGGGTGCCGCGGCACACGCGGTCCGCCGGAGGGGACTGGCGCAGCTCGGCGTGGCGAGCAAACAGCGCATCCAGCACGTCCTGCGGAATGACCGCCGTCTCGCTCGGATACACGAAGCTGAACATCAGCAGGTAGCTGTAGAGCAGCGGCCAGTTGTCGGCGTAGCGCGCGAGCAGCCGATCCCACGACAGGTGCGGACCCTGGACGCGCAGGATGTGCATGAGATCCGCGCCGTCGAACCGCTCCCGCTCCATGACGAACGACTTCTGCCAGAAGAGCTCCTCGCAGGGGACGATCTTCACGGGCATGTTCAGCACCTGCGTCTCGACCGCGTTGTCGAACCAGCCGTCGTCCACGGCGCAGATGCCGTTGCCCGAGCTGAACACCAGGTCCACGAAGTCGTCGTGCTGCCAGGCCTTGCCGAGCCAGTGCGGGAAGGTGAGCTCCGTGCGGTAGCCGGCGCCGCGCAGCGCCTCCATGGCGCGGTCCATGTCACCGCGGCGGAGGAAGAGGTCGAAGTCCTTCGTGTTGCGGACGATCCCCGTGTATTCGAGGAAGGCGTGCGAGCCGCCGACGAGGAATGGCACCGACGCGTCGCTGAGCACGTGCAGCGTGCGGCGATAGAAGGTGTTCGTGTCCTGGGCGGACTCGTCGAGCGTGGATTGGCCGGCCATGATGCGGGGGAGGAGGGTGGCGTGGAGCGCGGCAAATGCAAGCTGCGGGCTAGACGATTGCTGGTGCGTGCTCAGCGGGGGCCGCTGGCCCGAAATTCTCAGTAGGCGGGGCACACCCTCATCCCAGCCCATGCCGACGAGCGACACCATCCGGATTGCCGCCGTGAGCGACGTCCATTACGGGAAGAGCTCCCAGGGCGCGCTGACCGCGCTGTTCACGCAGATCACGGCGCTCGCGGACATCCTCGTCATCCCGGGCGATCTCACCGACTACGGGCTGGCGGAGGAGGCCCGCGTCCTGGCGCGCGACCTGACCGCCACGGTGAAGATCCCGATCGTGGCCGTGCTCGGGAATCACGACTACGAGGCGGGAGAGCCGCAGGAGGTCGCGAGGATCCTGGCGGATGCAGGGGTGCACATGCTCGACGGCGACGCCGTGGAGATCCACGGCATCGGCTTCGCCGGGGTGAAGGGCTTCGCCGGGGGCTTCGGGCGGGGCGCGCTCGGGCCGTGGGGCGAGCCGGTGATCAAGCAGTTCGTGCAGGAGGCGATCAACGAGTCGCTCAAGCTGGAGTCGGCGCTCGCGCGGCTCGAGACGAAGCACCGGTTCGCCGTGCTGCACTATTCACCGATTCGCGAGACGGTGGAGGGCGAGCCGGTGGAGATCATGCCCTGGCTCGGGTGCAGCAGGCTCGAGGAGCCGCTCACGCGCTTCGAGGTGGCGGCGGCGTTTCACGGCCACGCCCACAAGGGGGCGCCGGAAGGGCACACGAGCACCGGGATCCCCGTCTACAACGTGTCGCTGCAGGTGCTGCAGGCGAGCTACCCGAACAAGCCTCCCTTCCGCATCATCGAGGTGACGCGCGGGCCGACGGCGACGGAGCTCGCCGCGCAGGAGGGGCGGGGGCTCGCGCGCCGCGCCAGCGATCGCGAGCCGGCCGTGGCGCGCGTGCCCGACGTCGCCGCGGCGGGGCCGGGCGAGGGCTGACCGCGCGAGGGCGGCGCAGTCAGAGCGCCGCCGCCGCCAGCTTCACGCGGTTCAGCGCCTCGGCCGCCGTGGCGCCGAGCGCGGCGATGTGGCCCATCTTCCGGCCCGCGCGCGGCGCCCCCTTGCCATAGAGGAAAAGCCGGGATGTCGGCACCTCCAGCGCGCGCGCGAAGTCGGGAGCGCGGCCATCCAGCCAGAGGTCGCCGAACAGATTCACGATCGCCGCGGGGCGCGCTGGCGTCGCGTCGCCGAGGGGGAGATCGCACGCCGCGCGCACGAGCTGCTCGAACTGGCTGGTGGGGCAGGCGAGCTCCGACGCGTGATACGAGTTGTGCGGACGAGGGGCGAGCTCGTTGACGAGCAGCCGGCCGTCGCTCAGGAGGAACATCTCCACGGCGAGGATCCCTTCGAGCGAGAGCGCATCGGCGATGTGCAGCGCGATGCGCCGCGCCTCCTCCTCGACCTGCGGCTCGAGGGGGCCGGGCATCACGCTCCACGCCAGCACCTGCTTCTCGTGCACGTTGACCGCGACGGGATAGGTCATCATCGCGCCGCCCCCCCCCGGGCGGCGCGCCACGAGGACGCTCAGCTCCAGCACGAGGTCGAGTCCCTGTTCGGCGACGGCGCGCTCGCCGCGCAACCCGGTGATGACGTCGGCGACGCCGGCGTCGGTGCCGAGCCGGAACTGGCCGCGCCCGTCGAAGCCGCCGCGGCACGCCTTGACGAACAGATCGGGGCCGAGCGTGCGCGCCGCGTCGGTGAGCGACTCGAGGGAGTCCACGATCGCGTAGCGGCCGATCGGCACGCGCTGCGCGGCGAGCCAGTCCTTCTGCCGAGCGCGGTCCTGCACCATGCGCAGCACGTCCGGGCCGGGGCGCAGGGGAGCATGGGCAGCCGCCGCGTGGAGCGCCTCGGGGGAGATCTGCTCGATCTCGATCGTGACGACGTCGCACTGGCGCGCCAGCTCGGCAGCGGCGCGCACGTCGTCGTAGCCGCCGACGACGACGCGGTCGGCGACGGCGCCCGCCGCGCAGGCGGCGCTCGGATCCATGACCTGCACGCCATAGCCCATCGAGCGTGCGGCAAGCCCCGTCATCCGTCCGAGCTGGCCGCCCCCGAGGATGCCGATCGTCGCGGGGGGGAGGATCGCTCCGCTCACGGCTCGCTCGAGATGTGGACGTCGGACATGACGTCCGCGGTGCGGGCGGCGCGCCAGGCGCGCAGGCGCTCCCGCACCTCGGGATGCCTGCCGGCGACGATGGCGGCGGCGAGCAGTGCGGCGTTCGCCGCGCCGGGCTCGCCGATGGCCAGGGTGCCGACGGGCACCCCCTTCGGCATCTGCACGATGGAGAGCAGGGCGTCCACGCCGTTGAGCATCGTCGCCGGGATCGGCACGCCGAGCACGGGGAGCAGCGTCTTGGCGGCGACCATCCCGGGCAGGTGCGCGGCGCCGCCGGCGGCGGCGATGATGACCTCGAGGCCGCGCGCCTCCGCGCCCGCCGCATACTCGAACATCCAGTCGGGGGTCCGGTGGGCCGAGACGATGCGCACCTCGTGCGGCACCTCGAGCGCGAGCAGGACCTCGACGGCGTGCGTCATGACGCGCAGGTCGCTGCGGCTGCCCATGATCACCGCCACCCAGGGGGGAGGGGTGCGGCTGCCGGCGGACGGAGTGGAGTCGGTGGCCATTCGCGTGCGGGAGGTTGGAGGCGGAGCGCGGGGGTAAGATAAGCGGTGGAGAGGCCGAGACTAGAAGGGAGAGAGTTGCTTGCGAGGATGCATGCGCTCGGCATACTGTTCTCGGGCGCCGCCGCCCCCTCCCCTCGGCCTCTCCCCTCGACGTGATGCTTCTTCGCCTCCGCCGTCTTCCTGGACGCGCCGGCACGGCCGCGCTCGTGCTCTGTGGCGCCATCTCCTGCGCAGGCAAGGGGGGCGTCTCCCGCGACATCGGCATCGCCGTGGCGCTCAATCCGCAGCGCGCGGGGATGCAGACGATCTACAACGGCGTCGAGCTCGCCGTGGAGCAGCTCAACGCCGAGAATGCCGGACGGCTTCCCGGCTCGTTCCGCATGGTGAAGGGAAAGGCGGAGGTGTCCGATCCGGTGAAGATCGCCGACGCGCTCCGCGACGATCCGTCGGTGGTGGGAGTGGTGGGGCATCCCGAGAGCGGCACCACGCTTGCGGCGATCGACGAGTATGCCGACGCGATCCACGACGGGCGGAACGCCGTCGTCGCCATCACGCCGACGGGGACGAGCCCGGCGCTGAGCGGGGCGAACCGGTGGCTCTTCCGCATCTGTCCGAGCGACGCGCAGTCGAGCGCCGCGGTGGCGCGCTTCCTCCTGGACTCGATGCATGCGCGCCGCGCCAGCGTGATCTACCGCAACGATTCGTACGGCAAGGACTGGGCACGCTCGTTCACGGAGACGTACCGGGCGGGAAAGGGGGTCGTGGTGCAGCGCGATCCGTATCTGCAGGGGGTCACGCCGTGGGATGCGTATGCCGGCTACCTCAAGCAGCTCGCGCCCGATGCGCTGCTCTTTCCCGGCAGCTCGGAGGATGCGCTGCTCGCGCTGCGGGCGATGCGCGCCGCCGGCGTCGCCACGCCGTTCATCGGCGGCGATGCGACGTCGGGTCTCGAGGACAACGCCGCGGAGTTTCCGGGCGTCCGCTACACGGCGTTCTTCCTCGCGCGGCGCGCCGCCACCCCCGAGGCGAAGGCGTTCGTGTCCGCCTACACCGCGAAGTATCGCGCCGCGCCGGACCAGCGCGCGGCGCTGGCGTACGACGCGGCGATGCTGATCGGCCACGCGGCGCTCGAGGTCGGCCCCGACCGCGCGAAGATCCGTGACCAGATCGAGGGGATTCGCGGCGCGCGCGCCGTCGCCGGCGTCGCGGGCCCGATCGACTTCGACGACAAGCACGACGCGATCAACAAGGCGGTCGTCATCGCGCGGGTGGGACAATGAGACTCCTCGGCACGATCCGCGGGCGTCTGCGCCTGGGCTTCGGGATCACGCTCGCCCTGATCCTCGCGGCGGGACTGCTGGCCGGGCTCGGCTTGCAGCGCGCCGGCCGGCGGAGCGAGGCGCTCGTGTCGGAGATGCGCCAGCAGCAGGAGAGCGTGCAGCAGGTCGTCTACCGGATCCTCCAGGAGGTGGCGGCGGGCACGCGCTATCTCGGCACGGGGACGCCGGCGGACGAGGAGCGCTACGCGACTCGGTCCGACGAGGCGGACCGGCTGCGCCGCGCCGCGGTGCAGCTCACGGCGCTGTCGAGCGCGGAGCGGCAGAAGCTCGAGGAGCTGGGCACGCTGCAGGGCACGGTCGAAGTGGGGATCGGAGTGGCGCATGCGTACCAGGCGATCGGCCGGCGCGCAGAGGCGGCGGCGGCGCTCGAGCGGAACGCGGCGGTGCTCGACGCGGTGGACAGGTCGCTGGATTCGCTGCGCGCGGAGGGACAGCGCCGCATGGCCGACCGCCAGCGGGAGGCCTCGGCGACGCTGCGCCGCAACGAGCTGGTGCTCGCCGCGGTGATCCTCGCCGCGCTGGTCGTGGGCGTCCTGTCGGCATTCACCACATCGCGCGCGGTGACGCGGCCGCTCTCGGCGCTCACGCGCGACCTGGGCGCGCTGGGGCATGGCGACCTGCGGCAGAGCGACCTGCGCGAGCAGACGCACGGCGCGGCCGAGTACGAAGCGCTGGCGGACGCCTTCGACCAGGCGCGGGAACGGCTGCGCGGGCTGCTCGCCGAGATGCGGCGGCAATCGGACGACGTGGCGGCGGCGGCAGCCGAGCTGGCCGCGTCCGCCGGGGGCGCGTCGGACAGCACGCAGCACGTGGCGACCGCGGTGACGGAGATGGCCCAGAGCGCCGGACTGCAGCTCGACGTGCTCAATGGCGCCGGAAGCGCCGTCGCGCAGCTCGCCGCGTCGGGGCGTACGATCGGCGAGGCGGTGGAGGAGAGCCAGGTGAGCGGGCGGGAGATCCGCGCGTCGGCGACGACGACGGCGCAGGAGATCGGGCGCGCGGTCGACAGCCTGCTCGCGGCGCGAGAGCTGTTCGACCGGAGCGCGAAGGAGATCACCGCGCTGCGCGACAGCCTCGGCGTCGTCGACGACTTCGCAACGACGATCTCGGAGATCGCGTCGCAGACGAACCTCCTCGCCCTCAATGCGGCGATCGAGGCGGCGCGCGCCGGCGACGCGGGCCGCGGATTCGCCGTCGTTGCCGAGGAGGTGCGCAAGCTTGCCGAGCAGAGTGGCCGCGCGGCGCGCGAGGTGACGACGAACGTGGAACGTATCCGCGAGGGGGTGCTCGGGACGTCGCGCGCCGTGGAGAGCGG
>JBBQJC010000128.1:0-9283 GCA_038325515.1 Gemmatimonadales bacterium | reverse complement strand
GGCGGTCAGGGTGCCCAGCCACATCGGCGTCGCGGTCCCCTGCGTGTAGAACACGCTCGGCGTGTAGTATACCCCTCCCTGCCCACCCCCGGGCCAGTCGATCTGCACGGCGCACGCGCCGAACACGCAGTCCGCCCCGCTTCCGTCCGGATGCACGCTCGACTCCCCGAGCCCGTGCCAATCGTAGTTGATAACCCTCACCTCGCCATCCCGGATCACCGCCACCGGCTTGTCCAGTTCCAGCAGGTGTACGTAGCCCACGCTGCCGTTGTTCTGCACGTTGTCGGATCCGGACTCCCTCGCGCGCTCCTCGTACTGCATGTGATCTCCGTCCCAGAACGAGCGCTCGGTGTACGAGTCGCACGGCGCGGGCGGAGCACAGACGGCGTAGCGCGAATCGACGGTCGAGGCGACGTTGCGCAGGGTCCGCGTCATCACTCGCCGCCCAAGCGCGTCGTACCGGTACTCCTCCCAGGTGCCAGTCGCCGACGACGTGTACTTCTGGATCACCGAGAGCTTGTTGTCTCCCGTGTAATAGTGTCGCTCAGCCACCTGCGATCGGGGGACCTCCACATTGCCCGGCGCCGTCGTGGTCAGGTGGTTCAACGTGCTCAGGTTCGACCCCGCGAACCGCTGCACCAGCTCGTCGATCATCTGGTGCTGCGTCGGGACCTGCGGCAGCGCGGTCTGACGCGTGAGCAGGCGCCCGCCACCGGACGGCTCATAGGCGCTCACGAAGGGCGCGTCATTGATTCCCGCCGACGAGCGCGTTACCGCGTACAGCACGTTCCCCATCGCGTCGTTCCGGAACTCCTCGGTCGCGAACTCGCCGGTGCCGCGGGTCTGGTCCTTCGCGAGCACGGCCCCCATCCCGTCGTAGGCGAACGTGATCTGCTCCGGTGACTGATTCGCGCCCCCCGTCTGCACGCTGGTCAGCTTGCCGCGCAGGTCGTAGCCCAGAATATCATCGCGGATCACCCCGATCGTCGGCGATGCGCTCGTGCGCGTCCGATGCGCGAGCCGGCCTTCCACGTCGTACCCGAATTTCTCCCACACCCCAGCCGTCGACGAGCCACTCGGCAGGACGACGAGCGAGTCCTGCCTCCCTTCGGCGTCGTACGCGACGTGGTAGGTGTTGTTGAAGGGATCGGTCACCGACTCGAGCGCGCCGAAACCGGTGTAGTGATAGCGCGTCGTCCCCTTGTCCCAGTCCATCGTCAGACGGCGGCCCGAGCGGTCGTACGTGAAGGAGAGAGGGCTCGGCACGTAGTCCATCCGCGGGTTCGCCACCGTCCCGACATTCTCCGCGTCGCTGAGCAGCAGTCCGCCGAGGGTGTACGTGCGACGAATGCGAGCGTTCCGGTTGTCAGCCGCGAGCATGTTCCCCGCCACGTCATACGCGAAGGTCACCGTGTCCCCGGAGACATGCAGCCCGGTGCCGGCCGCATCGTTCGGGTAGTAGGGGAAGACCATGTTGCACACCGCCCCGATCGGAGACAGCGGTCCCTCCGGGAAGCCATTGCAGGTCTGCCGGGGATAGTCGCGCCCGGAGACGATGCGCGCCCGCGGCCGGTTCAGTCGGTCGTAGGCCGTGGTCGCCGTGCCGCCCCCCGGATACTGCTGGGCGATGACGTTCCCTGACGCGTCGTAGGTGAAGGCCTCGGCATTCCCGCCGGTGTGGCGGTCGTAGATCCGATTCGCCGCATCATAGCTCGACGACGACGTGGTAGAGGCATCGCTCGTGCTGTTCTCGCTGAGCGCGCTCGCCTCCAGGAGATTCCCCTCGTTGTCGTAATGATTGGATGTGACGAGCACGAGCGGCTGCACCGCTGCGCTGTCGGCCAGACGGCCCCCCAGCATCGTGTACCCGAGCGCCGGCCCCTCGCTCCGCGTCGTCAGCACCCGGTCCATCAGGTCGTACGTGAGCGTCTGCTTCACCCGCGGCGAGCTCGCCAGGACGGTCGGCATCGTCACGACCGAGTCGCGGCCCAGCGCATCACGCGTGTGGATGGTGGCCGCCCCGCCCGGCGTCGTCGTCTGCTGCAGATTGCCCAGCGTCGCATCGTACGCGATCACGTCGCTCGCCGTCGCGCCGGGCTGCGTGACCGTCGCCACCAGGCGCGTCACCGGATCGTAGCTGAAGTTGACCCGGCTCACCGCCCCGCGCGCGTCCTGCTGCCACATCCGGTCGCCCGTCGCCGGATCGATGCCGATGACCGTGCTGTCCTTGCCCGGCGGGATGATGCGCTCGACCGCGTCCCACCTGGTATTCCAGACATACGTCGTGCTGAACGAGCTGTCGGCGAAGATGCCGCCGACGTCGGTGCTGGTGAGCAGGTGCCCACTCGCCGCATCGTACGACGCCAGCGAGACGTGCCCATTGGGCGCGGTCGCCTTCGTCACCAGCGACGGCCAGTGCGGATCGGTGCGCTCGAGCGTCGTCGCGTGGCCGTACGCGTCGGTCACCTGCGTCACGGCGCCGAGTCGGTCGAGCGCGAAGGTGGTCACGTCGCTGCTGTCGGTGCGCGGGCCGTCGTACGTGCTGCGGACGCCGGCGAGCGACACCGGGCCGGGTGCACAGCGGAAGGTGTCCGCCGTTCCGGGCAGCCCCGCCGCCTCGCCCGCGCAGAAGCCGCGGACGATGCTGACCACTGTCGGGCTCGATGCGTCGAGGCGGCTCTGCGCCAGCGTCCCCCCACCGAGGGAATCGTACGCGAAGGTGGTCGTGTGGCCGCGCCGGTTGGTCCGGCTCACCGGCCGCCCAAGCGGATCGAGCCCGATGGTGACGTGCGTCGTGTCGGGGCCGGCGAGGGTCCAGCTGTTGGTGGCAGCGCCGTAGCTGAGCGTCACGCCGCGCGCCGTGCCATTCACCGGCGGCGCCGCGACCGCGAGCGACTGCGTGAGCCCGTTGCCGTTGACCGTCGGCGTGAAGGTGTACGTGCGCTGCGCGGCCGTGGCTGCCGAGCCCGGCGGCACGGGGAGGGTGATCGTGGAGAGCGCGGCGCCGGCGTATCCAAAGGTCGTGCGGTGTTCAATCCGGTTGACGGTCGCCACGTGTCGCAGCGCGCCGTCGAACTCCGTGTAGGCCTCGTTCCCCAGATGACGCATCCAGTGGCCGTTCGCGGCCTTGGTGAGCGTGTCGGGACCATCGAGGGGATGCTGCGCAGTCCAGACCGAGTCGGTGGCCTGGGTATAGATGCGGGCGTTCCCGTCACCGCCCAGCCAGAGCATCTGCTCGGGATGTCCCGCGACGCTGATGAGCTGCTCGAGCCCGTCGAGCCACCAGCCGGCCCCGAAGGGACTCGTGGAGCGATTGACGACGATGACCGTGCCCGTGTCCGTCGCGTCGCCGACGGTGGAGGCCCCGTCGCGGAGGCTCACGTGCATCGTGTAGGGATAGGCGCCGGTCGGGAGCGACCAGCTCCCGGCGTCGACGGGGACGACGATGCGGCGCGCCGCGTCGTCGCTCATCGCGGTCGTCCAGGGATACGTCTGCGTGACGTCGTGCCCAGCGAGATTGACCGTCGCGCTGAGGCTCGTGGCCGAGGTGCCGCTGCGGGCGGTCACCGCCGCCGCGATCAGGGCCACTGGTGCGGCGTGCCGGCTGTCGAGGACGAGCATCGGCGCTCGCGTCTTGTTCATCGTCGTCGTTGCCGGCAGCACGTGCACGATGCGGAGGTCGCCGCATTCGTACGCGGCCGCGTCGCCGGCGGCGATGGCCAGGCACTGATCGCGCGCGATCGTGGCGCCGGGATTCACGTCGCGCACCGACACCGCGACTCCGCCCGACATCGCGTAGCTCGCCGTCGCCACGAAGCTCACACAGGTCGCCCCGCCCGCCAGACAGGCCGTCATCGCCTGCCCGCCCGCCGTACTCCCGAGCGTCCACGAGGTGCCCGCCCGGCCATTCGCATCGGTCGTCACGGCAGCCGCCGAGACGCTCCCGCCATTCGCCGCGCTGAAGCTCACCACCGTCCCGGCCAGCAGCGCGTTGTTCCCATCCCGCACCTCCACCGTGGCCGGCGCGCCGAGCACGGAGCTCGTCGCCCCGGTCTGCCCATCCCCGCCTACCTTCGCGAGCGTCGTCGCGCCGGGAACCTTCGCAGTCGCCGCAAGGCTGACGCACGGCGATCCACCGGACAGACACGCCGTCATCGTCTGCCCGCCCGCCGTACTGCCGAGCGTCCACGAAGTGCTCGCCTGTCCGTTCGCCCCCGTCGTCATCGTCGCCGGCGCCACGCTACCGCCGTTCGCCGGCGTGAAGGTCACCGACGCTCCTGGCAGCAGCGCGTCATTCCCGTCGCGCACTTCCACCGTCACCGGCGCCGCGAGCGCCGCACCCGCTGCAGCGGTCTGTCGGTCACCGCCCTTCGTCGCGATGGTCGTGATGCCGGCGGCCGTCGCCGAGAACGTCGCGCACGCCGTCGTGCCGTCGACACACGCCGCGAGGATCACGGGACCACGACGAGGAAGGTTCCACCGGCTCGCCGCATACCCCCCGGCATCGGTCGTCGTGACCGGGTTGCTCACCGCTCCCGTCGAATCCGTGGTCCAGTTCACCGTATATCCCGGTAGCGCCAGCCCGTACACGTCCACGAGCCGGATCGCCGGATCGGCGGGCGTGATCAGCTGCCCGCGCACCCCGGACTGATTGTCCCCAGCGATCTTCTGTACCACCGGCATCGTCACGACGGCGACGAACGAGAGTGCCACCGTCGTGTCGGTGGCCCAGCGCACGAGCAGTGTGTCGGTGCCCGCCAGCGAGTCGAAGCGCCACCGCACCGCCGCGACACCGTCCGAACCGGTGACGACCGATTCGCTGCTCACCGTGCCATGCGTCGTGCTGAACAGGATCGTCTGTCCCGCCATCACCGCGCCCGCCGTGTCTCGCAGCTGCACCGCCGGATCGTTGGGACCGGCGTAGCCTCGCACGAGGCAGGGATGGGGAAGTCCCGCGCCCTGACAGGTGGGCGGCGTGTAGCTCACCGCGGTCAAGCTCGGGGCTTTCACCGTTGCCGTGAAGGTCGCGCACGCGTTGTAGCCGGCAGCGCAGGCCGTCAGCGTCGGCGGTCCACTCCTCGGCACGTTCCAGCGGCTCGCCGCGTATCCGCCAGCGTCCGTGACGGTAGTGGGATTGCTCACCGCCCCCGACGTATCCGTGGCCCAGGCCACTGTATATCCGGGCAGCGGCTGACCCTGCCCGTCCACGAGCCGGACCGCCGGATCGGCCGGCGTGATGGGCTGCCCGCGCACCCCGGACTGGTTGTCGCCAGCGATCTTCTGCACCGCGGGCAACGCCACGGTCGCCGCGAACGTGGTGCAGACGCCACGCCCGACGACGCAGGCGGTGAGGGTGGCTGCGCCGCTCGTGGGCACTCGCCAGGTCACCGCGGACTGACCGCTCGCATCGGTCTGTGTGTCCGAGCTGCTCGCCCGGCCATCACCGCTCCAGACCCAGCGGATCGAGTAGCCGGGCGCCAGCCGCCCCGCGGCGTCGGTGAGACGGATCGCGGGATCGGTGGCGACGTTCGATCCCGGGAGCGCGGTCAACTGGTCGCCGGCGATCTTCGTCAGGACGGGGAGGGTGACCACGGCCAGATACGGGTAGAAGACGCTCGGGCGGCTCGCCGCGGTGATGGTGAGCGTATCGGTCTTCGGCACCCCCCCGAGTCGCCAGGTCACTGCGGCGATCCCTGTCGCATCGGTGACGACCGAAGTGTCGCTCGTCGCTCCTCCGGCGCTCGGATGGAAACTGATTCGCTCGCCCACCATCGGCTGCCCGTACTGATCCAGGAGCTTCACCGCCGGATCGCCCGGACCGGCGTTGTCGAAGACGAAGCACTGGTGCGAGCTCGGCGTCCCTCGGCAATCCGGCGTGGTGAAGTTCGCGCTGACAAGCGACGTCGCCACCGGCGGGGGCGGCGGGGGCGGCGCCGTCGCCGTGAATGTGGTGCAGACACCGCTCATCCCGTTGACGCACGCCGTTAACGTCGTCGCCCCACTCGTCGGCATCTTCCAGACGACGGAGGCCTGCCCGTTGGCGTCGGTGGGCGTGTCGGCGCTGCTCACCTGGCCGTTGCCAGTGGCGGTCCAGTGGATGCTGTACCCGGGAGCAAGCCGCCCCGCCGCGTCAGCGAGCCGGATGTACGGATTGGGTGTGGTGTTCGTTCCTGGCGCCGCCGTCACATTGTCGCCGGCGATCTTGCTCAGCACGGGCAGCGTGACGTCGGCAATGAACGGGTAGGCGACGCTCGGATTGCTGCGGGCGCGGTACGTGAGCGTCGACGTGCCGGGCGTAGGCCCGAAGTGCCAGACGACCGCCCCGATGCCGCTCGCGTCGGTCACGACGGAGTAAGCGCTCAACGCGCCCCCGTTGTCCACGGTCAGGTCGAGCGTCTGTCCCGCCATCGGATGACCCGCTTGGTCCAGGAGCTGCACCGCCGGGTCGCCCGGCCCCGCATTGTCGAGGATGAAGCACTGGTGCGAGTACGAATAGCCGCGGCAGTCGCGCGGGGTATAGTTGGCGTTGACCAGCGTGGTCGCCACGGGCACTTGGACGGTAGACGAAGTGAAGGTCGTACAGGCGCCCGGCATGGTGTTCACGCAGGCTCTGAGCGTGTACGGACCACTCGTCGGCATCCGCCAGACGACCCCGGATTGGCCACTCGCGTCGGTCGTCGTCTGCGCGCTGCTCACCGCGCCGCCGGAGCCGTTGGCGGTCCAGTTGATCGTGTAGCCCGGCGCCAGGTGCCCCGCGGCATCGCTCAGCCTGATGTACTGGTTCGGCGACAGGTCGGTCCCGGGCGTACCGATGAGGTTGTCGCCGGCGATCTTCGTGAGCGTGGGCAGGACAACGTTGGCGACGAACTGATAGCCGACGCTCGGATTGCTCTCGAGCGTGATGGTGAGCGTTGCGGTCATCGGCGTGTTGCCGAAGCGCCAGACCACCGCCGCGATTCCGCTCGCATCGGTGACCACGCGCGTGGCGCTCGTGACGCCGCTGTTCGTGCTGAATGCGAGTACGTAGCCAGCGACCGGCTGGTTGTTCGCGTTGAGCAGCTGCACGGCGGGATTACCGGGTCCCGCGTTGTCGTTGGGGAAGCACTCGTGCGAGTAGTCGTAGCCGCGGCAGTCGCTCGGCGTGTAGTTCGCGTTGACGATGTGCGTGGGAACACCGGCTCGGCGCTCGCCTGCGTCACGTGTGGCTCCGGGTGCGGGCGTGGTGACGATTCCCCGGATCGCGTGCACCGCTGCCGCCTCTGGTGCCCGGGCCTCGGCGGATCCGACCGCGGTGCCGGTGCCGAGCAGGGCGAGCAGCAGCGCGGAGATGCGGCCGGTGCGGGCACGCGCGGCGAGCGTGTTGAGCGCGCGGGCGGCCGGCGTGCGGAGAGAGCGAAGCATGTGGGGCGAGTGCGAGAGGTGGGCGCCGAACGGCGGGTGCATCACCAATTCGCCAAGGCAACCGCGAGGCCACGCGGGTGCCGTCTCGCAACACGCGACGTCGTAAAGGGTTACGACCTTCCTGAGAGAGTCTTCAGGGCGTCGAGAAGCGTTGCGCCACACACGTTATGCACGACAAATGGTGTGGCGCCACACTCCGGCGCGGGACACCGCACTCGTGATTCACCGCACCCGCACCCGCCGCCACCCTTCGGTCGGCAGCACGAACCCGATGACCGCGCCGAGCGCCGCGTCCCACCTGGCGCCCTCACCTTTCGCCGCGCGCGATCCGGGAACCGCTTCGGGCCGCCCCGGGGTAGATGAGCTTCGGCGCTGGATTGCCACATCGCTTCCCTGCCCCAGCCGAGGAGTCACGGACATGCTCGAGCGCGTCGTGGTCGCCATCGGGAGTTGCGCGAAGTACTCCCTATCGGTCTTCCTCACCTACGCGCTCTCGGCAACGATCGGCGCCGCCATGGTTCATGCCGGGAGTCAGTCCGCGCGCTCGCGCCGCGACGACATCGTCGGTCGCGCAATCGCGAGCGACCAGGCGTCGATCGATTCGGGCGAGCCCCTCGGGCCCGCCGCTATCCTCTCTAGCGCCGCACACCCAGCAGCGCATCGAGCACTCGCTCGCTCATCCCCTTCACGTCGGCGCTGTCGTCGTTCGTCAGGATGACGATCGTCGCATGCCGCTCGGGCACGCGCACGAACGCGGCCCGCTTCCCGCCGGCGGTTCCATACACCGCCAGGCGGCCGACGCCCTTGTAGCTGTCAGCCGCCCACCCGCGGCCGTAGTCCGCGCCGCGCCAGGTCGCCGGCACCTCGAGCCCGAGCGCCAACCGGTACAGCTCATCGACGCTCGACTTCACGTGCTGCGTGTCGGCCGCGAGGGTCTGATGCGCGCCGATCGGCGTGGAGACGCGCGTCACACACTCCTTCAGAGGCGAGGGCGGCGGACCTCGGCGAGCGCGGGCGCGAGCGCTGTCGGTCGCGGCGGCGGTCGCCGAGTCGGGCGCCGGACGCGTGCGTGCGGGCTGCGCGGGGAGCTGCGAGCACAGCTCCGTGAACACGCGCGCGATGCCGCCGACGTCGAACTGCGGCAGCGTCGTCCGGGGCATGTAGCGCGCCTGCGCCGGGATGCCGAACGCACGATCGATGAAGACATCGCCGCCCTGCGCGACGAGCACCGTGGCCCCGCCCGCGGCGGGGTCGGTGTACCGGGCGAAGATCGCGTCGATCAGCGCGGGCTTCACCGGCGAGCGATCGGCGGCGCGGCTGATCACGTGCCGCGCGTTGAGGTCGTAGCGATCGCCCGGATGCAGGGTGAGGAAGGGGCTGCCAGCGTCGTTTGCATCCCGGCCGTTGTAGACGAACGCCTTGTTGCGGCCGATGATGCGAGCCGTGTCGCCGCGAATCACCCAGGCGGTGCCCTCGTCCTCGGAGATGCCGAGCAGCTTGGGGTAGCGCGGCACGATGGAGTCGGCGAGATCGGCGAGGCGCGAGCGGGCGACGACATGCTGGTCGATCCCCACGTTGCGCAGGTAGCCGAACGCCGTCTGGTAGCCGGGAGCGTCCATGATGCTGTTGTCGTTCGACGGCGCGCCGCGCACCATGAAGTCGCCGAGGATCGACGCGCCGGCCGACGAGCCGCCCACGACGCCGCCGCGGTCGAGCAGGTCCATGAACGCCCGCTCGGTCTTCGTGGCGCCGTAGTCCTGCACGAGGTGGAACTGCCGTCCCCCCTCGAACCAGACGCCGCCCGCGCGCTTGATGATCGCGGTGAACGAGTCGCTGTCGGCGATCCGGCGGTCCTTCGTGAAGAGGACGACGACGTTCTTCG
>JBBQJC010000127.1:0-9287 GCA_038325515.1 Gemmatimonadales bacterium | reverse complement strand
GATCATCGCACGCCCGTCACTGCCGGCGGTCACCGAGTCCACCGCCTGGTCCAGCCGCGCCGTCGTGAACACCCAGTCGCGCCAGAACCAGTCGAGCTCCATCCCGCTCGCGTCGCGCATCAGCCGGAAGAAGTCGGCGGGAGTGGGATGCTTGAACGCCCAGGTGGCGACGTAGTCGCGGAACGCGGCGTCGAAGCGCGCCGTGTCCATCACCTCGTGCTGCAGCGTGCGCAGCATGAGCGCCGGCTTCTGGTAGCCGACCCACATCAGGTCGCGCACCTCGGTCGGGTTGCTGATCAGCGGCTGCTCCTCACCGGGCGTGGTGTGCGTCGCCGCGAGGTGCAACGGGTTCGCCTCGATGGTGTCGCCGTAGGCTGATCCCTTGAAGTACTCGGCCGTGTTGCGCAGGTCGATGAAGGTGTTGAATCCCTCGTCCATCCAGGGATACAGCCGCTCGTTGGATCCGACGATCATCGGGAACCACTCGTGCCCGAACTCGTGCGCCAGCTCCCACTGCTGCGACTCGCGCGTGGTGCCGTTGGGCACGAAGGTCAGCATGGGATACTCCATCCCGCCGACCGGCCCCTCGACTGTGGTGGCGTGCGGGTACGGATAGCGGAACCAGCGCTCGCTGAAGTGCTTGATGGCGCCGCGCGCCATGCGGTGCGCCTCGGGCCACTTGTCGGCCGACGAGCGATAGAGCGTCTGGATCAGGATGCCGTCCACGCTGCTCGCGTCCCACTGCCAGTTCGGCGCGGCGGCCCAGGCGAAGTCGCGGACGTTGCGTGCACCGAAGTGCCAGGTGAAGGGCCGGTTCGCCGGCCGCGTCACCGACGGCCGTCCCGCTTCGGCGCGCGTGATCACGGCGACCGCCGTGTCGGAATGGCGGGCCAGCGCGAGACGTGCCCGCTGGGCGGCGGTGAGCGTCGCCTCGGGGTTCCGCAGCTCCCCGGTCGCGGACGCGATATAGCTCGCCGGAAGGGTGAGCGACACGTCGTAGTCGCCATACTCGAGATAGAACTCCCCCGCGCCGATGTACGGCTCGTGGTTCCAGCCGCGCACGTCGTCGTAGACCGCCATGCGCGGATACCACTGCGCGATCTCGTACAGAGCCCCGTCGCGCCCCATCCGCCCCACCCCCTGCTCGGGCACCGTGAAGTGCCAGGCGAAGTCGAGGTCGATGGATGCGCCGGGGGCCAGCGGCCGCACGAGATCCACGCGCATCGTCGTCCCGTATACAGTGCGCTTCATCGGTGCGCCGCCGATCGTCGCCGACTCGATCACCAGCCCATCGGTGTACCCACCGCCGCAGCTGAAGTCGAACGAGATGTCAGCGAAGACGAGGGGCGGCTGGTTCAGCGTGCTCGTGATGCTGTTCTGCCGGCAGATGTTCTGCTCGACGTACAGCCAGAGGTAGGGGAGCGCGTCCGGGGAGTTGTTGACGTAGTGGATCGTCTCGCGCCCATGCAGCAGCTGTCGCGCCGTGTCGAGGGTTGCCGCGATGCGGTAGTCGGCGCGCTGCTGCCAGTACTTCGCGCCCGGTCGCCCGGAGCCGGTGCGCACCCCGTTCGGGGTCGGCAGCTGCAGCGGGCGGAACGGCGAGCTGTCGGCGACTGATGGTGACTGCGCCTGCAGGGGCAGACTGTAGAACAGCAACACGGCGACGAGGCGAAGCGAGATCATGTCATGCTCCTGGAAATGTCCGTTGCTCACGTAACCGCAATGAACGGATTCGACGGGTGCAACGGGAACTGCCGGTGAAATCCCGTCGGAGCCGGCGCACCGTGTTGTGCAGTCGCGCTCTCATGCTGCAAGAGTGCTTGGGACACAGCGGAGACGCATCACGCAGGCGGAATATGCCCGAGGCAGTCACCGGCAGTTTCCGTCGAACCCGTGAGATCCGCTCCTTGCAGTTCACGAGCGCGAGCAGAGAGCAGAGAGCAGAGAGCAGATTCCCGTCTCGCTACCGCGTGAGCGCGTAGTACACCACGTAGAACCACGAGAAGAACCCCTGCACGATCGCCCAGAGTATCGAATGATGCTCGCTCCAGGAGATGGCGATGGCGAGCGCCGAGCCGAAGCTCGCCCCCGCCTTCGCGACGCGCACCGTGCGGGCGCGGGGGTTCTCGCGCAACGGGGTGCCGTCGAAGATGGGACCGCTGTGTGTCACCTGCTCCTCCTGCCGCGAGACGCGGCGCGATGGTGGCGCTCCGCGAAGATAGGAGCGGGGTGGACCGCTGGCGAGGCCGGCGCTTCTCCCCCGTGGGACTGGCGCCCGTGCGTCGCCGGCTGCACAGTACCGGCTGGCCCGAATCATCGACTGGAGTGGCAATGTCTGACCGTGACGAGTCCCAGCTCTCTCGCCGCGACTTCCTGCTGCGCGCGTCGCAGGCCGGAGTCGCCCTCACCATCCTCACCCCCGCGCTCGGCACCGCCGGCGTCGCGTCCGCCCAGCGCGCGCGGCTGGCCCGCGAGCTCGGACGTGCCGCGGCGAGCGCTGACGTCGATGCCTTCCTGGCGGGGATGCGCTGGCGCATGCTCGGCCCCTTCCGCGGCGGCCGCGTCGCCGCGGTGAGCGGCGTCCCGGGCCGGCGCAACGACTTCTATATGGGCGCGGTGAACGGCGGGGTCTGGAAGACCACCGACGCGGGCCGCGTCTGGAATCCGGTATTCGACGCGCAGCCGGTCGCCTCCATCGGCGCCATCGCCGTCGCTCCCTCCGCGCCGCACGTCGTCTACGTCGGCACCGGGGAGTCCACCCTGCGCGACTCGGTCGGCTACGGCAACGGGATGTACCGCTCCTCGGACTCCGGGAAGAGCTGGACGCACATCGGGCTCGCCGACACGCAGCACATCGGAAAGATCGCCGTGCATCCCCGCAACCCCGACGTCCTCTTCGTCGCGGCGATCGGACATCTGTACGCGTCCAACGCGGAGCGCGGCGTCTTCCGCTCGACGAACGGCGGGAGGAGCTGGAAGAAGGTGCTGTTCAAGGGCGACGACGTCGGCGCGGTGGAGGTCGTGATCGACCCGAACGATCCGCGCGTCGTGTATGCGGGGCTCTGGAACACCCGCCGCCCCCCCTGGTTCACCTATGCTCCCACCAACGGGCCCGGCGGCGGGATCTGGAAGTCCGCAGATGGCGGCGACACGTGGAGGCAGCTCGCCAACGGCCTCCCCGCGAGCGGCATCGGCCGCACCGGCATCGCCGTGGCGCCGAGCAACTCGAAGCGTGTGTACGCTGTCGTCGATTGTCTCGTCCCCGATCCGAATGCGCCAGCCCCGGCGCCCCCCGCGCCAGGACGCCCCGCGACCCCTCCGCCCGGGCAGGGAGGCCTCTTCCGCTCCGACGACGCGGGCGCCACCTGGCGAAAGCTCTCGGGCGATCCGGCGCTCTGGGGGCGCGGCTGGTACTTCGAGAAGATCACCGTCGACCCGAAGAATGCCGACATCGTGTACGTCCCCAACGTCGCGGTGAACCGCTCGATGGACGGCGGCAAGAGCTGGGTCGTGATGCGCGGCTCGCCCGGCGGCGACGACTATCACCAGGCGTGGATCAACCCCGACGACACGAACACGATGATCGTCGCGAGCGACCAGGGCGCCGTCGTCACGCACCAGGCGCGCGCCGAGGACCCGCGCACCATCACGTGGAGCTCGTGGCTCAACCAGCCGACGGCGCAGCTCTATCACGTCTCGGTGGACTATCGCACCCCCTACTGGGTGACCGCGGCGCAGCAGGACAGCGGCGCGATCGCCGTGCGCTCCAGGGGAAAGTTCGCCGAGGTGTCCACGCACGACTGGGAGCCGATCGGCGCGGGAGGCGAGAGCGGCTATACGGCGGGCGATCCACTCAATCCCGGCGTGATCTTCGGGGGGATGGGGAACCGGTACGACCTGGCGAACAATCTCCCCATGCCCGGCACCACGGCACCGAAGTCGGCCGCCGCGATGCGCGCCGACTGGACGCAGCCGCTGGTGTTCTCGAAGGCCGATCCGCGCGCGCTGTACTACGGCAGCCAGTTCCTCTTCCGCACCACCGACGGCGCGAAGAGCTGGACGCAGCTCGGCGGCGACCTCACCCGGCAGGTGGATGCCATTCCCGCGACGCTCGATGCGACCGCCGCGGCATGGACCGACCGCAACGGCAAGCGCGGCGTGATCTATTCGATAGCCCCCTCGCCGGTGAAGGCGCCGACGATCTGGATCGGCACCGACGACGGGCTCGTACAGCTCAGCACCGACGACGGAATGAGCTGGCGCGACGTGACGCCGTCCGCGGTGACGCCGTGGAGCCGCGTGACAATGCTGCAGGCGTCGCACTTCGACGAGGGCACCGCGTACGCCAGCGTCGACCGGCACCAGCTGCAGGACTTCGAGCCGTACATCTATCGCACGCGAGACATGGGGAAGAGCTGGCAGCGCATCACCAATGGTCTTCCCGCCGGCGTGTACGTGCACTGCGTCAAGGAGGATCCGCGCCGGCGCGGCCTGCTCGTGGCCGGAACGGAGCGCGGGGCGTTCGTCTCGCTCGACGATGGCGAGAGCTGGCGGTCGCTGCAGTCGAACCTTCCGGCGACCTCCGTGCGCGACTTCGAGATCCATCAGAACGATCTCATCGTCGCCACGCACGGACGGGGGTTCTGGGTGCTGGACGACATCTCGGCGCTACGGCAGATGGACGCGAGCGTGCTCGCGGCCGATGCGCATCTCTTCAAGCCGGCCGACGGCGCGGCCACGCCGCCGACCGACGACAACGGCACGCCGCTGCAGAAGGATGAGCCACAGGCACCCAATCCGCCCGCTGGAGTGGCAATCGACTACTGGCTGCGCGGACCGGCGAACGGGCCGGTCACGCTCACGATCGCCGACGCGTCGGGCAAGAGCGTCGCCACGTACTCGAGCGTGCCGGGCGCGACGACCGGCGGGCGCAGAAGAGGGGGAGGCGGAGCGGCCGGCGGGATACCGCGCGTGTCGCCGCTCTGGCAGCAGGCGGTGGACCCGCTCTCCACGGCGATGGGACTGCACCGGGTGGTATGGAGCCCCGTCGTCCAGGGCGCGGCGGATGGCGATGGGAATCGGGGGGAATCGCGCGTGCTCACCGGGACGTTCACGGCGACGCTGAATGCGAATGGGCGGAGCCAGGCGCAGACGTTCGTGGTGGGTCCGGATCCGCGTTCCACTTCGAGGTGACCTCCATGAGTCCTGGCCAGATCCTGTTCGACGACGGTGCAGCCTACGATCGCTTCATGGGCGTGTGGAGCCAGTCCGCCGGCGCGGCCTTCCTCGACTGGGTCGCACTGCCGGCCGGCCTCCGCTGGCTGGACGTCGGCTGCGGCAGCGCGGCGTTCACCGAGATGATCGCACAGCGCTGCGCCCCCGCCGCGATCGACGGCATCGATCCGTCCGAGGCGCAGCTCGCCTTCGCGCGCGCGCGGCTCGCGCCCGGCGTCGCCCATTTCCAGCAGGGAGATGCGATGGCGCTCCCCTTTCCAGACGACAGCGTCGACGTGGCGGTGATGCCCCTCGTGCTCTTCTTCGTCCCCGACCCAGCGACGGGCGTGGCGGAGATGGCCCGCGTGGTCGCCAGCGGCGGCACGGTGGCCGCCTACCTATGGGACATGCTCGGCGGAGGCTTCCCCTACGCCGCGGTGCAGGCGGAGCTGCGCGCGATGGGCGCCGAGGTGCCGGCCCCGCCCAGCCCCGACGCGTCGCGGCTCGACGTGCTGCACGCGCTGTGGAGCGAAGCGGGCCTGGTGGACGTGGAGACGCACGAGCTCACCGTGCACCGGACCTTCGCTGGCGTGGACGATTACTGGGAGACAATCCTCGGCGGTCCGAGCGTTGGGCGATATCTCGGCGCGATGACGCCGGAGGAGCAGTCGCACTTCCGGGCGCGCCTGCGCGATCGGCTGCCCGCGGCGGATGACGGCGGACGCATCACCGTGAGCGCCCGGGCGAACGCGGTGAAGGGACGCACGGTGTAGCTGGCGGTGGCACCGGCTGTCACCCCGCACTCGCGAAGCGAGTGTCGGGGCCTGCCCTCCCTGCGCCGGCGCCGGCCACGCGCACGGACGCTGGATCCCGACAGCCGCTGCGCGGCGGCGGGATGACAGGCCGCTTGCAGGCCGCCACCCTCATGCCTCCGCACGAATCGGATAGTTGCACGCGCCACGCACCGGTTACACTGCGGGATGACCGACACCCGCCAGCCCGAGCACACCCTCGACCCCGCGAGCTGGGGCGACTTCCGCGCCCTCGCCCACCGCATGGTCGACGACATGCTCTCGCACTTCGAGAGCCTCCCCGAACAGCCAGCCTGGCGCGAGATGCCGCCCGACGTCCGCGCGTCGTTCGCGTCGCCCCTGCCGCGCGCCGGCGCGGGCGACGAGGCCGCGTACGAGGCGTTCACGCAACGCGTCATGCCGTACACCAACGGCAACGCGCACCCGCGCTTCTGGGGCTGGGTCCAGGGCAACGGCACCCCGCTCGGCATGATGGCCGACATGCTCGCCGCCGGCATCAATCCGCACATGGCCGGCTTCAACCAGGCGCCGGCGCTCGTCGAGCACGAGGTGATCCGCTGGCTGGCCGAGATGCTCGGATTCCCGGTGGGTGCGAGCGGTGTGCTCGTGAGCGGCGGCACGATGGCGAACACCGTCGGCCTCGCCGTCGCCCGCCACGCCGGCGCGCTGCGCGCCGGCTTCGACCTGCGCGAGGACGGCCTCACCGGCGCACCCCGCCTCGTATTCTACGGATCGAGCGAGACGCACAACTGGGCGCGCAAGGCGGCCGAGCTCATGGGGCTCGGCAATCGCGCCTTCCGGCGGGTGCCGGTCGACGCGGAGTTCCGCATCGACGTGCACGCCCTCGCGCGCCAGATCGCCGCCGACCGCGACGCGGGCCTCGTCCCCTTCTGCGTCATCGGCACCGCGGGCACCGTGAACACCGGGGCGAGCGACGACCTCGAGGCGCTCGCCGATCTCTGCGCGGCGCAGCGGCTCTGGTTCCACGTGGACGGCGCCTTCGGCGCGCTGGCTTTTCTGTCGCCCGAGCTGCGTACCTCCCTGCGCGGGATGGAGCGCGCCGACTCGCTCGGGTTCGACCTGCACAAGTGGGGCTCGCTCCCCTTCGAGTGCGCGTGCGTCCTCGTGCGCGACCCGGCGATGCACCGCGCGGCATTCGCGTCGTCGGCCAGCTACATCGCCGGCACCGAGCGCGGCGTGATCGCCGGCGGGATCCCGTTCGCCGACCGCGGGCTCGAGCTCACGCGAAACTTCAAGGCGCTGAAGGTGTGGATGAGCCTCCAATCGCACGGCGTGGATGGGCTGGCTCGCATGGTGGAGCAGAACGTGCGGCAGGCGCGCGCCCTCGCCGCGCTCGTCTCGGCAGATCCCGCGTTGGAGCTGCTCGCGCCGGTGCCGCTCAACGTCGTCTGCTTCCGCTTCGTCGCGGAGGGGCTGGACGACGATGCGCTGAACGAGGTGAACCGCGAGATCCTGCTGCGGCTGCAGGAGCGCGGCATCGCGGTCCCCTCGGGGACGGAGCTCGAGGGGCGCTACGCCATCCGCGTCGCGAACGTGAACCACCGGAGTCGGGCGGAGGACTTCGTGGCGCTCGCCGGCGCGACCAGCGCGCTGGGTCGCGAGATCCTCGCCGGCGCGGGCGCGGCGGCGGCTCGTCCCTCGGTCATGGAGTAATGGGCGGCGCGGGGCGCACCACCAGGCGGTAGCCCACGCCGCGCACCGTCAGGATCTCGATCCGCCCCGCGGCGAGCTTCCGTCGCAGGTAGCTGATGTAGACCTCGAGCGCATTCTCGCTCGGAAGCTCCGCCTCGTCGTTGCCCCACGCCCACTCGAGCAGGTCGCTGCGCCGTACCGGAGCCCCGCCGCCGCTGATCAGCGCCTCCAGGAGCACGAACTCGCGGCCGGTGATCGCCAACGTGACGTCGTCGCGACAGATGCGCCGCCGCCGTCGGTCGATCGTGAGATCGCCCAGCACCATGCGCGTCTCCTGCCCCTCCTGTTCGACTCGGCGCCGGATAGCGTCGAGCCGGGCGCGCACCAGCTCCGTCGGCGTCTCCGGGGAGATCCAGTCGTCCGCGCCGGCGCGCAGCGACCGGGTGATCAGCGCGTGGTCCTGCTCCGCGGAGACCACGATGAGTACCGTCGTCGGCCAGCGGGCGGCGAGCTGTGTCACCAACCGCTCCGCGGGCGCCATCCCGTCGTTCGTCACGACGAGCAGCGCCGGCCCGCAGGCGACCTCCGCCCGTTCCAGCGAGGCGGGTGTCATCACCCGGCAGGTATACTGCGTCAGCCCCAGCAGGTCGCGAACGCTCCAGGCGAGCTGGGCGCTGCCCGTGATGATCCAGGCGAGGCGGGTCGCTTGTGTCGCTGAGAGATTTTCTCAGGCTTGCGGAGGCCCGTGGCGCGGAGGCGAGTGATCCGACCATCGTTTACGATCCTGACGGGAGAGGCGAGGGGACGAGCGGCGTCGCTCGGTCATCCCTCTGCCGTCATCGTAAACATCTGCCGTGAGTTGAACGTGAGTGGGTCGTGAGGCCGGTGTGACCGAGACATCCGATCCCCGATCAGGTCCTCCGGCGCCCCCCTTCCGCGTCGAGCTGATCGGCCCGCCGCGGATCTTCACCCCAACGGGGGAGCTCTCGCCGAGCAAGCCGGTAGTGTTCGGAGCGGCGTTGTACCTGCTGCTCAACCGCGGCCGGATGGTGCGCCGCACCGAGCTGGCCATGCTGCTCTGGCCCGATGCGGATGACTCGGCGCGGGGAGAGCGGATGCGGTGGCTGGTGAGTCAGCTCAAGCAGTGCGGCTTTTCGGTACAGGCGCGCACTCCCGACATCACGATCGCCGCGTCGGACGTCGTCGTGGACGCGGAGGAGGTTGCCCAGGCCGCGACGACTCAGCAGCCATCGACGCAGCGGTTCGCGTCGGTTCTCGCCGCCTACGAGCCTCACATCTCGGATCTGTTCTCACGCTGGCTCGAAGAGAGCCGCAATGGGCTGCGGCTCGAGCTGTTGCGCCGCCTGGTGCCGTGGCTGGCCATCGCGCGTCGCAGCGCGAGCTGGAAGGAGACGGAGCAGCTCGCCCGTCGCACCGCGCGTGCCCGTCCCGAATTCCCGCTCCCACTGGAAGAAGCCGAGCATGAGCGCGCATTGATGCCGCGCGCCCGCATCCTCGCCATCTACGCCCACATCGCGCTCCTCGAGAACGACGACACCACGATCGCCGCGCTCCTCCCGCGCCTCCTGGAATGCTTCGTCCCGCGCA
>JBBQJC010000126.1:0-9468 GCA_038325515.1 Gemmatimonadales bacterium | reverse complement strand
TCGCGTCCGCAGGTCCTACAACCCCGCGCCCACAAGGAGCACGGTTTGGGCTTGGATCCGTTTCGCTCGCCGCTACTCCGGACATCTCGGTTGATTTCTCTTCCTCCAGGTACTGAGATGTTTCAGTTCCCTGGGTTCGCTTCCCACTTGCGTGGGATGACGGGCTGTAACACCCGCCGGGTTGCCCCATTCGGCCATCTCCGGATCACCGCGTGTGTGCCACTCCCCGGAGCTTCTCGCAGCTTACCACGGCCTTCATCGCCTCTATGTGCCCAGGCATCCCCCACATGCCTTCTTTCGCTTGACCACAATAAAGATCAAGCAGAAATACGCGCTATTCCATCGCAATCTACCTATACCTATCGACGTGCTTCGCTGTGGCTTGCGCCACCGCGCTACGGCGATTCGGTAAAGATTCCATTTCCCACGAATCAGTCATCAGCCAAAAGACCTAAGGCTGACAACCCATCCTCTGTCCTTCACTTTTCAAACAGCGGTCCGCGATGACAACGCTCTCGCGGTAGAGCCTCTCATTGTACCCGGACGGTGCTGCGTCTGCAAGTGCCACCGCCCAGAATCTCACCCCCGCAGGCAAGCGACTCCTGCTCACCAGCGAAGGGTCGGAATAGTACCCAAAATCGGCGCGCAGTTCAAGGGCCTTCCTCCGAAAGACGTGAGAGGTCGGAGTTGAGCGGTGAGAGCTGAGCAGTCATGTCTCAGGACGCTACAGTCGCTTCGAGACTCCGCACCGGACTCGTCATCCCGCGGTGCCAGCCCGACTCCCGGAATCCATTCCCCGAACGGACTGGCCGGCCACGGTGCAGTGAAGGCAGACTGCCCGGGAGGCACCGTTCACCCCCGTTTGACCTCTCACCTCTCACCTCCAACCTCAAACCTGTAGTTTCTCGGCATGCACTCCGCCACCGTCTCCACCAAGGGCGCGCGCCGCTGGGCCGAAGGGCACCCGTGGATCTACAAGAGCGACGTCGTCGCCCGCCCCGCCGGCGACGCCGGCGCCGTCCGCGTCAGCGACCAGCGCGGCAAGCCGCTCGGCGTCGCCCTCTGGAGCCCGAAGTCCGAGATCTCGCTCCGGCTCCTCGACCGGAACCCCGACGCCACGATCGACGCCGCCTGGTGGCACGCCGCCCTCGCTCGCGCCCTCGCGCGCCGCACCGGCCTCGACCGCGACGCGAATGCCTTCCGCCTCGTGCACGGGGAGGGCGACCTCCTCCCCTCCCTCGTCGTCGATCGCTACGACCGCTGGCTCGTCGTGCAACTCATGAGCGCCGGCCTCGAGCGGTTCCGCGCCGAGATCGTCGACGCGCTCCAGTCGCTCGCGTCCCCCGAAGGAATCCTCGCCCGCAACGACGTGTCGTTGCGCGTGAAGGAAGGGCTCGCCACCGACGTCGAGCTCCTGGCCGGCGCGGTCCCCGACGAGATCGAGGTGCACGAGCACGGCGTGCGCTACCTGGCCGCACCCTGGCGCGGCCAGAAGACCGGCGCCTTCCTCGACCAGCGCGAGAACCGCGCGCTCGTCGGCCGCGTCGCTCGCGGCCGCGCGCTCGATTGCTTCAGCTATCACGGCTCCTTCGCGCTCCACCTCGCGCGCGGCGCCGAGAGCGTGATCGCCCTCGATGCATCGGAGCATGCGCTCGTGCGCGCCGAAGAGAACTTCCGGCGCAACGGGCTGACGAACGGCAGCTTCGTCGAGGCGAACGCCTTCGAGTACCTGAAGGCGAAGGAGCGCGAGCGCGCGCGCTTCGAGACGATCGTGCTCGACCCACCCGCCTTCGCCAAGACGCGCCCCGCCCTGCCCGCCGCCATGCGCGGCTACAAGGAGATCAACCTGCGCGCGATGCGCCTGCTCTCCCCCGGCGGGCTGCTCTTCACCGCGAGCTGCTCCTTCCATATGACGAAGCCGCTCTTCCTCGAGATGCTCGAAGAGGCCGCCGCGGACAGCGGGCGGCGCATCGTGCTGCGCGAGATCCGCGGCCAGCCCCTCGACCACCCCGAGCTGTTGACGGTTCCCGAGACCGGCTACATCAAGGGCGCGCTGCTCGAAGCGCTCGACTGATCCCGACGAGGCTCATGGCAGGCGCTGGCAGGCGGGACAGAAGAAGGTGCTGCGCCCGGCCTGCACGATGCGCTCGATCGGCGCGCCGCAGCGGTGACAGGGCTCTCCTTCCCGGTCGTACACGTCGAGCGATGCCGACTCGAGCTCGGTGTAGCGCGCCCCCGTCGCCCGCTTGATCACCGCGGCGATCGCCTTGCGCAGCGCGCGCACCTGTACCGCGCTCAACGAGCGCGCGGAGACGAGGGGACTGATCCTCGCGCGCCAGAGCGACTCCGCCGCATAGATGTTGCCCAGCCCGGCGACGAGCTTCTGGTCGAGCAGCGCGGGCTTGATGGGGCCCTTGCGCAGCGCGAGCGCGGCGCCGAGCTGCTCGGCGGTCCACGCCGCATCCGCCGCATCGGGGCCGAGGCCCAGGTCGAGCACGGCGTCGGCGGCGTGCAGCTCGATGGTGCCGAGGGCGCGCGAGTCGACGAAGAGGAGCGCGCTGCCGTCGTCGAACTCGAGCGCGGCCCGGGTGAAGCGCGGCAGCTCCGCGCCCGCCTTGCCGAAGGCCCAGTCGCCGTTCATGCGGAAGTGCACGTGAAGGATGCGACCGTCGTCGAGGTGGAGGAGCTGGTGCTTGCCCCGGCGCTCGACGCGCGTCACCCGCGCGCCGGCCAGGGCGCGCAGCGCGGCGGGCTTGATGCGCCGCTTCAGCGCGGGATGCAGCAGGCGCAGCCGCGCGATGGTGCGTCCCTTCGCGCGGCGGCGCAGCACGGCCATCGCCGCTTCCACCTCGGGCAGTTCCGGCATTCGAATCCTCGGGCCAGGCGTTGACATCGTTCGTGCGACAGACGCAAAATGCCGCGATGCCCGCGCACACTCAATCCACGGAATCGCCTCGGGCACCGTCCGCGTCCAGGGCGCGGTCCGCCGGAGTGCGCCGGGCACTGCTCGTCGTCCTCGCGCTCAATGCGCTGTCGGCCGGGCTGAAGGTCGGGGTTGGCGCGCGTACCGGAGCGCTCACCGTGCTGGGCGCGGCGCTCGAGTCGGCGCTCGACATGTTGAGCAACGGGGTGGCGATCCTCGCCGTCTCGATCGCGTCGCGCGAGCCGGACGACGATCACCCCTATGGCCACGAGAAGTTCGAGACGCTCGGCACGCTGGGCATCGTCGTCTTCCTCTCCATCTCCTGCTTCGAGCTGATGCGGCAGAGCGTCGGCGCGCTCGCGTCGCCGCACGTGCGCGTGGTGGCGGGGATGGCCGACGGCGCGCTGCTGATCGTGTCGCTTGGGGTGAGCGCGTTCGTGGTGGTGTACGAGCGGCGGCGCGGACGCGCGCTTTCGAGCCCGCTCCTGCTGGCCGACGCGGCGCACACGGCGAGCGACATCCTGGTGACGACGCTCGCGATCGCCTCGCTCGTGCTGACGCAACTGGGCTATCCGCGTGCCGACGCGTTGCTCGGTGTGCTGGTGGCGGCGATGATCGCGTGGAGCGGTTACCAGATCCTGCGCGACTCGATCCCGATTCTCGTGGACGCGCGCGCCGTGGAGGCCGGGCGTCTCGCGGACATCGTCCGCACGATTCCGGGGGTGGTGGACGTTCGCTCGGCGCGCTCGCGCCGCACCGCGTCGGGGCACCTGTTCGCCGAGGTGACGATCCTCGTGGAGGGGTCGACGACCGTGGCGGCGGCGCACGATTTCACCGACGAGGTGGAGCTGGCGATCGTGCGCGAGCTGGGGACCGCGGAGGCGATCGTCCACGTGGAACCGGCGTGAGGCGGATGTAAATCGCGAGGCGATAGGGACTTGCGCCTTCCATCGCAACCTCTACCTTAGTCACGTCCCTCACGAGTAACCGCATGGCGCAGCGGCCCTCCCGGTCTCTCAAGTACGAGTACGAGCTGTACCTCGAGCGAGAGATCGAGAACTACAAGGAATCAGTACCTCGCAGCGTGCTGCTCTCCATCGGTGACGATGCGGTGCAGGCGCTGGCCGGCGAGCAGCAGTTCGCGCTCACCGAGCTGCTGCTGTGCGACGAGGTGGACAAGATCATCTTCAAGCGCCTCCGTCTCCCGAGCTACGCCACCTGGCGCAAGCGGCGCGTGAAGCTGATGGCCGAGATGCGCCGTCCGGAGCACTGGGGGCTGACCGCAAACGACATGATGGTGCGGGCGGTGCAGCCGGTATCGAGCGAGGCGCGCGTGTTGCTCGCGGGCGCGTCCGTCGAGACGCCGGCGCTCTATCTCGCCGCGCAGGGCTACGACGTGACGGCGCTGGCCGATCCGGACGCGGTGCAGCGGGTGCTGGATGCGGCGGAGGAGGCGGGGTTGGGAGAGCGCGTGCATGCGAGCCCCGCGGCGCTCCACTCCTTCACCCCCGACGCGCCGCTGACCGCGGTGATCTACACCCCCGCCGCCTTCGCGGGGATGACCGCCGCGGAGCGGGCGCGGGTGATCGGAGTGCTGCAGAGCGCGACGACCGACGGAGGGGTGCACCTGGTCCAGACGATCGTGGCCGGGAAGCGGGCCGGGGTCTCGATGGACGAGCTGCGGAAGCGGTACAGCGGGTGGGACGTGACGGTGGAGGAGGGAGCACCGAACAGCTTTCTCGCGCGGAAGGCGATCGCGTAGCTGTCGCGTCACTTGGACACGCTTCTCGAGAAGATGTGTCGTGTCATTAGGACGCAGGCGCTCCGGACCGGGGCGCCTGCGTTCTTCGTAAGATGATGTGATTACGCCGTTTGCGTTTTTCGAGCCAGCTGGCATCGTCACTGCTTTAGGAGAGGGTGTCCCGGCCCGTTCCCGGTGACATTTCTCGAGATGGTTTTCATATGAAGCAGGAAGAGCAGACGCAGTTCGACGAGCCCGCGGGGATCGTGATCTCCCGCGGGCATGACCCCGAGACGATCCCGCGGTTCAGCGCGTACATGTGGGCGCCGGGCCCCGAGGACGAGATCGAAGCCGAAGTGCAGACCGCGTAGCGGTCGCACCGCCCATGTGACGAAGCGCCGCGGAGATCCGCGGCGCTTCGTGTATTCGGGGGCGGGGGGAGTGGAACGAAAGAAGCCGGCGCCAAGGCGCCGGCTTCTCCGTTACAGCGACTGCTAACTACTCAGCGCGCGGACTTGCGCGCCGACTTCTTGGCGGTCTTCTTGGCGCCGGCCTTCTTCGCCGTCTTCTTGCGGGCCGAGGTCTTCTTCGCGCCCGACTTCGCCGTCTTCTTGGCGGTGGACTTACGAGCCGACGACTTCTTGGCGGTCTTCTTCGCGCCGGTCTTGCGGGCGCTCTTCTTCGCTGCTGCCATGGTAATCTCCTTTAAAGGAGTGGACGCTCGATGGAACCCCCGGTGGTTCATACGAGCCAGCGGTCGTGCGCCGAAGCGCCTTCCCACTGCTGCACGATCTCATGGCGAGACCGTGAAGATGCTGCGACACGTGCAGCTCAGACCGCGTCGCTCAGACTGGTGAAGTTGAAGTCCCGCACTTTCAGCGGCGGGACGACGATCGCCTGGCCAGGTCCACCATCCTCGCTCGCGCTCACCCGCACCGGAGTGCCGAGCGCTTCGAGGTTGTTCAGCATGAACACTGGCGAGTCGTTGAACCGCAAGTTCTTTACCGCGCGGGTGATCTTTCCGTTCTCGATCAGGAAAGTCCCGTCGCGCGTGAGACCCGTGTACAGTATCGTCCTCTGATCTACAGGACGTAAATACCAGAATCTCGTCACAAGAAGTCCGCGCTGCGTGGAGGCGATCATCTCCTCCAGCGACGAGGCGCCGCCCGACATGCGGAGCGATCCGCCGCTCGCGGTGGGCGACTTTCCCTTGAGCTGCGCCCAGTAGCGATCGTAGTTGAGCGTCTTCACGACGCCGTTCTCGATCCAGGTGCTGCGCTGCGTGGGGAGTCCGTCGGCGGTGAAGGGCGCGCCGGCGACTTCGGGATCGAACGGGTCGGAGGCGAGGGTGACGCGCTCGTCGACGACCTTCTGTCCGATCTTGTTGCCCCCGCCGGCGGCGGAGAAGAAGGAGCGTCCCTCGTCGGCGGCACGCGCGTTGAGCGCGTTGGCGAGGAACTGCACGAGGTTGCCGACCGCGGTGGGCTCGAACACGACCGTGTAGCGTCCGGGCTCGATGGCGGCGGGATTGCGCGAGGCCCGAGCCTTCTCGGCGGCGCGTGCGCCGAGGGCGGCGGGATCGATGCGCGACCAATCGTGGTGCGTGGCGCCGGCCCACCCGGATCCGCTTCCGTCGTTGGTGCGCACGGTCGTGGTGAGCGCCGCCGAGGTGGAGCGGGCGTAGGCGAACAGTCCCTTCGAGTTCGCGACCGCGCCGGCGCCGACTCTCGTATCGAGGTATCCAGTGGAGACGAGGCCGCCCTGCCGGGCGGGCGCGGTGATGGCGCGCACGGCGTCCGCGCGGCCCTGCGGCTCGAGCGAGGCGGTGACGTCGCTCCACGCGCGGCCGGGCTGGTACTGTTGCGGCTCGAGCTCGGGGAGAAACTCCTTGTCCTCGGGCGCGAGCGTCGCGAGACGCTCGGCGGTCTGGACGACCTGCCGCAGCGCGGCGTCGTCGAGCTGGTTCGTGGTGCTCGCGCCGATGCGGTGCCCGACGAAGGCGGTGACGGTGACCGTCGTGTCGAAGTTGTCGCCGCCCGTGGAGACCTGGTTCACCGCGAAGCGCGTGTTGCCGCGGCTGCCGCTCCCGAGGTTGACGCGGGCGCCGTCGGCCGCCGACACGAAGCCGAGCACCTTCTTCGCCAGCGATTCGCTCTCCTGACGGGAGAGGTAGCGGGCCGGCTCGGCCAGCGAACGCCGCTCGCTCACGCCTTCCGCCCCGTGTTGATGACGTTGACGTTGCGGAAGCGGCTCGGCACGCAGCCGTGGCTCACGGCGTTCACCTGGCTCGGCTGACCCTTGGCGTCGTTGAACGCGCCGCCGAGGTGATAGCTCGTCGAGCCGCCGATCATGTCGAGGGCGCCCCAGAACTCGGGTGTGCGCATCTGGTACGCGACATCCTTGAGCATCCCGGCGATCTTGCCCCCCTTGATCTCGTAGGCGAGCTGTCCGCCGAACTGCGCATTGTAGCGCTGCTGATCGATGGAGAAGCTCCCGTCGCCGATGATGGCGATGCCGCGGTCGGTCGCGGCGATGAGATCGTCCCAGCCCTGCTCCCTGGTGCCGGGGAGCAGTGAGACGTTCGGCATGCGCTGGAACTGCACGTCGGCCCAGGTCTGGCCGTACGAGCAGCCGTGCGAGCGCACCGGGCGGCCGGTCTGCTTGTAGTAGTCGGCGAGATGGGGCGCCTGCTCGCGCGTCGTCTGGTAGTCGACGAAGGTGCCCTTCTTGATGATGTCGAAGCTCTCGGGCCTCACCCCCTCGTCGTCCCAGCCGACGGCCGAGAGGGAGCCGGGCTGCGAGCGGTCGCCGCGAATGTTCATGAGCGGCGATCCGAACTTCAGCTTGCCGAGGACGGCGGCAGGTGGCGCGACGAAGGAGGTGCCGGCGTAGTTGGCTTCGTAGCCCAGCGCGCGATCGAGCTCGGTGGGGTGGGCGACCGATTCGTGGATGGTGAGCCAGAGGTGGCTCGGATGCAGGACGAGGTCGTAGCGTCCGACCTCGACCGGCTTCGCGGTGAGCTTCTGCACCGCTTCCGCTGCCCATCGCGGAGCCTGCTCGACGAGACGCGCGTCGCGCACGTGCTCGTAGCCGAGTCCCATCGGGGCGATCTCGTTCGACTGCCGCGTCTGGAAGTCGGTGCCGTCGGAGGAGACGGCGGTGACCGTCATGGACGGCTGCGCGCGGTAGATCGTCTGGACGATGTAGGAGCCGTCGCTGGAGGCGAAGCTCTTCTCCTCGCGCAGGAAGAACATGCTCGAGTTGACGAAGCGTCCGCCGGCCTTGAGGGCGGCGGCGTTGGCGGCCATCAGGAGGCCGACCTTGTCCTCGACCGAGACGCTGAAGGGATCGATCTCGATGGGAGTGCGCCAGGTGCCGTCGGGCGTGGCGGTGACCGGCGCGAGCGTGACGGGACGGATGAGCGTGGCGCTGTTGGCGCGCGCCTGCTGGGCGGCCTGGCGCGCGACGCGGGCGACCTCGTCGCGGGAGAGCTCGCGGCTCGCGGCGAATCCCCACGCGCCGTTGACCAGGGCGCGGACCCCGAAGCCCTGCGTCTCGTTGTCGACGAGTCCCTGGACGCGCTGCTCGCGGGTGAAGAGCGACTGCGTGCGGTTGCGGGCGACGCGGACGTCGGCGTAGCTGGCGCCGGCGCTGCGCGCGGCGTCGAGGGCGAGGAGCGCGAGCTCCTTGATGTCGGGGTCGCCGAGGAAGGGCGAAGCGCTCGGCGCGGAGATCGCGGCGGCGCGGGCGGCGGAGGGAACAGCGGCGAGAGCGGCGACGCCCAGCGCTGCTGCGGAACTCGTCTTGACGAACTCTCGGCGGGTAGAACCCACGCAGTTTCCCTTGCCACTGTGGATGCTCGACGCGCGCCCGGACGGTATCGCGTCACTAATGAGCAACTTGCGCGAATATATGAACATGCGAAATCGCACGCAATAGTGGATCGCGCGCGTCTCATTATCGATCGCGTCGGCGCGGCGTCGCGCACTTCCCTCCGCTCTCCGCACCTGCGAGCTTTCGACCACGATGCGCGAGACGCGCCGCATCGATTCATCACCACGAAATTCGAGCGATACCCCTGTGAGAGCGTTGGTGAAAGCGACGGCCGGCCCGGGATTCGAGCTGCGGGATGTTCCCCAGCCAGCGATTCGCGACGACGAGGTCCTGATCAAAGTGCGCCGCGCCGGCGTGTGCGGCACCGACGTGCACATCTACGAGTGGGACGACTGGGCGCGGGGACGCTGCAAGCCACCGTTCATCGTGGGCCACGAGTTCGCCGGCGAGGTCGCCCAGGTCGGGTCGCTCGTCACCGACGTCCGGATGGGAGATCGCGTGACCGCCGAGGGGCACATCGTGGATGGGCGCTGCCTGCTCTGTCGCACCGGCAACGCCCACGTCTGTCCGCACACCCGGATCATCGGAGTCGATCGCGACGGCTGCTTCGCCGAGTACATCGCGATGCCAGCGACCAACGTGTGGCATCTCGACGACAACATCTCGTTCGACATCGGCGGAATCCACGATCCGATGGGAAACGCTTTTCACACGACACTCACCGCCGAGATTCCGGGGGCGACGGTGCTGGTGACGGGGTGCGGCCCGATCGGGCTGTTCGCCGTAGGCATCTGCGCCGCCGCCGGAGCGTCGCGGGTGATCGCGTCCGATGTGAACGACCGCCGACTCGCTCTGGCGACGAGGATGGGCGCTCACGACGTGGTCCATCCGAACCAGGCGGAAGAGGTCGTGAAGAGGCACACGGAAGGGCTGGGTGTCGATGTCGTGCTGGAGATGTCGGGCGTGCCCT
>JBBQJC010000125.1:0-9494 GCA_038325515.1 Gemmatimonadales bacterium | reverse complement strand
GATGAGATGCCTGGGCCGGCGTGGGCCGCCGGTGTATTGATTTCTCACTTCTCACCTCGAACCTCTCACGCCCTCGTCGGTGCGTTCACCGTTCACCCGTTACGGCTCCCGCCACTTCGCCCCGTCCTGCGCGATGAGCGCCTCGGCCTCCGCCGGTCCCCAGCTCCCCGCCGGGTACGTCGGCATCGGATGGATCTCGTGCCCCTGCCAGAAGTTGAGCAGCGGGTCGATCACCTTCCACGCCGCCTCCACCTCGTCGCTGCGCGTGAACAGCGTCGCCTCGCCGATCATCACGTCCAGCAGCAGCGTCTCGTATGCCGGCGCGGCGCTCTCTCCGAACGCCTCGGCATAGCTGAAGTCCATGTCCACCGGTGCCACCTCGACGTGCTCCGTGAGCGCCACCGCGGCCCCCGGTACCTTCACCTCGAAGTTCAACGAGATCCCCTCGTTCGGCTGCACCCGCATCACGAGCGTGTTCGGCTGCAGCTCCTTGTGCTTCCCCTCGCCACCGAACATCAGGTGCGGCGGCGCGTGGAACTGCACGGCGATCTCCGACGCGCGCTTCGCCATCCGCTTGCCGCTGCGCAGGTAGAAGGGGACCCCCTTCCAGCGCCAGTTGTCGATGGAGAAGCGGGCCGCCGCGAAGGTCGGCGTCTGCGAGTTGGGGTCGACGTCGGGCTCCTCGCAGTAGCCCGGCACCGGCTTGCCGCGGATCGTCCCCGCCGCGTACTGCGCCCGCACCGCGCTGTCGGGGATCGATTCCGGCGTGAGCCAGCGGATCGACTTCAGCACCTTCACCTTCTCGTCGCGCACCGAGTCCGCCGTCATGCTGCTCGGCGGCTCCATCGCGGTGAGCGCGAGGAGCTGCAGCAGATGGTTCTGGAACATGTCCCGCACCACCCCCGCTTCCTCGTAGTACTTGCCGCGCAGCTCCACCCCCACCTCCTCCGCCGCCGTGATCTGCACGTGCGAGATCCAGCGGCGGTTCCAGAGCGGCTCCCAGATGGAGTTGGCGAAGCGGAAGACGAGGATGTTCTGCACCGTCTCCTTTCCCACGTAATGGTCGATGCGGTAGACCTGATGCTCGGCGAACAGCGACAGCACCAGCTCGTTCAGCGCCTTCGCCGTCTCGAGGCTGTGGCCGAACGGCTTCTCCACGACGACGCGCGCCCAGGGACGCGCCCTGGGATCGTCGTGCCGTGGCACGAGCCCGCTGTCGGAGAGGTGGCGCACGATCGGCTCGAAGACGCTCGGCGGCACCGCGAGATAGAAGAAGCGGTTGCGCTCCTCGCACGGCCGCGAGTCCTCGATCTCCACGAGCCGCTTCTCGATCGCGACGTACGCCGCGGCGTCCGAGGCATCGCCGCCGGAATAGAAGGTGCGCTCCGCGAGCCGCTTCCACACCTCCTCGTCGAACCGCTTCACCTCGTCCGACTCGGCGAGCGCGGCGCGCATCTTCTCTCGGTAGCTCTCGTCCGTCTCCGCGGTCTCGCGGCCCACGGCGAGCACCGCGAATCCCGGCGCGAGCAGATGCTCCGCCGCGAGCTGGTACAGGGCGGGGAAGAGCTTCCGCTTCGTCAGATCTCCCGTGGCGCCGAAGATCACCATCGTGCAGGGATCGGCCTGGTCGGTATGCGGCCGGTCGGTGCCGAAGATGCTCCGCGCGCGCGGGACGGCGCTGGCCTTCCCGCGCCCTGGCGCCGGCGCCGTCACGACTCCTTCACCGCATGCCCGCCGAACTCGTTGCGCAGCGCGGCGATCACCTTCGCGCCGAACGAGTCCTCCTGCCGCGACCGGAAGCGCATCAGCAGCGAGAGCGTGATCACCGGCGCCGGCACGTCGATGTCGATCGCCTCGGCCACCGTCCAGCGCCCCTCGCCCGAGTCGGCGACGTAGCCCTTGAGCGCGTCGAGCTTCGCGTCCTTGGCGAACGCCCGCTCGGCAAGGCTGTTGAGCCACGACGTCACCACGCTGCCGTGCTGCCAGAGCGCGGCGATCTGGTGCAGGTCGAGCGCCGGAAACTTCTTCGACGAGGCGAGGATCTCGTAGCCCTCGGCGTACGCCTGCAGCAGCCCGTACTCGATCCCGTTGTGCACCATCTTCACGTAGTGTCCCGCGCCCGCGGGGCCGACGTGCGCGTAGCCCCCCTCCTGCGCGAGGGCGAGGAAGATCGGCTCGCAGTGCTTCACCGCCCCCTCGTCGCCGCCGGCCATGATGCAGTAGCCGTTGGCCAGCCCCCAGATCCCCCCGCTCGTCCCCGCGTCGATGAAGTGCATCCCCTTCGCCGCCAGCCGCTCGGCGCGCGCCATCGAGTCCTTGAAGTTGGAGTTCCCCCCGTCGATGACGATGTCACCCTCGGAGAGCAGCGCCGAGAGTGCGTCCACGGTCTCGTCGGTCGGGGCGCCGGCGGGCACCATGATCCAGACGACGCGCGGGGCCGCGAGCTGCGCCACGACGTCGGCGAGGTCCCTCGCCGGCGCGGCGCCGAGCCCCTGATACCTGCTCACGACGGCGGGGTCGCGGTCGTACGCCACGACGGTATGCCCGCCGCGCATGAGCCGCTCGGTCATGTTGCCGCCCATCTTGCCAAGGCCGATCATCGCGAGCTGCATGGGGTGCTCAGGTGTGGGGGGAGATCAAGGGGTCAGGTTCGCACGGCAGGGTGCCCCGTCCAGCCCGACGAGCCGCAACGGGAGACAGCGCAGCTCGTAGTCGCCCGGTGGGGGCTCGGTGAGCATCAGCCCCTCCACGATCACGATGCCGCGTTCCAGCAGCGTGCGGTGCGTCCGGTGGTGCCCCGAGTGGAACTGCTCCACCGACAGGTAGTCCACGCCGACCAGACGCATCCCCAGATTGGCCAGGTAGGCCGCGCCGTCGGGGGCGAGATAGGTGTAGTCCGGATGGAACTCGGTGTCGCCGCTCGTGAGCCAGGCGGAGTTGCGCGTCCGGAGCAGCACGCGCGTCACCCCGCGCAGGTCGTGCGACGCCAGCTCGGCCTCGCCGATGCTCGTCACCGAATCGTCGAATGCAATCAGCCGGCAGGGCCCCATCAGCACGTTCAGGTCGAGCGCGTCCGCGCCGGCGCCGTCGTCGAAGAAGTGCTTCGGCGCGTCAACGTGCGTCCCCGTGTGCGACCCGAAGTCGATGCGTGAGACGTTGGCGCTCGCCCCCTGCGAGATCGCCTGCTGCGCCGTGATCGTGATGGCGGGGTTGCCGGCGTAGACGACGCCCCCCGACCGGATCGGGATCGAGACGTCGTACAGGCGGGGAGCGGTCGGAGCGGACATGTCGAATGGGCTGGCGTGCGTGCTGGCGCGGCGATCGCCGCATCGAGGTCAGGCAGGGTGCTCCTCCGCGGGGAGGATCGCGTCCGCCACCGCATATCCGCCGTCGCTGCGCACGTGTCGGGCCACTCGACGCCGCACCTCGTCCTGCGGCGAGAGGAGCGACTCGCGGCTGGCCGCGAAGCGGCGTCCCGCCTCCACGACGAACAGGTCGCACAGCGCCAGCTCACGCTCGCATCGCTCGGCTCCGGCGGCCTCCAGCAGCGACTGCGTCCGGGCCAGCACGCAGGCCGTGGCGAACAGCTCGATGGCCATGTCGCTGAGCCGCTCGATGTCCTGCTGCCGCTCGATGAGCTCCTGCCGGTGGGCCCGGATCACCCGCTCGGCCCCCTCCTTCAGCTCCCGGACGTGCTTCTCGAAGAAGCGGCCATGCGTCTCGAGCCGCTCGTGGAGCGGGACGTCGAGCGTGGGAGTGCCCGCGCCGAACCGGTTGGCGACGCGGGTCGCCGCGAACTCCGAGATGAGCCCCAGATTCTTCAGCGGCCGCTTGAGCGCCACCCCCAGCTCCTTCAGCCGCTCCGCCGGCTCCTCGATCCCGTTCAGGGCGATGAAGAGCCGCAGGATCTCGTTCGTCCCCTCGAAGATGCGGTTGATGCGCGCGTCGCGCAGGGTGCGCTCGAAGGGCCAGGGCTTCACGAAGCCGCGCCCGCCCGCGAGCTGCACCATCTCGTCCGCGGCGCGCCAGAGCATCTCGCTCGCGAACACCTTGCAGCAGGCGGCCTCCAGCGCGTACTCCCCGCTCGCGAGCCGCACGAGCTCGCCGAGCATCGCGTCGGCGGCGTACACGTCGCTCGCGGTGCGGGCGATCTTCCGCTGGGTGATCTCGAAGTCGGCGATCGGCCGCCCGAACTGCACCCGCTCCTCCGTGAAGGCCACCATCTGGCCGAGTATCTTCCTGGTGCCCTGGGTGCAGCCCGCCGCCAGCGTCAGGCGTCCCCCGTTGAGGACCTGGACCGCCACCCCGAACCCCTTGCCCAGCGTGCCGAGCAGGTGGTCCGCCGGAACCTGGAGGTCGTCGTACACCAGCTCCGCCTGCGTCGAGCCGCGGATCCCGAGCTTCCGCACGGTGCCCGCGACCTGGAAGCCCGGCATGTCGGGCCGGATGATGAAGGCTGAGGGGCGCAGGACGGTCTCCCCCTTCCGCTCCACAGGGGTCTGCGCGAAGGTGGCGATCACCCCCGCGCGCTGTCCATTGCCGATCCAGTGCTTGCGGCCGGTGAGCAGCCAGTGGCTTCCGTCCTCGGCGAGGCGGGCCTGCGTGACGATATGCTGCGCGTCCGAGCCGGTCTGCGGCTCGGTCAGGGCGTAGGCCGCGAGCGTCTCGCCCCGCGCCAGCATGGGGAGATACCGTTCCTTCTGCGCCGGCGTGCCGAACAGCACGATCGCCTTCGAGCCCAGGCCGCAATGGACCCCCACGAGCACCGCCACCGACGGGTCGGTGGCCGAGATGGCACCGAAGACGCGGGCGTAGGCGGCCGTCGAGAGTCCCAGGCCGCCGTATTCGCGCGGGATCGAAAGTCCCAGAAAGCCATGCGACGCCAGCGCTTGCACCACCTCTTCCGGGAGCTGCTCCTCCTCGTCGATGCGCGCGGGGTCGATCAGTCCGCGGGACATCCGCTCGAGCTCGGCAAGCAGCCGCCTGACCGTGCGCGCCTCGTCCCCATTCCTCACGTCGAGGGTGGGCGGATACGGAAAGAGGAGGTCGTCGTGGATGGCCCCCGCGAACAGGCCGCGCGTGAAGGACAGGGCGTCGTCGCTCATCGGTCAAGCATAGATTACGGGTGGGGCCGGCACCAGCAGTCCTGCCTCTCCCATTGTGCCGCCCGTGCCGATGATTCGTCATATGGGCGACGGGTCGGTCCTGCCCTCACCCACCTCGCGGACGCGCTCCCTCGAGCATCCGCAATGCCTCCCATATAGTCGCCCGGTGTCTCTCTTGGTCCCCCCCAGCGCCGCCGCGCTGCTCGTCTCGCGCGCCGCCTGCATCGGCGCCGGCGCGCTCGCGATGCTCGCCTACCAGCGGCTGCGCGCCGCCCAGCGCGCACGACGTCGCAACGAGATCACGGCGGAGCGTGAGCGGATCGAGGGCGAGGAGCGCCGGCACGCCGAGCATCAGCGCCGGGCCAGCGAGGAGCGCTTCAAGCTTGTCGCCGAGAACAGCGGCAGCATGATCTACGACGTCGATGTCGCGACGGGGACGATCTACCGGAGCGAGGCGCTGTCGTCGGTGTTCGGTTGGGATACCTCGGACGACACCGAGGAGTGGTGGACGTCGCGGATCCATCCCGAGGACCGGGAGCGGGTCGCGACCCAGTTCGGCGGACTCGCGCAGGAGAGCGGCTCGCCGGACCGCTGGTCGGCCGAGTATCGCTTCCGCAAGGGTGACGGCTCGTATATCACGGTGCTCGAGCGGGGGACCGTGGTGCGCGGCGCCGACGGCGTCCCTCTGCGCTACATCGGCACGATGACCGACGTCTCCGATCGGGCCGAGCTCGCCGATCAGCTCCGCCAGGCGCAGAAGATGGAAGCGGTCGGACAGCTCGCCGGCGGCATCGCGCACGACTTCAACAACCTGCTCACCGCCATCAGCTGTAACGTCGAGCTGCTGCTCGACTCGATCGAGCTCTCCGACGTCCGCCGCGACGACGTGCTGCAGATTCGCGAAGCCTCCAGCCGCGCCGCCACGCTCACACGGCAGCTGCTCGCCTTCAGCCGGCGCCAGGTCCTCCAGCCAAAGGCGCTCGATCTCAACGCGACGGTGAGCAGCATGGAGCGGCTGCTGCGCCGCGTCATCAGCACCGACTTCCGCCTCCACACCTCGCTCGACGCGGCGGTGGCGCCGGTGTTCGCCGACGCCGGACAGATGGAGCAGGTGGTGATGAACCTGGTGCTCAATGCGCGCGACGCGATGCCCGGTGGCGGCGCGATCATCGTCAGCACCGCCAACGTCGTCGTCAGCCAGGCCGTCCACCACCGCTTCGGCGTGGTCGCCCCGGGGGCGTACGTCACCCTCTCGGTGAAGGATTCCGGCACCGGGATCGAGCCGCACGTGCTCGAGCGGCTGTTCGAGCCCTTCTTCACCACCAAGGGGCAGGGGAAGGGCACGGGGCTCGGGCTCGCGACGGTGCACGGGATCGTGCTGCAGTCCGAGGGGCAGATCGTCGTCGACTCGGCGCTAGGCCGTGGCACCGAGTTCACGGTGTATCTCCCGGTGCACGACGCCCTGCCGCCGCGCGCCGCCGTCGCGCGCGCGCGCCACGCCGAGCCTCCCGCGGTTCGGACGGTCCTGGTCGTGGACGACGAGACGCCGGTGCGCGACGTGGCCATGCGCGCCATCGCGCGCGCCGGCTACCGCGTGCTCGGCGCCGCCAGCGGCGCCGACGCCATCGCCCTGCTGGAGCGCGAGGGGGACACCGGCAACCTCCTGCTGCTCACCGACATGATGATGCCCGACATGAACGGGCTGGCGCTGATCGAGCTCGCGAACCTGCGCTTCCCCGCCGTGCGCGTGGCCTGCATGAGCGGCTACACCACGGAGGAGATGGCCCGCGAGGGGCTCGCCATTCCGCTGCGCCAGCTCCTGCAGAAGCCGTTCAGCCTGCCGGGGCTGGTGAGCTTCGTGACCGAGGCCTTCGAGCAGGCGAGCCCGGCGGAGCGCTAGGCTAGAGTTGCATCGTCAAGGCCCGCCCCGTTGCGGGCGAGGCGGCGCGTGCAGATCATTGGCTCATGCGCCTTTCATTCTCCGGTGCCGCCATCCGCGCGGCGCTCCCGCTGCTCCTCCTCGCCGCCGCGTGCGGCGGCACCTCCGGCTCCGCCGCGCGTTCGTCCACTGCATCCACTCCCGCCCCCGCCCCCGCCCCCGCGGCGGCGCGTCCTGCCAGCTACGCCAACGGCGAGGCGGTCGTCGAGGCGATGTGGAAGCAGTGGGAGCACAAGTGGTATCCCACCATCACCTTCGTCCAGAAGACCTCACGCCTGGACCGCAGCGGCAACTGGAACGTGCAGACCTGGTACGAGGCGGGGAAGTTTCCCGGCCGGCTGCGCATCGACTTCGAGCCGCTCCGCGCCGGCAACGGCGTGCTCTACGCGCGCGACAGCATCTTCACCATCCAGAACGGCCGCCCCCTGCCGGGCCGCAAGGGGCTCAACCCCCTCGCGCTGCTGGGATTCGACGTCTACCACCAGTCGCCGATCCGCACCGCGGCCGAGCTGCGGCGCGAGGGATTCGACATGAAGCTCGCGCACCTCGACACCTTCCAGGGGCGGCCGGTGATCGTGGTGGGCGCCAGGAGCGGCGACCTGCATCGCAAGCAGTTCTGGGTGGACGCCGAGCGTCTCTACTTCGTGCGCCTCCTGGAACCCACGGCGCAGGACACGACGAAGGTGCAGGACATCCGCTTCGTGAACTACCAGAAGATCGGCGACTCGTACGTCGCGCCGCGCGTGGAGATCTACGATCCCACCGGCAAGCTGGTGTTCTTCGAGGAATACTCGGACATCAACACCGACGTCCCGCTGGACGACGCCCTGTTCGACCCGCGGCAGTGGAAGACGGCGAAGCACTGGGTGAAGTGAGAGAAGACGGTTTTTCGGTTATCCGTTTCTCGGTTTACGGCCGGCCCGGTGAGCTCTGGCGTCCCGAGGCCGGCCGTAAACCGAAAAACCGTAAACCGACAAGCAACAAGATTCATTTCCCTATCCCAACCTTCATGCGCCTCCCCGCCCTCCTCGCCGCTGCCGCCCTCGCTCCGTCGATCCTCCTCGGGCAGCAGCCAGCCGCCACCGGCACCATCGTGCTGCGCGCGGCGCGGCTCATCGACGGCACCGGGAGTGCTCCCGTGCAGAACGGCGTCGTCGTCGTGACGAACGACAGGATCGTCGCGGTCGGGTCATCGGGATCGGTCGTCATCCCGGCAGCCGCCCGCGTCATCGACCTGGGCGACGCGACGCTGCTCCCCGGCTTCATCGACGCGCACACGCACATCATCGGGCGGCCGCTCTCCGACCCGAAGTCCGACGCGACCGCCGTGCGCGACTACGCGAGCTACGGCGCGATCGTCGGCGTCGAGAACGCGCGCAGGACGCTGATGTCCGGCTTCACGAGCATCCGTGTTCTCGGCTCGCCGAACTTCGACGACATGGCGCTGCGGCAGGCGATCGGCGCGGGCGTGGCGATCGGCCCGCGCATGGAGAACGCGGGACACTCGTTCGGCATCACCGGCGGCCACTGCGACGAGAACGGCTACACCCCGGGGCTCGAGGACCGCGACTACCGCACGGGCGTCGCCGACGGCGCCGACGAAGGCCGCAAGGCGGTGCGCTATCAGGTGAAGTACGGCGCCGACGTCATCAAGATCTGCGCGACGGGGGGCGTGCTGTCCGAGGGTGACGCCGTCGGCGCCACGCAGTACACGCTCGAGGAGATGAAGGCCATCGTCGACGAGGCGCACAAGCTCGATCGCAAGGTCGCGGCGCACGCGCACGGCACGGAGGGAATCAAGCTCGCGGTGCAGGCCGGCGTGTCGAGCATCGAGCACGGCTCCTTCCTCGACGAGGAGGGCGCGCGGATGATGGCGCAGCGCGGCACCTTCCTCGTCCCGACGATCAGCGCGGGGGAGTTCGTCGAGAAGGCGGCGAAGAGTGGCCGGCTCACCGGGCTGCGCGCCGAGAAGGCGCTCGCCGCCGCGGCGGGGATGCGCAAGTCGGTGCGGCTGGCGGTGAAGAACGGCGTCCCCATCGCGCTCGGCACCGACGCCGGCGTCGGTGAGCACGGCGCCAACGGCCACGAGTTCACCCTCATGGTGACCTGGGGCGGGATGACGCCGATGCAGTCGATCACCGCGGGCACTTCCAGCGCGGCGAAGCTGCTCGGCTGGGACAAGCACGTCGGCACCCTCGCCGCCGGCAAGTGGGCCGACATCGTCGCCGTGCCCGGCGACCCGACGAAGGACATCACGGTGATGGAGCGGCCGAGCTTCGTGATGAAGGGGGGGGTGGTGTATCGTCAACTGGGGTCAGGTTCGTTGAAAAATGGTACCGTCAGGTACCAATTTTCAACCAACCATACCCCAGTTGAAGATACACCACCCCCCCCATCATCACGAAGCGCGGCCGCTCCCACACCGTGATGTACATCGGAGGGTCGCCGGG
>JBBQJC010000124.1:0-9696 GCA_038325515.1 Gemmatimonadales bacterium | reverse complement strand
TCGACCGCCTCGCCTTCGGCGCGAGGCCGGGTGACGTCGCCAGGGTGCGCGCGATGGGAGTGGACCAGTGGATCGGCCTCCAGCTCGCCCCCGACCACATCGACGACCGCGCCATGGAACCGGTGCTCGCCTCGTACGAGTCGCTCACCCGGCCCACCACTGAGCTCGTGTCGATGTACACCCAGCAACAGCGCGCTGTCCGCGAGCAGGGCAAGCTGCTCGCCGCACAGGGCGACAGCGGCAGCAAGAAGGACGCACGCGCCGAGTTGCTCAAGCAGAACCCGCAGCTCCGCGACGCGGTCCGGCAGAGCCAGCGCCTCGTCGGCGACGTGCAGTCGGCCAGGCTCGCCCGCGCCGTCGGCAGCGACCGGCAGCTCGAGGAGGTCGTGACGGACTTCTGGGAGAACCACTTCACGGTCTTCGCCGGCAAGGGGCTCACCCGGCTCTTCATCCCCGCCTACGACCGCGACGTCATCCGCCCGCGCGCCCTCGGCCACTTCCGCGACCTGCTCGGCGCGGTGGCCAAGAGCCCCGCGATGCTCTTCTACCTGGATCAGTGGCAGAGCACCGCCGACTCGCTGCACCCGACCCTCGCCGCTCGCGGACCGCTCGACGGGAGCAAACTCACCCCGGCGCAGCGCAAGCGGCTCGACTCCCTCACCCCGGAGCAGCGCACGCAGCTCGTCGCGCGGGTCTCGCAGGCCGGCCGCGCCAAGGGCCTCAACGAGAACTACGCCCGCGAGCTGCTCGAGCTGCACACCCTCGGCGTCGACGGGGGATACACGCAGCGCGACGTGATCGAGGTCGCACGCGCGCTCACCGGCTGGACGATGGCGCCGCAGCAGGACGCCGGCTTCGCCTTCCGTCCCGCCATCCACGACGCGGGACAGAAGGTGGTGCTCGGCCACGTCCTTCCCGCCGGCCGCGGAATCGAGGACGGCGAGGAGGTGCTGGACATCCTGGCCCGCGACCCGCGCACCGCGCACTTCATCGCCCGCAAGCTCGCCGTCCGCTTCGTCAACGACACGCCCCCCGCGGCGCTCGTGGAGCGCGCGGCGCAGACGTACCTGAAGACCGACGGCGACATCCGCGAGGTGGTGCGCACGATCGTCACGAGCCCGGAGTTCTTCAGCCGCTCGGCCTATCGCAGCAAGGTGAAGAGCCCCTTCGAGCTCGTCGCCTCGGCGCTGCGCGCTGTGGGCGCGGCGCCCGACACCACAGTTCGCTCGGCGCAGCTGGTCGGCTTCCTCGGCGAGCCGATCTTCGGCCACCAGGCGCCGAACGGGTGGCCCGAGACGGGAGAGAGCTGGATGAACACCGGCGCCATCCTCAATCGCATCAACTTCGGCATGGCGCTCGCCGCGGGGCGGCTGCCCGGCGCGAGTGTCGCGCAGTGGTCGGAGGGAGAGAAGCTCCGCACCGCGCCGCGCGAGCAGCAGGTGGACGCGGTGATCTCCGCCTTCCTCGGAGGCCGAGCGTCGCCGGACACGCGGCAGATCCTGTTGAGCGGGGAGAACCCGATGGCCGCGAAGGGCGCCGCGACGCCCCAGCTCTCCGGCCTGGCCCAGGTGGTCGGTCTCGCCATCGGTGCTCCCGAGTTCCAGCGCCGCTAGTCCGGCCATCCGCTGAAATCCTTTATAGAAGAGGCATCATGGATCGCAGAGTCTTCATGAAGTCGGGCGCGATGTCGCTCGTCACGATGGGGCTGAGCCCGAGCTTCCTGCGGCGCACCGCCTTCGGTGCCGAGCTGCTGAGCGGCGCGGCGACGCACGGCGCCGCGCGCGGCAAGACTCTCATCTGCCTGTTCCAGCGCGGCGCCGCCGACGCGCTCAACGTCGTCGTCCCGCACGGCGAGGCGGCGTACTACAGGCTGCGGCCGAACATCGCGATCCCGCGCCCCGCACTCACCGCCGGCGCGGCGGGCGCGATCGACCTGGATGGCTTCTTCGGCCTGCACCCCGCGCTCGCCCCGATGAAGCCCCTCTGGGACCAGGGGATCCTCGCGCCGGTGCATGCGGTGGGGAGCCCGAGCAGCACGCGCTCGCACTTCGACGCGCAGGACTACATGGAGACCGGCACTCCCGACCGTAAGGACACGCGCGACGGCTGGCTCAATCGCTACCTCGCGCTGAAAGGGACCTGCGAGGCGGGCTGCGCCCACGGCTCATCGCCGTCGCCATTCCGCGCCGTCTCGATGACGCAGCAGACGCCGCGCATCCTCGAGGGACCCTCGCCGACCATCGCCATGAACTCGCTCGACGAGTTCAGCGTGCGCGCCACCGGCCCCGCCGCCGACCGCCTGGAGGCGCTGTACCGCACCGGCACCGCGGACGTCGTCCACGCCGCGGGAGGAGAGATGTTCGAGGCTGTCAAGATCCTCAAGGCCGCCAACCCGCAGAAGTATCTCCCGCAGAACGGCGCCGAGTATCCGCGCTCGCAGTTCGGCTCGCGGCTCAGGCAGATCGCGCAGCTCATCAAGGCCGACGTCGGGCTCGAGGTGGCCTTCGCCGACATCGGGGGATGGGACACGCACGTGAACCAGGGCGCGTCTACAGGACAGCTCGCCGGCCGTCTGAACGACATGGCCTCGTCCATCGCCGCCCTCGTCGCCGACCTCGGCGACCGGATGTCGGACGTGACGATCATGACGATGTCCGAGTTCGGGCGCACGGTTCGCCAGAACGGCAATGGCGGCACCGACCATGGCCACGCCAGCGCCCTGTTCGTCATCGGCGGCGCGGTGAAGGGGCGCAAGGTGTACGGCAAGTGGCCCGGTCTGGAGCCGGAGCAGCTCTACGAGGGGCGCGACCTGGCGCTCACCACCGACTTCCGTTCGGTGTTCGCCGAGGTGGCGCGCGGTGGGCTGGGCGCGGCGCGGCTCGATACGGTATTTCCGGGTTTCGATGCCAGTGGTCGAGGCCTGGGGCTGATCTGAGCTGTCGCGCCGCGCCCGAGGCGAACAGCGGGAAATAGAATCACTCGAATGAATAGAAGGAGGCCGAATCAATCACTGATTGATTCGGCCTCTCTCGTGGCAATTCGCTGAATTCGTTCTCCGCTGTTCAATCAGGCCGATCACCGATCAGAAATGAAAGATCCGCCGCAGCAGCTTCCCCACTCCGTCCACTCCCTTGCGGATGGGCTCCGGCACCGGCGACGAGCCCATGTCCATCGGGATCTCCTCCTGGTACGGCTCCGTGTGCACGTTGCAGACCTCGGTCGGCTCGGTGCCCGGCTTGAAGTACTCGCGCTTCTTCACGGGGCACCACTCGTTCGCGAGCATGCCGGTGTTGGGATCGATCACGCGCATCGTCATCCCGGGCGGGGGCTGCCATGCGGTGGCCGACGACGCGGGCTCGTGCCACCCGTTGCGATAGAACTCGGCCCACGCCGGCGCGGCGAGATGCCCGCCCGACGCGTGCGGGGCGATGGAGCGCGGGGTGTCATATCCGAACCAGACTCCGGCCACCAGCGACGGGGTGTAGCCGACGAACCAGACGTCGGTCGCGCTGTTGGTAGTCCCCGTCTTGCCGGCGACGAGCCCCTTCACCCCCATCTCGCGCACGACGCGCGCGGTGCCGTTGTCCACGACCCCGCGCAGCATCGAGGTGAGCTGGTACGCGTCGCGCGGGTCCATCACGGTGTCGGGCGGAGCGATCTCGGCGCTCCAGAGCACGGTGCCGTCCATCGCCTCGATGCGGCGCACCAGGCGGGGCTTCACGCGCAGCCCCCCGTTCGCGAACGGGGCGTACGCGGCGACCAGCTCGAGCGGCGTCACCTCCACGGCGCCGAGCGCCATGGCCGGGTACGTCGAGAGCGGGCTGGCGATGCCGTTGCGGCGCGCCGCCTGGATCACGTTCGGGATCCCGACCGTCTGGCTCACACGCACCGCCGCCGCGTTCGACGACACCGCCAGCGCCTTCGTCAGCGAGATGGTGCCGATGTAGCTGTCGTCGTAGTTCGCCGGTCGCCACACCGACCGTCCCTGTGTCACCTCCACCGGCTCGTCGTCCACGAGCGTGGCCGGCGTCATGCCGGCGCGGAGCGCGGCGGCGTAGACGAAGGGCTTGAAGGCGGAGCCCGGCTGGCGCCGCGCGTTGAAGGCGCGGTTGAAGCCCTTCTTGCTGCGCCGACCGCCCACGAGGGCGCGGATGTCGCCGCTGTGCGGATCGAGCGCGACGAGCGCCCCCTGCGCGGCGTCGGCCACCCGGTTGCCCGCATACTGCGTCTCGCGGGTCACCAGCACCGCGTTGCGCAGCACCGCCCGGTCGGCCGCCTGCTGCGCGGCGAGGTCGAGCGTCGTGTAGACGGTGACATCGCCCTCCTTGAGGGCATCGGGGAGGATCGAGTCGATGAAGACGCGCACTGCGTCGAGCGCCAGCGGCTCGGTGCCGGTGTCGGGGCGCCATTCGTCCTCGGCGATCTGCAGCTTCACCCCCTGCGCGCGCGCCGCCTCGTCGGGGGAGAGGTAGCCCGCCTGGGCCATCAGCCCGAGCACCAGGTTCCGGCGCCGCAGCCCCCGCTCGTAGTGCTCGCGGGGCGTGTAGGCGCTCGGCCCCTTGGGCAGGGCGGCGAGCATCGCCCCTTCGCTCACCGTCAGGTCCTGCACGTGCTTGCCGAACAGGTCGCGGCTCGCCGCCTCCACCCCGTTCATACCGTTCCCCAGATAGATGAGGTTGAGGTACAGCTCGAGGATCTGGTCCTTGCTCAGCTCACTCTCCATCAGGCGCGTGAGCCGCAGCTCGATCAGCTTGCGGCGCAGGGTGCGTCCGTAGCGCTTGTTGACGAGGAAGGAGTTGCGCGCCACCTGCATCGTGATCGTGCTGAACCCTTCGCGCACGCCGCCGTGGCGCAGGTTGCTCAGCGAGGCGCGGAACAGGCCGCGCCAGTCCAGCCCGTTGTGCTCGTAGAAGCGCCGGTCCTCCGTGGCGAGGAAGGCCTGCCGCACGTGCAGGGGGATCGCGTCGATGGGGACGTTGACGCGCCGCACCAGGGCGATGCGGCCGAGGAACCTGTCGTTCCGGTCGACGATGCGCCCCCCCTCGCCGGGGCGGAAGGCGCGGATCTCGGCTCGGCTCGGGCATCCCTCGAAGCCGCAGCTCGCCAGCCACCCATCGAACGCGGCGACGAGCACGCAGGCAACGGCCAGGGCGGCGAGCGAGCGCCACCGGCGGCGCATCCATTCGCGCGCCGGCCCCTCCGAGGCGTTGAGCCGCTGCCGGAAGCGGGCAATTCGGTCGTTCAACTGCTGGCGAAGATCGGGCACGGGTCGTTGGCGGGGTCGGGTGCTGGTACGTCTGGTGCGGAAGCAGGTTTCCGGCCGCGGCGTCGGACTTGCGCCGTCGGGCTCATCCTTTGACGCGTCATTCTGCCTGCAGCGGGGTAATCTTGCTGCAGGTTCCCTCACCAATGTCACCCCGAAGGCCAGAAATGGATCGCCGCTTCGCTACCCTCGTCCTCATCGCCGCCGGCGCCTGTTCGCGCGGAGATGCCTCGTCCGCCGGTGCCCCCGGCGCCACCCGTGACTCCGCGGCCGGCAGCGTCGCCAGTGCGACCGAGGCCGCGGCCAGCACCTCCGCGACGCCGGCCGCCGGCAGCGCGGCGCCGAACCAGCTCGGCAAGATCCCCGTGCTGGAGTACCACGTCATCGGCGGCGAGAAGAACGCGCTCTACTCGCGCACGGCGGCCAGCTATCGCAACGACCTGGAGACCGCGTACAAGCTGGGCTACCGCCCGATCACGATCTCGCAGATGCTCGACAAGGACTTCCGCGACGTTCCGGCGGGGATGTCGCCGGTGGTCGTCGTCTACGACGACGCGTCGGACTCGCAGTTCCGCTACGTCGAGCAGAACGGCAAGCTGACGATCGATCCCACGAGCGGGCTCGGGATCTGGCTCGACTTCGCGAAGTCGCATCCCGGCTGGAAGAACCGCGCCGTCTACTGCATGCTGAACGGCGGCGCGGCCGGCCACAACTTCTTCGGCGACAATCCCAAGTGGGGCGGGCAGAAGAGGGAGTGGCGCCTGCAGAAGGTGAAGTGGCTCGCCGACAACGGCTTCGAGCTGTGCGACCATACCCTCTGGCACGCGCAGCTGAACAAGTATTCCGACGCCGTGGTGCAGGAGCAGATCGCCCGCAACGCGATGGGGATCGACTCCGCGGTGCCGGGCTACAAGATCCGCACGATGGCGCTCCCCTACGGTCTCTGGCCGAAGAACCGCCAGCTCGCCTGGCAGGGAAGCTGGACCGACCCGAAGACCGGCAAGGCGCATCCGTACAAGTTCGAGGCGGTGCTCGAGGTGGCGGGGGGACCGGCGAAGAGCCCGTACGACCCGGCGTTCAACCCGAAGAGCATCAACCGCATCGAGGCGATCGGTGACGACATCGTGAAGCAGCTCACGCGGCTGGCGACGACCAACACCCGCTTCGTGGTGGGCGGCAAGTAGACGGCCGCCGCCGCGCCCACCAGCTACCAGGCGTGCCAGCCACCCTTCGACGACTCGACCGGCAGGTCACGCTGGGCTTCGCGCTGGCGCTCGCCATCCTGCTCGGGGTGATGACGTTCGCCTACGTGCGGGTGGTGACGCTGTTCGAGTCGATCGACAGGGTCGGCCAGTCGCATCGGGTGCTCGAGGCGCTCGCGTCCGCCGATGCGCTGCTCGTGGACGCGGAGTCGGGACAGCGCGGCAACCTCCTCACGGAGAGCCGCGCGTACCTGCGACCGTACGTGCGCGCCAGCCAGGCGGTGCAGCCGATGCTGCGCACCCTGCATCGCATCACGGCGGGCGACGCGGAGGAGCAGGCGCGCGCCGACTCGCTCGCCACGCTCGCGGCGGAGAAGCTCGCCGAGCTGCGCCAGACGCTGGCGCTGCACGATTCATCGGGCCGCGAGGCCGCGCTGGCCGTGGTGCGGAGCGACCGCGGCGAGCGCATCATGCGCGAGTACCGGGCGCTGAGCGCTCGCGTGGCGCGTGCCGAGCAGGCGAAGCTCGACGAGCGCGCCGCGCATCATGCCGAGCAGCGGCATGCGCTGGCCATCGCGATGATCCTCAGCGGGCTCGCGGCGCTGTTCGTCGTCGGCGCGTCGGCCGTGAGCACGCACCGCGCGCTGCGCGCGCGCATCCGGCTCGACGCGATCCGCGAGGAGCAGGCGACCCGCCTGCAGCTCCAGTCCGAGGAGCTCGAGGCGCAGAACGAGGAGCTCACGGCGCAGGGCGAGGCGCTGCACAGCGCGATGCAGGCGGCGGAGGGAGCGAGCGAGGCGAAGAGCAGCTTCCTCGCGCAGATGAGCCACGAGCTGCGCACGCCCCTCAACTCGGTGATCGGCTTCACGAACATCGTGCGGCGCAACACGCGCGGCACGCTCACGGCGGCCGAGGTGACCTACCTGGACCGGGTGCTGGAGAACGGGCGGCACCTGCTGCGCACGATCAACTCCATCCTCGACCTGTCCAAGATCGAGGCGCGCCACGAGGAGGTGGAGCTGCAGCCCGTCGCGCTCGACGCGCTGCTCGCGGAGATAGTCGCGCACCTGGAGCCGCAGGCCGCGGCGGCCGAGCTCGCGCTCGCGTCGGAGATCCCCGGCGGGCTCGCGCCCTTCGTCACCGATCCGGAGAAGTTCCGGCGGGTGGTGATCAACCTGCTGGCGAACGCCATCAAGTTCACGAAGCCGGGCGGCCGCGTGCTCGTGCGCGTCGAGGCGCGCGCCGGCGATCCTCGCGTCGCGGGCGCGGTGGAGGTGCACGACACGGGGGTGGGGATCGCGGCGTCGCGTCTCGTGGCGATCTTCGACGCGTTCGAGCAGGGGGACATGGGGGTGAGCCGCGAGTATGGCGGCACGGGTCTCGGGCTGTCGATCTCGCGCGCGCTCTGCCGGCTGCTCGGCTGCGAGCTGACGGTGTCGAGCCGGCTGGGGCGCGGGAGCACGTTCCGCATCGTGCTGCCGGTGGCGCGTGCGTGGCCGGAGGGAGAGGTACCGCGTCGCCGGGCTGGCGATGCGCGGCCGTGACCTGACACCGCGATGACGTGACGACGCGGCGTGACGCGGCGAGCTCGCGCCGGCGATCGTGAAGCGAAGAATTCTCTCAGCGTGCATCGAAACGATGCACGTCTTCTTTGTTGCAAGACTGTAGTGGTGTCGCGCAACTTCCCGATTGTGGATAACGTCCTGTTATCGGGTGGTATCTGTCACGAATGCGGCCTTGAAGAAAGCGGCGCGTCCGCCGATGATCACAGTGCGCGAGTGTGACCGTTGAATTCGACTCGACCTCTGGAGACCAGCAGTGTTCGAACCTTCCGGAACGATGCGGCATCTGCCGTACTTCGCCGAGCTTGCCGCGCTCGACTGCAATGATGCGGGCTGGCGCGCGGTGAGCGCGGGGCTCGTTGTGCTTCGGCTCGTCGACGCGTGGGCCGAGGAGGGGAGCGCGGTGGTGGCGGCCGATGGGTGGGGCGTCCGCTCCGTGCGCGCCGCCGTCGAGGAGATGCCGGCGGGAATGCCCGCGCGGGCGATTCTCTCGGGCGTGGTGGATGCGCTGATCGAATCGCGGGGCGGCGACCTGCACGCCGTGGCGACTCGGCTGATGGCGTACGCGCGCTCGCTCGATCTCGACGCGAAGTGGGCGCTGGCCGCGGACGTGTACGAGACGGTGATCGCGCACGTGCACCCGGTGGAGGAGAGCGACGTGGTGGTGACGGCGCACCTGCGTCGCGGGCACTGCCTGCGGATGGCGGGCGCGTATGATGACGCGACGAACACGTTCACGGTGGCCGGCCGTCTCGCGCAGGAGATGGGCGACATGATCGGCATGCTGCGTGCGCGCATCGGTGAGGCGAAGATCGTCATCGCGCGCGGCAATCTGCCGGCGGCGGACGCGATACTGGAGGAGACGGTGAGCGTCGCGACCGAGCACAAGCTGGTCGAGGTGCGATCCATCGCCACGCACGACCGGGCGCACGTCGCCCAGTTACGGGGGCAGTATGACGTCGCCGTGCGATTCGCCTACGACGCCCTGGGCACGACGACGAACCAGATCGAGCGGGATCGCATCCTGAACGATCTTGCGGTGGCGTTCTACATGCTCGGCGTGAAGTCCGCCGCGCGTGACGCCTTCCTGATCCTGGCGGCGACGGCGCAGGACCAGTATCAGCGCTGGGTGGCGTCGATCAACCTGATGGAGCTCGCCGCCGAGGATGGCGTCGAGCTCCAGTTCAGCCGCTACCGCCAGCAGCTCAGCGCACTACCGCTGCCGCCGCTGCTGCGGGCACAGTTCGAGCTGCACGTCGGGCGCGGGCTCCAGAGGTTCGGCGATCTGTCCACAGCGGCAAATTGGCTGCATCGCGCCCATGGGACCGCGGTGGCGCACTCACTCAATCAGCTTGTCTTCGACATCGAGCAGGCTCTTGCGAGCATCGAGGCCGTGCCGAACCGGAATGTGCCGACGACTCCCTTCGACATCCAGCGGGAAGTCGAGCTCATCGCGACGGAGATACGCGAGATGCGGCTCGGCGCGGGCGTCAGCTAGCGCGACGAATCAGCCGCCGGAGCCGGTCGTGACGAGGGTGACGTCGTCCTTCGGCGCGGTCGGCGAGGAGCCACACGCAGTCACAGCAAAGGAGGCAATCAGCGCGACGACGAGGGTCAGATAGCGGCGGGACATGAGCAGCTCCGGGGTGGGTGGAAGGGCTCGCTGTGA
>JBBQJC010000123.1:0-9909 GCA_038325515.1 Gemmatimonadales bacterium | reverse complement strand
GGATCAGGGCATCAGCGCGAGCAACTGCAACTGTAACTGCAACTGCAACTGCAATGCGTTGAACGAATCAATCGAACAGAAGCGAAAACTGCCGAATTATGACTCGAGACTCCTCGCGATCACGTTCGGCCTCTTTCGTCGCATTCGATTGATTCGTTCTCCCGCTGTTCGGTTGCCGGATCGACTCAGGCCGGCGTGAGCATCCCCAGCACCCGCGGCCCCTTGGCCCCGGTGGCGGTCGGCACGTTGCCGGGCATTCCCTCGAGATGCAGATGCGCGAGCAGGGCGAAGGCGACTGCCTCCTTGGCTTCGCCTTCGAAGTAACGCTCGTCGAAGCCGAGGACGGCCAGAGGCGCGAGGCGCTCGGCGATCATGCGCCGCAGCTCGACGTTCTTCGCGCCGCCGCCGGAGAGGAGGACCTCGGTGACCGGCTCGGGAATGAAGCGGCGGTAGGCGTCAGCGATGCTCGCGGCGGTGAGGGCGGTCGCCGTTGCGACGATGCCGGGATCGCTCGTGCCCGACGCGCGGCACCTCGCGATGAGCGCCTGCACGTACGCCGCGTCGAACAGCTCGCGGCCGGTGCTCTTGGGGGGCTCGGCGGCGAAGTACGGCGCGGCGAGCAGCTCGGCCACCACCGGCTCGTTCGGGCGACCGGTCGAGGCGATGCGGCCGTCGGTGTCGTAGCGCAGCTCGGGATAGAGGGTGCGCACGACGGCGTCGAGGACGCCGACGCCGGGCCCGGTGTCGAAGGCGCGGACGCTGGCGAGGGTGCCGTCGGGGGGAACGACCGTGACGTTGCCGATGCCGCCGATGTTCTGCAGTGCACGCCAGACGCCCCCACCGAAGAGGAGGGCGTCGGCAATCGGGACGAGAGGGGCCCCCTGCCCTCCGGCGGCGACGTCGCGCGAGCGGAAGTCGCTCACGACGGCGAGCCCGGTGCGTTCGGCGATCACCGCCTGCGCGTCGAGCTGCCAGGTGGAATGTCCGGGCTCGTGCCAGAGCGTCTGGCCGTGCGAGCCGACGGCGCGGACGTCGGCGCGGGCGACGCCCGCTTCGGCGAGCACCTGGATCGCGGCGTCGGCGAGCCAGCCGCCGAAGTCGGCGGCGAGGCGGCAGTAGTCGCGCGCCGAGCCGTCGCGCATGGCGTGGAGGAGGCGCTCGCGCTGCCGGTCGTCGTATTCGTGCACGTGAACGCCGAGCAGCTCCACGCCGAAGGCCTGGCCGGCGTCGCCGGAGGGGGTGAAGCGGGCGACCGCCGCGCTGATGCCGTCGAGCGAGGTGCCCGACATGAGGCCGACGTAGACGCCGCCGCGGCGCGCGCCGCTCATCGCACCGGCGGCGGCGGGGCGTTGACGACGCGGCGCACGACGCCCCCGCCCTGCTCGAGCCTGCGCACCGCCTCCTCCTTGGAGACGCCGAGCGCGTGCATGACGATCGCGAGCTTCACGGCGCCGCCGGCGCGCTCGAGCAGCGCACGCGCTTCCTCGCGCGGCACGGCGCACACCTCGGCGACGATGCGCTCGCTGCGGTCCACGAGCTTCACGTTCGTGGCGCGCAGGTCGATCATCAGGTTGCCGAAGGTCTTGCCGAGGCGGATCATCGCGCCCGTCGTGATCATGTTGAGGATCAGCTTCGTGGCGGTGCCGGCCTTGAGGCGCGTGCTTCCCGTGACGACCTCGGGGCCGGTGACGGCGACGATGGCGATATCTGCCTGGTGGAGAGTCTCCGGTGGCGGCGGAGAACAGGCGACGATGGCGGTGCTCGCGCCGACGGAGCGCGCGTGCTCGAGGGCGATGCGCACGTACGGCGTGGTACCCGAGGCGGCGATGCCGACGACGAAGTCACCGGCGCGGACGCCGCGCGCGGCGAGATCGATGCGCGCCTGGTTCAGGTCATCCTCGGCGCCTTCCTGCGCGCTGGTGAGCGCGGGGGTGCCGCCGGCGATGATCCCCTGCACCATCTCGGGCGGGGTGCCGAAGGTGGGGGGACACTCGGAGGCGTCGAGGACGCCGAGCCGGCCCGAGGTGCCGGCGCCGACGTAGAAGAGACGCCCGCCGCGGCGGAAGGTGGCTTCGGCCTCGGCGACCGCGGCGGCGATCTGCTCGCGCTGCGTGGCGACGGCGGCGGCCACCGTCGCGTCCTCGCCGTTCATCAGGTCGACGATCTCGATCGGCTCGGCGAGGTCGATCTCCTGGGTGCGCGGATTGCGCCGCTCGGTGACGCGTGGATCGGCGGGAGAGACGTGCAGGGTGGGCACCGTGGCGGAGGGGGAAGAACCCAATTCGGTCCGCCGGGTACACTGTCTATCGTGCTCCAGGCGTGCCGGCTAAGTTACCGGGCGCTCTTCCTCACTCGCAAGCCAGGCTGAGTCATCGTGCGCCGACTGACATTCGCGTTGTTCCCCCTGCTGCTCGCCGCCTCCACCGCGGGCGCGCAGGGGAGAGGCCGCTATCCGTACACGCTGCAGGAGCCGACATCGTGGGTGTCGTTGGGCGCGGCGCTGCTGCAGCCGTGGAGCGTGCTCGACGGCGCCACCAACTCGGAGTGGCGGTTCGGCAACGCGACCCAGTACAACGGCTCACTGGAGCACCAGCTCTCCAACGGCGCGACGATCGGGCTGCGCGGGACGCATGCGCGCGTGCCGCTGACCTACCGCGGCTCCACCGACCAGGGCTCGTTCGTGCAGGGGATCGACGCCGACGCCAACGTGTCGCAGGCGTTCGCGACGCTGCACGTGGCGAGCGGCCAGGGGTTCCACAGCGTGTTCGAGCTGAGCGCGGGGGCGACTGCGTACTACAACTTCCGCGAGCGCGTGCAGGGACAGAAGCTGGTGCCCACCAAGCCCGACTACGACTTCAGCTTCGCGATCGGCTACGGCGCGGGCTACGCGTTCTCCAAGACCTTCTCGATCGACGTCGTGCAGGATCTGACCCAGGTGCTGCACCAGAAGACCGGATTGGCCGCCGGCGAGGACTCGAGCGCGCGGATCAACGGGACGCGGCTTGTCGCGCGGTTCGGGCTGGGAAGCTGATGGCATCGATGCGTGGGGAGCTACTGCTTGGGGGCTCTCAACCGAGGTAGCCGGTAACTGTACACCTACGTACTGCTCGGTTCTCGTACCAGTAGGAGCCGCTTGACGGCACGACGCGCGAGGTGGGGTAGCGAAGAGTACGCCGGTAATCGGAAGGCCCGTCCTCCCGCACGCGGCACAGTTGCAGTATTGTCATCCCGCAGGGATCAAGGAACCCGGTTCGTTGAAACTGCGGTTCGTTGAAACTGCTGTCACCACGGAGAACACGGAGGACGGCGCTGTTCCTCACGTATCCTCCGTGCCCTCCGTGGTTCAATCCTGTTTCTCCGAGTCGGGAGGATCAAGGAACCCAGTTCCTTGAAACTCACCAATCCACTTCCGGTAGCCGCGTGAACATTCGCCCCACTCTCGCCGCCGCGCTGCTGCTCGGCGCCTGCTACACTCCGCCGCAGCCCGCCACGACGCCGCATGGCGTCACCGACGCCGGCATGCCGCAGACGCTGGGCGGGGGCTACGAGCTGGCGAAGGATCGTGTGCCGGCGGTGTTCCCCGCGGCGTGGCGGCACAAGGCGGGGCGCGCGCCGGTGTTCGGCGCGCACGCGATGGTGGCGAGCGATGCGCCCCTCGCGAGCCAGGCGGGAGTGGAGATCCTGCGGCGCGGGGGCAACGCGGTCGACGCGGCGGTCGCCGTCGGCTTCGCCCTCGCCGTCGCCTATCCCGAGGCGGGGAACCTCGGGGGCGGCGGCTACATGGTCATCCACATGGCCGACGGGCGCTCGGCGGCGCTCGACTACCGCGAGATCGCCCCGCTCGCCGCCACGCGCGACATGTACCTGGACGCGAACGGCAAGCTCACCGACAAGAGCGTCGTCGGTCCGCTCGCCTCGGGGGTGCCGGGCGCCGTCGCCGGCCTCACGGAGGCGCTCGCGAAGTACGGCACGATGCGCCTCGCCGACGTGATGGCGCCGGCGATCCGCTATGCCGAGGAGGGGGTCGTCGTGGACAGCGCGCTGTACGGCTCGTTCCGCGGCAACCGCGCGCTGCTCGCCGACTATGCGGGGGCGCCGCTCTTCCTGCCCGGCGGGCAGCCGATGGCGCCGGGCACGACGCTGCGCCAGCCGGTGCTGGCCCGGACGCTGCGCGCCATCGCGAGCCGCGGGCGGAGCGCGTTCTACGATGGGGAGCTCGCCGAGGCGTGGACCGGAGAGCTGAAGCGCGCCGGCGGGATCATCACGACGGCCGACCTGCAGCGCTACACGCCCGTGTGGCGCGAGCCGGTGCGGTCCGCGTATCGCGGCACCACGCTGCTGACGATGCCGCCGTCCTCGTCGGGCGGGGTGACGATCACCGAGACGATGAACATCCTCGAGGGGCTCGAGCCGGCGCCGTTCGGCAGCGCGCGCTGGGCACACCAGCTCGGGTCGGCGTACCAGCGCGCCTTCATCGACCGCAACGCGAAGCTCGCCGATCCCGCCTTCGTCAACGTCCCCGTGGCGCAGCTCACCGACAAAGGCTACGCCGCGTCACTGCGCGCGACGATCGGCGACATGCGGGCCACGCCGACGAGCAGCATCGGGGGTGGTGGCAGCATCCACGACGGAATGGAGACGACGCACTATTCGGTCGTGGACGAGCAGGGTAATGCCGTGGCGACGACGACCACGCTCAACAACCTGTACGGCTCGGGGGTCTACCTCACGAGCCTCGGGATCTTCCTGAACGACGAGATGGACGACTTCGCCGCGCAGCCGGGGACACCGAACATGTTCGGGCTCGTGCAGGGCGAGGCGAACGCGATCCAGCCGGGCAAGCGGATGTTGAGCGCGATGTCGCCGACGATCGTGCTCGACCGCGACGGCGCGCTGCTGCTGGTGGTCGGGAGCCGCGGGGGGCCGCGCATCATCACGAGCACGAGCCAGGTGATCCTCAACGTCATCGACCACAAGATGTCGCTGGCCGATGCGATGAGCGCGCCGCGCCTGCATCATCAGGCGCTCCCCGATTCGCTGAGCCTCGAGCGCGACGCGGTCACGCCGGCGGTGGCCGACTCGCTGCGCGCGATGGGATATGCGCTGTCGATCGGACGGGGGATCGGATTGGTGAACGCGGTGATGCGGGTGAAGGGGGGGTACGAGGGGGTATCGGATCCGCGGTCGTCGGGGAAGCCGGTCGGGTACTGAGGCGCGCTGTCATCCCGCAGTCGCGTCATCGACTGTCGGGATTTACCGGCTTGGGGACGTGGCCGGCATCTCGGCCGGGATGGTAGATCCCGACAGTCGCTGCGCTCGCTCCCGCGGGATGACAACTCCTCTCACGGTCTCCGCGCGAGGAACTTCAGCCGCTGCGCCGAGTCGAGCCGGCCTGCCACCTCGGACCTGGACGAGTCCAGGATCCGCTGCAGGCGCGGCTGCAACTCCATCCTGATCCCGTGCAGCGCCGAATCGGTGCGCTGCATGATCGAGTCGATGCCGGCGCGCTGCGGCGGGCGGAGGGCGAGGTCGCCGGTGAGGCGATCGAGCATCTGGCGGCGGCGGCGGGCCTGCTGCTCCTGGCGGTCGCGTCCCTCCGGCAAGGGGCCGCGGCCGTGGCGGCGCAGGTTGAAGTGGTGATCGAGCGCCGCGCCGAAGAGGGCGCTGGCGACGGCGACGACGACGACGAGCAGGGTGGCGCGGGCGCGTCCTTTCATCATTCCTCGGGCTCCGACGCGACGGTGGCGACGGTGGCGACGCTGACGAGCGACTGCGCGAAGGTCCGTGCCGCGTCGGTGCTCGGCGTGCCGCCGATCACGGCGGTCACCATGTCGGGCCCGCGCGCGGGCTCGGCGGCCGGCGGCGCGGGGGCACGCCAGAGGGCGACGGCGCCGGCGATCCCCGCCGCGAGCGCGACGGGGACCAGGGTGCGGTTCCAGCGCGCGACGTAGCTCCACCAGCTCGTCTCCACGGCCGACGCCGCGCGCGCGATGCGCGCGGAGAGCGCGATCCAGTCCACCGACTCGGCGGGCGCGTCGCCAAGCAGCTCGCGCAGGCGGGCGCCGAGCTCGGCGTCGCGCGCCGGCTCCCCTGCAACTTCCCAGCGCCCGGCGTCGTTGGCGTCAGCGTCAGTCATCTCCTCATCCAGCGAAACTGGACAGCGCGCTCCGCAGGGTGCGTCGCGCTTCGTGCAGGTGCCACCTCACGGTGCCGGCCGAGAGGCCGAGCATCTCGCCGATCTCGGTACTCGTGCGATCGTCGACGTCGAACAGGGTGACGATCAGCCGCTGCCGCTCCGAGAGCATGCCGAGCGCGCGGACCAGATGCTCGCGCAGGTCGGCGCGCTCGCTCTCGTCGAGCGCCGACGGCCGCGTGCTGACTCCGTCGCGCTCCTCCTCCGTATCGCGCAGCGCGCGCCGCCGCCGCAGCGTTGCCGCGCGGTTCATCACGACGCGCATGAGCCAGGGCCCGAAGGGGCGCCCGATCTCGAACGAGCCGAGATGCTCCAGCGCGGCGACGAACGACTCCTGCACCACGTCCTCCGCATCCTCGCGGTTTCCCACGCCGCGGAACGCCACGAGGAAGGCGGACCGCATGTACAGCTGCACCAGCGTGTCGCACGCGCTCGAGTCGCCGGCGAGCGTCCGCGCCACGAGCGTGCCGTCGCGGTCGGCGACGGTGACTTCCCCTTCCCTGCGCGCTTCTCCCGAGCCGCCGGGCGGCGTGGCTGTCTCGCTCATCCCGGGTGCGACGGGGGATGCGGCCGGACGTTAACTCAGGGGCGGACGTCCGCCACCTCCGCCGAAGCCCCCGCGCCCGCTCCCGCCGCCGCCGCCGCCACGCTGACGTCCGCCGCGCTCACCGCCCTCGCCGCGACGTCCCTCGTCCTCGGCGCGCTGCTTCGCCTCCTTCAATGCGTTCTGCTCCAGCGCCGCGGCGCGCTGCTGCTGCGCCGGCGCGAGGAGATCCATCGTCGCCTTGCGGGCGACCGCGTGGTTCTCGCGCAGCCCTTCCATCACGTCCTTGAGCGCCGCACGCCGCGACGCCATCTCGTCGCGCTGCTCCTGGCTCACGTCGCTCGGGTTGATGGGGCGGCTGGTCGGTCGCAGCGAGTCGAGCCTGACGAGCAGCGGCGCATCGGCCGAGTCGAGAGTGTGCCGGATCGCCTGCAGCCTGACGCGCTGGCTGTCGGCGAGGGTGAGCTCGGCGGCGTGGTCGAGCACGAGCGCGGGGACGTTCACCGGGCGCTGCGGCGCGGCCTCGCCTCCGCCCTGTCGCTCCCCGCGGGCGCCACCCTCACCCCCTCCGCCGCGACGTCCGCCGCCCCCCATGCCACGCCCGCCCATCTGGGCGGAGGCGACGAGCGGTACCAGGATCAGGAAGGCGAGCAGACGTGGCATGCGGGAGCGGGGCATCTTCGTCTTTCCGTGAACGGTGAACGGTGAACGGTGAACGGTGAACGGTGAACGGTGAACTGACTGTGCGCGAGGTGCGGGAAGTGTTGGGGGGTGCTTGAAGGGCTACTCCGTACCAGTGATTCGTATTCAAGCTGGCAGACCGGCATCGCCGTCCTGCGTCGGTCGTATCGCGTACGAAGTGCGGCGGTGCAGGAGCCCGACGAGCCCCCCGGAAAGCAAGCGGGGCGCCCCGAAGAGGAGCGCCCCGCCGTCCACCACCTGCCGCGACCTCAGCTCGTCAGCTTCACCTGCAGCGGCGTGTTGAGCGTCACCGAGATGTTGCCACCGTCGGGGAGGCAGCCCTCGTAGTTGCTCGTCGCCGCCACGGCGCCCGCACCGGCTGCGGCGCCGGCGGCCGCTCCGACCACTGTCGACTTCGTGCTCTTGCCGAGGATCTGGCCGGCGATCGCGCCGATGACGGCGCCGCCCACGACCTTCTGCACGTCCTTGTTCTGCGGCTGGTTGCGCACGCGGTCGATCTGCGCATCGGCGACCTGGGCGTTCATCGGATAGCTCCGCCCGCCGAAGCTCACCGAGCGGACGGCGAACTCCATCACGATCTTGTCGTTGATGTTCTCGCTGCGCTTGAGCTGCGTGACCTCGAGCGACACCGTGGCGCCGGCGGGGATCGTGGCGCCATTGGAGCCGGTCACCGCGTTGGCGGTGGTGGCCGAGAAGGTCTGGCCCACCTTGTAGGTGTTGGTGCAGACGCGCGAGTTGGAGCGGAGGCTCAGCGAGGTGCCGGCCGCGATCGTGCCGACCGAGCCACCGCCGCTGGAGGTGCTCGTCCCCGACGGGTTTCGCGTGACGGTGTTGCCGGAGGCCGTGGTCGTGGTGGCCGGCGTGCGCGCCGGCGCGGGGCGCGGCGTGGGCGTCGTGGTGCGCATCGGCGTGGTGGTGCGCGCCGGCGCGGTCGCCGGCGTGCGCGGCGTCGCGGTGGGAGCCGGCGCGGGTGCGGCAGTCGCCGGCACGTCACGGAGCTGCGGCTGCGCGGCGGTGTCGGTGCCGGCCAGGGCGAGGTCCTTGTTGAGCGCGGTGTCGCGCGCGAGCGACGTGTCGCTCTTGCTATCCTTCACGGTGCAGGCGGACAGGGCCACCGCGGCGCAGAGCGCCAGCGGGCCGCCGAACTGTCGGATATACTTGGTCATGGAACGAAACCTCGGGAATATGGGGGGCCGTCTTGACGCCGCGTTGAGCGAACTCGCTGTGACGCAACAACTTATGAATCACGCAACCAGCTCATAAGTGGCAAGAAATACGCCAGCCGCGCCCGCCTTGAAGCGGCTCATTCCGTTCTACCGCCCGTATCGCGGAATGCTCCTCGGCGGGCTGGCCCTCGTCGTCATCTCCTCGGCGCTCGGTTCCGTCGTCCCCTGGCTGCTGCGATCGGGGATCGACGGCCTGCGCGCCGGCGCGCCGCAGCGGCAGGTCTACCTCATTGCCGGGGGGATCGTCGGTCTCGCCCTCGTGAGCGGCGCCCTGCGGTTCTGGATGCGCGAGATCCTCAACGGGTTGAGCCGCCACATCGAGAACGACCTGCGCCAGGTGGTGTTCGACCATCTGACGACGCTCGACCAGGGCTACTTCGCCCGCGTCCGCACCGGCGACCTGATGGCCCGGCTGACGAACGACATCAGCGCGGTGCGCATGGCTGCCGGCCCGGCGATCATGTACCTGACGAACACGATCTTCGGCGCGGCGTTCGCGCTCGGCTTCATGCTGCGGATCGACGTGCGGCTCACGCTGCTGGCCCTCGTGCCGATGGTCTTCCTCCCCCTCGTGATGATCCGCCTGGGCGGCGCCATCCACCAGCGGTTCGAGGCGGTGCAGGCGCACTTCAGCACCATCACGACGCAGGTGCAGGAGAACCTCGCCGGCGTGCGCGTCGTGCGCGCGTATCGTCAGGAGGACGCCGAGGTCGCGCGCTTTGCGGGGCTGAACGAGCAGTACGTCGAGAAGAACATGCGGCTGGCGCGCCTGTACGGCGTGATGAACCCGCTCTTCGGGCTGCTCGCGGGACTGAGCGTCGTCGTCGTGCTCGGCTTCGGCGGTGCGCTCGTGGTGCGCGGCACGATCACCGTCGGCGCCTTCGTGGCGTTCGGGTTCTACCTCAGCCTGCTGACGTGGCCGCTCATCGCGCTCGGCTGGGTGATCAACCTGTTTCAGCGCGGCAGCGCGTCGATGTCGCGGCTGCTCGAGATCCTCGACGCCCAGCCGTCGATCCGCTCCCCCGCCTCGCCGCACGCGCTGCCGGCGGCGCAGGGGGGACGCACGATCGCCTTCCGCGACGTCGGCTTTCACTTCCCCGCGCCGCCGGGACGCGAGCCGCGCTGGGTGCTGCGTCACGTCAGCTTCGAGATCCCCGCCGGCGGGACGCTGGCCGTCGTCGGCGCGACGGGGAGCGGGAAGAGCGCCCTGATCGACCTGATCCCGCGCGTGAGCGATCCGCAGG
>JBBQJC010000122.1:0-9990 GCA_038325515.1 Gemmatimonadales bacterium | reverse complement strand
CCCCCGACCGCGGCATGGCCGTCGCCGCCGAGTATTTCACCGATGCGGTGCGCCAGATGCTCGACCGTACGGGAGTGAACATCGCCGCCGGCGGCTACCGCATCTACACCACGCTCGACGTCGCACTCCAGCGCGCCGCGGTGGACGCCCTCGTGCAGGGCACCCTCGGCGTCGAGCAGCGGGCGGGCTACCAGCACCCCACCCTCGCCCGCGCCCCCAACAAGAGCGATGCGCTCGAGGGCGCGGTGGTGGCCATCGAGCCGTCCACCGGCGACGTGAAGGCCCTCGTGGGCGGTCGCGACCATCAGCTCGCCCCGTTCAATCGCGCCACCAACGCGCTTCGGCAGCCGGGCTCGTCGTTCAAGCCGTTCGTCTACGCCAAGGCGCTGGAGGACAGCATGAGCGCGGCGACGATCGTGCCCGACACGGCGATCGCCGTGGTGATCGACAGCGCCCGCAATGAGGTCTACAGCCCCGACAACGCCGACGGGAAGTTCATGGGGCCGATCACCCTCCGCGAGGCGCTCACGCACTCGCGCAACCCGGTGGCGGTGCAGCTGGCGATGCTCGTAGGGCTCGACTCCGTGGCGGCGATGGGGCGGCGCGCGGGGCTCGCCACGCCGGTGATGGCGGTGCCCGCCAGCGCGCTTGGCGCCTCGGTGGTGCGTCCCCTGGATTACGTGGCCGCCTACACCGTCTGGGCGAATCTCGGCAGCGTGGTGGAGCCGCGGCTCGTGACGCGAATCGAGGATGCGGCGGGGCGCTCCGTCTATCAGCGCCCGCCCTCCATCCCGAAGTCGATCATCGATCCGCGCGTCGCGTTCATCATCCGGGACATGATGCGCGACGCCGCCGAGCGTGGCACGGGCGGGCCGGCGCGGCGCGCGGTGCCCTCGGCGATCCCGATCGCCGGCAAGACGGGGACGACGAACGACAACGTGGACGTCTGGTTCATGGGGATGACCCCCGATCTCGTGGCGGGGGTGTGGCTCGGCTTCGACCGTCCGAAGACGATCGCGCCCGGCGTGGCGGGAGGGTCGTTGGCGGCCCCGATCTGGGGGCAGATGGTGGCGTCGTACTACGGCGGCCGCTCGGCACCGCAGCCGTGGACGCCGCCGACGGGGCTCGTGACGGCCGAGATGGATAGAATTACAGGCCAGCTCGCTGACATCAATACGGCAGCATCGGCAATCTACACCGAGTACTTCGTGCCAGGTACCGAACCGGAGTCGCTGCGTCTCGTACCGTGGAAGATCCCGGTGTTCGGAGCAGTGATCCCGTAGATTCGACAGCGTGTTCTTTTCTCCGCACCTCCGCGCCTTCTACGGTTCGCGCTGACACCGAAGCGTGAGCCAGCGAGGGTCCCGGAAACGAGAGAGCCCCGCACTGCCGAAGCAGTGCGGGGCTCTCTTTCTTCGAGAGGACTAGTTCAGCTCGTCAGAGACGACCGGACTGTCCGACTCGCCGTTTAGCGGCCGAGCTTGACGACGTTCTCGGCGGCCGGGCCCTTGGCGCCCTGGACCACGTCGAACTCAACAGCCTCACCCTCGGCGAGGGACTTGAAGCCGTGTCCCTGGATGGCGGAATGATGCACGAAGCAATCCTTCTCGCCGTTCGCGGGGGTGATGAAGCCAAAGCCCTTCGTGTCGTTGAACCACTTCACGGTGCCGGTCGTACGCATAGCTGAACTCCTCAATGATGTTTGTGGTCGGAGTACCATGCTACCGTACCTACCGACTACATGTTGACGTGAACGGCGCCCTCACGCGGGGGCTCACCCCACAAATACGGAACTGTACCGCACTTGCGGCGACGCAGGGTGAAAAAAAAGAGACCCGCGAGATGCAGGCCCCTGATCCGTCGGAACTAGGTACCCGAGCAGAAGCACGGGGTGCGTCGCTGAGACGTATTGTAACACCATCCGCAGCGACGCGATAGTCCCAGTTTTCAGGCCACCCCAGCGGCCTCCTCCGCCTGCTCCATGATGGTCGGCTTGGCCGGCTCCGGCGTCCCCTCCACGGCGGGCATCAGGGCGATGGCGAACGCCTCGTCCAGGGTGCCCACACAATGAAAGGTGAGCTGGTTGCGGACCTCCTCGGGGATGTCCTCCATGTCCGCCTCGTTGTCCCTGGGGAGGATGATGGTGGTGATCCCCGCCCGGTGTGCCCCCAGCACCTTCTCCTTCAATCCCCCGATCGGCAGCACCCGCCCGCGCAGCGTGGATTCGCCCGTCATCGCCACGTCCCGCCGCACGGGGCGGCCGGACATCGCGCTCACCAGGGCGACCGAGATCGCCACACCGGCGCTGGGCCCGTCCTTCGGGATCGCCCCCGCCGGCACGTGCACGTGGACCTCGATGGAGCCCAGCCGGTCCTCGGGAATCTTGAGCGCGGAGGCATGCGTGGCGGCGTAGGTCAGCGCGGCCCGCGCCGACTCCTTCATTACGTCGCCGAGCTGGCCCGTCAGGATGAGCGAGACGTTCCCCCACCCGCTCACCTGCACCCGGTCCTCGTCCTTGTCGTTCGCGCGCTGCGCGCCGTGCAGCCGGCGGATCGCCGCCTCCACGAACATGATGTCGCCCCCCATCGGGGTGTAGTACATCCCCGCGGCCACGCCGATCTCGTTCTCCTCGTTCGCGTGCTCGGGATGCACGCGCGGGCGGCCGAGCAGCTCGCGCACGTCCTCCACGCTGATCGAGAAGTCGTCCGTCCCCCCCGAGGCGAGCTTGCGGGCGACCTTGCGCGTCACCGCGCCGACCTGACGCTCCAGCTGGCGCACGCCGCTCTCGCGCGTGTACTTGCTCACGATGCTCATCACCGCGTCGTCGGTGAAGGTCACATGCTTGCTCTTCAGTCCCGAGTCCTCGATCTGCCGCGGGATGAGATACTTCTTGGCGATCTCCGCCTTCTCTCGCTCCGTGTAGCCGGCGAACTCCACGACCTCCATGCGGTCGAGCAGTGGCCCGGGGATGTTCTGGATGAAGTTGGATGTCGCGATGAAGAGGACTTCGCTCAAGTCGAACGGGATCCCCAGGTAGTGGTCGGTGAAGGTGTCGTTCTGCGCCGGGTCGAGCACCTCGAGCAGCGCGCTCGACGGATCGCCCTGATGGCCGGATCCCAGCTTGTCGACTTCGTCAAGCAGGAAGACGGGGTTGCGCGTCTTCGCCTGCTTCAGCCCCTGGATGATCCGGCCCGGCATGGCGCCCACGTAGGTGCGCCGATGGCCGCGAATGTCGGCCTCGTCGCGCACGCCGCCGAGCGCGACGCGCACGTACTCGCGTCCGAGCGAGCGGGCGATCGACTTCGCGATCGAGGTCTTGCCCACGCCGGGGGGGCCGGAGAAGAGCAGGATCGGACCCTTGGCCATCGCCCGCGCCTTGGCCTCCTTGGTGTCCTTCACCGCGCGGTGCTCGTCGGTGACGTTGGCGTTCAGCACCGGCGTGGCGTCGCCATTGTCGGACTTGAAGCTGGTCACCGGCACCTCGCCCGTCTTCTCGACCTCCTCGGCCATCTCCTGCGCGCGGAGCTGTCGCACCGCGAGGAACTCCAGCACCCGGTCCTTCACGTCGGGCAGCCCGTAGTGGTCCTCGTCCAGCACCTGCTGCGCGCGATTGAGATCCAGGTTGTCGTCGCTGCGGGTGTTCCACGGCAGCTCGGCGATCCACTCGAGGTAGGTGCGGATGACCTGCGCCTCCATCGATTCGCGGCCGGCCCGCTCGAGGCGGCCGAGCTCTCGCTCCACCTCCTGGCGGCCGGTGGGGGGCAGCTCGAGCTTGTCGAGCTTCTCGCGCAGCTCGCTGATCTCCTTGCTCTGGTCGTCGTCGCCGAGCTCTTTCTGGATCGCCTTCATCTGCTCGCGCAGGTACATCTCGCGCTGGCGCTCGCCCAGCTCCTCCTGGACCTGCGACTTGATCTCCTCCTGCATCTCGATCATGCCGATCTGGCGCTGCACGTGCACGAGCACGCGGCGCAGCCGGTCCTCCACCGAGAGGTTCTCCAGGAGTCCCTGCCGCTCGGCGACGGGAAGCTCGATGTAGCCGGCGACGAGGTCGCTGAAGCGCCCGGCGTCGGTGACCGCGTCCAGCACCTGATGCACGACCTCCTCGGGGAGGCCGCGCCGCTCGCCGAGCTCGGCGGCCCGCTCGCGGATCTCCTTGTAGAGGGCGACGAAGGCCGGATCGGTCTCGTCGACCGGCTTCATCTCCTCCAGCGGGGAGACGATCGCGCTGAGGTAGTTCTCCGCCGGATTCATCGTGAACTGCAGCGCGGTCGCCCGCTGCTCGCCCTGCAGGAGGAGCTGCACGCCCCCCAGGCCGCGCTGGATCTGGCCGATGCGGGCGATGACTCCCATCGAGTAGAGGATATCGGGGGTCGGCTCGTCCGTGTTGTCGCGCTGGGCGACCGCGAAGACGAGGCGATCGCCCTTGAGCGCGGCCTCGATGGCCCGCAAGGTCCCGGGGCGGCCCGCGGCGATGGGCGCCGTGAGTCCGGGAAAGATGACCGTGCCCCGCAGCGGGAGCACGGGAAGCGTCTGACGCTGACCCATGATGGTACCTGAGGTAGAAGTACGGCCGGCCCGCCCGGAGTGGCGAAACGCTACCCTCGAGCAGGCGGCCGTGTCGTCCGCTTGAGCGCACACTCCATTCCAGCCCGATTGCGACAGGGCGGCAGGTCTTGACACTAATCGCGGCCATCGTGACGTAGTGCCCCTGCCGCCATGGCGGTCGTCCTTTCCAGTGTCGCGTCGCTGTGCTACAATGTCCCCAACCCGCCTCTCCCTGCCTACCAGCCGTCGCGTGCCCAACGACCCGCTCGCCTCTGCCGCGGATGATGAGCTCCGTGCACATGTTCAGCGCGCGCTTGCGGCCCACTACGAGCTCGATCGCGAGATCGGACGGGGCGGCATGGGCATCGTCTATCTCGCCCGCGACCGCCGCCTGAAACGGCAGGTCGCCATCAAGCTCCTCCCGCCGGAGCTTGCCTTCCGCAGCGAGATCAAGTCCCGCTTCCTGCGCGAGGCGGAGACCGCCGCCCAGCTCTCGCATCCGAACATCGTCCCCATCTACATGGTCGACGAGCAGGAGCAGCTGGTCTTCTTCGTGATGGCGTACATCAGCGGGGACAACCTCGCGAAGCGGCTCCACGAGCGCGGCGTCCTGACGGTGGAGGAGACGCGCAAGGTGCTGCGCGAAGTGGCCGACGCGCTCGCTTACGCGCACGACCGCGGCGTGGTGCACCGCGACATCAAGCCGGACAACATCCTGCTCGATTCCATGACGGGGCGCCCGATGGTCACCGACTTCGGCATCGCCCGCGCCATGGACAGCTCCGGCGACAGCCGCCTCACGGCGACGGGGATGGCGATCGGCACCCCCGCGTACATGTCGCCCGAGCAGGCCGCCGGCGACCGCGAGATCGACGGGCGGAGCGACCTGTACTCGCTCGGCATCCTCGGCTATCAGATGCTCACCGGCGAGCCCCCGTTCACGGCCAGCAGCACCCCCGCCATGCTGGTGAAGCACATCTCCGAGCGCCCCATCCCGGTGGAGCAACGCCGCAGCGACGTGCCCACCGACCTGGCCCGCGCCGTGATGATGCTGCTGGAGAAGGAGCCGCGAAACCGCTTTCCCTCGGCGTCGGCGCTCGTGGCGGCGCTGGACAGCCGCGACATGCCCGCTGTTCGCAACGCCGAGCCGCGCGCCGTGGCCCCGGAGGCGCCCCGCCCGAATCCCGGCTATGCGCCCGCCATGAATCGGGGCTTCGACCAGCCGGCGAACCAGTACCTGCCCGCCCCCCTCGCCGGGATGCCGCGCCCGATGGTGGCGAGCCCGGGCGACCTGCAACGCTGGGAGGCCGGTCCGGTCGTCGCCTTCCGCCGGAAGATCGCCCCGTACCTCTTCGTGAACGGCGTCATCGTGCTGTTCACGCTGTTCGGGAGCAACAGCTTCTTCTCCGTCACCGTCCTCTGGAGCATCTACATCGCGTTCAAGTACGCGAAGCTCTGGAGCGAGGGGTTCGACTGGCGCGACGTCTTCCGCCAGCCGCGCGACCGCGAGGTGATGGAAGTGATCGAGGAGGTGGCGGAGCACTTCCGCGCCCTCTTCGATCCGCGCACGCGCGCCCGGCTCCGCGAGGAGCGCGCGCAGCGGAAGCTGGCGGCGCGCATGGCGCCCGCCGCGATCGCGTCGGGTTTCGAGGCATCGCGACCGATGGGCGGCTACGATGCCGCGGCGCTCGCGGGCCCTCAGGCCGACGTCGTCCGCCGCGCCTTCGCCGACCGCGACGAGATCCTCCGCCGCCTGCAGGATCTTCCCAAGGCGGAGCGCGAGCGCTTCGGCGAAGTCGCCGCGTCGGCCAACGCGCTCGCCGATCGCGTGCAGTCGCTCGCCCATGCGGCCGAGGAGATGGCGCGGCAGGACACCGCGGGTGCGCGGCAGCAGCTCGAGGGTGAGATCAGCGCGCTCGAGAACGCGGCGAATCCGCTCGAGCGCGCCAGCGAGGACCGCGTGCGCCGCCTCGCCTATCTCAAGCGCCAGCGCCGCGCGCTCGAGGATGCGCGGAAGCGCGGCGAGGCCGTCGCCGGCAAGCTGGAGACCTGCGCCCTCGCCCTGCAGAACATGCGCTTCGACCTTGGACGGATGGGGGCGAGCCCGCAGATGCAGCAGCACATCACGTCGCTGGCGAACAAGGCGATGAGCCTGGCGGACAACGTCGACGACGCGCTCGTCGTGGCGGACGAGATGGGCCGGCTCGGCGGGTCCTCGCGCAGCGCGGGCGCGCGTCGCCCGATGGAGCGCGGGTGACCGACCCCCTGCTCGACCGCCTCCTCGTCGCGGTCGGGGCGCAGTACCTCGTCGATGCGGAGATCGGTCGCGGGGGAATGGCCGTCGTCTACCGGGCCACGGACCTGCGTCTCCATCGCCGCGTGGCGATCAAGCTCCTCCCGCCGGAGCTGGCGTTCAACGGCGACGTGCGCGAGCGCTTCCTGCGCGAGGCGCAGACCGCGGCGCAGCTCACGCATCCCAACATCGTCCCGATCTACACCGTGGACGAGAAGGACGGGATGGTGTTCTTCGTGATGGCCCTCGTGGACGGCGAGAGCCTGGCCGAGCGACTCGCCCGCGAGCCGCGGATGCCGGTGGCCGAGTCGCGGACGATCCTCACCGCGGTGGCGGACGCGCTGGCGTACGCCCACTCGCAGGGGGTCGTGCACCGCGACGTGAAACCCGACAACATCATGCTCGACCGCACGACCGGCCGGCCGATGGTCACCGACTTCGGCATCGCGCGCGCCGCGCAGGCCGATTCGCGCCTCACCGTCACGGGTGTCGCCATCGGCACGCCCGCGTACATGTCGCCGGAGCAGGCGCTCGGCGAGCGCGAGATCGACGGCCGCAGCGACATCTACTCGCTCGGCGTCATCGCGTATCAGATGCTCGCCGGCGAAACGCCGTTCAAGGCGTCGAACACGCCGGCGATGCTGGTGAAGCACGTGTCGGAGACGCCGCGCTCCCTCTCGTCGCTGCGTCCCGACGCGCCGGCCGGATTGGTCAACGCGATCGCCCGGGCCCTGGCGAAGAAGCCGGAGGACCGCTGGCCCGATGCCAACGAGTTCCGGGACGCGCTGTCCGGCGCGTTCGAGCCGAAGCCGTACGCCGAGCGCCCCGCGGCGGCGGCGCCGGTGTCCTCGGCGCCGCTCTGGGACGGCTACTCCGACGTGCCCATGCGCGCGCCCGGTCTCCCGGGCTATCCGCGCAAGCCGCTCGCTCTCCCCGCGCCCCTGATGCCGAGCGGTGGCTCGCGCGCCGAATGGCGACGCTGGCGCCAGGAGCAGAAGGCCTGGGAGCGCGGGCTGAAGCTCGAGGAGAAGCTGAGCCGCCACATCGGGCAGCGCGACGATCCAGGGATGCCGGTGGAGGTGCGCCTGAGCAGGTTCCGGCGCAAGGCGATCGGCTCGATGGCGACCGTCGCGTCGCTCGCCGCGATCAACCTGATCACCGCGCCGCACTTCTGGTGGTTCCTCTTCCCCGCCACCTTCATGACGATCGACGTCATCTCCCGCGCGGGGCATCTGTGGTCGGATGGGGTGCCGTTCGGCAAGCTGCTCTCGCGCGGTGATCCGAACATGGGGGGGCAGGGCGCGGCGGGCTCGGCTCAGCCCCGCCTTCCCTCCGCCGACCTGGCGCTCGCGCTCGCGCCCGCCGACGTGCTCGCCGGCCCGCACGGCGACGCGGTGCGCCGCGCCGCGGGGGACAAGTTCGCCGCGCACGAGACGCTGGCACGCCTCGCGCCTTCCGAGCGGGAGATGATTCCCGACGTGGGGCCGACCGTGGACGCCCTCGCCGCGCGCGTCGGCTCGCTCGCTGCCACGCTGCACCGTCTGGACGCCGACGTCGGCGGCGCGTCGGTCACGGCGCTCGACGCGCGGATCGCCGCGCTGCGCGCGGAGTCGGGCGCGACGCCGTCGTCCGAGCAGGAGCGGCGGATCTCGCTCCTCGAGCGCCAGCGCGCGACGATCGGGGAGCTCGTCTCGCGGCGCAGCACGCTTGCCTCCCAGCTCGAGAGCGCGTCGCTCACGCTGCAGAACCTGCGGCTCGACCTGCTGAAGCTGCGCTCCTCGGGATTCGGCGTGGCGATGTCGGATCTGAACAGCGCCACGCAGGAGGCGCGCGCGCTCTCCCGGGACATCGGCCATGCCGCGGATGCGATCAACGAAGTGAAGCGGCTGTAGGGTGGGGCAGCGCCGCCGCCCGCGGCGCAACGGAGAAGGGCACACCGGAGCTGCTCCGGTGTGCCCTTCTGACCTCACGCCCATCGGTCCGGACTAGAAGGTGTCCAGCCCTTCGGTGTCCTCGTCGCCGAACGGAAGCAGCTCGTCAGGGGTGAAGCGCTTTGGCGGAGCGGCGTGGCCATTGCCGTTGCCGTTGCCCGTCGCCTTGGCGACACCATTGCCGTTGACCTTCGCGTGCCCGTTCCCGTTGGACTCGCGGCGCGGCGCGGCCGGGCTGGGGTAGCTCGCGACGGCGGCGCGCACCGGCGCCGGACGGCGCGCCGAGCGGCTCTCGTCGTTCAGGGTGAACTCGCCGACCATCTCCAGGAGCGAGGTGGCCTGGGCGCCAAGCTCGTTCGCGGCGGCGGCGGATTCCTCGGCGCTCGCCGCGACCTGCTGCGTCACCGCATTCATCGCCTCGACCGCCTTGTTCACCTGAGCGACGCCCTGCGCCTGCTGCGTGCCGGCGGCGGCGATCTCGCCCATCATCTCGCTCACCTTCGCCGCCTGTCCGTCGATCGTGGTCAGGCTGGCGAGCACCGAGGCGTTGAGCGCCACGCCGCTGGCGGTGTGCGTCCCGGACTCCTCGATCAGCGCCGCCGTCTGCTTGGCCGCGTCGGCCGAGCGGAGGGCGAGCGCGCGGACCTCGTCGGCGACGACGGCGAAGCCCTTGCCGGCGTCGCCGGCCCGCGCCGCTTCCACCGCGGCGTTGAGCGCCAGGAGGTTCGTCTGGAAGGCGATCTCGTCGATCGTCTTGACGATCTTTGCTGTCTGGTCGGCGCTCGACTTGATCCGGTTGACCGCGGCGCTGAGCTCCTGCATCCGCTCCACACCGATCGCCGCGCCCTCCTTGGTCTCCTCGGCCATGCGGCGGGCGATGACCGCGTTGTCGGCGGCCTGGCGCGCGGTGGCCGCCATCTCCTGCAGCGACGACGACACTTCTTCCAGCGACGAGGCCTGCTCCGACGAGCCGCGCGCCAGTGCCGTGGCGCCCGACGTGATCTGCGTGCCGGCTGACGCGACCTGTTCGGCCGACGCGCTCACCTGCGACAGCGCCTCCTCGAGGTTGGCGGCGGCGCGGTTGAGCGAGTCCTTGATGCGGGCGTGATCTCCGGAGTAGTCGCCCGTCACGCGCGCCGTGAGGTTGCGCGCCGCGATCTTCTCCAGCACCTGCTGCGCTTCCGTGATCGGCGCGACGACCGCGTCGAGCGTGGCGTTCAT
>JBBQJC010000121.1:0-10257 GCA_038325515.1 Gemmatimonadales bacterium | reverse complement strand
CTCACCTCGTCGAACCGCATCTCCGTGACGAGCTTCTTGAACGTCAGCGGATCGCCGGCGAACAGCGTCACCCCCCACTCCCACGCGTCGAGCCCGATCGCCCCGCTGATCACCTGCATGACGCGCCCCGCGTACGCGCGCCCCGTCATGCCGTGCGCCATCATCAGCCGGCTGCGCTCCTCGAGCGACAGCGCGTACCAGTTCTGCCCCACGGCGCGCCGCTTCGACATGGGGTAGAAGCAGACGTACGGCATCTCCGGCGGCTGCACCGGGAAGAGCCGCTTCTGCACGTGCGCGCTGTCCCGCTCGGCGAGCACGCGCGCGTCCATCGCCGCGCGATGCACGGCGTCCCCCACTGCACCTCCACGCTGTGCCGCGTCGGCGGCGAGCTGCGCGCTCGCGTGATACAGCCCCGCCTCGGTCACGCTGAGGAAGTTGTACACCGGACGCAGCGCGTCGAAGAGCACGACGCGCGCGAGCTCCCGCTGCGCCACGCCGATCTCGTCGAGCGTCGCGCGGAAGTGCACGAACATCACGTCGGCGCGCGAGCCGATCAGCGGGACGACGGCGCTCCATCCGCTCGTCGCCGGCGCCGCGAGGGCGGTGAGGGTCTTCTCGGCCTGGCGTCGCAGGCCGGGGAGCGACTCGACCGGGGTCGCGCGCAGCGCGGCGCGGTCCCACGCGAGGACCTGATGGGAGACGTACCACCCTTCGGTGGTCTCGGGCGGTATGGCGCGCGGGCCGCTCGACGCGGCCGGAGTGGGCTGGCTCATGGTGCGCGAAAGATGCGCTGCGGACGGCGTCCTCTCTAGCCGCCCCGCACCGATGAATCAGGCGGCGAGCATTCCGTCGAGGGCGCGCTCGAGCTCCACGAGCTCGAAGGGCTTCGCCAGCACGGGGCACCGCAGGCTCTCGAGGGCGAGCTCGGAGTACGCCTGATGCGCGTCGCCGCTCGCCACGATCAGCCGCTCGGCGAGCTCGGGACGCATCGTCGTGATCCGCCGGCACAGCGCGCTCCCGGAGAGTCCCGGAAGGTTCAGGTCCACGATCACCGCGTCGACCAGATTGGCACTGTCGTCGAGCTGCTCGAGTGCCTGCTCGGCGGACTCGGCCTCGGTGATCACCCACCCCCGCCGCTCGAGGAACCGGCGCAGCACGTAGCGCACGGCCCGCTCGTCATCCACCACGAGGGCGCGTCGCAGCACGACGGCGCGGTGGCTGCCCGTAATTCTGATCATGGGATCGGCTCGGTGGGGGACGATTCGGGAGGGCTTGGCTTACGGTATCGTCGCGTACCGAGGTACCCTCGTGTAAGCGGACAAATCGCCCCAGATCTCCCGTACCTTGTCATCCCGCAGGAGCGAGCGCAGCGAGGGAGTGTCGGGATCCGCTCTCCCGGCGGCACGAGCCCAGCCACGCGCCGCATGGACGCCCGATCCCGACACTCGCTGGCGCTCGTGCGGGATGACAGGGTGCGCTGCCGCTCGCGCGGGATGACCGGGCCCGCTATGGCTCCTGCGGCCCGACCGCCACCGCATGCAGCGCCGCTCCCCCGCCGTACTCTCTCCCCCTCCACCGCCGCCGCGTCGTCAGTGTCGACAGCAGGATTCTTAGCGCCGCCAGCGGGTCGGCGAGCGGGGAGAGCCAGAACGCGGTCCCGGTCCGCTCGTACGAGCCGGCCAGCGCCACCTGCAGCAGCACTCGCATGGCGAGCAGCGCGGCCGACGTGGACGCGAGCGCCAGCCCCGCCGGCGACGCCGTCCATCGCGCGCCGAGCAGCGCGGCGACCGCGAGCCCGAGGAGCGCCGGCGCCGGCGTCCCCTGCGCCACGACGAGCAGCGCGACGTCACCCCACTGGCGCCATCGCGTCGTCGCGTCCTTCAGGTCCAGCGACCGCCCCCATTCGCGCCAGGTCTCGGCGGCTGACGAGTAGGAGACGACGTCGTACAGCCGGGAGCCGTCGAGGAATCCAACGCGATGGCCGGCGCGTGCGAGATGCCGGGCGAGGGTGACGTCGTCGCAGAACGAGGCGCGCGCGCTGGCGTAGCCCCCCACGGACAGCAGTGTCTCGCGCCGAGCGAGGAAGCACTGCCCGTTCGCCATGAGCCGCTCCGCATCCGTCGCCGTGCCCGCCGCGCCGAACCGGTAGACGAGGGTGACGAGGAGCGCGGGCTGGAGCCAGCGCTCGGCAGTCGTCGTCAGGCGGAAGCGCGGGGAGAAGGAGACCGCGTCGAGCCTCAGCTCGAGGGCGGCGGAGAGGGCGCCTGCGGCGAGTCCGGGATGAGGGATCGTGTCGGCGTCGATGCCGAGCACCCAGTCGGCGGAGGCGTGCGCGAGCCCGTGCTGCAGCGCCCAGACCTTGCCCACCCAGCCATTGGGCAGGGGGCTGTCATCAAGCAGCCGCACCCGTGGGTCGCGCGCCATTGCCGCGCGCACCATCGCCGGAGTGGCGTCCTGGCTGCCGCTGTCGACGACGAGGATCTCGCGCACCGCCCCGCCCTGCGCCGTGAGCCCGTCGAGACAGCGGGTGATGCGGTGCGCCTCGTTCAGCGCGGCGACGATTATCGAGATGGAGCCTGGCTGGCTTCCGGCGCCGAGACGGGGGAGCACCGGCGGGCGGCGACGGCGGCCGGGGAGGAGGCGGACCGTCAGGACGAGAAGCGCGGCGAGCTGCGCCAGGGCAAGGAGTCGGAGCACGCCTCGAAACGAGCGGGGGGGACGGGGGGTTCCTGAGGTACCGATGTACGAGTAGCCCACCCCGCGAGTATCGCGATCCAGCGGCTCCTACCGGTACCGATACCGTCGGGACGAAGGCGTACTGCTACTGGCTACGGGCCGTTGGCACTCCCGCGCGGCGAGCAGATCCCGACACTCGCGCCTGCGGCGCTCCTGCGGGATGACAGGCCTCGCCCCTACTCCTTCGGCCGAACGAGCGTCGCGCGCAGCGCACGCTCGGCCCTGGCGCAGTACTGCTCGAGCTGCTCCTCCGGGCACTGCAGCCAGTCGCTCGGGATGGGCGTCAGGCGCCGCTTCTCCACCTGGGCGTCGAAGCAGAGCCACCCGCCGTTCATCGTTCCACCGAGGGTCGGCCGGGTGCCGACGGTGACGCGCCGCTCGGCGACGCGGCGGCGCTCCAGCTCCGCCTGCACCGCCATCCCCACCCGCCGGTCGGCAAGGCGCCGCTCGGCGAGCGTCGGGACGACGTCCCAGGCCTGCCATTCCGTTCCGTTCGAATCTATGAAGACGCGATAGCCCATCGGGCACCCCGTTGAAGCCGTGATCGGCGGTGTCGTCAGCCGAAATCCTTGTCAATCAGGCTTTCATCCCATCGCAGGGATAGTGCCAATCACGGGCGAAAAATCACAAAGGTGATACAATATCCAAACGTTCAGCATTGTTGCACAACGACATAGCTCGTTATGTACGCCGTCAGAGCGCGAACCGGTCCACCGCGGCCTGCATCTCGGCGGCGACGGCCTCGAGCGCCGCGAGCTCGCGCGAGATCTCGGTGGCCGCCCCGGTCTGCTCTTCGGTGCTGGCCGCCATCTCCTCGGCAGCGGTCGCCTGGCTCTCGGCCACGCCGGCGAGGGCGATCGCGTCGGCCTCGATGGCGCGCGCCCCCTCGCGCTGGTCGCGCGCCACCTGCGACACCCTGATCAGCACGGCGGCGGTCGACTCCACGCTGTTCGCCGCCGACGAGATCGCCAGCCTCGTCTCGGCGATCGCGCGGCGAGCGCCATGCACCGCTTCCGTTGCACGCTCCAGGTCGGTGCCCGTGGCGACGACCCCCCCTTCGATCGTCTTGACCTCCTGCCGGATCTCGCGCGACAGGCGGTCGGTGTCGGTGGCGAGGCGGCGCACCTCGGCCGCGACGACGGCGAACCCCTTGCCCTGCTCTCCGGCGCGCGACGCCTCGATCGCGGCGTTGAGGGCGATGAGGTTGGTGTTCTGCGCGATGGAGGTGATGCGGGCGGCTGCCTTGACGATCGTGGTCAGGCCGGCCTGCAGCCGGGCGAAGCTCGCCTGCGTGGCCGATGCCTGGACGACGACGCGCTCGACTGCCGCATCGGCCATCGCCACGCCGGCGAGCCCGGTCTGCGCGGCGGCCAGCGCGTCGCGCGAGCGCGCCTCGGCGTTCGCCACGCTGGCCAGCACGCTGTCCGCGGACGAGGCGGCGCGCGACGCGGTGTCGCGCGAGGTGATCGCGGCCTCCGCCTGCTTGGCGGCGTCGCTCGCCACCTGTCCCGCCCCCGCCGAGAGCTGCACACCAGCCTCGCCGAGGAAGCGGGTGGAGCTGGCGATGTCGCGCGTGCGGGCAGAGACGCGGTTGGCGGTGTCGCTCACCGTGGCCACGACGCCAGCGAGCGCCGAGATGAACTCGTTGACCGCGGTGGTGACGTCGCCGACCTCGTCGCGGGCGTCGTTCTCGATGACGCGGCCGAGCTCCCAGCGATCCTTGGCGCGCATCGCGTCGAGCGCGCCGGCGAGCGACTCGAGCGGCGCGGTCATGCGGCGCGAGAGGAGCGACGCGAACAGCGCGGCGGCGAGCAGCGCGGCGAGGGTGCTGCCGAGGAAGACGAGGCGCGTGTTGAGCCAGGTCTCGCTCGCCGCGGTGAGCGACCAGGCGACGATGGCGCGCCCTCCCTTGGCGACGGGGGCGACGACCCACAGCTCGCGGTAGTTGCGCCGCTCGCCGTCCACGCGGGTCGCGATGCGGATGTCGCCGGGGGGACGGACGCTGTCGCCCTGCGCGCGCACCGCATCGGGGACGCCGGGGACGTCGAAGGTCCCCGCGTAGAGGAGCCGTCCCTGCGCCGCGCGGTAGGTCTCGTCTACCCCCTGCGCGCCAGGGTGGTCGGCGAGGAGCTCGGCGACCGCCTGCGCTCCCTGCGACGTCTGCTCGAGCTGCACCTCCCAGAGCATCGCGGGGAACTGGTGCCACCCCAGCCAGAAGAAGACAGGGACGAGGGGGAGCACCGTGAAGGCGATGATCTTGGTGCGGATGCGCAGGCCGCGGCGGGATGCGCGATTCTTGGCGGGAAGCATTGCCTGCAAAAGTCGGCGATTTACCAGCGCTCCGCTAGGAAGCCGGGCCGGGAAAGTGCGGAGCGCCGCCGGCGCCGTCCAGCTTCACCGCCTCCTGTCGATACTTTGCATTCATGTCCCTCAAGCCCCAGCTCCTCCTCATCGAAGACGATCCGGTGGCCTCCCGGCTGATCGCGGCGGTGGCCGAGCGTGCCGGATTCGCCGCGACGACCGCCGCGACGGGGGAGGAGGCGCTGCGGAAGGGGGACGAGATCCCGATCGACATCTGCATCGTGGACCTGAACCTCCCGGATGCGCAGGGGCTCGCGGTGATGGAGAAGCTGTTCGAGCGGCCGCATCTGGCCGACGTTCCCTTCCTCGTCTGCTCGGGCAATGTGAACGTGGACACCGTGTCGGCGGCGGGGCGGCTCGGCGCGCTGCAGTTCATCCGCAAGCCGCTGGACCTGTTCGAGCTGCAGCGCCGCCTCGAGGGAATCCTTCCGAGCGTGCCGGTGCGATGGGCCGACGTGGCGGGCCCGGTGGCGCGAGGAGCGCCGTCGCCTTCGCGGCAGGACCTGCTGCGGCGCATCGCGCTGGCGCGCGGGCATCTCGTGGAGCTGCTGCGGGTGCTCGACCCGCCGAAGGTGGAGCAGCCTGCCGACCCCGGCATCAGGATGGCGCAGGAGGCGCTGGACGAGGTGCTCGAGAAGGAGGCGATCGCGGCGGGCAAGCCGGTCCCGCCCAAGCAGGCGAAGCCGGTGCCGCGCGCGCGCACCGAAGCGGAGCTGCTCCCGATGCTGCGGCTCGCCGCGCTCGACACGGGTGCGGTGCGGCTGGAGCGGTTCCTCGCCATACTCGCCGACGCGGAGAGCTCGACGGCGATGCGCGAGAGCATGCGCATCGCGCTGCACGTGGAGCTCGCCGCGTTCGACAAGCGGCTGGCGTCGCGGTAGCGCTAGGCCTCCGCCACCTTCTTCACGTCCTCGCGATTCTCGCGGATCAGCTCACCGATCTCGACGGCGCGGCGGCCGGCGTCGGCGCCAATGTCTTCGATCGCGCCCCCCTTGTGGACGTCGTCACGGATGATGTCGGCGCCGTCGGGATTCGTGGCGATGTCGTCGGCATCAACGCGAGCGACGCGGAAGTGACCATTCGTGTCGCGGCCGTTGTGGGGCTTGGATCGTTCGGACATGCAGGCGCTCCTGGTTGGACTGTTGCCCGGAGAACAAGCAAGGAGCGCACCCGTATGGCGTCCTGTGCCGTGCGCTTCTACGACCAACGCCCAGAGCCCAGAGCCCAGAGCCCAGAGCCCACAGCCCGGAGCCGCAAGTCGAAAGACCAGGGCCAAGGACTTAACGGTCCAAGCCAGAGTCTATAGCCAATAGGCTCTGGGCTCTGGGCTCTGGGCGTCAGGCTCTAGTCAGCAATCATGGAGCGACCTCATGAAAGGTCACTCCCGTCTCCCGCTCCAGCGCCCAGCGCATTCCCCACGCATCCTCGAACAGGATGAGCGGGTGCCCCTTCGCGTCGAACAGCAGCAGGCGGCCGCGATCGCGCGAGATGCGCTCGATCTCCTCTTCCGGCCCCACCACCCACCGTGGATAGCGGGCGGAGATCTTTTCGAGACGACAGGGCGCGCCGTACTCGTGCTCGAGCCGATGCAGCATCACGTCGAACTGCAGCAGGCCCACGGCGCCGATGATGGGTGTGGGGCTCAGCGTGTCGGTGCCCGAGGTGTAGAAGACCTGTGCCGCCCCCTCTTCGGTGAGCTGGCGGAGGCCCGCGTCGAGCTGCTTCCGCTTGAGCGGATCGGCGGCGATGATGCGCGCGAAGTGCTCGGGGGCGAAGCGCGGGATCCCCTGGAACTCGAGGCCTCCCTGCTCCGCGAGCGTGTCGCCGATGCGCAGGGTGCCGCGGTCCATCACGCCGATCACGTCGCCCGGCAGCGCCTCGTCCACGGCGCTGCGCTCGCGCGCGAGGAACTGCTGCGCGCTCGACAGCCGCAGCGGCTTCCCGGTGCGCACGTGCGTCACCTGCAGGCCCGGCGCGAAGCGGCCGGAACAGACGCGCACGAAGGCTATACGGTCGCGATGCTTGGGATCCATGTTCGCCTGGATCTTGAACACGAACCCGGAAAAGCTCGGGTCGGCGGGATCGACGAGCCCGGTCGTCGACTCGCGCGACGTGGGCGAGGGGGCGAGCTCGACGAACTCGCGCAGGAAGGGCTCGACGCCGAAGTTCGTCAGCGCGCTGGCGAAGAACACCGGCGACAGGGTGCCGGCGAGCATCGCCTCCCTGCTGAACGGGTGTCCCGCCTCGTCGAGAAGCTGGATGTCGTGCACGAGCCGCTCGTGCGCCTCGGCGCCGAGCATCTCGCGCACGGAGGGATCCTCGAGCGAGGCGACGCGGACGTCGGCCTCGCTGGCGCCATGGTCGGCGCCGCGCTCGAAGCGGTAGATCAGCTTGCGCCGCCGGTCGTACACGCCGATGAAGGCGCCGTCGGCATGGATGGGCCAGGTGACGGGATGGCAGTCGATGCCGAGGTCGGCCTCGACGTCGCTCAGCAGCTTGAGCGGATCCTCGCCGACGCGGTCGCACTTGTTGACGACTGTGAAGATCGGCATGCGGCGGCGCTTGCAGACCGCGAAGAGCTGCCGCGTCCGCTCCTCGACTCCCTTGCGGTTGTCGAGCAGCATCACCGCGCTGTCGGCGGCGATGAGCACGCGGTAGGTGTCCTCCGAGAAATCCTCGTGACCCGGCGTGTCCAGCAGGTTCACCTGGTATCCGTCGTAGGCGAACTGCATCACACTGCTCGTCACCGAGATGCCGCGCTCCTGCTCCATCTGCATCCAGTCGGAGGTCGCGTGGCGCTGCTGGCGGCGCGCCTTGACCGTTCCGGCCAGATGGATGGCCCCGCCGTAGAGGAGGAGCTTCTCGGTGAGGGTCGTCTTGCCCGCGTCGGGGTGGCTGATGATCGCGAAGGTGCGCCGGTTGCGGATCGCGTCGAGGAGGGTCGGGTCGATGGTCACCCACGGAATCTAACAAGGAGCCTTCCGGCGCGACCTTTTCGGGGGCCGGGTGTATGATCCCGTGCCGGATAGCGTGGGACGAAAGCTCCCACGCTCACGCCTCGGCTGCCTCGCGCCGACACTTGAACGGGCGAGCTCCGCCTTGTCGACTGCCTCGCATCGTTGGTGGGCATCTCGCCTGCGACCCTGCGCGCGCTCCCACATCGGTCTCCAGCACAGTGTCCCTGCATTCGATCACGCCGGATCCGGCGCCCCTCGACGCGCGCCCCGACGACGCCATGACGCGACTCGCCGCGCTCGCGTCGCGTGCGCTCGGCGTGCCGGCCGCCGTCGTGGCGCTCGTGGCGGGCGACGAGGGTGCGACGCTCGCGCTCAGCGGGACGACGTGGGACGAGGCCGAGATGCTCTGCCGCCGAGTGGTGGAGAGCCGCGCCCCGCTTGCCGGAACGCGGACGATCGCGCATCCGCTCATCACTGAGGAGGGCGAGCTGCTGGGCGCGATCTGCGCGACGGATGCCGCCCCGCGCCGCTGGAGCGACGAGGACGCCGAGACGCTGCGGAGCATCGCGCACGCCGCGGTCACGGAGCTCTCGCTCCGCCGCGCGATGCGGGCGCTCTCCGAGCGCGATGCCGAGCTGCTCGCGCTGCTCGACCACTCGGGGGAGATGATCCTCTCGACCGACGCCACGGGGAAGATCGTCTACGTGAACCGCGCCTGGTGCACGTCGCTCGGCTACACGGCGGAGGAGGCGCGGCTGCTGCGCCCGGTGGACGTGGTGGCGCCGGAGTCGCTCGAGATCTTCACCCGCACGGCGCAGCAGCTCGCGACGACGAACGACCGCGTGGAATGGGAGGCGGTGCTGCGCGGCACGGAGGACCGGCGCGTGATCTCGCGAGGACACATCTCGCCGTATCGCAATGGCGGCCACCTGATCGCCGCGCGGGACATCACGGCCGAGCGCGCGGCGGAGGCGGCGCTGCGCGAGTCGGAGGAGCGGCTGCGCCAGGCGCAGAAGATGGACGCGATCGGCCAGCTCGCCGGGGGCGTCGCACACGACTTCAACAACATGCTCACCGCCATCGGCTGCAGCGCGGAGCTCGCGCTCGACGACCTGCCCGAGGACAGCCCGGTGCGCACCGATCTCGTGGACATCCGCGAGGCGACCGACCGCGCCGCGGCGCTGACGCGGCAGCTCCTCGCCTTCAGCCGTCGCCAGCTCATCCAGCCCGCACCGCTCGACCTCAACGCCGGTGTCCGCGGGATGGAGCGCATGCTGCAGCGCGTGCTCGGCGGATCGATCGCCGTGCGCGACTGCCTGCAGGAGGGGCTCTGGACCGTGCTCGCCGACGCGGGACAGATGGAGCAGGTGCTGCTCAACCTCGCCGTCAACGCCCGCGATGCGATGCACGGCCAGGGGGCGCTGGTGCTGGCCACCGAGAACGTCGCGACGAGCTCGGTGATCGCGCACCGGCACGGCGTGATCCAGCCGGGGGAATACGTCGTGCTCTCCGTGCGCGACAGCGGCGAGGGGATGACGACCGAGCTGCTCGACCGGATCTTCGAGCCCTTCTTCACCACGAAGCCGACCGGCGAGGGGACGGGGCTCGGGCTCTCGACGGTGCACGGAATCGTGCACCAGATGCACGGGCAGATCACCGTGAAGAGCGCGCCGGGCCGGGGCACCACCTTCTCCGTCTACCTGCCGCGGCTGCTCGCGACGACGCGTCCGTCCGGGAACCATGCGGTCGTTGCCCCCACTCGCGCCGCGCGGACGAAGGTGCTCATCGTGGACGACGAGCCGTCGATTCGCGCGGCGGCGGCGCGGCTGCTTGTTCGCGAGGGGTTCCAGGTGGTGATGGCCGAGCATGGCGAAGCGGCGCTGGCGCGCATCCAGGAGGAGGGGGTGGGCGAGGACGGGATCGGTCTCGTCCTCACCGATCTCGTGATGCCCGTGATGGGGGGCCAGGAGCTCGGCGAGCGGCTGGGGCGGGCGCATCCCGAGCTCCCCGTGGTGTACATGTCGGGCTATTCGAACGACCCCGCGGCTCGGGTGAAGTTCGAGGCGGTGGGCCGGACGCTGCTCACGAAGCCCTTCTCGCTGGAGTCGCTGCTCGCGACGGTGAAGGGGCGGCTCGTGGGGGCGGCGCAACCTTGAGGCGGTGAACGGTGAAGGGGCGGCTCGTGGGGGCGGCGCAACCTTGA
>JBBQJC010000120.1:0-10323 GCA_038325515.1 Gemmatimonadales bacterium | reverse complement strand
GGAGTGGACCAGATCAACGGCGCCGTGCTGCAGATGAACGGCGTGACGCAGCAGGTGGCGTCGAGCGCCGAGGAGTCGGCGAGCGCCGCGGAGGAGCTGTCCAGCCAGTCGAACGTGCTGTCGGACATGGTGGGGCAGTTCGAGCTCACCGCGGGCGCGAGCGCGAAGCGGGTCCGCGGCGCCTCTCGGCAGGCGGCGCCCCAGGCGCCGGCCCGTCCCGCCGCTCGGCCGGTCTCCGCGCCCCGGTCGATCGGCAAGGGGTCGGGGCACGCCCGGCGATCCTCGGCGGAGACGCTGCTCCCGTTCGAGGACGATTCGATGCTCACCACGTTCTAGACGGAAGGCGCAAACGACGAGAGGGCGGCGAACCTCATGCTCGCCGCCCTCTCGTCGTTCCACCCCGGTTGTCACAGATTCTCGAGGATGAACCGCGTGAACGACTCGTACAGGTGGATGCGCGTGTTGCCGCCCGAGATCGAGTGGGTGCGTCCCGGATACAGCAGCATGTAGAACGCCTTGTTGGCCGCCTCCAGCTTGTTCGCGAGCTGGATCGTGTTCTGCGGGTGCACGTTGTCGTCGCCGGTGCCGTGGACGAGCAGGGTGCGGGCGGTGAGCCCGCTCACGAACGCCTGGGGCGAGCTCGCGCGATAGCCTTCAGCGTTCTCCTGCGGCGTCCACATGAAGCGCTCGGTGTAGATCGTGTCGTACAGGCCCCAATCGGAGACCGGGGCGACGACCAGCGCCGCCTTGAAGACGTCGCCGCCGCGCGCCGCGGCCAGGAAGGTCATCGAGCCGCCGAAGCTCCAGCCCCAGATGCCGATGCGGCTCGCGTCGCCCCAGCTCTGCCGGCCGATCCACTTGGCCGCGTCGATCTGGTCCTGCGACTCCTTGATCCCGAGTCGGAGCTGCGTCGTCTTGCGGAAGTCGCGGCCGCGCCAGGCCGAGCCGCGGTTGTCGACGACCATCACGACGTAGCCCTGCTGCGCGAGGCTCTGGTGCCAGAGCTCGTCCGCGCCGCCCCAGGCGTCGTTCACCTGCGGGCTGGCGGGCCCGCCATACACGTGCATCAGCACCGGATACTTCTTCGTACTGTCGAAGTTGGCGGGCACGATGCGGTAGGCATCGAGCACGAGGCCGTCGGGCATCGGCACCTTCATGAACTGCGCGGGCGCGATGGAGAGCTGCGCCAGCCTCGCCTTGAGCGGCGCGTTGTCCTGCAACACGCGGATCACCTTCATGTCGGGCAGCGAGTAGAGCGTCGCGACCGCCGGCGAGTTGAGCGTGCTGTGGATGTCCTCGAGGAAGCGGGCGTCGGGGCTGATGCTCACGGCGTGCGTGCCGCGCTCGGGCGTCATGCGCGTCATCGGCCCGCCGGCAATGGGCACACGATACAGATTGCGCTCCATCGGCGTGGGCGCGGCGGCGTTCACGTAGACGTAGCCGTTCGCCTCGTCCACCCCTTCCACGCCGAGCACGTCCATCCCGTCGGTCGTGAGCTGGCGGATCACCCGCCCGTCGCGTCCGTACAGGAAGAGCTGTCGCCACCCGGTGCGGTCGGAGAGCCACATGAACTGCTGCTTCCCCGTGCCGATCCAGCGGAGGTCGCCGTTCTCGACGTCGACGTAGGCGGAGTCGCGGTCGGTCATCACCGTGCGTCCCTTGCCGGTGGCGGCGCTGACGAGCAGCACGTCGACGGACGTCTGGTGGCGCGGGATGCGCTGGATGGCGAGGGAGTCGGTGCCGACCCACTCCATCCGGCCGATGTACTGCCCCGTGTCGGGACCCGCGCCGGTAAGCCAGGTCGTCTTCATCGTACCGAGGTGGACGACTCCCACCGTGACGCGCGAGTTCGGCTCGCCGGCCTTGGGATAGCGGAGCGTCGCGATCTTGGGGTAGAGCCCCAGCTCGTTGACGATCGGCATCGCCGGCACCGCGCTCTGGTCGAATCGCCAGTAGGCGATCTGCTTCGAGTCGGGGCTCCAGCGGAAGGCGTCGCGCAGGCCGAGCTCCTCCTCGTACACCCAGTCGGTGGTGCCGTTGATGATGTTCTCGCCGCCGTCGCGCGTGAGGCGCGTCTCCTTCCCCGTGGCGAGCGTCGTGATCCAGAGGTCGTTGTCGCGGACGAACGCCACCTGCTTCCCGTCGGGCGACAGCTTGGCGAACATCTGCAGCCCCTTCCCCGCGGAGACGGGGGTGAGCTTGCCGGTGCGGAAGTCGAAGACGTGGAAGACGCCGCGCGTGTTGGTGCGCCACACCTGCACCGAGTTGTGGAAGAGCAGCGCCTGCTGCTCGTCGCCGCTGAGGGTGATGTCCTCCACCTCGAGCGTCTTCCCCTCCGCCGAGAGCTGTTCGGCGCGGGCGAGTGTCGTCTCCCTGCCGGTCGCGATGTCCACTTTCACCAGCTCGGTGCCGCCTTCCTTGGTGGGACGGGCGTCGATGTAGGAGCTGCCGCTGCGGAGCCAGGCGGGCTGCGGGATGGCGCCGCCGCGGAAGTCGGGCGAGGCGAAGATGCGCGGGACGGTGATGCGGCGGGGATCCGCCGGGCTCGACTGCGCGTGGAGCGGCGCGGCGAGGAGTATCGTGAGGAGGGCGGGTCGGGTAAGACGCATCGGGCGATTCTGTGTGATGAGGTGCGGTATTGTACCCCGTTGATCGGGCCCGGGGCTAGGGGACATCGCGTGCGCGCTTTCCGCAGAGATGAAGTAAGGCAAGGCTGACGAGACAGCCATCCCGACTATAACAATTCTTGATATTTTCTGACATGGGGCACATACTGCGACGAGACCTCAGCCGGAGCCCACCATGAACGTGTCCCTGACGCCCGAGTTCGAGTCATTCGTGGACGATAAGCTGAAGAGTGGCCGGTATACGTCCGCTAGTGAAGTCGTCCGAGCCGGTCTGCGGTTGCTACAGGAACAGGAGGCCGAACATGAGGCCCGCCTGGCGGCCCTGCGGAGCGACGTGCGCAAGGGACGCCAGCAGCTCGAGCGCGGCGAGGGTGCTTCGGGTGCGGCGATCTTCGGTGAGATGCGTGCGAAGCGGCAGGCCCGTCGCGGCAAGTGAAGGAGTTCCGCCTCCCACTCGAGGCGCAGCACGACCTCCACGACATCGAGACCTACCTCGAGGCCACTCGACCGGATGCCGTGGACCGAGTGCTCGACGACATCCAGGTCGAGTGTGCCTTGCTCGCCGAGCATCCGGGGATCGGACGGGCGCGGGATGAGACTGACCCGGGGCTCCTCAGCTTTCCCGTCGGACCGTACATCGTGTTCTACTACCATCACACCGAACCGTTGGGAATTGCCCGAATCCTGCACGGGAGCCGTGACCTGAACCCCGCTTTTCACGACCTGTAGGGCCCGCCAGGTTCCCGCACCGAGGAGCGCCCTGACTGTCTGCCTCGAACGTTCTGCTTTCGGACTCGCGAATCTGGGGCGCAGGTCGCGGGAGAGCGATCCGTCGGGTCCGAGACGGCGTTCACTCCGTTGCGCCGACGACCGGGTCCCTGGGCAGTGAGGCCACGCATCGCGTCATGCCCCATGGCGGCTCAAGGCAGGCAACCGGCGGCTCGCGGCAGGTGACCGGCGGCTCGCGGCGGGCAACCGGCGGCTCAAGGCAGGCAACCGGCGGCTCAAGGCAGGTGACCGGCGGCTCGCGGCAGGAGATCCGCGGCTGGTGCGTTTCGCCGGAGCTTCTCCACGTCCTGTTCGGACGACGGATGCACCGGCACGCCCACTCGTCCTCCTCCGCTCCGACTCGGGATCCGCGACCGGCGATCTGATGGTCCGGGACGCCTCTTCGTGCTTGATGTCCGCCGAGTCGTACAGCCGTCCCGTCGGCCGCAGGAGGTGCGCCGGGCTGTCGGGCGCGGTGTCCGCTGACGAGTGGCGCCGGTGCGCCGACTTGTACAGTCGTGCCACACGTCGGCGCGCGCTGGCGTTGCATTCGGACCGCCGGCCCTTCCAAATTGTGCCGAGAGTCGCTCCCGCCCGAAGGTCCAATGGTTGCCCGCCGAGCGGTTCGGGCGAGTGCGGGGCGGTGCGGGGCGAGTGCGGGGGGGGCGGGGGCGAGTGCGGGGAGGTGCGGGCCGGCGAGCGGGAGGTTTTCGCGAGGACGCGGATGGTTCTTGCCGTGTGACTGGCGGTCTGTGCGATGTCGCGGAACGACGGCGTGGCTCGAGTTGCGGTGGTTCTAATGTCACCGGCAGTCGTGGTGGCGTGCGGAACGACTCGGGTCGGAAGCGGATGGTCTTGGTCGCGTGCGGCAGCGCCGTGGTGGAGTGGAGGCTCGCCGCCGTGCGTCGCGTTTCGATCTCCGTCGCCGGCGTGACGATACGCGTGTGGCGATTCGCGATTTCGCTCGGGCGGCAGGAGGTAGGGGATGGCGCGGCAGAGCACTGCATCTTCGCAGCGGCGCTCGACGTCCGCGCGGCGGCGCTTTCGGCTGCCTCGCCAGAGCCGTTGGCCGGGTGGGCGCCGCTTGTCGGGACGGGTGCGCCGCTTGTCGGGACGGGGGCGCCGCTTTTCGGGACTTGGGCGCCGCTCGTCGTCGAGTGGGCAGTGTCGGCCGTCCGCTACTCGCGAATTGCGGCTGATGCGAGGGGAGAGTCGCATGTTGCCCAGACTGATCGACGTCGTGACGGTCGGTTGCCGGGGTCCACGCAGACGATCGTGCCGGCTCAGCGGACGCGGTCGGGGTGTGGGCGGCCGCGCCGCTCGGATGAGCGGCGCTCCGCGAGGCGTCGATGGAGAGTGTCGCCGGCTGCGCTCCGGTGGGGACGCGTTCGTTGCATGCTACAGGCGCGTGGCACGGACTCGGTGCGTGATCGCTGTCCGGGCTTCCGATGTGTCACGCCGGTGGCGCTCGTCGCCGCCGTGTGCCGGGCTGCCGGTGAAGCGGAGCGTGAGCCTGCGCTGCCGCTCGCGGAGATGGCGATCGAGGACGCGGCGAAGGGCACGACATGCATCGGCAGTGTCTCGGGAGGCACCGAGGAAAACAGAACGGCCGCCAACGCTGGCGGCCGTTCGTGATCGCATTCCGACGGACGAGCCTACTGCATCTCTTCGGGCTTCGATTTGGCCCTGGTCTCCACCGCGGCGGCGGGAGGCGCTCCCTGCTCGATGTCGACGGCGACCTTCTGCTGGAAGGAGCTGATGTCGGAATCCTTGGCCCCGGCGCCGACCAGCGACTTGATGCCGTTGATCGCGGTGCGGACCGGGACACCGCGCGAGACGATGTCGGCGAGCACGGTGAAGGGAAGCGTGAGCGAGCGTCGCAGCCCGCTCTGCTTCTTCATCTTGCCCAGCTCCACGGCCGGCACGCCGGCGTGCATCGCCGAGGCGGCCGCCTTGATCTCGTCGGTGGAGGCGATGGTGCCGAGGGCGCGGTGCGCGCTGGCCATCTCGATGGCGAGGGACTTCACCGCGGCCACGATGCGTGGGCCATCGGCGCCCTTGGCGAGCGCCTCGTTGATCAGGTCCTTCAGAGGCGCGACGGGGATTCCCTGCGCCGAAGCCGAATCGATCACGGAGCGGAGCGCGTCGCGCGTCGGCGCGTCGAGCTTCGGCTGGATTCGCGGGTCCTGCGCGCCCGCGGAGGCGACGGCCGCGGCGACGAGGCTGGCGACCATCAGGATGCGGCGTGGCTTTCCGTTCACTTCGTGCTGTCCTCCACGACGAGAGCGCTGCTCGGCCTGCCGAAGTCCTCGCCGGAGGAGCGGGGAGCCGTTGGATCGGCCACCCACTGCTTGCCGTTGACGACGAAGGCATACCGATGAACGCCCGCTGGTACGGGAGCGGTAACGCTCCAGACTCCGTCACGATTCGTCGCGACGAGCGCGGAATCGCCGAGCCCCCAGTTGTTGAAGTCCCCGACCACGGCGACGCTGCGCGCCGTCGGTGCGACGAGGACGAACTGCACGGGCTCCTGCGCGGCGCCCGTGGCGGTGTGCGACCGGGTCCGGAAGACGCCCAGCGTGGCGATGGCCACGACACTGGCGGCGAGGGCTGCCGCCCAGGCCGGCCGGTTCGTCACCCGCACCGCCGCTCCGATCCAGCCGATGACTCCACGCGGACGACGCTCGGCGAAGGTCCGGCGCACGCGCACCATCACCCGGCGGTCGAACGAATCGTCGACGCGCACCGGGCGCTGGAGCTCTTCCACGATCATCTCGAGGGTAGTTCGTCCCCACTCAGGCACTATGAACCTCCCGCAACAGGGTGCGCAGCCGATCGCAGGCGCGCATGACTCTCATCTTCAATGCCGAGACCCCGACACCGGTGATCTCCGACATCTCCTCGTATCCCAACTCCTCCACGTACTTCAGGAGGAATGCCTCTCGCTGATCCGCGCTGAGCTCGCCAATCGCCCGCTCGATCTCCTCGCGCCACATCGTCTGCTCCGCAGGATGCTCCTGCGACGCATTCAGGAGCGCCCCCTCGTCGTGCACGAACGTCTGGCCACGACGCACGCGCCGTGCCCCGCTCGTCCGGCAACGGTTGACGAGGATGCGAAAAAGCCATGCGCCAAAACGCTCGGGCTCCTCGCAGCGCGCGAGCGACCGATAGGCGCGGGTGAAGGCGTCCTGCAATGCCTCCTCCGCATCCTCACGATTGCCCAACATGTGTACCGCATACCGCGCGTATCGGTCCCTGTAGCGCGAGACGAGTCCGCCGTACGCGTTCACATCGCCGTGCAACACTCGCGTGACGAGCGCCGCATCAGTGATCTCCATGCTCTCTGGACCTTGCATCAACACCCTTGGTCACAGTCACTCTCGGGCTCGCTGCCCGAGATCCCGCCCTGCCCACCACACCGGGAATCTACGGCAGGGGATTCCCCGACGACGGATAGAACCGCTTCCTCCCCCGTCCATACTCCACCAACAGCTCCGCCGGCGCGAATCGACCCGGGAAACGTCCGTTTAGCGCCTCCAGGGAATCTACGACATCCGACGCGCCCAGGGTATCCACGTACCGGAACGGTCCGCCCCGGAAGGGGGGGAAGCCGATCCCGAACACCGCCCCGACGTCCCCGTCTCGCGGCGACCGCAGCACCCCCTGCTCCAGGCAGAGCGCCGCCTCGTTCACCATCGCCAGCACGCACCGCTGCCGGATCTCCTCCGCGTCGATCTCGCGGCGCACCGACCCGTGCGGGAGCAGCTCGTAGATGCTCGCGTCCACCCCGCCCCGCTCGCCTCCCTCGTCATACAGATAGAATCCCTTCTTCCCCTTCCGCCCGGTCCGGCCCGACGCCACTACCCGGCGCATCGCCTCGCTCGAGGCGAGCCGAGCCCCGAACGCCTCGCCGAGCACCTGCCCCACCTTGCCCCCGACATCGATCCCGACCTCGTCGAGCAGGGTGATGGGGCCGACCGGGAATCCGAAGTCCACCAGCGCCCCGTCCACCGACTCGACCGACGCCCCCTCCTCGAGCAGCCGCCCCGCCTCGTTCATGTAGGCGGAGAGGGTGCGCGTCGTGAAGAAGCCTGGCGCGTCGTTCACGACGATCACCGTCTTCCCGAGCTGCTTTCCATACGCCACGGCGGTGACGATCGCGTCGCGGTCGGTGCGCGGCGTCGCGATCACCTCCAGCAGCGGCATCTTGTGGACCGGCGAGAAGAAGTGCATCCCCAGCACGCGGCCGGGCCGAGCGCTCGCCTCGGCGATGCGGGCGATGGGGATGGTGCTCGTGTTCGACGCATACACCGCGTCGTCGGGCAGCCGGGGCTCCACCTCGGCGAGCACGCGATGCTTGAGCGAGAGCTCCTCGAACACCGCCTCGATCACGAGGTTCGCGTTGCCGAAGCCGGTATACTCGACGGTGCCGCCGGCGAGCGCCAGCGCGTCGTCGTACTGCCCGCGCGTGAGCTGCTTCTTCCTGAGACGTTCCTTGAGCACGGCGCTCACCGCGGCGATCCCCTTGCCGACGCGCGCGGCGTCGGTGTCCTTCAGCCGCACCGGGGTGCCCTGCTGCACGGCGACGCTGGCGATGCCGGCGCCCATGAACCCCGCGCCGACGATGCCGAGGGTGCGCACGGGGACGGGCGCCGGCGCGGGGGGGGGCGTCGCGACGCCGGGATCCTTCTTGAGCGCGCTGGTGGCGAAGAAGAGGAAGACGAGCTGCCTTGACACGTCGCCGACGGCAAGCTCGCCGAAGGCGCGCGCCTCCTCGCGGTAGCCGGCGTCGGCGCCCTTGTCGTAGCCTGCCTGCACGGCGGCCAGCGCGGCCAGCGGCGCGGGGAAGTTGCCGTGCGTCTTCTCCATCACGCTCGCGCGCGCCTTGCGGAACACCACCGAGCGGCCGATCGGATTCTGTTCCAGCAACACGTCCGCCGCGCCGCGCCCCTTCACGATGTGCTTCGCGCTGAGCGCGCCGCGCGCGAGCTGCTTCGCCCGGTCGACGGCGATCTCCATGAGGATGGCGGGGTGCACGAGCTCGTCGACGAGCCCCATCTTGTACGCCTTCGCCGCGCGCACGTTGCGCCCGGTGAGGATCATGTCGAGGGCGCGCTGCAGGCCGACGAGCCGCGGCAGCCGCTGCGTCCCCCCCGCGCCCGGCACGAGGCCGAGCATGACCTCGGGAAGCGCGAACACGGTCTTCCGGTGATCGCTCGCCACGCGATAGCGGCAGGCGAGCGCCGTCTCGAGCCCGCCGCCGAGGCAGGCGCCGTGGATCGCCGCGACCACGGGGATCTTCATGGCCGCCAGCCGCGCGAGCAGCGCCTGTCCGCCGCGGCTCAGCGCTTCCGCGTCGGCGGCGCTGTGCAGGGTGAGAAACTCGTCGATGTCGGCGCCGGCGAGCCAGGTGTCGCTCTTGCCCGAGGCGAGCACGACGCCGCGCACCTCGCGGTCTCCCTCGAGTCGCGCGAACAGCTCGGCGAACTCGGCGCGCAGCGAGGCAGTCACCTTGTTGACCGGCTCGCCGGGCAGGTCGATGGTGAGGACGACGATGCCGTCGTCGAGGCGCTCGTAGCGGATGCTGCTGGTCATGCGCGCTCCACGACCATGGCGTGCCCCATTCCGCCCGCGGCGCAGACGGTCATCAGCCCGAACTGTCCGCCGCGCCGCGCGAGCTCGTTGCACAACGTCATGAGGATGCGTCCTCCCGTGGCGCCGAAGGGATGCCCGATGGAGAGGGAGCCGCCCATCACGTTCAGCCTTGCCCGGTCGACCTCACCCACCGGCGCGCCGAAGCCGGCGCGCTCGGCCCATTCGCGCGACTCGAAGCCCTTCAGGTTGCAGAGCACCTGCGCGGCGAACGCCTCGTGCATCTCGATCAGGTCCATGTCGGCGAGGGTGAGGCCGGCGCGCGCGAGCGCGACGGGCGCCGCGAGCACGGGGCCCATGAGGAGCTGCTCGCCCGGGTCGAGGGCGGCGTAGCTGTAGCTGCGGATGTAGGCGAGGGGCTGGTAGCCGAGCGACTTCGCGCGCTCCTCGCTCATGAGGAGCACCGCGCTCGCGCCGTCGGTGAGGGGACTGCTGTTGCCGGCGGTCACCGTTCCGTACTTGCGATCGAACACCGGCCTGAGAGCGCGCAGCGCCTCGATGGTACTGTCTGCCCGGATGCCGTTGTCGCTCGTCATCGGGTCGAAGGCGGGGGGCACGAACACCGGGACGATCTCGGCGGTGAGGCGCCCGTCGGCCGTGCCCGCCGCGGCGAGGCGGTGAGAGCGGAGGGCGAACTGGTCCTGCTCCTCGCGCGGGATGTGGTTGATCTTGGCCATCTTCTCGGCCGATTCCCCCATGGATTCGCCGGTGGAGGGCTCGGCGATGGCGGGGGTGATGGGGACGAGGTCGCGCGGGCGCACCTTGGCGAGGGCGCGGACGCGCCCGGCGAAGCTCTTCGCCCTGGAGGCGGCGACGAGGGCGTCGCTCATCCCGCGGGAGTGGAGGATTGGAACATTGGAGAGCGATTCGGCCCCGCCGGCGATGACGACGTCGGCGTGGCCGAGGAGGATCTGGTCGGCGGCGTCGGTGATTGCCTGGTTGGCGGAGGCGCAGGCGCGGCTGACGCTGAACGACTGGATCCCCTTGGGGAGCAGGGGGAGGAGCGAGACCTCGCGCGCGATGTTGGGCGAGGTGACGGAGGGGACGACTGTGCCGTAGACGAGGGCGTCGACGATGCGGCCGTCGAGCTCGGCGCGTTGAATGAGCTCGGCGACGCAGCGCTTGCCGAGCTCGATGGCCGTGAGCGACTTGAGGGTGGTGCCGGACCGGGCGAAGGGGGTGCGCAGGCCGGCGACTATGGCGACGCGGCGGCCGGGGGATCCGAGAGGGGGCATGCGGCAAACGTACAGTGGGGGGTGGGGCGGGGACAGAGTTT
>JBBQJC010000119.1:0-10726 GCA_038325515.1 Gemmatimonadales bacterium | reverse complement strand
CGCCCGCCCACCACCCCGAGCTCCTCCTGCAGCCGCAGGCTGTCGATCTTGACGACGCCGCCGTCGATGGCGAAGTCGAGCTCCGCGCGCAGCCGGTGCTCCACGTCCCGCGCCCACGCGTGCACCTCGGCGAGCGTGGCGCAGCGCTGCCGGTTCGGCGCGACGGGGATCCCCCACCGCTCGAGCGTGTCGAGCAGCTCCCACTGCGTCGCCACCGGATCGGGGCTGCCGGGGGGAAGGGCGATCGTGTAGCCGTAGAAGCGGAGCGGCCGGCGCGCGGTGATCGACGGGTCGAGCTGGCGCAGCGAGCCCGCGGCCGAGTTGCGCGGGTTGGCGAACACCGGCTCTCCCTCGCGCACCCGCTCCTCGTTCATCCGCTCGAACAGGCTGTACGGCAGGTACACCTCGCCGCGGATCTCGAGCAGCGGGGGAAAGTCGTCGCCGCGCAGCCTCAGCGGGATGTCGCGCAGCGTGCGCAGGTTGGCGGTGACGTCCTCTCCCACCGAGCCGTTGCCGCGCGTCGCCCCCATCGCGAGCACGCCGTCGGCGTAGGTGAGGCTCACCGCTGCGCCGTCGATCTTGAGCTCCGTCACGTAGCCCGCGCGGCGCGCATCCTCGCCGACGAGCCGCGCGATGCGCTCCTCCCACGCCTCCAGCTCCGCCTCGTCGAAGGCGTTGCCGAGGGAGATCATTGGAACCAGGTGCGTGTGCTTCGCGAGCGCGCTCGCCGGCTCGGCGCCGATGCGTTGCGTGGGAGAATCGGCGGTGCGCAGCGCCGGCTGCTCGCGCTCGATCGCCTGCAGCTCGCGGAAGCGCCGGTCGTAGTCCGCGTCCGGCATGGCGGGCCGGTCGAGGACGTAGTAGTCGTGCGACGCCTGGTGCAGCAGGGCACGCAGCTCGGCGGCGCGGCGCGCGAGGGGAGCCTGTGTCACGCGCTACCCCTTGGCCTCTTCCTCGAGCACCTGCATCGCCACCGTGACGAGCCGCTCCAGCTCCTCGCCCGCGGCGCGCGGCAGCAGCGTCTCCGCCCACACCTGGTCCTCGTTGCGGGCGTAGCGGTCGAGCAGGCGGCGGAGGAAGCCGACGAGCGCCACGCGCTGGAGCTCCGCCTTGCGATGCGCCAGCGTCACGTCCTCCTGGCCGTGCAGCAGGCTCTCGAAGCGGTGCGCGTTGCGCAGCGCCTTCGCCGTCAGCGTCGCGACCGTCTGGCAGAAGGCCACGTCGCTCTCGCTGAACGGCTCGGCCTCGCGCTCCGTGCGCAGGAAGATCGCGCCGATCACCGAGCCCTCCCAGCGGATGGGGACGACGACGATCGATCGCACGTTCCGCTCGTGCAGCTGCGACTTGACGCTCGCGAGCATCGGGTCGTTCGCCGCGTCGGGGATGAAGACCGTCTCGCCGCTCTCGAACGCCCGCTTCAGCTCCGGATAGCGGTTGAGGTCCACCACCAGGTTGCGGATGGCCGGATCCTCGTAGCTGGCGACGAGGCGGACCTCATTCTTCTCGCCCGAGAGGAAGATCGCGCAGCGGTCCAGGCCGAACGTCTCGCCGAGCCGGCGGGCGATCGTCTGCAGGACATCCACGAAGTGGAGGGAGGAGGAGATCTCCTGCAGAATGTCGACGATGGCGACGAGGTGGTCGCGCTCGCGCTGCAGCTCGTGCACGCGCGCCTGGAGCGCCAGCAGCTCGTCAGGGAGCGAGCGACTGCTTGTCGGGATCGCCCCCGTACGTGGCGCCGTGGTCGGGTCGGGTGGCGGGGTCTGGCTCATCGTGGGAGGCCTGATGCGCGTTGAACTCGTCGCCGTCGAAGCGGACGACGCGGTTGCGCCCCGTCTCCTTCGCGACGTAGAGCGCGTCGTCGGCGGCGCGGACGAGCGTGTCACACTGGTCGATCTTGGGATGCGGCCACGCCGACACGCCGAAGCTGGCCGTGCGCGTGAGCGTCCCCCCGAGGAAGGTGAATGTATGCCCCTCGATCTTCCGGCGCACCCTCTCGGCGAAGGTCACCGCTGCGTCGAGCACCGTGCCCGGCAGCAGGAGCATGAACTCCTCGCCTCCGTAGCGTCCCACCCGGTCGATCTCGCGCGCCTCCTCCTTGAGGATCGTCGCGAGCTGCTTGAGGACCTCGTCCCCCGCCTGGTGCCCGTACGTGTCGTTGACGCTCTTGAACTTGTCCAGGTCGCACATCACGAGCGAGAACGGCTCGCTGAGCCGCTGCGCATGCATGAACATTTCCTCGATCCGCTCGTTGAGATGCCGGCGATTGTCGAGCCCCGTGAGGGCGTCGGTCTGCGACATGTAGCGGAGCTGCTCGTTCACCTCGAGGAGCTCCTTCTCGCGCTCCTCGAGCGCCTCCTGCAGCCGCTTGATGCGGAGCATTGAGCGCAGCCGCGCGCGCAGCTCGGCGAAGTCGATCGGCTTGGTGATGTAGTCGTCCGCGCCCGCCTCGAGCCCCTCCACCTTGTCCTCGGTGGAGTCGAGCGCCGTCTGCATGATGATCGGGATGAAGGGCAGGGTGGCGTTCCCCTTGATCCGGCGCGCCACCTCGTTGCCGTCCATCTCCGGCATCATCACGTCGAGCAGGATCAGGTCGGGCGGGGTGCTCTCCACGTACTGCAGCGCCTCGGCGCCGCTGTAGCGCGCGTCGGTGAGGTAGCCCCAGCTCTCGAGGCGCACCTTGAGCACCTCGACGTTGTCCTCGTGGTCGTCGACGACGAGGATGCGCGTGTGCGACTCGTCGGTCGCTCCCGAGTCGCGCGAGGCAGCCTTTCGCGCCTCAGCCGGCATTCTGCGGGGTGTCCTTGCCCAGGAAGCGCTGGACCTCGGCCACGACCGCGCGCGGCTCGCACGGCTTGGCCAGGTAGCCGTCGCAGCCCACCTCCATCGCCTTCTCCCGGTCGCTCGCCAGGGCATGCGCCGTGAGGGCGATGATCGGGATGTCGCGCGTCGTCGGATCGTGCTTGAGCACCTGCGTGGCCTCCCATCCGTCGATGATCGGGATCGAGATGTCCATCAGGATCAGGTCGGGCTTCTCGGCACGCGCCTTCGCGATCCCCTCCTCGCCATTCAGCGCCTCGATCACCTCGTAGCCGAAGTGGCGAAGGATCGTGGAATAGACGATGCGGTTGTCCTCATTGTCCTCGACGAGCAGGACGGTCTTGCCGTTGCTAGCCATATATGGCCTCACACCGCTGACACGTGAGAGAGTGGCGACCGGGCCGCCAGGAAGAGCGACGGCGGCCGGGAGCGGCCGATGCGCCGAACCGGCCCTCTGGACCGGGGACGCGAGGCGTTGACCGGAGGGATTCGACTGGGTTCTTCCGCATGACTGGCGTCGCCGCACGCAAAATCCAAACCACCCGAGACTTTTCACCGAACCGACCATGTCCTACGCCGGCCCCGCCTCCCGCTCTGACCGCACGTCGCACGCCACCTCCGCCCCGGCCTCCGCGGGAGCGGGCCGGAGCCCCTCCCCGGGCCCCGAGGAGCCCCATGAGACCGATTGGCAGCAGGTGGCGATCTTCGGCGCCGGCCTCGCCCTCGGAATCGCCCTCGGCGCCGGCGTGGCGATGCTCACCGCCCCGGCCAGCGGGATCGAGACCCGCTACGCCATCGCCAAGCGCGCCCGCCGCATCCGGCGGGACTCGCTGGAGAAGGGCCATGACGCCTGGGACGGCCTCCGCCGCGAGATCAGGGGCGCCGCCCGGGCCCTCGAGCGCCGGAAGCTGCGGCGCGAGCTGAAGGCGGAGATGGAGGCGGGGTACTAGGGAACGACCAGAGGGGGCGGCGTCTGCCGCCCCCTCTCCTGTCCCCCCGCACGAGCAAGCCCCCCCTTGTCATCCCGTACGAGCGAAGCTCGTGTCGGGATCCTCGGTCCCACGCCGGAAGCCGGCCACGAGAGCCGCACCGTGGATCCCGACAGCCGCTGCGCGGCTGCGGGATGACAGGGCGATGCGGCTCGCGGGATGACAGGAGCAGTTCGGCCTACAGCTTCCGCAGCTCCTCCGCCGCCTGCTCCTTGTACCTCCGGTCGTTCATGTCGCTCACGGCGCCCTTGATCACGGCGTCGTACTGCGCGCGCGCCTTGTCCGTGTCGCCGCGCGCCTCGTACACCCGGGCCAGGTCCAGGTGATGCACCAGCCGGCCCGGCTCCGCCGCCACCGACTCCTCCATGTAGCGCTGCGCGTCCGCCCAGTTGGCCGAGTCGAACACCTTTCCGCCCAGGAAGTTCTTGGCCATGAAGCGCGTGAGACCGCCCAGCTTCATGATGTTGTAGTTCCACATCCCCATCACGTGCAGCGCTCCCCCGTGCTTCGGGTCGATCTTCAGCGCTTCCAGCGCGTGGATCCGCACGTCTCCCGCGTACTTCACACGCTCGCGTGCGCCCAGCGAGAGCGCTTTCCTGCCGAGCGACCGCGCCAGATTGAAGTGTCCCTCGGCGTCCGCGGGGTTCGCCTCCACCGCGCGGCGTGCATATAGTTCAGCCGATGCGTACAGCCGGTCCCGGTCGGCGTCGCTCGCGAACTCGCCGATGTCCACCGCCTCGCGGGAGGCCTTCCACAACGCCTCGTACGACTTCGGGTCGGCCGCGATCGCGGCTTCGTAGTGCTTGAGGGCGGTCGGAATATTCATCGCCGCGTGCTCGCGGTCCCCCAGGGCGATGTGCTGGGCCGCGGACTGCGCGACGACGGTGGCGGGAAGGACGGCCGACACGACGAAGATCGCAGCGCCCAACAGCCGGCGCGGTGACGCAAACCAAGTGACCATGAGAGACTCCATTATGCAGGTGATCGAAGGGGTGGCAGGCCCGGGCAATCCCGTGGCCGGCGCATCGAATACGGATGGGTCGAGCTCGATGGCGCCCTCCCGTGAGTGTATGGATACCCCAGAGGCCGGTCAATGCTCGCGTTGAGGATGATCGAGCGGAAGCGCGACGGAGGCCGCATCGAGGCGGCCGAGTGGCGCGCCCTCGCGAATGCGTATGCCGCGGGCCAGGTCCCCGACTACCAGATGGCCGCCTTCCTGATGGCCTGCTTCCTCCGCGGCCTCGACCGCGTGGAGACGCATGCCCTCACCGACGCGATGCTGCACAGCGGCGAGGTCCTCGACCTCGCCTACCTGCAGAAGCCGCGCATCGACAAGCACTCCACCGGCGGCGTCGGCGACAAGGTCTCGATCGTCCTCGCGCCGCTCATCGCCTGCCTTGGCGTCACCGTCCCGATGATGTCGGGCCGCGGGCTGGGCCACACGGGGGGCACCCTCGACAAGCTCGAGGCGATCCCCGGCTTCACCACCAACCTCTCGCTCGCCGAGGCGAAGGTGCTGCTGGAGGAGCTGGACTGCGCCCTCATCGGCCAGACCGCGGAGATCGCGCCGGCGGACAAGAAGCTCTATGCGCTCCGTGACGCGACGGGGACCGTGGAGTCCATCCCGCTCATCGCCGCGAGCATCATGAGCAAGAAGCTCGCGGAGGGGCTCACGGGCCTCGTCCTCGACGTCAAGCGCGGGTCGGGTGCCTTCCTGCCCGACATCGAGCGCGGGCTCGAGCTGGCGCGCACCATGGTGGAGCTGGGCTCGACGCACGGCTGCACGGTCGTCGCGCTCATCACCGCGATGGACCGCCCGCTGGGCCGGGCCTGCGGCAATGCCCTGGAGGTGGAGGAGTCGATCGCCGCGCTCAAGGGAGAGGGGCCCCCCGACCTGATGGAGGTGACCTACGCGCTCGGCGCGGAGATGCTGCTGCTCGCCGACGCCGCCCCGGACCGCGCGCGCGCGCGGCGGATGATGGAGAAGGCGATCGCGTCGGGCCGCGCCGCCGAGCACTTCAAGAAGATCATCGAGGCGCAGGGAGGGAATCCCGCCGTGGTGGACGACCCGGCGCTGCTCCCCCAGGCGGCCGAGGTGGAGGTCTTCACGGCACCGCGTCGCGGCTTCGTCGCGCGCGTCGAGCCGCGCACGATCGGGCGCGGCATCACCTTGCTCGGCGGCGGGCGCATGACGATGGAGGACAAGCTCGACCTGTCGGTGGGGTTCGTGATCACCGCGCGGCCGGGCGACTTCGTCGAGCAGGGGGAGCCGCTGGCGACGATCTTCGCGCGCGACCGCGGCGGCATCGAGAGCGGGCGGCACACCCTGCGCAGCGCCATCGTCATCCTCGACGACGCGGAGCCCCCGCTCCCCCTCGTCACGCACCGCGTCACCGCCGCGGGGGTGGAGCTGCTGTCGGAGTGACCGCCCCCGCCGTGCTCACAGCGGGGCGGCGAACACCTCGACGGCGTAGACCGCCCCCTTCGCCGACCGCGCCGTCGCGGCCCCCATCTCGGCGAAGCTGCGGGAGGTGATGTTCGCGCGATGCGCGGGGGAGGCCATCCAGCCGGTGACCATCGCCGCCGGGGTGGAATGGCCCTCGGCGATGTTCTCCCCCGCGGCGCGCGCCGTGTACGAGACCGCCGCGAGCCGTGCCCCGAGCGTCGGATAGCGCGAGCCTGGCAGGTCGTGCGCCAGCGTCCCCGTCACGGCCATCTGCTCCGCCTGGAGCTGTGCGGCCCGCATCAGCGCCGCGTTCGCACCGAGCGCCGGAATCCCGAGCCGCAGCCGCTCGTCGTTCGTGCGGGTGACGATCTCGGCGCCGGTGGACGACGCCGGCGTGCCGGCGGGCCCCGGCGTGGAGCTCTGCGGATTGCGCGGCGCCGGAACCGATGACGCTCCGACGCACGCCGAGACGACGAGCCAGGAAATGAATGACGGGATGACGCGCGCGCTCATTGACTGACCTCTCGCTGCGGACACCGAAAAGCGTGTGAACGTATCACCCGAATGACACACGAAAGATGCCGTATCCTGCCAGCCTCGGTGCCGAGCTCGTCTCGCCGTCTCGAGCGACAGCGCGGACGATCCCCACCCGAGTCAGGGAGCGACCCCCGTGAGCTCTCACATTCGTGAAGGGATTCGGCGGCTCTCGGCAGTATTCGGCTGATTCGATTCAACGCTGTTGCAGTCTGGTTTCTTGGAGCTCGGGGCCTGGAGTATCAGCGTTGCCTACTGCCTGCACCCCCCGTGCGGATCCATCCGCGGGCCATCCACCACGAGCCGCTGCGGACGGTTCGCCACCGCCTCGCCGATGTCGTGCACGAACGACGCGATGCGCGCCATGTGCTCGTAGTCGATGTACTGCGGCTCGTCCGTCACCTGGTGGTAGTCCGTGTGATAGCCGAGCGAGAAATAGGTGATGGGGATGTTGTACCGGGCGTACATGTAGTGGTCGCTGCGGCAGTAGCGGTTGAGTGGATGCCCGTTCGCGTCGAACGAGGTGTCGATGTCCATGGGTGTCGGACGCGCGGCGTTCACCGCGTCGATCAGGTTGCCGAGCTGGGTGGACAGACGGCGCGGCCCGATGAGCTGCACGTTGTTGGGCCCGCGGCCCATGATGTCGGTCGCCTTCCCGCGCCCCACCATGTCCATGTTGAGCTGGGCGACGATCGCGTCGCGCGGCACCGTGGGATGGTCGGTGAAGTACTCCGAGCCGAGCAGCCCCTTCTCCTCGCCGGTGTGCGATACGAACAGCATCGACCGGCGCGGCGCCCGTTCCGTCGCGAACCGCTCGGCGATCTCGAGCAGCGCGACGGTTCCGGAGCCGTCGTCGTCCGCGCCGTTGTTGACGGAGTCGAGACGCGCGCCGCCGTGCGCCCGTGTCAGGCTGTCGCGGAGCTGGTTGATCCGCGACCACTGCGCCGCGGTCGGGGTCACGACGGTGTCCTGCACTCCCTGCCGCCGCACCACCCCGTTGAATGCGAGCACCGAATCGTGGTCGAGCGGCCGTTGGGTGAGGCCGATGTGATCGTTGTGCGCGCCGATCGCCACGTACTGCTCGCGCAGCGCCGGGTCGGAGCCGGGCAGGATCCCGATCACGTTGCGAGCCGGATACGCCGACGGCGCATCGACGAAGCCGAGGTTGCCGGACACCGTGCGGCCCTCGGTGCCCGCCGCGAGGTTGTCGAGCGTGGAGCCGCCGAGCAGGCGCTGCGCGGCGGCCGGGGTGACGAGGGCGACCAGCGGGGCGCTCCCCGTGTCGGACGTCGTCATGTGCTCCTGCGGCGAGCGGAGACGGCGCAGCGTGCCGGGCGAGACGACGTCGAGCGCGGCGATGGCGATGCCGCGCGCCGCGAAGAAGGGGACGAGCGCGGGCGTGATGAAGAAGGTGCGCCAGTCGCGGCGGCCGTTCGCTCCCGCGGGGACGGAGAACACGACCAGCCTTCCCGCCGCCTGCGCGGGGGTGATCATGCTGTTTCCCAGCACTCCGCCGTAGATGACGCGCGCGCCGTCGAGCGGGCGGGTGGTGGCGCCAGCCGGGACGTTGCGGCCGCCGAGCGGCGCGTAGAATGGAAGGACCTCGGTGCCGAGGGCGAGCAGTGTGCCGTCCACGGTCAACGTGCGCGCCGCGTCGACGCTCGTCGTGACGAGAGGAATCGTCTGGAAGTAGGTGCCGTGCTCGCCACCCGGTCGCAGCCCCATGCGCTGCATCTCCCGCGCGATGTAGTCGGTCCCCTTCACGTTGCCGAGCGTGCCGCTCTCGCGCCCCTGCATCGAGTCGTCGGCGAAGAGGTAGAGGCGTGTCATCAGGTCGGCCGGCGCGATGGCGCCGGTGGTCGGCTGCGGCGCGTGCGTGCGCCGGAGCTCGACGCTCGCGCCGCTGCCGAGCACGCTGGTGGTGGCGCAGCCGGCAAGCAGGACGACGAGTGGAAGCAGGGAGAGTCTGGCCATGAGTCGGAGCGGGATGAGGAATTACGGAAGAGGTACAGCGGCACGCCGACACGAGGTAGCTTTCGAGAGACGAGAGCGCCGCCCCGGTGCGTTCTGGCACCAGTCGTGCCCGTGGCGGCGTCGGATCCCATCATTCACACGACAGAGGCTCGAATATGAACAAGCGCATCCGGAAGAAGCGAGTGCGGCAGATGTTCCTCGCCGAGCTGACGCTCGCGTTCAACACTCCCGAGGAAGCGGTCGTGTGGCTCGACACCGAGCTCGAGTCGCTGGAAGGACGCACGCCACGGGAGGCGTTCGTGGCGGGCGAGGTGGAGCGGGTGACCCTGTTGCTCGACGCGATGAACGGCAGCCCTGCCGAGGCGTAGCTTGGCGCTCCCGGCACGACGGCTGCGGTGCGCCGACCTGGTGGGACTTCTGTTTCGCCGCACGCCCCTCCTTGCGCCGGCGGCGCTGCTCGCGCTGTCCGCGCCGGCGCTCGCGCAGCAGCAGTACTCGCCAGCCCCGCGGCCGGTGGACTGGGCCGCGGTGCAGGCCGAGGGAGTGCAGCTGCTCTCCCAGTACATCCGCGTCAATACGACGAATCCGCCCGGCAACGAGCTCGAAGGGGCGCGCTTCCTGAAGGCGGTGCTGGACCGCGAGGGGATCGAGGCGACGATCCTCGACACGGCCGAGCTCGGGGCGGGCCACGCGAACCTCTACGCGCGGCTGCGCGGCTCGGGGGCGAAGAAGGCGATCGCCCTCGTGAGCCACATCGACGTCGTCCCGGCCGCGCCGGCGTACTGGACGGTGGATCCCTTCGCGGGCACGGTCCGCGATGGGTACGTCTACGGCCGCGGGGCGCTCGACATAAAGGGGCAGGCGATCGCCCACCTCATGGCGATGATCGCCCTCAAGCGCAGCGGCGTCCCCCTCACGCGCGACGTGGTGCTCATCGCCAACACGAACGAGGAGACGGGTGGCACCGGTGCCGCCGTCTTCACCGAGCGGCACAAGGACCTGCTGCGCGACGTGGAGTACCTGTTCACCGAGGGGGGCGACAACCCCGTGGTCGACGGCAGGGTGCGCTACTACGGCGTCGGCGTCGCCGAGAAGCGGCCCTACGGACTGCGACTGGTCGCGAAGGGGACGCCGTCGCACGGCTCGCGGCCCACTCCGCTCAACCCGGTGCCCCGTCTCGTCGCCGCTGCGGACCGCGTGGCGCGCTACCAGACGCCGCTGCGCGCCGTGCCCGGCGTGGCGCGCTACTTCCGCGATCTGTCGAATGGATACCGGGGGCGCCAGCGCGCCTGGCTCGCCGATGTGCCGCGGGCGCTGAAGGATCCCGCCGCACGGGCCTGGCTCACGAGCGACGTGTACTGGAACGCGATCCTGCGGAACACGATCTCCCTCACGCAGCTCACGGGCTCCGACAAGAACAACGTCATCCCCCCGGAGGCCTCGGCGTATTTCGACATCCGCCTCCTCCCCGACCAGGATCCGGAGGTCTTCCTCGCGGAGATCCGCCGCGTCGTGGCGGATTCGGGGGTACAGGTCGTCCCCCCGGCGACGATCAAGGCGCGGATGGACAACCCGATCGACACGGATCTTTTTCACGCCGTGGAGCGGGCGACTCGCGAGCGCGACCCGAAGGCGCTGGTCACGACGCCGATGTTCACCGCGGCGAGCGACAGGCCGGCGTATCGGGCCCTCGGGATCATCACGTATGGCTTCGACCCGTTCCGGGTGCCGAGCGCCGACATGCAGAAGGGGATGCACGGGAACGACGAGCGCATCTCGGTCGAGAACATCGGGTTCGGCACGCAGTACCTGTACGACGTACTGCGGTACGTGCAGTAGGCAGGGGTCAGGTTCGTTGTAGAATGGCGCAGCCATTCTTCATCGAACCTGACCCCGGGGATGCCGCGGCCGCCCGCCGGCCCGGGAGCCGCGCCGTCAGCGCCCGCCACTCCCCGGGGCGGAAGCA
>JBBQJC010000118.1:0-10938 GCA_038325515.1 Gemmatimonadales bacterium | reverse complement strand
GCGCCGGCGAAGATCCCCTTCGAGGCCGAGGTGAAGCTGGAGATGGGGCCGGAGGTGAAGTTCGCGTACCGGGTGGACACCACGACGGCGTTCACGGCGAAGCAGATCCGCGACATCGCTCCCTCCCCCGACGGCCGCCGCCTCGCCTTCTCGTCGCTCGACCGGCTGTACGTCGTGGACCTCCCCAACGGCACCCCGCAGCGCGTGAGCGGCAACGATGTCGGCGAGTACGGGCCTGTCTGGTCACCCGACTCCAAGGCGCTCGCCTACAGCACCTGGAGCGACGCGAAGGGGGGACAGATCATGAAGGCCTCCCCCGCGAAGAGCGGCTGGACGACGTCGCCCCTCACGGTGGGCGGGCTGTACGCCGACCTCGCCTGGTCCCCCGCCGGTGACAGGATCGTCGCCGTGCGCGCCGCCGCGCGCGAGATGCAGGAGGCGGGCGCGGCCTTCTTCGGGCCGGCCGCCGCGGAGTTCGTCTGGGTGCCCGCCGCGGGCGGCACCGTCACCTCCATCATGCCGACCGGCGGGATGGGCAACCCGCACTTCACCGCCAACCCGGAGCGCATCTACGCCTACGGGCGCGAGGGGCTCGTGTCGTTCCGCTGGGACGGCACCGATCTCAAGACGCACCTCAAGGTCACCGGTCCCCTGCCTCCGGGCGCGGGGAGCGGGATGGAGATGACGCTCGACGCGGGGATGGAAGCCCGGGAAGCGCAGCAGTGGGTGGGCGGGCGCGCCTCGCGCCCAGTCTCGGCCGAGACGCATCTCGACCCCGCGGAGCCGACGCCCCCGCAGCCGCCACCCGCCGCGCTCGTGATGATGGCGCCCAAGGGTGACCAGGCGCTGGCGATGGTCGGGATGGACTTCTATACCATCACCATTCCCGAGGTTGGCGCGACGGCGCCGACGGTGTCGGTCGCCGATCCGTCCAGCGCCGGCGTGCCCGTGAAGAAGCTCAACGAGATAGGCGGCGAGTTCCCTGCCTGGAGCGCCGACGGCAAGAAGGTGATGTGGTCGCTGGCCAACGCGCTCTGGACGTACGACCTGGCGCGCGGGAAGGCCGTGGACGACTCGCTCAAGAAGGACGCGTCCCTCAAGGCGCGGCTGCGCCTGGAGCCGGCGACGAAGGACAGCATGTCGCGCGTCGATTCGCTGGAGCGGATCGCGGCGAAGGCGGACACCGGGGTGAACAAGAAGCCGAAGCCCGGCTACAAGCCCACGGAGCAGCGCATCGCCGTGAGCGCCACGCGCGACACCCCGCGCGGCACCGTCGCCCTCCGCGGCGCGAAGACTATCACGATGAAGGGGAACGAGATCATCGAGAACGCCGACATCCTCGTGCGCGACAACCGCATCGTGGCGGTCGGGCCGCACGGCTCGGTGGCGATCCCGGCCGGCACCAAGGAGATAGACGTCACGGGCAAGGTCATCATGCCCGGGATGGTGGACACGCACTATCACCCGCAGTGGCTCACCCCGCAGATCCACAACACGCAGACCTGGCAGTACCTCACCACGCTGGCGTACGGCACCACCACCACGCGCGATCCGCAGACGTCCACCACCGACTTCCTGACGTACGGCGACCGCGTGCAGACGGGAGACATGATCGGGCCGCGGATCTACACCACGGGGCCCGGCGTCTTCGCCGGCGAGCCGGTGCGCGATCTGGATCACGCGCGGCAGATCATGGCGCGCTACGCCAAGTACTACGACACGAAGACCCTCAAGATGTACATGAGCGGCAACCGGCAGCAGCGGCAGTGGATCATCATGGCCGCGAAGGAGCAGGGGATCATGCCCACCACCGAGGGCGGGCTCGATCAGAAGTTGAACATGACACACGGGATCGACGGCTACCCCGGCATCGAGCACACGCTGCCGATCACGCCGAAGTACGACGACGTGTTCGAGTGGTACAAGGGGACGGGCGTCACCAACTCGCCGACGCTGATCGTCGAGTACGGCGGCCCCTTCGGCGAAGGGTGGTTCTACCAGACGGAGGATCTCCTCGGCGACGCGAAGCTGCGCCACTTCACGCACCCGGTGGACATCGACACCAAGGTGCGCCGCCGCGGCACGGGGAACGCCCCCGGACCCGCCGGCTTCGCGGTGAAGGAGGAGTACGCGATGTGGCAGCACGCGCAGGACGTCGCGAAGACTGTCGCCGCCGGGGGCAAGATCGGCGTCGGCAGTCACGGGCAGCTCCAGGGGCTCGGCATGCACTGGGAGCTGTGGCTGTTGCAGAGCGGCGGGCTGTCCACGCACGACGCCCTGCGCGCCGCCACGATCGTCGGCGCCGAGGCGATCGGGCTGGGGCAGGACGTCGGGTCGCTGGAGCCCGGCAAGATGGCCGACCTGCTCGTGCTCGACCGCGATCCGCTCGTCAACATCCGCAACAGCAACAGCGTGAACATGGTGATGAAGAACGGGCGCCTCTACGACGGCAACACGCTCGACGAGGTATATCCCCGGCAGAGAAAGCTGGTGATGCAGCCCTGGTCGTACACCCTCCCCTCGGCGGGGGCGGGAATGCATTAGACTCGTTGGAGGTTCGAGGTGAGAGGTTTGAAGTTGACGCTCGACTTCGCACCTCTCACTTCGAACCGCTCACGTATTCCGGCGCACCATGACATTCCGCCGAATCACGCTCGCCCTGCTCATGATGTCCCGGGTTTCCGGCGCCCAGTCCGTCGTTCGTCAGGTCGACTCGCTGATGGCCGGCTATGCCTCGCCCGGCGGGCCCGGCGCCGCGGTGCTCGTCGTGCGCGGCGGGGCGATCGCGCTGCAGAAGGGCTACGGCCTCGCCGACGTCGAGCGCCGGATCCCCGTCACCGCCGAGACGAACTTCCGCCTCGCGTCGCTCACCAAGCAGTTCACGGCGACGGCTGTCATGCGCCTCGTCACCGAGGGGAAGCTGCACTTCGACGACGACGTCTCGACGCTGCTCCCGTCGCTCCCCGCCTTGGCGCACGGCGTGACGGTGCGGCAGCTTCTCACGCACACGGGCGGGCTCCCCGACTACGAGGAGTTCGTCCCCGACAGCCAGACGCGGCAGGTGCACGATGCCGAGATCCCCGCGCTGATCGCGAGGGCCACCGGCCCGAAGTTCGCCGCCGGCTCGCGGTACGAGTACAGCAATACAGGGTACGTGCTGCTCGCCCTCGTCGTGGAGCGGGTATCGGGCGAGCCGTTCGAGGAGTTTCTGCGCTCGAGCTTCTTCGCCCCCGTGGGCATGACGGGCACCGTCGCGCTGGTGCAGGGGAAGACGACGGTGCCGCATCGCGCGTACGGCTACTCGGTCAACGCCTCGGGAGTCCGGCTCACCGACCAGAGCAACACGAGCGCCACCCTGGGCGACGGCGGCATCTACTCGTCGGTGCGCGACCTGGCGCGCTGGGAGCGTGCCCTGGACCGGCATGGCGTGATGAGCGCCGAGCTGCAGCGGCTGGCGTGGACGCCGCCCGTGCTGCCGAATGGCGCGAAGAGCGAGTACGGCTTCGGCTGGTTCGCGGACACCGACCGCGGGACGCTGCGCCTGCGTCATCATGGCGAGAGCCGCGGCTTCACCAACGGGATCGTGCGCTATCCCGAGCGCGGCGTGACTGTAGTGGTGTTGACGAACCGCACAGGCGGCGCGCCGTGGGACATCGCGCAGCGGATCGCCGAGCTGTATGTCTCGCCGCCGCTCGGGGGTGCCGCGCCGACGTGGACGCCGTGATGGCGCGACCTGAGCGGCGTGGTAATTCCACGAGGACCCGCCCATGAAGCTCCACGCCATCACGGCCAAGCGCGACATCCAGCTCGGCGACGACGCGGCGCGTTCGCGATCCCTCTTCGCGAGCGAGGAGGAGACGAAACACGCGGCGAAGCGCGAGAACGGACGGCTGCGCGAGCTGCAAAGCCTCCTTTACGCCGACGCGCGGTTCGCGCTGCTCATCGTGCTCCAGGGGCGCGACGCCTCCGGCAAGGACGGCACGATCCGCAAGGTCTTCTCGGCGGTGAACCCGCAGGGATGCAGCGTCGCCTCCTTCCGGCAGCCCAGCGAGGAGGAGAGCCGGCACGACTTTCTCTGGCGCGTGCACATGCGGACGCCGGCGCGAGGGATGATCGGGATCTTCAACCGCTCGCACTACGAAGACGTGATCGTCCCACGCGTGCACGAGCTCGTGCCGAAGAAGGTCTGGTCGGCCCGTTACGAGCAGATCAACGACTTCGAGCGGATGCTCGTTGCGAACGGCACGGTGATCCTCAAGTTCATGCTGCACGTCTCGCGCGACGAGCAGAAGCGCCGCCTCGAGGAGCGACTCACCGATCCCACGAAGCGCTGGAAGTTCCGGCGCGGCGACCTCGACGACCGGGAGCGGTGGGACGCCTTCACGCGCGCGTACCGCGGCGTGCTGACGCACACGAGCACCGAGCATGCTCCCTGGTTCGTCGTGCCGGCGGACGACGAGGACCTCCGCGACTATCTTGTGGCCCGCACCGTGTCTGATACGCTCGAGTCGCTCCGGCTGCGCTACCCTGCCGGCGACGAGTCGGTGACTGGCGTCGTGATCCCGTAACGCAAGGAGAGCAGTGCTGATCGACGATTTTCGCGGCGAGTACTCCCGCTACAGGAGCCTGGCCGAGCGGGCCATGGCGCAGGTGGCGGACGAGGCGCTGAACCGCGTCCCGATGGCCGAAGGCAACTCGATGGCGATGATTGTGCGCCATGTGGGTGGCAACCTCGTGTCGCGCTTCACCGACTTCCTGACCTCGGACGGGGAGAAGCCGTCTCGCGACCGCGATGCCGAGTTCGTCGAGCGCGACTACTCGCGAGCGGAAGCCGACCAGTGGTGGCGCGACGGCTGGGCCGCTCTCGAGACACAGCTGGCGTCGCTCACCGACCAGGATCTCGGCCGCACCGTGACGATCCGCCAGCAGCCGCTCACCGTGCACGCGGCGCTGAGCCGGTCGCTGTCGCACGTGGCCTATCACGTGGGACAGCTCGTTTTGCTGGCGCGGATGCACGCCGGCGACGGCGGCGCGGCGTGGCCGTCGCTGAGCATCCCGCGCGGGCAGTCGGTGGCGTACAATCAGGCGCCGACGCGGGAGAAGGGACCCGCGGCCTGAGGCCGCGCGCTCCCTGTCGCGTGGAGAGGGACGCCGCCGCTCCGCAGCTCCACCGTTGCGCGGGCGCGCAGCGGGAGAACAGGCTGCCTGCCCCACAAATGCTCTACTCGTCAACCATCGCGTTTGCGGAACAGATCGGCTTCTCCTATGCTAATAGGATGAGCGAATCGCTCACTTTCCGAGAGGCCTCCGTGTCCACGTCGCTGCGCGTCGCCGCCCTCGCGACGGTCGTCCTCCTTGCCGCCTGCGGTTCCGATTCCGGAACCGGTCCGGCCAGCACCCCGTCGGCCAGCCTCGACCAGCTTTTCTCCCAGATGTCGGTGCCCGGTGTCTCCGCGGCGGCCGGGCTTGGCGGCGGGGGCAATGCGCCCGCGGCCAGCGTCACGCCATCCGGCTGCAGCTACGCCTCGGCGACGCAGTCGTTCGTCTGCGGCACCTTGACGGCGAACGGCCTCACCGTCTCGCAGAGCTACCAGCTGTTCGACGCGTCGGGCGCGCCGCTCTCGGCGTTCGATGCCGCGCGGGTCTCGTCGGTGCGCCTGCGCGGCACGGTGTCCGGTACCGTCACCGCGGATGGCAACACGATCAAGCTCGATGCGCAGAGCGACCAGACGTCGAGCGGGCTGCAGACGAGCACGCACACCCTCAACGGCACGAGCGTCTCCGATCTGAGCGGCACGATCAAGACGGGAACGACGACGCAGCCGTTCACGAGCCGTTCGGCGACGACGATGGCGAACCTGGTGCTGCCGGCGAACGCCGGCGCGGCCAGCTATCCGAGCTCTGGTACCATCACCGTGGACCAGACGAGCTCCTTCGGCGGCGGCACGTCCGTGGCGGCGCGCATCGTCATGACCTTCGACGGGACGAGCAAGGTGAAGGTGACGGTGACGGTCGGCGGTCTCACGATGAGCAGCTGCACGATGAACCTCGCGAGCCCGGCGCCGAGCTGCGCGTGATCGCCCAGGTTCTGCTGCACGGAATCAAGAAAATGCGAGCGCAGCGAGCTACCGCAACTCCTTGTCGGCAGCAACGCACCTCTGAAAGTCAATGCCTCTGGCACAGCATGAGCTACGAGCTGCTGGACACAGCTCACCACACGTCGTGTCGTGCCCCCACCCCGCACCACACACCGGCAGCTCCTTCTTCACGGCACCATCGAGAGCGACGCGACGTCGTCGTCACGCGCCTGCCCCCGCCGCATCGGCTGGGCAGGGCGCCGTTGGCATCATGAAGGGCGTTGCTGGCGCGGCTCCTTCTCCGCTCGGTGGCGGTATGCCGTCGGTGGTCCCGCCCACGCCCCAGCCGATGCCGTGGGACCCTCCCGCCCCTGCCGCACCCGCCGGGGCGATCGGCATGATGCAAGGACACGCCGACAGCGCCCGTTCACCGCTCGATGGCTCGCCTCAGGCTGGCATCGCTGGCGCAATCCACGGCTTTCTTGGAGGCGCCCCCGTACCCGACGCCGTCGCGCCTGGTATCACCCGCTTTCTCGGGGGCACCACCGGCCCCGGCGGCGGCATGCCCGGACTCCCCACCGCGGGGACACTGCCCAGCGCAACTGGTGGGGCCGGCATCGGAATGGTGGGCTCCAACGGTGGCCCGCTCGGGACATCCGCACTCGGCGGGTGGGGACACCCCGGCATGACGACACTTCCGCCGACTGAGGCATCACCGGCTGCGTTGCCGGGCCGGCGTGCGCCGGTGAAGCGGTTCGTGCCGTTCGATCGCGAAGCGTTCCTGCGCGAGGACGCCTAGAGATGGTGACCCAAAGACGTTACGGCTCCTCGATTTCTGCCTCAATCACGCGCACGCCAGGACGACGCGCGCCGAAACCTCGCCGAATCCAAGCGATCATCGCGCCGACGGCGTACATCAGTGCTGATGCAACGAGCGCCAGAATGATCGTGAGGCTAAGATAGAGCGCGGACGTTACCCGAGCCGTGCGAACGTCCTGTTCGACGAGCGAGGAGTCCTCTGCGAAAGCCTGTCGTAGTCTCGCCACACCCGCCCCATCCAAGAATGCGGAGGGACGTTAGCGCGCGACGTCTCGCTGAAGTTTTCCGATCCGGTCACGATCGAGTGGCGCGCCGTACACGAGCGGTCCGCGAGGGGTCGAGCCGTTCGCGTTGCCGAGGCGCGTTTCATTGTCCGCATACACAGGTACCCACCTGCGATATACGGAAGCTTCGCCCTTCCAAGACCACGCACCGTCTGCGATTGCGCCCAGCAGGAGTGCGCCCGTCGCTACTACCCAAATGCGTTGCCATCCGTTGATCCCCATGTGCCTTTCGCTCGTCATAAGTGATGGACGGCTCTAGCGGCAATCCCCGCGTCTGCGTCTGTCACGGCTTCTTCTTCGGAATGAGGTCGGCGAAGGGGTTCGTGGCCGGATCGTCGCCGGACTTCTTCGGGATGAGCGAGGCGAAGGGGTTCGCGGTCGTCGGTCCGCCGCTCACGTCGCCAGTCAATCCGGGGAGTATTTCGACACAGGTAATGTGTCCGGCATCACGAGCAAAGTAGGAGCACTGTAGCAGCTGCCCCGTCCGGCGATCAACGCGGACTACCAAAGCGTCATTCACTCGAACCGCCTCGAAGCGGGCGGGATCGGACGAGGATGGCGCAGCGCAGCTAGTGATCAGGAAGTAGAGCGCCACCGGTGAAAGTAGTCGCATGGTGAGCCGAGTAGGTGTGGACAACGCGTGGATAAATCATGTGGAAGTCTTCGCGCTTGCACCCTCGCTTCGATCCGCCTAGAATCCGAAGAGGTTCGGGACTTATTTGGGTTGGGGGCTATGGCAGAATGCGGCAGCGGGACAACTCTACGAGTATGGCGTGCGGCGCGCAGGCTTCCTAGTACTACTAGGTTACGTTAGGATGTGTCGTCCCAGCGGCGTCGGCAGGTGGGACACCACTCACCGAGCCGGATCAGGACCGCTTGCAGCAGTCGGCGCACGGCGGGTAGCGTCACGCCCGCCGTTTTTTTTTCCACGCAAGGTCTCGAGCACCAAAAACGCGTACGCCATGGAGGCGAGCGTGACATGGTGATGCCAGCCGGGCCACGAGCGCCCTTCGAAGTGATCGAAGCCGAGTTCGTCCTTCAATTCGCGATAGTCCTGCTCAATGCGCCATCGCCCTTTGGCCAGGCGCACGAACCGCCGGAGGCCCAGCGCTTCGCCGGGGAGATCCGCCAGCCAATACTTCGTGGGCGCGGCCTCACCGCGTGGCCATTCGATCAACAGGCGAACGGGGGCGCTGTCGGGCGCGCCGTGCGACGTCCACTGGTGGGCGGGCCAGACCGTGGTGTGCGCAAACCGCGACCGGAGCGGCCCCTTGGTGCCTGGGCGCCACGTCACGGGCCGCCACGCACGGGCCGGGAGCGTGGACGCGATCTCGTCGAGCGCCAACGGTTCCGGTAACACCGTGCGTGGAAGGTGCCGCCGCGGGCGCCCCGTGCGCGCCGGGGGCGGCGGGGCCACGGGGGTCGGGACTTCGAGCCAGCCTTTGAGACTCACCGCCACCTGCACGCAGTACGGCAGGCCCCGGGCGCGGAGCGCCGTGCGGAACGCCTGACTCGTCCCGTAGCCCGCATCGGCGAGCACGACGCGCGCGCCGACGCCCCACGCGCGCACGCGATCGAGGGCGGCGAGGGCGAGGTCGCCCTTCGTCTGATAGGTGATCGTCTCGGGCACGCGGGCCGCCGCGCGGCGCACGGGATCGTCGATCCACGTCTGCGGGAGATAGAGGCCCCACGTGAGCGGCAGGCACGCCGTATCGGTCCCGAGGTGCACGCTCACGGCGACCTGGCAATTCGCGGTCTTCCCCAGCGCGCCGCAGTACTGCCGCGCCACGCCCACAGACTGGTCCCCCTTCTTCGGAAAGCTCGTCTCGTCGAGGATCAACACCGCTTCGGGCAACAACCGATCGAGCATCGTCGTCGTGACGGCGGCCTGCAGCGGCGCCCAGTCCCACGGGCTTTGATTCACGAACTGCCGCAACGCCTGCACGTCCGCGCCCGGGACGCGATCGGTGATCGGCGCGATGGACTTCCGCTCGCCGTCGAGCAAGAGCCCGCGCACATATTCGCCCGCATGCGTCTGGCGCTCGGCCCGGCCGAGCAACGGCGTCAACGCACCGAGGAACCGCTCCAACCGCTGATCGGCCGCACGCAGCTGCGCAGGCTGCATGCGATCATCATATCACTGCCACAACCCGCTGTCAATACCTACTTAACCTAGTAGTACTAGCCCGGATTTCTCACAAGGTGGAGCAGGTTTGTGAGGAGGGTGCATTTGGCAGCGTGCGCAAGATACGCAAGATCAAGCCTGGGGACGATGTCGAGGCCATCGGCGAACGGCTGTGGGTTTGGCTGCGCGAGAATCATCCTGAGTGCCGATCCCTCTCGCTTGTTACCAATGCCGCGCCCGAGCCACCCACCGCCGGTCTCGTGAAGTATCAGGATCGCTGGATTGACCCGCGGCTGCTGGGCGATCCCCGCAGCCCCATCTACGCGCAGATCCGGAACTCGCGACTCGCCCACTTCGTCTGCGGAAGACACGAGCCAGTATTCGAAGGAGGTGGCCCATCTGGGCTTTGGGCTTGCCGTTCGCCCGGAGCAGATGGCGATAGTAGGTGCCCACGGGCCCCGCGCCAGCTTGAGCGTGATGACTCAGGCGCGTGCGCTGTTGCACCAGGAAGGCGCGTCCCCGCGAGAGTTGCCGCCGCTGCCGGGTCTCGAGGTCCGGCAGCCAGATCGCCGGGAACAGCGATACGCGCAACAGTTCCGCGAGCGTGCGCGCGTCGATCGGATCAGTGTTCGCGCGGGCCTGCCAGAGCAGCGTGACGTGGAACGCGTGCGCGACCTGCACGCTGTGGCCCGCCTCGCGCAATTGTGTCGCGAGACACTTCCAGTACAGCCTCGCTTCCATCCCGACGGTCACGGGTCCCGGCACCGCGCCGAGCCAGACGAGCACGGCGTCCCATGCGGTCGACAATTGCCGGATCTCGGCGTGCACGCCGCCGCCCGCATCCAGGGCGCAGGCGGTGATGTAGCGTTCGTGTCAATCGAATTCGACGAACGTCATGACAGTCTCCGCAAAAGAGATGCGGTGGCGCTGTGCTCAGCGCGAGGCCGCCGCGAGGTGCGGAGCACATCGAGCGCACATGACTTTCAATCTCAGAGAGTCGCGTTAGGGGTTGTGAATAAATAACTGATTGATTTGCGACGACGCGAATGGTAGTTTGTGATCGTGAAGCTGACTACGTTGCGGCAGAAGTACGGCGCGGTGCGGCCGGTGTTGACCGAGCGGTCGCGGCGGGTGTGGGCCGCCAGCGAGGCGATCGCTCTCGGCCATGGCGGCATCGGCGTGGTGGAGCGCGCGACGGGGATTTCTCGCTCCACGATCAGTCGCGGGATTCGCGAGCTCGCGTCGGGCGACACCCTTGAGGCCGATCGGACGCGGCGGCGGGGCGGCGGCCGCGCCCGGGCAGAAATCAAGGATGCCACGCTCGCGGTGGACTTGGATAGCTTGGTCGAGCCGACGACCTCGGGCGATCCCGAGTCCCCGCTGCGCTGGACATCCAAGAGTGTGCGTCGGCTCGCGACGGAACTGCAGGCGTTGGGGCACGACGTGAGCTATCACCTCGTGGGCACGTTGCTCCACGACGCGGGGTACGCTTTGCAAGCGAACCGGAAGACGCGCGAAGGCACGTTGCATCCGGATCGCGATGCGCAGTGTCATTACGTCAACGACCAGGTCCAGCGCGTTCAGCGCCAGCATCGGCCGACCATCTCGGTGGACACGAAAAAGAAGGAACTGG
>JBBQJC010000117.1:0-11020 GCA_038325515.1 Gemmatimonadales bacterium | reverse complement strand
GCAGTCCGGGTTGCTGCAGACCCACGCCTTGTAGGTGATGGGGGCCCCGTCGCGCCCGTAGTCGCTGAGGGGCAGCAGGACGCCGTCCGCGCACTTGCGGCAGGAGGGAAGCTGGGCGGGCAGGCTCATCTCGTCGTCCGGATGGTGCGGGAAAACGGGCTCAAACGAACTGGGCGCACCAGGGGTAGTCGCGCTCGAAGGCCTTATCGAAGCTGAACACGTCGGCGAACTCGTCGCGGGTGTCGGTAGCCTGGCTCATCAGCAGCTCGAGGTCGACGAGGGTGAAGACGACGTCGCCGATGTCGGAGGAGGAGCGGATGCCCCAGTGCTCCAGGACGAGGCGGGCCATGACGCCGAAGCGCTCGAGGGCAAGGTCGCGGCAGGCGAGCGCGAGCTCGCCGCCCGAGATGTGCCGGCGCTCGGGGAGGCGCTGCTGGCAGTACTCGAGGGCGCCGAGCACGAACAGGTAGGCGCGCTCGTCGAAGCGCTGTTCGCGCAGGCGAATGCGATCCATGATGCCGTCGCGGAATGCGAGCTCGGGCACGATCTGCTACGACTCCTCGGCGATGAGAAAAGCGGAAACAACAGCGGTGCGTCAGGACGGCTGGCGCACCGGCGTCGCGCGCGGGCTGGCCGGAAGGGAGGCAGCGCGAGCGACACTGGATAATGGTCCTTTTCCCCCGCCAGCACAACCTCCGGAGCGGGCGCGGCCGCACCTGGGCGGGCGCGCTACGGGGTGGGATAGGTCGTGATCACGATGGCGCCGGCGCCGTGCCCGACACCGTAGCGCGCGTTCGCCTCGACGCCATCGAGGTGGCGGATCCGCGTGATCGTCCGGATGGGAATGGTCCTGAGCGTCTCGACGAGGCCGAGCTCGACGTTGTCGAGGACGACGATCACCTTCGACGGGTTGTTGATGCTGTCGGGGCCGCGCTCCTGCAGCCAGTTGGAGCGCAGCGCGAGGATCGCATCGTAGGCGTTGTCCACGCGCAGCTCGGCGAGCTGCTCGCCGGTGAGCGTCGAGCGGTCGGGCGAGGCGGCAATCGTCGTCTTCGCACTCGCGCAGCCCGCTCCCCAGGCCAGCGAGAGCATCAGGACGAGCAGGGGGATGCGGATTCGCGGATGATGAGAAGGCATGTTGCTCGCCGGGTGTGGGGTGCGCTACGAGCGGACGGGGAGGTCGTGCGCCGGAGTGAACGCGGGCGTGGTGCTCCGGCGCTCCGGCAGGCCGGTCATCAGGCGCAGCAACGCGTCCTGCGACAGCTCGCGCCTCGGCAGGTCGCCGACGACGCGACCCTCGCGCAGCACCATCACGCGGTCGCACAGCGCGAGCAGCTCCGGCAGCTCGCTCGAGATCAGCAGCACCGCCCTCCCCTGCTCCGCCAGCTCGGCGATGATCGCGTGGATCTCCGCCTTGGCGGCGACGTCCACGCCACGCGTCGGCTCATCGAGCAACAGGATCTCCGAGTGCGCCGCGAGCCAGCGCGCGAGCACCACCTTCTGCTGCGTGCCCCCCGACAACCCGGCCACGGCGCTCTCCGCCGCGCCGGGTCGAACGCGCAGCCGCGCCAGGTACTCGCCGGCCAGCTTCCGTTCGCGTGCACGGTCGATCCAGGTGAGCCGGGACAGCCGCGGCAGGATGGGCAGCGAGAGGTTGTGCACCGCGCTCCCGCCGAGCACGAGCCCCTGTCGCTTGCGGTCCTCCGGCACCATGCCGATGCCGAGGGCGATCGCCTCGCGCGCGTCGTGCAGATGGATCGCCCCGCCGTGCATGGTCATCGTGCCGCTCGTGCAGTGCGTGATGCCGAACAGCGCCTGCGCGGCCTCGGACCGCCCGGCGCCAACGAGCCCGGCCACGCCGACGATCTCTCCCGCATGAAGCGACAGCGACACACCGTGCAGCGCGCCGGGAGCGCAGAGCCCGTCCGCGCGCAGCAGCTCCTCGCCAGGCACACGCTCGGCGATGCCGCGGTCGAAGCCGGTGACGGCGTGTCCCACCATCATCGTGACGATGTCGTCCTCGGTGAGCGCACCCGCCGGCCGCGTTCCGACGTGGCGTCCGTCGCGCAGCACGCTCACCGTATCGCACAGCGCGAACACCTCGGCCATGCGATGCGAGACGTAGACGCAGGTGATGCCGCGGGCGCGCAGCCGGCCGATGAGCGCGTACAGATGCTCGACCTCGATCTCGCTCAGGCTGCTCGTCGGCTCGTCGAAGACGATGATGCGCGCGCCGCTGCCGATCGCCGCCGCGATCTGCACCATCTGCTGCGCCGCGATGGGGAGCGCGCCGAGCGGGCGGCTGACGTCGAGCTGCGTGCCCGTCTCGGCGAGCAGGGCCTCGGCGCGGCGCCGCATCTCGCCGCGCCGGACGACGCCGCGCCGCGAAGGAAGGTCGTGCAGGCAGAGGTTCTCGGCGACGGACAGGTTGGCGCAGGCCGCGAGCTCCTGGTGGACCATCGCCACGCCGGCGGCGAGCGAATCGCGCGGGCCGCGGAAGCGCACCTCGCGTCCCTCGACGAAGAGCCGGCCCCCATCGGGCTCGTGGATGCCGGCGAGCACGCGCCCGAGCGTGCTCTTGCCGGCTCCGTTCTCCCCGCACAGCGCGTGGCACGAGCCGGCGGCGATCTCCAGCGTCACGTCGCGCAGCGCCTGCACGCCAGGGAAGCGCTTGCTCACCCCCTCGAAGCGGACCGCGGGCTCGCGCGCTGCCATCGCCGTCACGGCGTGAGGAAGCGCGGATCGACGTCGGTGAAGCCCCAGTCCCTAAGCTGCCGGCCCCACTGGTTCAGGTTCGCCTTCGTGACCGGCACGAGCTGCATCGGGATGTTCACCTGGGGCGGATCCTTCTTGTCGACCACCTTGTCCACGAGGACCTGCACGCCGACGTATCCCCACTTGTACACCGGCTGGGCGAGCAGCACGGGGACGATGCCCCGCTCCACGTACGGGAGCTCGGCGGGAAGGGCATCCACCGCCACCACCTTCTGCCTGGCCGGGTCGAGGTCGGTGAGCAGCGTCTGCGTGAAGAGGGGCCAGCCCCCGACCAGCGCCCAGCCGCGCACGTCGGGATACGCGTTGTTCACGCGGATCATCTCGGCCGCCGCGTCCTGCGGCGTCTCGATGTGGTTGAAGGTGCCGACGATCTGGATCCCCGGGTGCTTCTTCGCCTCTTCCTTCACCCCCTGCACGCGCATCTGGAGGTTCGGCGCGTTCTGGTTGCCGGCGAGGATCGCGATCTTCCCCTTGCCGTCCATCAGTGTCGCGAGCTCGGCCATCACCGTCGCGCCGGTCTTCACGTCGTCCACGCCGTAGTGGGCGAAGCGCTTCGACTGCGGCGCGTCGCTGTCGAAGGTCATCACCGGCACGCCGCGGTCCACGGCGTCGTTGATCGCGCCCGTCACCTTGCCGGCGTCCGACGCGGCGATGAGGATCCCCGCCGCGCCGTCGTTGACCGCCTGCCGGATGCGCTGCGCCTGCATCTCGGCGTTCTCCTCGGGCGGGGTGAGCCAGGCCACCTCGACGTCCAGGTTGCGCTTCGCCGAGATCTCCTTCGCCGCCGCCTCCGCGCCGGTGCGGGCCGCGAGGAACACCGGGTTGGCCGAGCTCTTCGCGATGACCGCGATGACGATCCTGCCCTTCGCGGAAGAGGGCGTGCCCGCCGCGGACTTCGCGTCGCGGGTTTCTCCCTTGCAGGCGGCGAGGCCGGCGAGGAGGAGGAATGCGTGCAGCTGTCGCATGGTCATCGGAGTGCTCGCGTGAAGGAAGTTCAGGCGGTGCTGGAGGGAGCGTCGGCGATGCGGGCGAAGCGGCGCGCCGCGGCGCGCGTGCTCCACTGGTCCACGACGACGGCGAGAATGATGGCGCACCCGATCACGATCCACTCGTAGTTCTGGTCGAAGTGCAACGTGCGGATGCTCTGCCGGATGAGCACGATGAGCATGGCGCCGAGCATCGCGCCGAGCGCGCTCCCCTTCCCGCCCAGCAGGCTCGCGCCGCCGACGACCGCGGAGGCGATGACGTAGAGCTCGTAGCCCTGCGCGTCGCCCGACGACGCGGAACCGTAGAAGCTGGCGCCGAGGAAGGCGGCGACTCCCGCGGTGAGCCCGGAGAGGGCGAAGACGCCGATCTGGATGCGCGCGAGCGAGAGGCCGGCGAAGCGGCTCGCCTCGATGCTGCCGCCGAAGGCGAAGATGTGCCGCCCCATCACCGTGCGCGTGAGATAGAGGCTCGCCGCGGCGGTGAGCCCGATCATCGCGAGCATCGGCACGGGATAGAGGCCGCCCGTCAGCCCGAGCGAGGCTTTCGCCACGCTCGTGAGCGGCGCGGGCACGAGGATGCTCTCCGCCTTCGTCACGACGAAGGCGATCCCCCGCAGCACCCACATCGAGCCCAGCGTGATGATGAAGGGATGCACGCGCAGGCCGACGACGAGCGCGCCGTTGAGGATGCCGCACAGCAGTCCGACGCCGGCGCACACCGCGAGACCGAGCAGCACCGTCCCCGCGCCGCTGGCGGGTGCGGCGGCGCGGAGCACGAGCGCCATCGTCACCCCCGAGAGCGCGTAGATGGAGCCGACCGACAGGTCGATCCCCCCGGAGATGATGACCATCGTGGCGCCCAGCGCCATGATGGCGAAGAAGCTCGCGTCGGTTGCCGTCTGGATGAGCGTGTTGGCGTTCCAGAAGTTGTTGATCATCGCGCCGCTGGCGCGGTCGGGATGCGAGCCGGCAAGCAGCGCCAGCACCAGCGTGACGAGGAGGACGACGACGATCAGCCCACCCTCCGACGCTCCGGCGACCCTTCTGACGACTGGATGCATGCGAGGTGCGCGCTCCTGCCCTGAGGCTACGAGACCAGTGAAAGTCGGTCGGGACGCGCCGCAGGGTAAGAGGCACGGAAACGCCGGTAGGCGGCGGCGTACTCCTCGTGCGCCGCAGGATCGGGATGCTGCAGCGGGGCGCGGGTGAGCGTGGTGCTGGCCGCGTCGGCCAGGTCTCGAAAGGCCCCGACCCCCACGGCGGCCAGCAGCGCCGCGCCGTACGCCGGCCCCTCCTCCCGGTTCACCGTCGCCACCGGCAGCCCGAACACCTCGGCCTGGAGCTGCCGCAGGAAGGGGCTGCGGGCACCGCCCCCGGTGAGCAGCAGGCTGCTCGGCGAGAGGCCGAGCTCCTGGAGGATGGTGAGCGAGTCGCGCAGGGCGAAGCAGACCCCCTCGAGCACGGCGCGGGTGACGTGGGCCCTCCCGTGCGCCAAGGAGAGTCCCAGCACGGCGCCGCGCGCCCCCGCGTCGCGATGGGGGGTGCGCTCGCCCTGGAGGTACGGAAGGAAGGTCACCCCTCCCGCCCCGCGTCCCACGCTTGCCGCCTCCTCGTCGAGCTGGCGGGCCGCGTCGTGTGGTCCGAGCTCGCGCGCGAACTGCTCGCGGTACCAGCTGAAGGCGCCTCCCGCCGAGAGCACGACACCCATCATGTACCAGACGCCTGGCGCCACGTGGCAGAAGGTGTGGGCGCGCAGCGCCGGATCCACCCGCGGGGCCGACATCGGCGCCAGCACGGTGCCCGACGTCCCCCAGCTCGTCACCACCTCACCCGGGGCGAGCACGCCGGCCCCCGCCGCGCCGCAGGCATTGTCGGCGCCGCCACCGACCACTGGAGTACCGGGAGGCAGCGCGGTGAGCGACGCCGCGTCGGCGGTCACCCGGCCGAGCACCTCGGCCGAGCCGCCCACGTCGGGGAGCATGGATGCACTCAGCCCGACCGCCGACATGATCTCGTCGCTCCACCGCATCCCCGCCGTGTCGTACATCAGCGTCGCCGACGCGTCGGACGGATCGGTGGCGAGCACGCCGGTGAGCCGGTAGCGGATGTAGTCCTTGGGCAGCATCACGGTGGCGAGCCGCGCGAAGGACTCGGGCTCGTGACGCCGCAGCCAGAGCACCTTGGGCAGGGTGAAGCCCTCGAGCGCCGGATTGCAGACCAGCTCGCGCAGCCGCGACTCTCCGCCCAGGCGCTCGGTGATCTCGGCGCACTCGGCGGTGGTGCGTCCGTCGCACCAGAGGAGGGCGGGACGGATGACGTCGCCGCGCGCGTCGAGGAAGACCGACGAGTGCATCTGGCCCGAGATCCCCACGGCGGCGACCGACGCATCGGGCCGGGCGCGTCGCAGCGCGTGGATCGAAGTGAGCGCCGCGTCCCACCACGCGCCGGGATCCTGCTCGGCCCACCCCGGGCGCGGCGTCGCCATGGTGAGCGCGGTGGTGGACGCCGCCACCACCTCGCCCGTGGGCGCGACGAGGATCGCCTTCACCCCGCTCGTTCCGACGTCGATGCCGAGGAAGAGCGGATCCGCCATCGTCAGCGCACTCCGAGCAGGATCTCCATCGTGAGCTGGTCGAGCTTCTCGTAGCCGTACCCCTTCGCGCGGAGCGCCTCCAGATCGAACTGCTCGTCGCGGATCGCGCGGGCCGACTCGTGGGAGAAGGCGACGCGCTGGCCGCGCGCGGCGCCCCGCGCGCCGAGCGCGCCGAGCAGCCCATGGATCTCGGCGTCGGCGTTGAAGCGCGCGACCTTCTCCGCCAGGATGAGATAGGTGCGCATGCTCCCCGCGGCGAAGTCCCACACCCCCTGCTGGTCCTCGGTGCGGTAGGCGTGGCTGTCGAAGTGGCGCATCCCCTTCCACTTCGCGTCCTCGAGCAGCTTCACGAGGAAGAAGGCCCCTTTCAGGTCCTCGCTGCCGAAGCGCAGATCCTGGTCGAAGCGGCCGGGCTTCTGGGCGTTGAGGTCGATGTGGAAGAGCTTCCCCGCCTCGAGCGCCTGGGCGACGCCATGCGAGAAGTCGAGCCCCGCCATCGTGTCGTGCGCCACCTCGGGATTCACACCGACCATCTCGGGGTGATCGAGCGTGTAGATGAGCGCGAGGGCGTGCCCGATCGTCGGGAGGAAGATGTCGCCGCGCGGCTCGTTGGGCTTCGGCTCCAGCGCGAAGCGGTAGCCGTAGCCCTGCGAGATGGAATACTCGCAGAGGAAGTTGAGCGCGTCGCGGAACCACTTCATCGCTTCCTGCACGTCCTTCGACGCGTTGGTCTCGCCTCCCTCGCGGCCGCCCCAGAAGACGTACGTCTCCGCGCCGAGCTCGATCCCCAGGTCCATCGAGCGCATCGTCTTCTGCAGCGCGTGGCGGCGCACGGCCGAGTCGTTGCTGGTGAAGGCGCCGTCGCGGAAGACAGGATCGCCGAACAGGTTGGTGGTGGCCATCGGCACCTTCATCCCGGTGTCGGCGAGCACCGCCTTGAACTCCTGCACGATGCGGTCGCGGTCCGCGGCCGACGACCCGCGCGGGACGAGGTCGTCGTCGTGGAGATTGACGCCGTACGCGCCGAGCCCGGCGAGCTTGCGCACGATCTCGCCGGGGGTGACGACGGGGCGCACCGGGTCGCCGAACGGGTCGCGCCCGACGTTACCGACTGTCCAGAGGCCGAAGGTGAAGTGGTGCTCCGGCCGTGGAGCGTATGGGTCGTTCGAGGCGGTGGCAGTCATGTGGCACGATCCGCGAACGAAGTGAGATGGCGCGAGGCCGGCGCCGACGATCGCCGGCTAGCGTGAGCTGCCGGGCGGTACGGGGTACAGGGGGAATCGGGCGGCCAGCGCCTTGACGTCGGCCTTCACCTGTGCGGCGACGCTCGCGTCGTCGGCGGCGAGGAGCACGCGGTCGATGAGCGCGGCGATCTGCTCCATCTCCGCCTCGCGCATGCCGCGCGTCGTCACCGCGGGAGTGCCGACGCGGATGCCGCTCGTCACGAAGGGGGACTGCGTCTCCCTCGGCACCGTGTTCTTGTTCACGGTGATCCCCGCCAGGTCGAGCGCCTTCTCGGCGACCTTGCCGGTGAGCCCCTTGTTGCGGAGGTCGATCAGCATGAGGTGGTTGTCGGTGCCGCCCGACACGAGCTCGTAGCCGCGCGCGACGAACGCCTTCGCCAGCGCCTGGGCGTTGGCGACGACCTGGCGCGAGTACACGGCGAAGGAGGGCTCGAGCGCCTCCTTGAAGGCGACCGCCTTCGCGGCGATGACGTGCTCCAGCGGGCCGCCCTGCGCGCCGGGGAAGACCGCCTTGTTGATGGCGGCCGCGTGCTCGGCCTTGCAGAGGATCATCCCGCCGCGCGGCCCGCGCAGCGTCTTGTGCGTCGTCGTCGTCACGACGTCGGCGTGCGGCACCGGCGAGGGATAGGCACCCGTGGCCGAGAGGCCGGCGAAGTGCGCCATGTCCACCATGAAGATCGCGCCCACCTCCTTCGCGATCTCGGCGAAGGCGGGGAAGTCCACGATCCGCGGATAGGCGCTGTAGCCGGCGATGATCATCTTCGGCTTGTGCGTGCGCGCCTGGCTGCGCACCTGTTCCATGTCGATGTAGCCGTTGTCGTCGAGTCCGTACGACACCGCCTTGTACAGGAGGCCGGAGAAGTTCACCGGCGAGCCGTGGGTGAGGTGGCCCCCCTGCGACAGGTCCATCCCGAGGAAGGTGTCGCCCGGCTTGAGGAAGGCGAGGAAGACCGCGGCATTGGCCTGTGCGCCGCTGTGCGGCTGCACGTTGATGTGCTCCGCGCCGAAGAGCTGCTTCGCCCGGTCGATCGCCAGCTGCTCCACCTTGTCGACGACCTCGCAGCCGCCGTAGTAGCGCTTGCCGGGCAGTCCCTCGGCGTACTTGTTCGTGAGGGGGGAGCCCATCGCCTCGAGGACGGCGGGCGACACGAAGTTCTCGCTGGCGATCAGCTCGAGGCCGTCGTTCTGCCGCGTGATCTCCTCGTCGATGAGCGCGGCGATCTCCGGATCGGCGGCGCGCAGCGTCTCGCCGGGCGGGCAGCGATTCCAATCGGACCAGGACGACATCAGCGCTTCTCCTCGGTAGAGTGATCGCCGAGCTCGATCTTCGCGACGCGGCGCGCGTGGCGCCCGCCGGCGAAGGGGGTGTCGAGCCAGGCCTTCAGGATGTCCTTCCCCTCCTGCTCGCCGACGAACCGCGCCGGCAGGACGAGGACGTTGGCGTCGTTGTGCTCGCGGGCGAGCGCCGCGATCTCCGGCGTCCACGCCACGGCGGCGCGCACGTTGGGGTGCCGGTTCGCCGCGTACGACATGCCGAGCCCCGTGCCGCAGAGCAGGACCCCGCGCGCCGCGCTGCCGCTCGAGACCCGCTCGGCGAGCGGATGGGCGAAGTCGGCATAGTCGATCGACGCGTCGGAATCGGGGCCCAGGTCGTCGACGTCGTAGCCGAGCGCCCGCAGCTCGGCCTCGAGCTTCTCCTTCAGCTCGAAGCCGGCATGGTCGGAGGCGATGAGGATGGTCTCGGTGCTGGGCATCCGCTACGCGGCCGTCACTTGTTGGGCCACTGCGGCCAGGTCTTCACCATCGTGCCCACAGCCCTGATGCGCTGCTCGGCCAGGCGGTCGGCGGCGACGAAGCTCGGCACCTTGTCGCTTTTCGCGATCGCGAAGACCTTGAGGATCGTGTCGTAGATCTCGTCGGCCTTGCGGAAGGCGCGCGCCGAATCCCAGCCGGCGAGCTCCGAGTACACGTTGATCACGCCGCCCGCGTTCGCGACGTAGTCGGGGGCGTAGAGGATTCCCTTGTCCTCGATCGCGGTCCCGTGACGCTCCTCGAGGAGCACGTTGTTGGCCGCGCCGCACAGCACCTCCACCTTGAGCTGCGGGATCGTCTTGTCGTTGATGATGCCGCCGAGCGCGCACGGCGCGAAGATGTCGGCCTTCACCCCGTAGATCTCGTCGGTGCCCACCGCCGTCGCGCCGAACTCGTTCACCACCTGCTTCACCCGCTCGGCGTCGATGTCGGTGACGACGAGCTTGGCGCCGGCGCCGTGCAGCTCCTTGGCGAGGTAATAGCCGACGTGGCCGCAGCCCTGCACCGAGACGGTCTTGGTGCTCAGGTCATCCGAGCCCCAGCGCTCCTTGGCGGAGGCCTGGATGGAGCGGAAGACGCCGTGCGCCGTCACCGGGGAGGGGTCGCCCGAGCGGCCGGCGAGGCCCGACACGTAGTCGGTCTCCATGTGGACGTAGTCCATGTCGGCCGTGCTCGTCCCCACGTCCTCGGCCGTGATGTAGCGGCCGCCGAGCGACTCCACGAAGCGGCCGTGGGCGCGGAAGATCATCTCGCGGTCGTGCGTCTTGTTGTTGCCGATGATCACCGACTTGCCGCCGCCGAGGTTGAGGCCGGCCACGGCGTTCTTGTACGTCATGCCGCGCGCGAGGCGCAGCGCGTCGATGATCGCCTCGTCGTCCGACGCGTACTGCCAGAAGCGGGTGCCGCCGAGGGCGGGCCCGAGGGTGGTGCTGTGGATCGCGATGATGCCGCGATAGCCCGCGCCCGTGTCGTTGCAGACGACGAGCTGCTCGTGGCCCATCTCGGCGATCGTGTCGAAGAGCTTCATGTGATTGGCTCTGGAGTCAGTTGGAGGAACGTGAGGCGTACAGCTCGCGCGCGATGACGATGCGCTGGATCTCCGAGGTGCCCTCGTAGATCTCCGTGATCTTGGCGTCGCGGAAGAGCTTCTCGACGGGGTATTCCTTCACGTACCCGTACCCGCCGAAGATCTGCACCGCCTCTGTCGTCACGAACATGGCGGTCTCGCTCGCGAGCAGCGTGCTCATCGAGCCGTACTGCGTGATCGGCTCGCCGCGGTCCTTCGCGGCGGCCGTAGCGTGCAACAGCGCGCGCGCGGCGGCAATGCGCGCGCCCATGTCGGCCAGCTTGAACTGGATGGCCTGGAACTCCCTGATCGGCTTGCCGAACTGCTCCCGCTCGGCGGCGTAGTCGAGCGAGTGGTTCAGCGCCGTCTGCGCGATCCCCAGCGCCTGTGCGGCGATGCCGAGCCGGCCGTTGTCGAGCGACCGCATGGCGTAGACGAAGCCCTGCCCCTCCTCGCCGAGGAGATTCTCCGCGGGCACGCGCAGCCCGTCGAAGTTGAGCTGGACGGTGGGCGAGGCGCGCAGCCCCATCTTGTCCTCCTTCTT
>JBBQJC010000116.1:0-11207 GCA_038325515.1 Gemmatimonadales bacterium | reverse complement strand
GTCGCCGGTCAGGTGGCCATACGTGTCGTTCACCGACTTGAACTGGTCGACATCCACCACAAGGAGAGAGACCGGGGCGCCGGTACGGCGTCGCTCCGCGAGCACGGCGGACGTCACATTCACGAATGCCTTCCGCAGGAGTGCGCCCGTCAGGTCGTCGTCCTCGGACACGGTCGCCGAGATCGGCGTCTTGGAGCGCCCAGCCGGAGTTGCGGCCTTCTTTGCCGACGCCGTGCTCGCCGTGCCGCGCCGCACCAGCTCCTCGAACTTCACAAACAGCGCGGGATCGAACTGCCGCCCCACGTCGCGGCGCATGATCTCCATCGCCTCGAGATGCGAGAAGGCGCGCTTGTAACTCCGCTCCGACGTCAGTGCGTCGTATACGTCGGCGATGCAGAGAATGCGCGCGGGCAGCGGGATTGCCTCGGCGGCCAATCCGTCCGGATACCCTCGGCCGTCCCACCGTTCGTGATGGCTGCGCACCATTGGCGCGACGTCCCAGGGGAACTCCACGTCCGCGAGCATCTCGACACCGGCCGCCGGATGCTGCTTCATGAGATTCCATTCCTCGTCCGTCAGCTTGCCGGTCTTGTTGAGCACCTCCGCCGGGACGATCAGCTTGCCGACGTCATGTAGCAGCGCACCGATGCGGAACCAGAACAGCGAGGTCTCGTCCAGCCCGACCTTCGCGGCGAGCGCACCCGCCAGGTCCGCCACGCGCTCGCAGTGGCCCTGGGTGTGGATGTCCTTGGACTCGATCGACACGCCCCACTGGCGGACGACGTCGAGGAAGTCCCCCTCGAGCGCCGACATGCGGCGCCCGACGTCCGCGAGCGCATGGCGCGCACTCAGCTTGGAGTAGCAGATGTGGGCGCGGTTGAGCGCGCGGAGCGTCTCCCGGTTCCGACCCATCTTGCCGAACAGCTCGGCAAGGTCGCAGTTGGCCCGTCCCTCCAGCGACATGTCCCCCGCCGCGGCAGCGATGTCCCGCGCCTTGCCGAGATGCGCTTCGGCCGTGGCGAGATCGCCGGATTCACGGGCGATCACGCCATAGACCCGCTCCGCCTCGCCATTGGCGCGCGTATCCTTCAGGTGCGCCGCCAACGTCATCCCGCGATCGCAGCGCCGCTTCGCCTCGACGAGATCTCCCTTGTCGATCTGGAGCTGCGCGTAGTTGACCTCGAGCTGGATCCGGTACGACAGTCCGCCCAGCGCGTTGGCGATCGTCAGCGCCTCGTTGAGCGTCTCCTCCGCGGCATCGAGGCGGCCGAGATCCATGTTCGTGAGCGCGAGGTTGTTGAGCGCCACGAGGATGTTGTCGAGGAGCGAGTGGCCGCGGCCGAGCGCCAGCGCCGACTGGTAGTAGCGCAGCGCCTCGCGGAAGTCGCCGCGAATCTTCGCGAGCGACCCGAGGTTGGTGTTGACGTCCACCTGGAGGCGCGGATCGGTCGTGCTCGTGCCGCGCTCGAGCGCCTCGTGGAAGAGCTGCTCCGCTTCGGTCAGCTCGCCGAGACGCCACTTGGCGGCCGCGAGGACATTCAGTGCGTGACCGAGGGCGTTCCTGTCGTCGCTCAGCTCCGCCGTCGCGACGGCCGCCTCGGCGCAGTCGGCGGCCGCTTCGTAGTTGGCGTCCACCTCGTACGACCGCGCAATCCAGCGCAGCAGCATCGACGCCATCGCCGGCGACGACGAGTCGAGGGCGTGCAATGCTCGTTCGTAGAGCTCCCGCGCCTCCGCGCGCGACCCGAGCTTGTCGAGGGCGCGCGCTTCGTCGATCAGCGCCCGCGCCGAAGCGTGCGGCTCTGGGACGTCGACGAGTCGGAGATGCGGACTGCGCGCCGGGAGGGCGCCGGTGTTGTCGGAAGGTGCCACGAGGCGATCCAGTCGCCGAAGGGAGATGAAACCGTGCGGGCCGATGAAGGCCCGTCCCAGAGGACGAGCATCCACCGGCCCGCGTTACACCCGTCACGACGTGACGGGCGCCACTGCCATTACGGCACGATCACGTAGCCGGTATCGAATATCAGCTCGTAATCCGAGAAGTGCTTGATCCGGCGAAAAACCACGCTGTTGACGACATCGACCGTCGACTTCAGCGAGCCGTCCGTCGCCGACTCGTCGATGCAGCTGCTCGCACCGGTGAGGGTGTTCGCGCAGTACCTGATGTACCAGCCATCGGCATCCTGCCTCGTGACGTTCTTGCCGTACATGTACAGCTGGACGTTGGTCGCCGGGTTGAAGCGCAAGGCCGGCTCGAACGACACCTTCGGATGCGCCGTCGTGGCGCCCGTCGACGTCACCGTGATCGTGACCGGCGTCGAGGTCGGGGTGCACGCATTGTCCCAGGTGCCGGTGCCGTAACCCGATGTGGCCAGATCGCAGATCCCGTTGGCCGGGATGTCCAGGCGGCTGGTCCCGCCGATGTCGAACGAGATGGCCGCGCCCGGCTGCACCGTGATCGTGTACACGCCGTCCGGAATCCCGAACAGGATCTTGCTCGACGGCACGAACTTGGAAGTCCCGAGGAGGGACGTGCCGGCCTTCGCGGCCGGGGCGCTGGTGGCCTTGTCGATGCCACACGCGCTCGAGGCGACGATGACACCGGAGAGGACCAGCGCGACGAAAGCCTTGCGTACGTTGTTGAACATGGATTCTTCACCTTCCGGACTGCGGCGCCCGGGATCAGGGTTTCCACATGCTCGAAAAAGGAGAGCCTGTGGTGTCGAACGTTCTAAGTATCGGCGTCTGAGAAGCCATCGAGACGACTGGGACATCGTGGCTGACCACGGCTTTGGAGACTGACAAAAGCAACGCTGAGGCCACTTGCGTCGAACACCGGCAGCCGGTCAGCCTGACCTGCGCTGGATCCACCCACAGGCACTGCAGTCAGACTGCCCGCCGCGGAGCGGTCGGAAGGACTGACCGTCAGGAGACGGCAATTCGTGCAAATAGCCAGATCATTCGCATTATGCAGTGCGAGTGGGGCGACACCTCGGTCATCGGCATGACGGAGCATCCGCTCTACTTCGCCCTACCGGGACAACCGGGTCCCTACGCCAGGTGAGTCTCGGCGATCTCCTCGCCGCGCGCCACCAGCCACCCGTAACGATGCACTGAAAGACTGATGGGTGCGCGTCCCGAAGGACGCGCACCCATCAGTCAACCCGCCGCGCGCTGTCTTGCGCGCCACCTCACGGAACGATGGTGTACCCGGTGAAGCAGGCGTCCACGTTCGGGTCGCAGAAGTCGATCGTGTAATCCGAGAAGTGCTTGATGCGGCGGAAGACGACCTGGCTGACCGCGTCCACGTGCGAGACCAGCGAGCTGTCCGTCGTCGCCTCGTTCACGCAGCCGATCGTACCGTTGGTGACGGTGCAGTAGTTGATGCGCCAGCCCGCCGCATCAGCCGCCGTCACGTCCTTCCCGTACATGTACAGCTGGACGTTCTTGTCCGGGCTGAAGCGCATGTCCGGCTGGAACGACACCTTCGGATGCGCCGTCGTGGCGCCCGTCGACGTCACCGTGATCGTGACCGGCGTCGAGGTCGGGGTGCACGCATTGTCCCAGGTGCCGGTGCCGTAACCCGATGTGGCCAGGTCGCAGATGGCGTCGGCCGGAATGTCCAGGCGGCTGGTCCCGCCGATGTCGAACGAGGTGGCCACGCCCGGCACGACCGTCACCGTGTACACGCCGTCCGGAATCCCGAACAGGATCTTGCTCGACGGCACGAACTTGGAAGTCCCCAGGAGGGACGTGCCGGCCTTGGCGGCCGGGGCGCTGGTGGCCTTGTCGATGCCACACGCGCTCGAGGCGACGATGACACCGGAGAGGACCAGCGCGACGAGAGCCTTGCGTACGTTGTTGAACATGGATTCTTCACCTTCCGGACTGCGGCGCCCGGGATCAGGGGTTTCCACACGCTCGATGTGATGTGATCGCGTGGTCGGTCGCCGTAGAGTGTCGGCAGTTCGAGCCAGGCGTCGAGCGAGATGGGGCATCGTGGCTTGGCAGCCTCGACAACCGCTGGCAAAAGCAACCCTGAGGCCAGATGAATGAAGCATCGGCACCCGGTCAGGCTGACTTTAGTTGGCCTCGAATCGGCGCGATGAGGACGTTATGTCCGCACGGCTGCGGTCGAACTGTCCCCGGGCCATTCTTCGGCAGATCGTGCAATATGCACGGAATTTCGCACAACGCCTGAAAGTCCTTCCCGGGATCCGTGGGGAAAAATGTCACGATGACCCTCCCCCTCCATGGAGGAGTGAGCCTGTGTACCGTTTCGTAACAGCCCCACGCGCTTTACCGACAGCTCGACCTGACGTTCAGCGGCCACCTCACCTCCCGCCGAACCCGCGGGTCTCCCCATGTCGCCGCCAGTACGGGCTCCAGCGTTGCGAGCGGACTCTCTCCCTTCGCCAGGCTGTACCGCCTCACCGCCGACCAGGTCCCCAGGTACCCCATCAGCTCCCCGAAGCTCCAGCTCGCTTCCATATGGAAGCGAGGAACCTCGCGAATCTCGGAGAAGGGGAGGGGTAGCCCGGCGCATCCGCTGTCCACCACGCTCGAGGTCGAACCAGTGAAGCGCCTGCGCCACGGTCACCAGCCCGACCGACTCGTCGGGAAGCGCCGCCCTCTCCGCCGCCATCGCTGCATAGTGGACCCCTGGCGCACGCGGCGCCTGGAAGAGCTGCGCCGGGCTCGCGTCGGTGGCGATCACCGCCCCGAAATAGGGCGCGAGCGCCAGGGCCGCCTGGCCATTGCCCGTACCGCAGTCCCAGACGACGGCATCGCGAGCTCCCGGCACCCGTGAGGCGAGCCACTCCGGCAGCGCCGCGGGATACGCGGGCCGAAACGTCGCGTATTCCCTCGCCAGGGCTGAAAAGTGGTCGGGAAAGGATGACATTGGCTGCCGTACCGTGATGAGGGGTGCGCTGGTCCGCGTTGACCAGCGGGGGTGCACGATGCAGTTTTCCAGCTTCCTACGCGAATCGATGCCCCCGCGCCTCCGAGCCGATCAATGTCGAGCCTCCCGAACCGCCACCGAGTGACCCCGGCACATGGGGTTCCCGAGCGCGTCCGGGACTTTGTCGACGCCGACGGAACTCGCTGGCGCGTCTACGAGCAGGAATTCGGGGAGTATGACCGCCGGCGGGGGATGTCGCTGATCTTCGCCAGCGAGGCCGCGGTGCGCCGCGTGCGCGACTACCCTGCCCACTGGCACGAGTTCTCGGAAGAAGAGCTCCTGGCGTTGAGCTGGAAGTCCTGACCACGCAGCCCCTGATGAATCGGATCTGACCGAGGGGATCGGTTGGCACATCGCGAGTTCGTCGACGACGAGGGCACCTCCTGGCAGGTGTGGGAGGTCATTCCCACGTCTGCGGAGCGACGCAGCGTCTCGGAGCGCCGGTTCGGCGCGCGCGCCACGTCGGACCGCCGAGTCCGGAGAGAGGTGCGCATCCAGATGGAGGACGGCCTGGGCGCCGGCTGGCTCGTCTTCGAGTCGCCGAACGGGAAGCGTCGCCTGCACCCGATCCCCGACGGATGGGCCGACCGCCCCGACAGCGAGCTGGTCCTCCTGTGCCATCGTGCCGAGCCCTCGTCGCGTGGCTCGCAGCGCTCCGCCGATTAGAGGGACGGAGGCGAAGTTGCGGCGGGGACGGCGTGTCGGTGCTCGCTACATCTGGCTCACGACCCTCTGGAAGAGCACTCGCCGCTCAGCAGCGCCACGAGCTCGCGTGCGTTGGTGGTGCCGTAATTCCCGTAGCAGTTGTTGAGGAAGACCGTCGTGCGGCGTGCCCCGGCGGTCGCCAGCTCGATGCGCGGCACCCACGATTCGAGCTCCGGCGGAGAATACAGATACCGGTACCGCTCGACGGTGGCCACGCCCTGCGCCTCCCAGGTGGCGGACCGCCTGCCGTGCAGCCTGACGATCGCGTGATCGGGCGTGCTCACGCCGACGTCGGCCGGCACGCTGCTCTCCAGCCCCTGTGGACCGTCCACCATCACATAGGTGAGACCCAGCTCGCGCAGCAGCTCGAGCGTTCGGGCCATTCCGCCACCCGTCCCTCCCGCGAACCAGTGGCGGTTGCGCAGCTCCACGGCGCCCGGCGTCCCCTCCAGCCGCCGCCCCGACTCGGCGAGATGCTCCTTGTTCTCGGGCGTGGGGAGAAACCAGCGCGGGTACTGCAGGAGCACCCCGCCGAGCTTCCCGGCCGAGCGGAGTGGCTCGAGCGCGTCGAGGAAGTGCGCCCACACGGCATCGAGCAGCCCAGCGGGCAGATCCTTCGCGTAGATCGTCCGCCGGCCGGCGAGGCCGGCTGGCAGCGCGTCGACCAGCGGCTCGGGAAGCCTGGCCACCTCCGTCGGCTGGCCCGTCATCAGGGCGTGCGCCTTCAGGTGGAAGACGAAGTCGTCAGGGGTCCGCTCCGCCCACAGCGCCGCCGTCGAACGCTCGGGCAGGGAGTAGTAGCTCGAATCGACCTCCACCACCGGGAACTGGCTGGCGTAGAAGCGCAGGCGCGCCTCGGCCGTGGAACAGCCGCGGGGATAGAAGATCCCCCTCTTGGTGAGGGTCGGATCGGTCCAGGACGCGGTGCCGACGCGGATCTCCCTTCCGCCGGAGACGATCGGCCGTCCGATCTGCGCGACGGGAGTGTGGCTCAGTGCGCGGTCGGCGCGGACTGACGCGCCGGCGAACCCCGCGTCGTGCTCGAGGGGCAGATCGGGGGCGTGCACGAATGGGGCTGCGGCGCGCGCCATGACGCTCCCGCTGGTGTGCGCTCCCCTACCGGGGCACGCCGGCGCTCTGCTGCGCGCCCACGCGGATCGGCTCCATCGGGGCCTCGCCCGCGCCGAGCGCGGCTCGCTCCGACATGAGGCGGGTGACGAAGCGCTGTCCCTCCGAGACGCGCTCGACCTCGATGGCGATGGCGTCGATCCCCTGCTCCATCCGCTCCAGCCGCTCGATGGTGTCGGCGGGGAGCGAGGACTGGCGCGGGACGTCGGCGCCGCGCCAGATGCGGCGCGCCCGGGCGAAGGCCATCGGAAAGAGCACCAGCACGGTGAACACGATGGAGATGGGGACCATCGCGTCGAGGAGCTGTTCCCGGCGGGCGCCGAGGTTGCTGGACGCCATGACCTTGGCGGCCGCCGGCGACGCGAGCGCCCGGCCATTCTCCTCGATGTCCAGCTCGAGGTTCGCGATGCGGTCATCGAGCACGGTCAGCCGCTTCTCGAGGCCCGCCTTGTCGGTTCCCTGCCCCTGTTGCAACCGCTGCTGGATACCGCTGCGGCGCCCGTCCGCGGACTTGAGCTGGCGCGAGAGCTCCTCTCCCCGCTGCCGCAGGGCGGCGATCTCGGCCGAGGTATATCTCGATGCGGGGGCAGCCAACTGGCTGGGCCGGACCACGAACGGCGCCCCGCTCCCTGGAGCGGCAGGGGCCGCGGGGGCGGCCGGAACGGCGGTGGCCTGGGCCGCCGCGGGGGCGGCCTGATTCGAAGGAGTCGTCATCATGTGATCCAGTACGAGCCACGGGCTGGCGGGGTTACATCACGATGCGGCGGCGGACGTCGTCCCGCCAGGGCGCGCGGGCGCCCGCACGTGACAAGCGGGCTGGCGCCTTTCGGCGCCAGCCCGCTCGAACGTGTCGCCGCAGGGATGGCGACGCGGCGATCTCGCGGTCAGGGGGTCGGGAGGGAGAAGGCGACGATGCCGCCTCCCTGCCCGTCGGGCATCACACTCGCGCTCAGGATGAACCGATCGAGCTTGTTGTCGGGATGCGCGTGCGAGTAGCGCACCACTTTCAATCCGCTGAAGGTGCCGATGGCGGCTCCCAGCACGACGTCGCTCGCCCAGTGCCGGTTGTGGTACATGCGCGAGAGGCCGACGAGGGTGGCGCCGCCGTACATCACCGGCGCCACGACCCAGAGGGATCGCGGCCAGATTCGACGCGCCTCGCTGGTGACCGCCGCGGCGGCCGCGAACGCCGTCGTCGAGTGGCCGGACGGGAACGACTGCTGGCCTGAGCCGCCACTGAACCCCTTGCCGAACTTGAAGTCGCTGGGGATCGTGTCGCCCACGACATAGGGGCGCGACCGGCCCATGATCCCCTTGAGCACGTTGCTGATTCCCGAGGCGACGAGCACGGCTTCGGTGCCGTGCCAGCCAAGGTCGGCGATGTCCGGATGGCCGGCGAGCCGCCCGAACGCGTACAACCCGCCGCCGATGATGAAGGAGCCCGGGGTCGAGATGAACTCGAATCCGGTCGCCGACTTCCCGAGGAACTTGTTGGTCTGAAGCTCCTCGTCCTGCAGCTGCAGGGCGAGATGCTTGTCGGCAGGGAACATCACCACCGTGAGGCCGGCGAACCCCGCGGCGAGCGCCGCGTCGCGAAAGGTGAACAGCGTCTGATGCCGCTCGGCGTCCGCCGTGTCGCGGGGGACGACGGTGCGGGTGTCCGCCGGAGTCGGCGTCACCTGCGCCAACAGGGGCGGCGCCGTCGCGGCGGCCGCCGGGAGGATCGCCAGGGCGAGCATCAACGTGCGGGTACCGCGCGACGCGGCCCCGACCGTCGAACGGCGGAGGCCTTCGGGTCTGATCTGGGTCATGACGGGGGCGAATGCAGGAATTGGGCGCGACGTGATACGCGCGCCAGCCGAGCCCGGTTCACCCCCCAGTCGTTGCGACCGAGGCGTGAAGCGGAGCGGAAGCGAATCAACCTCGCGTCCGCGTCGATGACGACGTCGATGTCGTCGACGAAACGGAAGACGAGGCTTCGCGCTTCTGCCCTCAGATATCCGGGCCGCTCCTCGACGATCCGCATCCTCGGCTCGGCACGGAGCGCGGCGGCCATGCGCGCCTGCGCTTGCTGCGGCGCGTCGGCGAAGGGGATCGGTGGCATCCGATGGACGTCGTCCGTCGCCTCGGTGGAGACGCAGTTTGGCGTCGCGGGGCAGGGCGCGAGCTTCCCATCGCGCAGGTTCGATCCGGGCGAGCGTCCAGTGCAGGCGGCCACGAGAAGCGTCAGGAGAAGCGGGAGAGGTGAGCGCATCGGCGGTGAACGCGTGAGGTGCACCGCCCGTGCCCGAGCCGGCGCCGGGGGTGAGCCCGCTTCGTGCAAGGATGGTCCCACCCCGGAACATGGAGAGCGAATTCGCCGATGATCGGACATCTTGGACAGCTCATCAGCGAATACGGCTACCTCATCGTCGCGGCCTTCCTGTTCTTCGAGGGGATCGCGATCCCCTTTCCGACCGACACCACGCTGATCACCGCGGCGGCGTTCGCGGCGCACGGCCGGCTCTCGCTGGCGACACTGTTCGTGATCGCGACGGTGTCGTCGGCGCTCGGCACGACCGTGGCATTCGGCGCCGGCCGCCGAGGGGGGACCTTCTACGAGCGCCACTCGAAGAAGGTGCATCCGGCGGTGCTCGAGCGAACCCGCGGCTTCTTCGACCGGCATGGCGCGAGCGCGGTGATCGCGGGTCGATTCATCCCGTTCGCGCGCATGCTGATCTCGCCGCTGGCCGGGCTCTCCACGATGAGCGTGTGGAGGTTCTCCATCTACAACGTGATCGGCGCCGCGGTGTGGTCCGCGGTGTTCTGCGGAGTGGGGTACTTCTTCGGGCAGCATCCCCCTGCCTTCGGGCACGGACTGGGACGCGCCGCGCTTGTGGTGGTGCTGGCGCTCGGCACGCTCGCGCTGATCGCCATCGCCGGGGGCTGGCTGGTGGAGGAGAGCGACGCGGCCTGGCACGCGGAGGGGACCGCGATCAACCGCGTGCTGGGGACCGCGCCGGTGCGATGGCTCGCGGCGCGCTCGCCGCGGGCGCGCGCCTTCCTCTTCCGCCGCTTCACCCCCGGCGACTATCTGGGCCTCAACCTCACACTGGGGCTCGGCCTCAGCTTCGTGACGCTCGTGATCTTCGCCGCGGTGACGAACGCGGTGATGTCGCACGACGCGGTGCCACAGTTCGATCTCGCGCTGGCCGCCGCGCTGCGCGACACGGCGACCCCCGCATCCATCGCGATCTGGAAGGGGCTGAGCCGCTTCGGCGAGCTCAGGGTCGTGGGGATCCCGCTTCTGGCGCTCGGGGCGCTGTTCGCCATCCGCCGCAACTGGCTGCCCAGCATCGGGCTCGCGGCGGCGATCGCGGGCGGGATACTCATGGAGCTGGTAGTGAAGCGCTATCTCGTGCACACGCACATCGCTGCCGACGCAGCGCATACCGAGGTGCTCGGAACGCCGAGCGGCCAGGCGATCGCGTCGGTCGTCGGGTACGGGGTGCTCGCGTACTTCCTGGTGCTGCTGTTGCCCGGACGGCGGCGGGCGATGACGATCGTGACGGCCACCGCCGTCCTCGTGATGGCGATCTGCTTCGGTCGCGTCTACGTGGGTGAGCGCTACTTCAGCGATGTGGTGGAGGGGGTCGCCGCCGGGGGGATCTGGTTGTCGGCGTGCGTCACGGCGCTCGAGGTGGCGCGCCGGCGCGCGGAGCGCTCCACGCGCGTCCGACAGGGAACACGCGCCGAGGACGCCGCCGGGTAGCGGGAGCGGCGCGGGGAGGCGAGCTTCCGGCGAGCGACACTCCTTACCCTCCAAACATCGCCGACCGATGTCCGACGCCGCCGTCCGCCACTTCCGCTGGTCCGACCTCCCCGAGGAGCGGGTCACCGACGTCATCTCCCGCAAGCTGATCACCGGCGACGGGATGATGCTCGCGCACGTCTACCTCAAGAAGGACGCGGTGGTGCCGCAGCACTCGCACCACAACGAGCAGCTCACCTACATCCTGAGCGGCGCGCTGCACTTCTACATCGGCGCCGACCGCGCACAGGAGGTCGTCGTGCGCGCCGGCGAAGTGCTGCACATCCCGTCCAACGTGCCGCACGAGGCGGTCGCGCTCGAGGACACGCTCGACGTCGACGTCTTCAATCCCCCGCGCCAGGACTGGCTCGACGGCACCGACAGCTACTTCCACGCGCAGCAGAAGTAATGGATCTCGGACTGCGTGGGCGCGTCGCGCTCGTAGCGGCGTCGAGCCGGGGGCTCGGACGGGCGGTCGCCGAGGAGCTGGCAGCGGAAGGGTGCACCCTGGTGCTGTGCGCGCGGGGCGGCGATGCGCTGCGCGCGGCGGCGGCCGCGATCCGCGAGGGCACGGGTGCCGACGTGACCGTGGTGATCGCCGACGTCGGCGAGGCCGAGGGG
>JBBQJC010000115.1:0-11401 GCA_038325515.1 Gemmatimonadales bacterium | reverse complement strand
GAGAGCCCTGGCCTTCGGCGTGCCCGGGGTGATGTCGAACACCTTGTCGCCGAGCAGGCCGAGGGTGCGCAGCTTCCCGCGCGAGTCGCGCCGGATCTGCTCCTTCACCGTGGCGTCCACCGCGAGAGTGAGCTTGAGGTTGCGCGTGGTGTCCGCGTCCACGGGGAGGAACTCGATCTTCGCGACGGTGCCGGCCATCTGGCCCGCGACCATCACGGAGCCACCCTCCTTGAGCCCGTTCGCGTCAGGGAGGTAGGCGATGAGCTCGTAGCGCTTGGTGAACAGGTTGGCCGACTCGCCCAGCTTCCAGACCGCGACGCCGAGAATGCCGACGCTGAGCGCGATGACGAGGCCGACGCGGAGCTGGTCCCAGGTGATTGTGGATGATCGCTTCATGCTAGTAGCCGCCCAGGAAGTCGCGGAGGTATTTGTCGTTGGAGGCCGTCATCTCCTCGGGGGTGCCGAAGAAGGCGATGTGGCGCTCGTTCAGGACGGCGATTCGCGTGGCCATGGTGAACACCGAGCGGATGTCGTGCGAGACGACGACGCTGGTGACGCCGAGCTCGCGCTGCAGCTTGAGGATCAGTCGTGTGATCGTGCCCGTCGTGAGCGGGTCGAGGCCGGAGGTCGGCTCGTCGTAGAGCATGATCTCCGGATTATCGGCCATTCCACGGGCGATGCCGACGCGCTTGCGCATTCCGCCGGAGAGCTCCGACGGCAGCTGGTCCATCACGCGGTCCGGCTCGAGGTCGACGAACTGGAGCTTCTCCCGCACGCGCGCCTCGATCTCCTCCTCGTTCAGCTTCGTGTGCTCGCGCAGCGGATAGGCGATGTTCTCGAATACGCTCATCGAGTCGAACAGGGCGGCGCCCTGGAACACCATCCCCATCCCCTGCCTCACCTCCAGCGCCTCCTGGAAGGTGAGCTTGGTGATGTCCTTCCCCTTGATCTTCACCGAGCCCTTGTCGGGGATCAGGAGGCGAAGGATGAGCTTGAGCGCGGTGCTCTTGCCCGTCCCGGACTCGCCGACGACGCAGATCGTCTCGCCCTGTCGTGCGACGAAGGAGACATCCTCGAGGATGGGGGAGTCGAAGGCGAGGAAGACGTGCTCCAGCTCGATGATCGGGTCCGACTCGCCGCGGTCCTGCTGCTCCTGCGCGCGCTCGGCGGCCTCAGGGGCATCCTTCGCGAGCTCGGTGCGGATGGCCTCGCGCACCCGATCTTCCGTGCGTTCGGCAACGCGGCGTCCGTCGTGCCGGCGTTCGTCCGTCATGGCGTGAACACCGAGAGAAGGATCTGCGTGAGGAAGTAGTCGACCACGAGGATGAGGATGCTGGAGAGCACCACCGTGCGCGTCGTGCTCTGCCCCACCCCCTCGGTGCCGCCGGTGGTGTTGAGGCCGAAGTAGCAGCCGGAGATCGCGATCACCCCGCCGAAGACGAAGGGCTTGACGAGGCCCTGGATGAAGTCGTTCGGGATGAAGTGAAGCGTGAAGCCCCCGGAGGCGATCTGCTCCCACACGGTGCGCCAGTACAGCCCACTGGGGACGCCGACCAGCAGGGTGGAGATGAGGTTGCCCCCGACGATGCCGACGAAGTCGTTGATGACGGTGAGCAGGGGCATCATGATGAGCGCCGCGAGCACGCGGGGCGTCACGAGCTTCTTGATGGGATCCGTGCCCAGGGTGTTGAGCGCGTCGATCTGCTCGGTGACCCGCATGGAGCCGAGCTGCGCGGCGATGCCGGAGCCGACGCGTCCGGCGACCATCAGGCCGGCGAGGACGGGCCCGAGCTCGCGGATCATCGAGCCGGCGACGAGGCGGCCGATGTACATGGTGGCGCCGAACTGCGCCATCTGCACGCTCGACTGCAGGGCGAGCACCATGCCGGTGAAGAAGCCCGTGAGGAGCACGATCCCGAGCGACTTCACCCCGATCTCGTCCATCTGCTGGATGAGATCCTGGGTGTAGAAGGGTCGGGCGAAGATGAAGCCGAGCGCCTTGCCGGCCAGGGTGAAGTACTCCTGGACGGTGTGCAGCCTCGCCTTGGCGGATTCTGCGAATCGGTTGGTCAGGGAGGGCAACCTGGCGAGGGGCGAAGCGGACGTGGAGTGGCCATGACGGGAGCACAAAGGCAAGGGGCGTGCCGGACACGGCAGTCCGGTTGACCGCCCACGCGGGGCGGCCTAGGTTGCCCCAACCATGACGAACTCTCTGACGCGCGAGCGCCTGGTCGGGCTCCTGAGGCTGGGACAAGGTAAGCGCATCGCGGTCATCGGGGATGCCATGCTCGACATCTACCTCGCCGGGGATGTTGAGCGAATCTCCCCGGAAGCGCCAGTCCCGGTGGTTCGGGTGCGCGACCGCAAGTACGCGCTGGGGGGGGCGGCGAACGTGGCGCAGAACGTTCTGGCCCTCGGCGCGCGGTGCGAGCTGGTGGCGGGAATCGGGCGGGATCGGGAGGGGGGGACGCTCTCGGAGATGCTGGGTGCCCTGGGGGGCGACCTGGGCTCGCTCGTGCCGGTGGCGCGAGTCACCACGCAGAAGACGCGCATCCTGGCGCGGGCGCAGCAGCTGGTTCGCATCGACGAGGAGGAGGACGCGGAGCTGGAGGGGGACGAGATGGCGCTGCTGCTCGACGCGGCGCGGGGCGCCGTCGCGCGCGCCGATGCGCTCGTCCTGGAGGACTACAACAAGGGGGTGCTGATGCCCCCGGTCATCCGCGCGGCGATCGACGCGGCCATCGCGCGCGGCATCCCCGTCGTCGTCGACCCGAAGTACCGCAATTTCTTCCTCTACCGCGACGTCACCGTCTTCAAGCCGAACCGGCGCGAGCTCGAGGCGGCGCTGGGCGCCGACGTGGACGTGGATCACCCGGAGACGCTGTCGGCGGTGATCGCGCGGCTCGGCGTCGAGCACCTGCTGCTGACGCTGGGGGAGCGGGGGATGATGCTCGTGTCGCGAGACGGCTCGGTGACGCGCGTGCCCACGGTGGCACGCGAGGTCTACGACGTGGTGGGCGCGGGCGACACGGTCACCGCGTATCTGGCGACGATGCTCGCCGCGGGGGCGAGCGCCGAGGAGGCCGCGACGATCGCCAACGTGGCGGCGGGGATCGAGGTGGGGAAGCTCGGCGCCGCGACAGTGTCGCCGATGGAGCTGGTGGAGTACGCCGACGCGCACGGGCTGCACCTGTAGGCACGCCGCGCGCGCGCGGGGGCTCAGGCCGGAGCGCCAGGACCGGGAAACCGGCGGTCGAGGAGCACCCAGACCAGCAGCACGACCGCGCAGTACGCAGCGATGGCCGCCGCCATCACGCCGGCAGGAGCCGACCGCGTGGCGAGCGCGACGGCGGCACCGGCAGCCGCGGCGAGGCCGTAGCCTGTCGTCACCGGCGCGTGTCCCACCCCGTCGTTCGCGACCCGCTGATAGAGGTGCGAGCGATGCGCCTCCGTCAGCTTCTCACCACGCCGGTGGCGCAGCACGAGGGTGAGAAGGGAGTCGAGGTAGAGCGGAAAGAGGGGGAGAAACACCAGCGCGGCATGCGCGTCCTGCAGGGCCAGCGCGCCGCCGACGGCGAAGAAGAGGCCGAGAGGGCCCGAGCCGACGTCGCCCATGAAGATGCGGGCCGGCGCCCAGTTGAGGACGAGGAAGCCGAGACAGGCGCCGCCGAGGGCGAGGCCGAACGCCGCGCCGGGAAGCGCCGCGGGAAGGAGCAGGAAGAGAAAGATCCCGTAGACGACCCCCTGCACCGCCACCATCCCGTCGATCCCGTCCATGAAGTTGACGATGTTGATGGACGCGGTCGCCCAGAACAGCCACGCGGCGAGCCAGAGCAGGTACGTCACAGCGGCAAATCGCCCCGCGGTGACGACCGATACCAGGAGTGCGGCAGTGGCTCCCGCGGCGACGTGCACGGGAAAACGCAGCGACACGGGCATGGACTGACGGTCGTCGAGCCATCCGACGGCGACGAGCAGGAGCACGGCGGTCGCGACGAGGCCCCACACCGCCGGCGAGGCCGTGTTGCGGCGGGCGACGGCGAGCGCCGAAAGGGCCATCACTCCCGCGACGAGGCCGATTCCGCCGCCGCGCGGCGTCGGCCGGCTGTGCGAGCTGCGATGGTTGGGCACGTCCACGAGCCCGCGCCGCCGTGCGTGGAACAGCATCACCGCCGTCAGGGCGAGCGAGATGGCGAAGGCGGAGGCGATGATGCCGGGCGCGGACGTCATGCGGGGAAGGTAGCCGCGCCGGGCTCGCCACGCTCGTACATGTACCATTCGCCGGTACGACGGATCGCCTCGGCGAACGACGTGGAGGGGCCGTAACCGGTGAGCCGGCGCAACTTGTCCACGTCCACGGTGAGCGAGCCGGTGAGGCGCTGCACCATGTCGGTGCCGAAGGGGAGCGGCCGCAGCGCCGACGCTATGTCGCCGAGCATCCCCGCCGCGCGAAGCAGCGGGACGGGAACCGAGAGGAGTCGCGGCCGCCGCCCGACGGCACGGCCGACGTCCGCGAGCAGCGCTGGGGTCGAGCGATCGTCGCCGTCGCTGACGAAGAAGGTCTCCCCCGCCGCGCGGCCGGAGGCGAGCACGCACTCCACTGCCTCGGCGACGTTGCCGGAGTACACCATGCTCCGGCTGTTGCGCACCGCGCTGAACGGGAGGGGGATGCCCCGCCGAACGGCGCCGAAGAGGCGCAGCATGTTCCCCTTCATCCCCGGCCCGTAGGCCATCGGGAGGCGGAGGATCGAGGCCTCGAGTCGTCCCTCGCCCGCAACAGCGAGCAGGGCTCGCTCGGCTTCGAGCTTGCTCACGCCGTAGGGATCGACCGGGGCGGCGGTGACGTCCTCGTCCCACGGCTCGGTGTTCCCTTCCCCGACCGCCTTCACGGAACTGATCAGCACGAAGCGGCGCAGCTCCGTCGCGACGGCCTCCTCCGCGAGGATGCGCGTGGCCTCGACGTTGGCGCGACGGAACTCGGCGAGCGGATCGCCCGCGTCGTCGCGCATGACGTGGACGCGCGCGGCGAGATGTACCACGGCGTCGGCGCCGGCGAGCACGGCACGCAGCGCGCTCCGGTCATGGAGCGATGGAACCACTCGCACGTCGCCCGACAGACCGTGGTCCTGGCGGCGCACCAGCTGGCGCACGTGATGTCCGCCGCGGGCGAGATGCGCGGATACGGCCCGGCCAAGAAAGCCGTTCGCGCCGGTGACGACGATGGTCGACGGCACGCTATGCGGCACCACGCCTCACTGCCGGACGCCGCTCGTCCACTCCGCCTCGGCCCGGTCAGGGGGCCGGTAGTTCGTGACGATGCGGCAGGTCGTCTCCGCGACGCCCGTCTCGAGATACTCGACGGGCGCATGCCAGGCGGGGGCGTTGCGGGTCGCCATCGCGACGGCGCGCTGTACCGCCTCCGGCGCCGTGCCGGCCAGGATGTTGGAGCCGCACTCGACGGTCTCGGGACGCTCGGTGATGTCGCGGATCGTGACGTTCGGCACGCCGAAGATGCAGGCCTCCTCCTGCACCGTGCCGCTGTCGGAGATGCAGCAGAAGGCGGACTGCTCGAGCTTGATGAAGTCGAAGAAGCCGAGCGGCTGCATGAGCTGCAGCCCCGACGCGCTCAGCTCGATGCCGAACTGCTCGATGCGCGACGCCGTGCGCGGATGCACGGAGACGATCACCGGGTGCCCGTACTCGGCGCGGAGCGTCGTGAGCACCTGGAGCAGCCCGCGCAGGCGAGGCTCGCTGTCCACGTTCTCCGCGCGGTGCATCGTGACGAGGAAGTACCTGCCCGCCTCGAGCTGCATGCGGGAGAGCACGTCGCTCGCCGCGATGGGCGCCGAATAATGATCGATGACCTGCTTGATCGGGTTCCCGGTGACGTACACGCGCTCGCCGGGGATCCCCTCGCGCAGCAGGTTCTCGCGGCTGCGGTTCGTGTAGGGGAGCAGGACGGAGCTCGAGTGGTCGATGAGGCGGCGGTTCACCTCTTCCGGCACGCGGTCGTCGTAGCAGCGATTGCCCGCCTCCATGTGATACACGGGGACGCCAAGCCGCCGCGCGACGATCGCGGCGAGACCGCTGTTCGTGTCGCCGAGGATGAGGAGCCGGTCGGGGCGATGCTCGCGCAACAGCCGCTCGGTGCCGGTGAGGATCGCCCCCACCTGCTCGCCGAAGCCGCCGGTGGCGCGGAGGTTGACGTCGGGGGCGCGCACGCCGAGCTCGCGGAAGAAGATGCCGTCGAGGCGCTCGTCGTAGTTCTGCCCCGTGTGCACCACGACGTGCTCGGCAAGCTCGTCGAGCAGCGGGATGACCCGGCTGAGCCGGATGATCTCGGGACGCGTCCCGAGCACGGTCATGACCTTCATCGCAGGAGCTCTCCGTCGAGGGCGACGGTGTCCTCGATCATGAGGTGCCGCCCCCGCAGCAGGTCCTCGGTCTCGGCGAGGGTCATGACGGTGTGGCCGGAGCTGAACTCGCCGGTGAGGCAGCCGCTCCCCGTCTCGTCGTGGCCGATCTCGGGAAGCATCGGCAGGATCGCGTACCACTTGCCCCGCTCCACCGCGCGCACCGCCTCGTCCTCGCTGACCATGATCTCGTGCACCTTCTCGCCCGGGCGAATGCCGGTGACGCGCTGCTCGATCGGCCGGTCGCCGATGAGGGCGGTGGCGACGTCCACGATGCGGGCCGAAGGGGCGCGCGGGACGTACGTCTCGCCCGCCTTGCCGGTGGTGAGCGCGGCAAAGATCGTGTCGACCGCGTCGTCGAGGCTGAGGAGGAAGCGCGTCATGTCGGTCGTGGTGATCGTGACCGGCCCCCCCTTCTTGATCTGCTCGTGGAAGAGGGGGATGACGGATCCCCGCGACGCGAGCACGTTGCCGTAGCGGACGCAGAGGAAACGCGTCTGCGGGGCGCGCATGTTGCCCTGGATGAAGATCCGCTCCTGCACGGCCTTGGTCATCCCCATCACGTTGACCGGCTTGCACGCCTTGTCGGTGGAGACGCCGACGACGGTGTGCACGGGCAGGCGATACTCTTGGATGCCGCGGACGATGTGCTCGGCGCCCTCGACGTTCGTGCGCACCGCCTCGTACGGGAAGTACTCGCAGGTGGGCACCTGCTTCATCGCCGCCGCGTTGATGACGACGTCGACGTCGCGCATGGCCGAGACGACGCTGTGATAGTCGCGCACGTCGCCGATGCGGAACTCCAGCACGCGCTCGAAGTTGTGGTAGATCACCTCGTCGGTGGCCGAGAGCTGCTGGGCGAACTCGAGCCGCATGAAGTGCTGCTTCGCCTCGTCGCGAGACAGGACGATCACCTTCGCGGGCATCCCGAGATCGCCGTCGAGGAGGCGCCGGACCAGGACCTTGCCCAGCGACCCTGTGCCACCCGTGACGAGGATTCGCTTGTCGGTGAGAAATGTCATGTCGCGGTCAGTCCTGCTGGTAGGAGGTCGGGTCGGCCGCCATCTCGCTGACGAGGCGGGCGATCGGGGGGCACTGGTAACCGATGGCCTCGCGGAGCCTGGCGCCGGAAAGCGATCGGTCGAGAACGTAGCCGTCGTCGGGAAGGATTTCCATGTCCAGCCGGTAGGCATCGCGGATCAGGTGCAGCAGGTCGTACTTGGAGATGCGCTCGCTGGCGACCTGGAAGAGTCCCGAGAGCGCGGGCTCCTCCACGATCAGCCGGACGACGAGGCCGGCCAGCTCGTTGGTCGTGACCCCGCTCCACCAGGCCCGGCGGAACCCCTTCACCGTGCGATGGTTCTGCGCGAGGGTCCAGTCGAGCAGTGAGCGGTGCGTGCGCAGCTCGCGACCGATGATCGAGGTCCTGAGGGTGAGCGCATTGGGCAGCGTCACCTCGCCCAAGGCCTTCGTCCTCCCGTAGAGGTCCTCGGCGTTCGTGAGGTCGTCCTCGGTGTAGCCGCCTCGCCTGCCGTCGAAGACGCAGTCCGTGCTGACGTGCACGAGCCGTCCCCCCCAGCCGGCGAGCGTATCGGCCAACCGGTGCGGCAGCAGCGCGTTGATCGTGATGCTCGGGAGCGCGTCATGGGCGGCGTCGCGCTGCTTGATCACCCCCACGCAGTTGACGACGACGTCGGGGCGGAGCCGATGGAGGGTCGCCTCCACGGCCGCGAGATCCATCACCTCGCAGCGCTCGATGACGTGGTCGGAGTGGAAGGCGGCGATGCCGCGCACCGGATAGTCGCCGACGACACCGCGCAGCGTGGCCCAGGTGTCGGGGACGGCGGCGGCCGAGGCCTGCAGCATCTTGTGGCCCAGCATCCCTCCGGCGCCGAGGATCAACACGCGAGGGGCGCTGCTCATGAGGAGCTCTCCACGGCCGACGACGCGCCGAGGAGCTCGCGGTAGCGCTCCTCGAGCAGGTCCGGATCGAAATGGGTGGCGAAGAAGTCGCGCAGGTTGCGCCGCATCCCGCTTCGCTCCTCGGGGGAGAGCTCGAGCAGGTGGGCGACGGCGCGTACCAGGGTATCGGGATCGCTCGCCTCGAAGGCGATCCCGCCGCGCGATTCGGCGGCGAGCGCGGCGGCGTCGCCCTCCAGCCCGTAGAGCAGCGGGGCGCCGGCGGCGAACGCGGAGAACAGCTTCGACGGCACCGTCATGCGGAAGAGCGCCGAGGGCTGCAGGCAGATGATCTGAGCGAGCGCGCTCGACGACGCGCCGAAGGCCTCCTCCAGGGCGACCCGCCCGTGAAAGCGCACGTTGGTCGCGCCGAGGCGCTCGGCGAGCGCCTTGAGCTCCGCTTCCGACGAGCCGGAGCCGTACAGGTCGAACTCCACCGGGACCGCCGCCTGCTGCAGGCGCGCCGCCGCCTCGATGAGGGTATCGAGCTTCTGGGCCGGACCGAGATTGCCGGCGTACACGATGCGGCGCGGCGCCGCCGGGGGCTCGCCGACGCGCGCCGCGAGCTCGCCGACGCCACCGATCCAGACGGGGATCACCGCGAGCCGGTCGGCGGGGACGCCGTCGGCACGGAAGCGCTCCATCGTGCCGCGCGTGGAGCAGATGATCAGGTCGGCCGCACGGTTGATCGCACGATTGTAGGCGGCCATCACGCGCATCACGAGCCCCGAGCGGACCACCCCCGCCGCGGCGAAGCTCTCGGGCCACAGGTCGGCGCAGGTGAACACCAGCCGGGTGCGCAGCACGAGCTTGAACCAGAGCCCCGCGAGCCCCGTCGTGAACGGGGTCTGATAGACCCAGACGGTGTCGGGACGGCCGGCGACCGCGATGGACACGATCGCCGCCATCACCGTGAAGGAGATGTACGACAGCGCGCGCCGCAGCGGCGAGAGGGAGTGGTCGGGGATCATCGGCACCCGCCAGACCGTCACGCCGTTCACGCGCGATCGCTGGATGCGGTGATACCGCGCCCCCGGATAGAACTCTCCGCGCGGATAGTTCGGGTGCGCGGTGACGACGGTGACGTCGGCCTCCCGCGCAAGCGCCTCGGCGACGTCCGCGGTGATGAAGTTCGGCTCCGGATGATAGTACTGCGTGAGCACGAGGAACCGCTTGCGTCGCGCCCCGGCGGCCCTGGGGCTCATCGGCGCATCGCCAGCGCGAGCTGTCGCACCGTGTCGCGGCAGGTCGCGTCCCACGTGAAGGCGCCCGCCCGGGAGCGGGCGCGGCGTGAGGCCTCCTCGCGCTCCGCCGGCGTGAACGCGAGCACGTCGGCGATCCGCGCGGCGAGCGCCCCTGCGTCGCCCGCTGGATAATACGTCGCCGCCGACTCGAACGTCTCGGGCATCGGACGGTTCGTCGTCGCGATGCAGGGCGCGCCGTAGCTGAGCGCCTCGAGCGCGGTGTTGGGGCACGCCTCCACGCGGCTCGTCATCACGAATGCCGCGCAGTTGGCGAAGCACCACCCCATCTCGCGCGCGGTCAGCGAGCCCGCCCACACCACGCGGTCGGCCAGACCCTGCCTCGCGACGAGCGCCTGAAGCCGCGCGTGATAGCTCTCGGCGTCGCCCGCGACCTTGCCGGCGATCACGAGATGCGCGGGCGCTCCGCGCGCCGCCAGCAGGGCGAGCGCGCCGATGGCGTCCTCGAGGCCACGCGCCGGACGAACCGAGCCCGCGGTGAAGAGCATCGCGCCGCGGCACTCGGCGGTGAGCGCCGCAGGCCTCGCGCGCTCCCCCGGCGGCACGGGTGCCTCCACGCCGTGGGGGACCACGCCGATGCGCTCTCCCCCGATGTGCCACTTCGCCATCAGGAAGTCGCGGACGAAGTCCGACACCGCGATCACACGGTCGGCGCGACGCGACGCGGAGCGCGCCGCGAGCCGTCGCGCCAGGTTGCGGGCCCCGTCGCCGGGGGAATTGCCGGCGAAGGGCGCGACGAGCGGCTCCATGTTGCGCACCATCACTACGGTCGGCAGGCCGGTCTGCACCATGCGCGCGCTGGGCACGAACACCACGTCCGGCGCGCGCCGCCGGAGGTGCGCTCGCAGCGCGGCATGGCCGGCGCGCGCGTCGCCCGCCGGCCAGCGCCAGTGCGGCACCTGCGGATCTCCCTGAAAGTCGAGCTCCTCGGGGCTCGACAGCTCGAGGCTCGAGACCTGCGGATCCGCGGCGAGCAGGGGAAGAATGCTCTCCAGGTATTTCCTGTATCCGCCGCTCATCCCGCCGCTCGTGAGATTAACGAGCGATACGCGCACGACCTTCCCCGGGAACCGTCGCTGGAGTGGCTGGCATGGCGCCGCGTGCAACGAGGAAGCCGATCCGCTCGACGGCCCGCTGCTCGAGCCCCGCCTCGGCGAGCCAGGCTGCGAGCGTCGATCGCCGCTGCGGATGATCGTGCGCCGGCGCGAGCATGTCGAAGGTGTCGAGCACCGCCCACTCCCGCAGCTGCGCTTCGCCGAGCGCGTAGGTGCCCTCGTAGTTCACCACGGGAATGAGGTAGCGGAGATAGCGCCCCACCACCGGCACGCGCGTCACCGCGCGGCTCACCGCCAGCATCGCCGGCGTGGCGCGCTCGACGAGGCGGAAGAGCGTGTCGGTGGGCAGCCGGCGCGTGATGGGGCGCAGCCAGTACTTCGACCAGGCGAGATTGCGCAGCAGCCAGGGATAGAGGTCCACGGCGAGCCGTCCGCCGGGCTGCAGCATCGGCGGCAGCGAGAGGAATGCCCGCCTGACGTCGGGCGTGTGCTGCAGCACGCCCAGGCAGTAGACGAAATCGAACTGTCCGGGCGCGAAGGGAAGGGCGAAGATGTCCCCCTGCACGACCTGGAGATGCTCGTGGTCGACGAGGTTGGCGCGCGCGGCGTCCACGGCGCCGGAGTAGTCGAGTGCGACGACATGCGCTCCCGCCTGCAGCGCGATCTCGGCGAATCGTCCCGCGCCGCAGCCCACGTCGAGCACGCGCTTGCC
>JBBQJC010000114.1:0-11415 GCA_038325515.1 Gemmatimonadales bacterium | reverse complement strand
CATGGCCCGGCTCGAGCCCGACGTGCTACTCGTCGGCTTCGCGACGCTGAGCGCCGACGACGTGTGGGCGGGCGGCGACGACGAGGCGACGGCGTGGTGGTTCTTCTTCGCCGAGCACTTCACCGAGCCGCGCTTCGGGCTCGATCGGCCCGCGGCGGGTCCTCCACCGACGCTCGCCGACTGGAATGACGCTTCGTGGGGACACGCCGTGCTCGACGCCAACGCGCGCCTCGGGGCAGGGAGCTTTGGCGTCGCGCCGCTGCCGAAGTCGAGGCCGGGTCTGCCACCGGGCCCGAGCTTTGCCTGGGACGGCAGCAGCTCGTCGATCTCGTGGATCCTGTTGCAATACCCGTTTCGCCGCGGCGTGCGTGCCACGGATCTCCTGCCACCGAGGCCACGGCCATGAGCGCGATCGACCCCAGGATTCCGATCACGATGCTGCCGGTCCGTATCGAGACCCGGTTCGCGGGCCCGCCGGCGTCCCCGCGACTTCTGGTCCGGATCTACCCCGATGATGTCCACATCGACCGCCACGATCCGCGGCTCACCTCCCGCGAGGTCGACGCCGGGAAGCGGTACTGGACGAGCGTCCGGTCGGCGACCGCGGGCGATCAGGCGTGGGCCCAGCTGGTCAAGGATGTCGGTCCGACGCGTGCGATCTGGACGCGACAGGCGCTGACGCCGACGAATCCGTCGGGCGCGCCGGCGTTCCCGGATGCGGCGACCGTCGACGGGAACGCGGGCATCGCTCCCGTCGCGCGCGCGCTGCCGGCGTCGTTCGTGGTCCGGGTCCGCCACCCGGGCGGCGAGACCATCGTCGAGGGAGGCGCGATCCCCGCCAGTCTCCAGGTGGGGATCGGACTGGGCACGGTCGCGCCGGGAACGCCGGTGTCGCCGACTGCGAGCGTCGACGCGACCCGCGTGCTCGACGAAGGCATGCGCTGGATGGTGGACTTCCAGGTCGCCGTCGACGTCGGGATGGCCGTCGAAGTGGACCTGCCTCCGCACACCGATGTCGTGCAGGACGTCGTCGTCGTCGGGTCGCCCATCGCAGGTGCCAACGGCGCGGCGACGATCGTTGGCCTCGTCGAAGCGCACCGCCTGAGCGACGGCGCGGCCTTCATCGTGCCGGGCACGCCCACGAACAACCTGGCCGATTCCGCGAGCGGCTACTCGATGACGGCGGCGCCGCGCGTCCCGCCGGAGCTCGCACCCGCCGACGGATCCGTGGCCGCCGCGCTCGCGACCGCGTGGGGCGTCGACCCGCTCGCGTTCGCCTCGATCGATGGGTGCGCCAGCCGAGAACTCGAGGAAGCCCGCCAGATGAGCCGGGCTCTGTTCGAGGCGACGTGGGGTTCGTATCTGCGCCAGCACACCCAGCCCGCGGTCGATCTGAGCGTGTTGCCCGAGGTGTACGCGCACGTCACGTCCTTCGTGCGCGGCGGTGGTCCGCTCCCCGCCATTCGATTGGGCCGCCAGCCGTATGCGGTCGCACCGATCATGGCGCGCGGGACCTGGTCGCCGTTGACGGAAGGCGCCTTCGCGCGGTGGCTGAGCGAGTTCCTCCCCCGCATCCGTCCGTTATGGACGGCGGGGATCGTCGACGCGCCGGCGGGTCCCGACCTGCTGGCGCATGAGCCCGTGTCGACGCGCGTGCGACTGCGCACCACGCACATGAGAGCTGTCGTCGACTACCTGGTTGCGCTGGGAGGCGCCGTCGTGGGCGGCAACCTCGAGGTCACGCCGCGCGCGATGCTGGCGGAGGTTGGGTTCACGGCGGCGATGCCGTCGGTGTTCACGAACCTATATGCGAGGAGCGTCGCGAACCTGTGGCTGCCCATGGCGGCGGACGGCGACACCGCGTTCGACCTGCTCGCACCGGCGCCGAAGGACGCGACGAGCGTGCTCGGTCTGCTGCTGCGCAACTCCGCGATCCGGATCGCCGCGAACGTGACGCACGAGCTCACGGGCCTCGCCGGCGGTCGGCCCCTCGTCGAGATCGCTCGCACGAGCCCCGCTCTCCACATCGCGAATCTGCCGGCCGCCGCCGGGCGCGCGACCTCGGTGTCGGCGTTCACCGCCGAGGCGGGGGACCCGACGGACGGCGCGACGCGCACGATCCGCGACCACCTGGCGGAGATCGTCTCCGGTCCCACGGCGTTCGCGTTCGATCTCACGCGCTACTTCAATAGCGACGCCCTGGCCGCGTTTCGCGACGCGGTGGGCGCCATCGCCGCGATCTCGACTGATCGTCGCGCGACGCTCGCGGGGGAGATCATCGACTGCGCATCGCACCGGTACGACCCGTGGGTGACGTCGCTCGCCGTGGCACGCCTCGCGGCAATGCGCGCCACAACGTCCGGGAACCAGATCGGTGCCTGGGGTGCGGTCGGCTCGATCCGTCGCCGCGCGGGGACGCCGGTGATGGTATCCGACACGATTCCGGCGGGCACGGTGACCGATCCGTCGGGCGGCGGCTTCGTCCTCGCGCCCTCGCCGCGCCATGCAAGCACCGCCGGCGTCCTGCGCGCCGCGTGGCGTGCCCACGGTGGATCGGGGGACGGCGCGCTGGCGCCGTTCGCGACGGGGATGACGTCGAAGGCGGTCCGCCGCGCGCTCACGCTCGCCGATGGCATGCGTAACGGCCAGTCGCTCGGAGCGCTCCTCGGCTATCTGCTCGAGCGAGGAATCCACGATGCGTCCGGCGTCGGCGGGATCGAGATCGACCGGCTCGTGTTCGAGCTCCGCCGTCGGTTCCCGCTGCAGGTAGACACGATCGACAACGCGCCGCAGGCGAGCGCCGAACGCACTGTCGCCGATGGCTGGAAGCTCGCGCAGGTGGAGACGAGTGTGCCGGGAGCCGTTGTCGCCGCGCTCCCCGCGACCGGGGCGGAGAAGGCGGCGCTACAGGTCGTGATCGATGACGTCGTCGCTGTTCTCGACGCGCTCGCAGACCTCGGCCTCGCAGAGTCGATGTACCAGCTCGCCGGCGCCAACCTCGAGCGCGCGGCCGCTGCCGCCGACATGCTCGGCCGCGCGTCGGCGCCTCCGGACAGGTTCGAGGTCACGATGACCCCACGTGGTGGCAGGGGCATCGAGCAACGGTTGATCGTCACCTTCGGCGGCGGGGCGCGACCGGCTGGGTATGCGACCGACACGCCCCGCGCGCGCCTCGCACCTGCGGCGGATGCGTTCGTGGCGCGACGTCTCGGATCGCTCGATGGCATCCGCGTGCGTCTCCTGGGCTCCAACGGCGCCCAGCTCGCCGCGCCGCTCCTGGCGTCGCTGGAGCTCTCGGCACTTGATCTGGCCGCGCTCGATCTCTCGAGCGAAAACGTGACGCTCTCGAACGTCTCGGCGCCGACGACCATGCCGGGCGCGCCGAATCCCAACCCGGGCCGGAAGGGAGTTGCGCGGCTACTGCTCGCGGCCGCCCATCCAGACGCGCACACGGTCGGCTTCGATCTCGCGCAGGACGGCGAGCTGCTCGATGTGCTCGATCACGCCGCCGCATGGCACCACACGCTGGCAGGTCGACGGCCGTTGACGGCCGAGACGTTCGTCGGCCGCGCCCAGGTCGACACGGCCGCGGACACCTCCGCCGTCGGGGCTAGGGTCGCGTCGCTCGCCCAGGAGCTCCGTGGTGCGACGCCCGCCGCGTGGAAGGCATGGGGCATCGATGATGCGGACCCGGGTGCGCGGGCGGCCATCGATGCGCGCCTTGCCGCGGCGTCGGTGACCGATCCGGTTGAAGCAGCGGCACAGCTCCTCGGGAGTCCCGCCGTCGTCGAAGGATCGCTCGCGGCCTTGCCGCCGGACATCCGCAGCGCCGTCGACGATCAAGCGTCGGTCCTCGGCGCGCGCACCGGCGTGCTCGCGCGCTGGATTCAGGACTCGGCGCGCGTGCGGCCCGCGGCGGCGACCCTCGGGGACGCGCTGCTGCGCGACGAACTCGCGGACCGCGCGCTCGCCCGCACCTGGGCGGCGCAGTCTCCGGCGGCACCGTACGTGGACATCGTCGATGCCGCGCTGGCGCACAGCTGGGTCGGGCTCCCGTTTCCGGCGGCGGTCGCGGATGCGCCCGTCACGAGCGTCGTCATCGTCGGAGATGATGCGAGCGGCGCCGTCACCGGCATCGAGCTTGACGCGTGGACCGAGGTCGTTCCGCATCCGACTGGCACGGCGGCCGTGACCGCGAACCTGACCGCTCCCGATGCGCGTGCGCCCAACCTCATCCTCGTCGCGGTGCCACCGGATACAAGCGTGGCCTGGACGCACGAGACGCTGCTGTCCGTCGTCGACGAGGCGCTCGAGCTGGCGGCCTGCCGCATGGTCGATCTGGATGCCACCCGCCGAGTCCCCGCCGTGTTGCCGGCGATCTACCTCGAGGAATTTGACGAGAACGACCTCGATCTTCGCCACTTCCTCAGCGTCGCGAACCAGTTCCCAGCTCGCTGGGTCGCAAAGGAGCAGGCATGATCGCCGTCCGCTCGTTCACGCGGGTCGAGCCCGTCACGCGCGGAGGAGATCCGGGGCGCGGCCTCGCCGCGACGTTCCAGGATCCATTCTGGATCCTCGCGCGCCAGCGCCAGTTCGGCGAGCTCGCGGGGGAGGACGCAGGCTCGCCGGTCCAGGTCGCCTTCCTCCAGCGCGAAGCGCCCTTCGACGGATGGCAGCCACCCGTCGGCGCCGTGACTCCGTACTCGCCGCGCACCGACGTCCTCGAGGCGCTGGTGGCAGGCGAGGCCGCGGGCCCGGCGCACAGCGCGCTCGATCGCGTGCAGGCCGGCCGCGCGCTCGCGGCGGCGGTGTCGCCGTCGGTGGGTGCCAAGCTCCGCGCGGCGTTTCCGGTGGAGGTCGCCGAGGAGGCGCCGCGAGTCTTGCGACGCTCGGGCGCACGGTTCGCGGACGGACTCGCCGTCGCCGCAGCGATCGTCGGCGCCGCCGATGGCACGGACGCAGAGCTCGGGGCAGCGCTGAAGCTCTCGACTGCTGACGCCGGCGCCGCGCGCGCGGATCTTGTCGCATTCGCAAGGTGGTGTGTGATCACGTTCGGTACCGGGCCCTCGAGCTGGATTCCCGAGCGTCTGGAGCGCCGGTTCGAGCTCGCGGTTGATGGTCACGCCGTGCTGGCCGCGCCAGGCCACACACGCGAGCGCGTCGACTGGTCAGACTTCGACGCCGTCGCCGAGACGGACTCCATACGCGGCACGACGGCGATGGCGCGCAGCCGGATCCCGACGACGATCCAGTTCCCCGGCCAGCCGCGTGATCGGTTCTGGGAGTTCGAGGATGCCGCGCTATCGCTGTCGCGCATCGATGCAACGACCAACGATCTGGCGCGTCTCGCGCTCGTCGAGTTCAGTACGATCTACGGCAACGACTGGTTCACGTTTCCCATCCCCGTCACGTACGGTTCGATGCAGTCGGTGACGGATCTCGTCGTACGTGACACCTTCGGAAACCACGATTTGATCGCCCCAGCGGCCGAGGAACACTGGGCGATGTATCGGCCAAGCGGAGCCTCGGTCGCGTCGCCGACTCTCGCGGTTCCGGCTGTCACCGTCGCACCGCTGGCCGGCGAGGTCGTCGAGGAGGTGCGGTTCCTGCGCGACGAGATGGCGAACCTGGTCTGGGCCGTTGAGCAGATCGTCACCGATGCCGACGGAATCCGGCGCGATCTCGCGGACGAGCACGTTCGCGCGGCCGTGCATGTCGAGGCGACGCCGGCGAATGGTGCGGTCGCCTACCGCTTGATGACCGAGGTGCCAGAACACTGGGTGCCGTTCCTCCCCGTTCGCCTTCCCGGCGGCTCGCGCCAGGTCGGCCTCGTCGAGGCGGTGCTGCCGCGGCTGAACGGCTCCGGTGAGCCTCTGGTGACGTCACCGCGCTCGAGCGTGCTGAAAGAGCTGCGCGGGCGCGTCCTGCCAGAGGAAGAGGTCCCATCCGCGGGCGTCGTGGTGCGGAGGCGCTGGTTCCTCGCGCGGTCGGCTGACGGCGGTCGACACGCGTGGGCGGCGCGCTCGGTGACGACGGGACGCGGCGAGGGCGCGAGCGGGCTCGCGTTCGACGTCGCCGACGCGTTCGGAGGCGGCTAGCGATGGGCGAGCTCACCTTCCTGCTGGGCGTCGATGGCGGCGCGGACGCATTCTACGGCCTCGCCAAGAAGTTCTTTACCGCGGCGGCGGCGACCGTGATCGATGCACCCGCCGTGGGCCAGACGCTCGAGGGCGTGCTCAAGCACCTGTCGACGCTGAAGACCGAGCAGAAGGTGATCAACCTGGTCAGCCACGTCAACGGGTTCGCGGCGATGGCGTGCCCGGTGACGCTCGCCGACCAGCGGGGCGGTCGGCGCACGATGACGATCGACGATCTGAACGACGCCGTCGCGGCGAAGGTGCTCGCGCCACCGTCGCCGACCGTGGTCACCGCGAAGACACGGGTCGTGATCTACGGCTGCGATGTCGGTCGCGTGATGGGCTTCCTGGTGCGGCTGTCGACCTTGCTCGGCAGCCCCGGAGAGCTGCTCGCGCCGACACGGCAGGGCATGTTCCACTTCGACGGCACGAACGTCGTGTACCGCCAGGCGCAGACGTGGTCCGTCGTCCGCAAGGAGCTGCTCCTCCCCGCGGGCGGAACCGCGCCAGTGGTGGGCTGGACGAAGTTCCGCGAAACGTTCGTGGCCGAGGCCGTGGAGAAGTTCGGCGCGAACGCCATTGGTACCGGTCGAAGTATTGATGTGGAAGAGCTGAAGCGGAAGCTGATGACGATTGCGAGCACCGCCACGACGACGATCGGACCGACGTACTTCCTCGAGAAGGGCATCAACATCCATCCTGTGCCAGGCGAGTCAACGAAGGATGCGGCCCGGAGGGTCGCGCCGCGGTCGAACACCGATCTGGTCACCTCGCCGGCGGCGTCGCTCGAAGCCGTCGACGATACCTCCCTTGTGACCACGATCAGTGGTGCGGATGCGTTCGCGACGAACCCCGACGAGTCGGCCTTCGCGTTCAGCATCGTGGTGCTCGCCAAGATGATCGACGTCCCGGTGGTGATCGCCGAGAACGACGGCTACCGGCGCATCACCAGCAGTCCCGCGCGCGCGCCGTCGCCGGGGCCGAAGCCGATGGGAGGTGGCGCGACGACCGGCGGCGACCCGAGTGGCCCAGACGCTTTCGCCGAGGACTTGCGCGCGGTACTCGACGAACTCCTTGCCGACGGCGCACCGCAGGCGGAGATCGATGCGATCCTCGCCGCGGTGCCGCAAGGCGACGCAACCTCGGACATCGTGACTGATGTGCCGGACGCGCCGCCGGTGCCGGACGATCTCGCAAGTCTGGCGTTGCCGCCAGAGGTGGTGACCTGATGCCGGTGAAGCTGATCGTTGCCGCGGGGAACTGGGAGTCCAAGCAGGTGAAGTCCACCTTCACCGTCTTTGCGGACGAAGTGATCTTGGTCGCAAAAGACCGTAGCAAGCAGATCTACGAGCTTCCCACCGGAGCCAGGCACGTGCGGGTGGTTGCGACCCCGAAGACAGACAACTACTGGGAGACGAAGGTGGCGCTGGTCGTTGCGAGCAACGGTACCGTCTCCCCCGAGACTGGGTTCGCGCCGTGGGTCACTGTGACGAAAGCGAGCGGCGCTACGGGCGGCGCGATACTGATCACGGTCAGGGTGAGCCGGTTCAGGGACGTGACTGGGACGGTTCGCGATCTGCTGAAGGTCGTCCCCGGCACGCCGGGGACGGGACGGACCGGAGGTGCCCCCGCAAAGCCAGAGCTGGTGGCGACCTATGGCAAGTGGCCGCCCGATGATCTCGACATCCATCCGTTACTCAGAGTGCACTCGATCGATGTCGCCAACCCAGTGAAGCCTGGCGGCATCTTGAACTTCAAGGCAAGCGCGGTGGCGGTGGATGCCAACAGCGTCGTCCTCGAGCTCGCGGGGGTAAAGGCGCCGCGGCTGTTCGGGGTCGTGTGGCCGGATGCGGTGCCGCGCAAGCTTGGAGCGCTGCCGACGCCGTTCTTCATCTACATCCGCCAGACCGGCGGACAGGACAGAAAGAACGTCTTTGTGAGTGGGGGCGTGAAGGGACCGTATCCGTACAACTTCGACTACGCCGAGCGCTGCTTGTTCGAGAGCCAGCACTACTCGGAAACACCAATCACGATGCGCAAGGGCTGGATGCTGCGCGCCAAAGGAGTTCCGTACCAAGTCGCGAGGTCTGGCGCGAAGGTTGTTACGGTCTTTCCGGTTGCCGACTCCGACGATTCCGTCAGCTACGGCGTGCTCTCGAACTTCGATGAGATGGGTCGGCTCCTGGCCGAGTTGCAGGCGGTTATGTTCTGGATGGTAGGCAGCTCGGCGCCCCCGCGCACCGTAGGCAAGACGGCGATCGCCGCCTACAGCTCCGCGAACGGCACGCTAGTGGGCTGGTTGAACAGCAACGGAGCGAGCACATTCCTCAAGGACAACATTAGCGCAGTCTATTTCCTCGATCCTCCTGGCGTGGGCGACTGCGTCGACGCGGGCCTACTTTTGCGGCGAAGGCTGGGGACTGACAAGCGCGTTCGGTTGTACTCCGCGAGGGACGACTCCAGGTTCTTCCCCGCGTACCGACGGCTGATCGGCCTCAAAGCCACAGACCCGCTCCCGGCGATGCCCTTCCTGCGGGGCGCAGACGACAACAAGATCTCCTTGGCGCTGTTCCCATTAAGCAGCTGGGTGGAGACGTTCAAGGAGTTCGGCATGAATGCATTCGCGCAGGGACAGAAATGGCAGTACTGGGATGCGCACCACCTTGTGCCGGCGACCGTGATCACGCACGCCCTCTCGGATCACTCGGTGGCAGGTCGCGACGTCTAGCGCGCGGTCAGGGCTCCGACCGGCGATCGCAGCTCGGAACGTGTCGACCTGGAATCAGACCTCAATGTTCGCTACGATTTGTACCGTGGATACGACTCTGGTCCGCGGTGCGGTTTCCGAGACGCGGCCGGAGTCTGGTGATCACGGCGATGTTCTCGTCCACGTAGTGGTCGGTTCTATGGAGCGACGTCATACGAGAGTGGCCCGCTCGACCGACCAGCGTTGCGGAACGGGTGGGCGCGCATGGTTGCGCGCGGCTCGGATGATGACGATCTCGCTCGCGCTAGCGGCGTGTGCTCCGAAGATCGCAGGGGATCGCTACGTGAGTCCGAGTTCGAAGTCGGACGCGTCAATTCGTGCACGACATGCTAGCGCTCAAGAAGCCCCCGCCGGCTCTGAGAACTGCATCAAGCTCGTCGTCGGCTCGGGTCGAGAGGATGCGTTACGGTGCGACGTGATCGAGTCGGGCTATTGGAGAGTCACGCACCAGGTTGTTCGGGTGGCGCGCGCGGGCAGGAGCGTGCCTGTGCTCGACGTACTTACGAAGATCGAGGGCGATGACAGTGGTGCAATCATGCTCGAGCTGCGGCTGACAATTCACGCCGACGGGTTGGCAGCCACACTCGATGGTGTCCCGATCTCCCTCGATCGTCCGCCCACAGCCCAGCCGGGTCCGCTGGAAGACTGTGACAGCCCCTCCGATTGGAAGGATAGTGAAGTAGAACGACAAAACGGCGAGACGAAGTACCGCGAATTGCGGCGTCGATTGTGCGATGCGCGCGGAACCTACAAATGGAACGCCAGCCGCTTCCAGCGGGGTCCGAAGCGCCCTTCGACGGATGGCAGCTAACCCGTCTGTGCGGTGACACCGTACTCGCCGCGCACCGACGTCCTCGAGGTGCTGGCGGAAGGCGAGGGGAGGCCGCGGATCGGCCATCGTCCACAGCGCGGCGACGTAGTTGGCGAGCCTTCGGGTAGCTGGGGTCGTCGGAGCCTGGACGAGCTTGTAGCAAATGTGTAGTAAGCCGTCGTCGTTTCGCGTCGAACTGTGTCCAAACAGACCCAATCCTCGACGCGGAACCATCCGAAATCACTCACCCGACACGACGCCGCTCGACACCGCACGACCGCCCCTCTGAACTGTCACGCCGGAGGCCGCGGGTTCGAGTCCCGTCCGCTCCGCGACTTAACGCAAAGATCCTGAGTGGTGACCCCACCCAGGATTTTCGCGTTTTCGGACGGGTCGGACCGCTGGAGTAAATGTGTAGCCATGCGCGAAGGATGGTCCGGTGACGAATACCTCGTCCTCTTCGAGGAGGATGCAGAGCGCCTCCAGGCCGCGTACGGCATCACGTCCACGCTCGCCGGATATCGACTTCTTGGGCTGCGAGGCTGGGACGACTTCATCGTTGAGGATCTCCGCGGCGCGCTCTTCGTCATTCCCACAGTCCCAATTGACGTCACGTACATGAAGCCTTTTGCGATTCGTGACGCTATCGCCCTCGTGCCCGATGAGAGATTGAAAGCGCGCATCAAGTGGTACGTCACGCCGCTCGTATTCGGCGGTGACCCGAACCTCGGCGACAACGTCACGTGGATCACGTTGGATGAGCACCCGAAGCTCGTGGCCTGGTGGAACCAGAAGTACCGTGAGCTTCGAACGAGGCGCTAGCCAGCGCACTCGAAGTCGAGTTCCACACGAACTGGTAAGGCCGCAACGGCTGCAGCGTACGCAGCGTGCAATCTGACGAAGCTCGCAAAGTCGTCGAGGTCACCGAGCCCGTGGCACCACCGATCACCGTTCTTGATGTCGTTCGCGGGGAAGAAGAACGTCAACGACAGCTGCCAGATGTCGTCGTCCTCCCCGCGAAGTCCGCACCGCGTTATCCGCCGCATCCAGCTGTTGCCTGCGTCTGCGCTACGGTAGCAGCGTGTACAGGGTGAGATCAGACGCGCAAAGTGACGCGGAATTCGTACCTCGTCGTATACGCGGTGCTTCCGGATCAGCTCATCGTGCCCGCGATCGCACACGCGAGTAAGAGGCCGGGGTATTGGCGCGAGCGGGTCAAGAAGTAGCGATCCGCTTGGTTGGACGCCACCGGACGCCGAATCCGGGACTTCGGCTATGTTCAACTAGCGTGCCGAGTCGGTTCCACAAGGAACTGCCGCGTGATGGCCATGGGGAAATCGCATTGACCGGTGACGATGGTGACGCGGCAGCTGCTGTGACGCCGTTGACGTGGGTCATTCAGGCGAACATGCGCGACCAGTTGCTGCGGCAGAAGATCGAAACCGCACTCGATTCTCTCGGAGAGCACCATCATCCAGTAACTCTCGTTCCGTTCAGCCGCGAGATACCGAAGCGATCATTGACGCGTCCGAGTATCGACGTGCCGGCAGTCCATCGTTCGTATGCGCTGCGTTGACCCCGTTCTGGCGTGATCGATCGGGTGGGCGCATCGTGCGGAGCGATGAGCGACACGAAGATCACATGGGGACGACGGGTGGCGAGCTGGCGCGCGAGCGGGCAGACGGCTGACGCGTTCGCAG
>JBBQJC010000113.1:0-11436 GCA_038325515.1 Gemmatimonadales bacterium | reverse complement strand
CCCCCACACAAAGGCAGGTTGCTCACGTGTTACGCACCCGTTCGCCGGTTACCCTTGCGGGCCCCCGTGACTTGCATGTGTTAAGCACGCCGCCAGCGTTCGTCCTGAGCCAGGATCAAACTCTCCAAGAGATTTTGATATTTAGCTCTGTGAATCGAACAGCTGTCTCACGCTGTCGCGCAGACAGCGTATCCGAATCATTAGAATTTACAGGTTTTTGAACTCAGCTCATCCAGCCCCTGTTAGGACCAGCGAGCTACTACGAGTTCGCCTCGCACATTCTGATTCCACTCTCGATTGTCAAACAGCAACTCCATCCAACGTCACCACCACTCCGGGCGGCGACTAATCCTGCTATCTCGATCCGCGCTGCCAGACTTCAGCAGCAGCCCTTAATCATACCAATTCCGTACCAGTTTCGCAAGGGGGCGGACCGTCATCTCCCTACCGCCCCACCCCGCTCTCCCCACCAGATGTTCCCAGCCCAAGCTGCACGGTGCCACCGACTTAGCGATGTCCTGCGCTACGACCAAAAACATCATGGGGAGCCGAGTACTATACCCCGGCCGTCCAGAGACCGCAAGAGCCGACCGAAACTTTCTCAGCCCGCTCCACCCAGACCAAACCGATCCCGCCACCTCGACCCGCCTACCTCCGTCCCGACCCCCCAAACCCCAGACACAGCACGGGGAGCCTGTCACCAGGCTCCCCGCCAGTGCGCCCTCTCGGAATCGAACCGAGAACCTACTGATTAAGAGTCAGTTGCTCTAACCAATTGAGCTAAGGGCGCTCAGTCCAGCAGTCCCACCTCTTCACTACACTTGGCGCGCCAGGAGGGAATCGAACCCCCGACCCACAGCTTAGAAGGCTGTTGCTCTATCCAACTGAGCTACTGGCGCTTCGTTCGCGACAGGCCCGCTCTTCCCGCCGAGCTCCTGCCAGGTCGGGGCGCCCGGATTTGAACCGGGGACCTCCTGCTCCCAAAGCAGGCGCGATACCAGGCTACGCTACGCCCCGCATGAGAACTCAACAATAGTGAGCCACCGCCTGCAGGTCAACTGGCCCGCCCCCTCCAGCCACGCATCCCGCGCTCACCGGATATCACCACCACGCATCCCCCGCTCAAGCACCCCGCCCCCGCTCACGGGGCCTCCTCCGTAAGCGCCCGCAGCAGCGCCGCGAACGCGCGACCGCGGTGACTCACCCCCTGCTTCTCCTCCACCGTCGCGTCGGCCAGCGTCATCCCGAGCTCGTCCACGTGGAAGTACGGATCGTACCCGAACCCGTGCGCGCCGCTCGGCACGTCCACGATGCGACCCGGTACCTCGCCGCGCGCCGAGTACTCGTGCGTCCCATCGGTCCACACCGCCACGCACACGAACCGCGCCGTCCGATCTGCCTCTTCGCGCAACCGCTCCGCGAGCAGCGCATTGTTCGCTGCATCGAGCTCGTGCCCCTCGAGATCGGTGCGCCCGCACCACCGCTTGCTGTGCACACCCGGCGTGCCATCCAGCGCGTCCACCGCGAGCCCCGAATCGTCCGCCACGACCACGCGCCCCGGCAGCAACGCGGAGAAATAGCGCGCCTTCGCTATCGCGTTCTCCTCGAAGGTCTCGTAACGCTCGATGTCCTCCTCCGCCGGCGCCTCCGGCACGCCCGCCTCACCGAGATCCACGACCTCCACCCCGGCGTCACCGAGCAGCGCGCGCAGCTCGCGCAGCTTCCCCGCGTTGCGCGTCGCCAGCACCCACGGCAGTTCCGCCGCGACCACGGGCGTCTCGCCCGTCACCGCGCCGGTGCCGCTCACACGCCGAGCGCCGAACGCTGCATCTGGTCGAGCGTCACGAGCCCCGCCGTCGCCAGGTCGAGCAGCCGGTTCAGCTCGGCGCGGTCGAAGGTGCCGTTCTCGCCGGTCCCCTGCACTTCCACGAAGCCCCCTTCACTGCTCATCACGACGTTCATGTCCACGTCGGCCACGACATCCTCGATGTACTCCAGATCGAGCCGGGGCTCGCCGCGGATCACGCCGACGCTCACGCCGGCCACGCGCCGCTTCACCGGCGAGCGCTTCAGCTTCCCCTGCGCCACCATCCAGTCGAAGGCATCGACGACGGCGACCGAGGCGCCGGTGATCGCCGCGGTGCGCGTGCCCCCGTCGGCCTGCAGCACGTCGCAATCGACCTTGAGGGTGAACTCGCCCCACTTGAAGTCGTCGAGCATGGCGCGCACGCTGCGGCCGATCAGGCGCTGGATCTCCTGCGTGCGGCCGCCGACCTGGCTACGCTCGCGGTTCGTGCGCGTCTTCGTCGCGCGCGGCAGCATCGCGTACTCGGCGGTGAGCCATCCCTCGCCACGCCCGCGCTTCCACCCCGGCACGCCGTCCTCCACCGAGGCCGTGCACAACACCCGCGTGCTGCCGAAGGCGACGAGACAGGAGCCTTCGGCGTAGGGCGCGATCGCGCGCTCGAGAGTGACGGGACGGAGCGCGTCGGCGCTGCGGCCGACGCGAATGGGGTCAGCGGACTGAGTCGCCACGAAGTGCTCGGATGATGTTGGTTGTGGACTGGCCGGGAGTGAGCGGGATGACCCGCACCTCGCCCCCCCAGCCGCGGACGTCTGCTGCGCCGACGATGGTGCGCTCGTCGTAGTCGCCCCCCTTCACGAGCACGTCGGGCCGCAGCAGCCGGATGAGCTCCAGCGGAGTGTCCTCGCCGAAGACGACGACGCAGTCGGCCATCTCGAAGGCGGCGACGACGTACGCGCGCTCGGCCTCGCCGCGCACCGGTCGCTCGAGGCCCTTGAGCCGCCGCACGGAGTCGTCGCTGTTGATCGCGACGACGAGCGCGTCGCCGGCGCGGCGCGCCCCGAGCAGCACGTCCACGTGGCCGGGATGGAGGATGTCGAAGACGCCGTTGGTGAAGACGACGCGTCCCCGCTGCGCCGCGCGCCAGCGCCGCGCCCCCTCCCAGTCGTGCACCTTGGACGCCGGGTCGCGCAGTGGCGACGGGCCCGTCAAAACACCCCTTCGGCGTGGGGGTTGAAGCGCACCTCGCGCACCATCAGCGGCAGCTCAATGTGCTCGTAGTATTCGGACTCCATCTCGATGTGTCGGCTGTCGCGCTGCAGCGTGACGTTGGCCGCGGCCTCGGGAAGCCCGAGGGAATCGGCTTGCTCGCGCAGATGACGCAGGATGACCGTGTCGTCGTTGTGCGCGGCAAAGCGCACCTCCTGCCGCATGGCGTCCTGGTACTTGTAATAGCGCAGGTAGACCTCGCCCACGTTCACGCCGAAATAGCAGACGACGGCCACGATGAGCAGCGTGAAGAGGCACCCGAGCGAGCTCGCTCCGGACTCGCCCTTCACCATTGCGACTGCGCTCCCTCGACGATGTCGTTCACGATGCGCTTGATCGCGTCGCGCCTGCCTCCCGCCTCGTCCCGCTCGGCGTATTCACCCTCGGCGCGCAGCCCCTTCCGCTCCCAGATCGTCTTGCCGGTGGTCTGGTCGACGATCTCGACGTCGAGGGAGATCTGGAGCTTGCGCCGCGAGGTGACGGCCTGCGTCGGGTCGGCGCTGTAGCCGACCGGGATGTCGAGGTCGTACGTGTGGACGATGCCGCGCACGAGGGCGTCGGCGCGGGCCTCGGGAGCATCCCGCACGCCGAGCCGCGGCTGGAGCTCGCGCCGCATCGCCTCGAGGATCTCGCGCTGCAGCTCGGGCGACGGAGTCTCGTTGTCGAAGGGGAGGATGGCGATGGTGCGGATGTGCGCGGGCAGCCCGCCCCCGGCGAAGCCGTAGTGCGTGATGCACGCGCTCGCCACGAGGAGCAGCGGGAGGAGCCTATAGAATCCAGATCGACGGATCGAACGCAGCGACGGCATCTGAGCGTTGAATGACGAGCGAGAGAGTGCGGCGAGACGCCTCACTGCGATACTGCACTTTCTGGCCGGGCGAGCGCTCCACCCATTCCTGGATCCGTCCTCCATCGAGCCGCTCCAGGCGCATGAGGGTGTCGCCGCGGAAGCTGGCGCGCCAATGCACCGGTGCTCCAATGTCGGCGCGGAGCACCCCCGCGTCAACGCGGACGACGGTATCCGGCTCCACCGGCAGGTCGAAGCGCCCGAGGGCGGCCCAGAGCAGCGCACGGGGCGGGATGAGCTTTCGCGCCATGTCGGGCCCCGGGACGCGCAGCGAGTCGCCGATCATGATCGCCGCGCCCCCGCCGAAGCCGCCGCCGAGGAAGAAGTCCAGGCGCACGCTGTCGGGCGACGCGATGCGGGCGACGCCGTCGCCGCGTGCGTTGATGTCACCGTCGTGCAGCTCCCACGTGAAGACGACCTTCTGGTTTCCCTGAGGCAGGCTCCCCTTGGGGAGAGTCTGTACCGGCGCCGGCGCGCCGGCGAGGGGCGCCGCGCGCGGCGGGGCACAGCCGGTGATGATGACGGCGCCGGCGAGCAGCGCGAGGCGGACTGGATCAGCGAACCGTGACACGAACAATGCGATCTCCCTGCACGATGCGATCGAGCACCTCTCCCCCGTTCAGCAGCTGGCCGAAGACGGTGTAGCCGCCGTCGAGGTGAGGCTGAGGTGAATGCGTGATGAAGAACTGGCTTCCGCCGGTATGCGGGCCGGAGAGCGCCATCCCCAGCGTGCCGCGCAGATAGCGGTGCCGGTTGAGCTCGTCCCGGATCGCGTACCCCGGTCCGCCATTTCCGTCCCCGCGAGGATCCCCCGCCTGCACGACGAAGGCGGGCACGACCCGATGGAAATACAGCCCGTCGAAATACCCGCGCCGCGCCAGCGAGATGACGTTGTGGACCGTCATCGGGGCCTCGCCAGCGAACAGCGCGAGCTCCATCGCCCCACGCACCGTCTCGATGCGAAGGACGGGGCGCGCGCCGCTCAGCGCTTCGCGCGCCCGCGACTGGTACCACTCCAGTGGCTGCGCTGTTCCGCCGAGGCTGTCACGCCAGGCGAAGAAGCGTGGCAGGCGCGCGGCAGCGGCGCGCTCCAGCGGCGAGGTGGGCAGCGCTATCGACGCGAGCGCTCGCTCGCTGTTCGGTGCCGCGCCAGCGGGCGAGCGGCGCAGCGCCGAGTCCGCGAGCGTCCAGAAGGCGAGCCGCGCGTCGTTGTCGGCGTCGCCGAGCGCGAGGGGATAGGCGTCCAGCGCGGCGGCGAGATCCTCCGCGGTGGCACCGGACGCCAGGACGCCGAGCGCGGTGCTGCGAACGCTCACGTCGGCGTCGCGCAGTAGTGTCCGCATCCGTGCGCGCACGGCGGCGCTCGCGCTCACGCTGTCGGCGTACCCAGAAAGAGCGTCGGCCGCCGCGGCACGCACGCGGCCGTCGCGATCCGCGAGAAATGGGCGTGCACGCTCGAGGGCGGTGGCGGCGGCGCCCCGTGATTCGAGCGTGGCCGCCGCTGCGCGCTGGTGCCAGTCGCCGCTCGCGCGCCAGAGGGCGGTCTCGGCTCTCAACAACCCGCGCCGGGAAGCGGCCTCGGCGACGGCGGTGCGCACCGCGAGCGCGGTGTCGGCCTCCCAGGCGTCGCGCCAGGCGGTGGCGTCGTCGCCCAGCACGAGACCGAGAGACTGGGCCGCGCTCACGCGGACGTTGCCGTCCGGGTCGTGCAGGAGCCGCTGCACCGCGGGCGCCGCCGAGGCTCCATAGCTGGCGAGCGCGCGCACGGCGTTCATCCGCACGCGGGGCTCGCCGTCGGTGATCAGGCGATCGAGCGTCACGCGCGCCTCCGTGCCGAGCGAATCGCCGGCGAGCTGCTTCGCGAGGATGCGGGCGGACTGCTCGCGCACTGCGCTCCACGGCGAAGTCGCGGCGACGAGCAGGGCGCGCACGCCGGCGGCGCTGCGGCCGCGCGCGAGCGCGTACGCGGCTCGCCACGCGACGGCGCTGTCCGGGCTCGCGACGAGGGGAATCACCGCGGAGGCGGGAACCGGACGCAGGCGCGCCGCCGCACGAAGCAACGCGCCACGCGCGTCCGGTGAAATGGCTGGATCGCCAAGCGCCGCGACGATGCCGGCGCGCCCGGGCTCGCCGAGCTCCCCCAGCAGCCAGGCGCCCTCGACCGCGACCGCCGGCACTCGCCGGAGCGACGTGATGGCCAGGGGCGCGGAGCTCGTGTCCTCGAGGAGGCCGAGGCCGAACAGCGCGTCGGCGGCGACCGCAGTGTCCGCGCCGGAGGCCAGGTGACGCATCCCGGCCAGGTGTGACCGGGCGCCGAGCCGCCCCGCGGTGAGCACGGCGCTCGCCCGGAGGCCGGCGCTCCCCTCGCGCATCAACGAATCGACGAATGCCGGCTCGTCGCGGCGCGTGTCCTCGATGCGCAGCAGGCGCGCGCGCGCTGTGACTTCGGGACTGGCGGGCGACGCGGCGCCCCCGTGGCAGGCGGCAAGCGCGGCGAGGGCTGCCAGCCAGGCGGCGCTAGAGCGCCGCCTCCAGCGCGCCGCGAAGGTCGGCCGGCATTGCGGCGAGCCGCCCGTCCGCGGTGATGGACACGAGGGAGGTGTAGGCGGTGGCGAGGCGGACCCCTGACTCGGCATTGGTGAGGAGGTAGTCGAAGGTGACGAAGCGCGAGCGCACGCCAGTGAGCGTGGTCTCGATGCGCACGAGATCGTCGAAGCGCGCTGGCGCGAGGTATCGCACGTTCGCCTCGGCGACGGCGAGCCCGACTCCGCTCTGCTCGAGCGCGGCGTAGCTCTGGCCAAGTGCACGGAGGAACTCCACGCGGCCGACCTCGCACCAGACGAGGTAGTTGGCGTAGTAGACGACCTGCATGCGGTCGGTCTCCGCATAGCGGACGCGGACCTCGGTGCGGTGCGAGTGCGGCATCAAGCGGAGTGTCGAGAGGGGCGGCGCATCGCGCGCGAAGTTGCCGGCGCGCGCGCCGTTTGTAAAGGCTGCGGCGGCGGTGTAGAATCCCTCGTGCCCCAATTGCCCGCGTACCTGATCTCGGACATCCACCTCGGCCACGCCTCGAGCGAGATCGAGCGCTCGCTCGTGCAGTTCCTGCGTCATCTCCCGGGGCGCGCGGCATCGCTGATGATCAACGGCGACCTGTTCGAGTTCTGGTTCGAGTGGAAGAGCGTCGTGCCGCGCAGCGGCGTGCGTGTGCTGGCGGCGCTGATGGACCTGCGCGACGCGGGCGTGCCGGTGACGATGGTGGCGGGGAACCACGACTGCTGGGGGGGCGACGTCCTGCGAGAGGCGGGGGTGCGCTTCCAGGTGGATGCGTGGACCGGGGAGTTGGGAGGATGGCGCTCTCGCGTGGAGCATGGCGACGGCCTGCGCGAGCGGGAGGATCGCGGCTACCGCGCGCTGCGGCGCGTGCTGCGAAACCCGCTGGCGATCAGGGCGTTCCGCCTGCTGCACCCCGATCTCGCGTCGCGTTTCGCGCACGGCAGCTCGCAAACGAGCCGCAGCTACCAGCCGCGCGACGAGGGACGCGGGCTGCGCGAGGTGGCGATGCGCGAGCTCGCGCGCGACGCCGCGCTTGAGCTGCTCGTGTACGGGCATTCGCACGTGCCGGCGCTGGAGCGCATGCCGTCGGGCAATGTCTTCGCGAACGCGGGGAGCTGGCTCGACCGCGCGACGTTCCTGAGCGTGACGCCCGAGCGGATCGCGCTGCGCGAATGGCGCGGCGCGTCAGCCGAAAGTCTTGACCTCGACGTGCTCGATCGCGTCGCCGAAGAAGCGCCGGCCTAGCGTCAGGAACTGCTGCGGATCGTCCGAGGCGATGAAGCGGTAGGTCGGCTCGCGCGGGCTTGCCTCGAGGTTGGAATCGACGAGCAGTCGCTTCAGGTCCGCTGCCGTCTCCTCGGCGCTGTCGATGAGGCGCACCGTGCGTCCGACGATCTCGCCGATGAGGGGCTTCAGCAGCGGGTAGTGGGTGCATCCCAGGACGAGCGTGTCGATGTTCTCGCGAAGCTGGCCGAGATACTCCTCGGCCACCGCCTGCGTCGCGTCATGGTTGATCCAGCCCTCCTCGACGAGCGGGACGAAGAGGGGGCAGGCGAGCGCGGTGACCTTCGCCTCGGGCGACTCCGAATGGATGGCGCGGACGTAGGCGCCGGACTTGATGGTGCCCGCGGTGGCGATGACGCCGATGTTGCCGCTCTTCGTCGCGCGGACGGCGGCACGCGCTCCGGGCTCGACGACGCCGATGACCGGAACCTCGAGCTCTTCCCGCAAGGCGGGGAGCGCATGGGCCGTGGCGGTGTTGCACGCCACGACGATCGCCTTCACCCCCTGCTCGATGAGGTAGTGGGCGATCTCCAGGCTGTAGCGGCGGACCGTCTCCGGCGACTTCGGGCCGTACGGCACGCGCGCGGTGTCGCCGAAGTAAACGAGGCTCTCGTGGGGCAGCGTGCGCATTATCGCGTGCGCCACGGTGAGCCCGCCGAGCCCGGAGTCGAAGACGCCGATCGGCGCGTCGCGATCCACTGGCGGCATCAGAACTTCATCCGTGCGGCGACCACCGTTCCATGGTCGGTCTGGCGCACGGCGATCTGGCCAGGGAGGTCCCACAGATTGGCCCCGACGAAGGCGTCGGCGCCGGCGAGGAGGTGGTTCGCGATGATGAAGGCGAACCAGTCCTCGACATGTCCCTTGCGTGTCTCGATCAGCCCATCGGTGAACGAGCTCGCGGCGCGGATCGGCGCGCCGCTCGCGTCGAAGCCGATGGTGACGAGCGAATCGGTGCGCATCCGCTGGGCCTGCGCGAGATCGGCCTTCGATTCGCGCAGCATCGCGACCGCGATCGCCTCGGTGAGCATGAAGATGGCGCCGGCGGTGGGACGGCCGAGGATCGACTGCGAATAGCCGGGCAGCAGCAGCGAGTACAGAAACGCGCGCCGCGGCGACAGGGGCGGCGTCGGTGCCGCCGGCAGCGTGTCCGTGCGCGCCGGCGCCGCCGAGACGGCGGCGCGAGCGCTATCGGCGACCTGCGCGCCGAGGGGTGCGGCGCCGGCCACGGCGACGAGCGCCAAGGCCCCGAGATGGCGCACGCTGCGTCCGACGAATGAGCGAGGAATCACGAGATGAGGCACACGTTGTCCGGAGAAGTGCTGGCGGGAGTGCATGGGAATCGAACCCACCCAAGACGCAGAGCGCCTCGCAGCCGTTTTGAAGACGGCGAGAGCCACCAGGCACCATCCACTCCCAAGCTCACTCCAGCACGATCGGCACGTTCCCGCCATCCAATGCCGATCCCACCACCACGCTTCCGGGAACGGCGGAAAGATAGTCGCTGACCCGTGCGGAGGGCACGGCGACCAGCAGGCCCCCGGAGGTCTGCGGATCGAGCGCCAACGCGCGGTCCTCCTCGCTGGCCCGCGACCAATCGGCGTGCGGCGCGACGAACGCCTCGTTGCGCTCGGCGCCGCCGGTGCGCACGCCGGAGGTCCAGAGGGCGCGGGCGCCGGGCAGCTCGGGGAGCGCGTGCGCGCGGAAGACGAGGGTGACGCCGCTCGCGCGCGCGATGTGCAGCCCATGTCCGAGCAGTCCGAAACCCGTCACGTCGGTGGCGCAGCGGACGCCGGCGTGCAGCGCGGCGCGGCTGGCGTCGCGGTTGAGCGCGGCCATCGAGCCGTGCAGCGCCCTCCGCGCCGCGTCGTCGAGCACTCCCTGCTTGGCGGCCGTCGCGAGCAGGCCCGTGCCGAGCGGCTTCGTGAGCACCAGGACGTCCCCGGCTCGCGCCGCCGAGTTGGTGAGGAGGCGGCGCGGGTCCGCCTGTCCGGTGACGCTGAGCCCGAACTTCAGCTCCTCGTCGATGATCGAATGTCCACCGACCACGACGGCGCCGGCTTCCCGCACCTTGTCCTGCCCCCCGCGCAGGATGTCGGTGAGCACCGAGAGCGGCAGCTTGCCCACGGGGAAGCCGACGATCGCCATGGCGGTGAGCGGCTCGCCGCCCATGGCATACACATCCGACAGCGCGTTCGCCGCGGCGATCTGCCCGAACTCGTAGGGATCGTCGACGATGGGGGCGAAGAAATCCACCGTCTGAACGAGTGCGAGATCCTCGCGCAGCACGAAGATCCCCGCGTCGTCGAAGCTCTCGCGACCGACGAGCAGACGGGGATCGGCGTGCACCGGCACGCCGCTGAGAACCTGCGCCAGGTCACCCGGACCCAGTTTGGCCGCTCAACCAGCGCAGCGGGCGAAGCTCGTCAGGCGAAAGAGCTCCTCCCGCGTCTTGCTCGTGGACATCGGAGTCCGCTTGGGAGTGGGGGGGAAGGAGTGAGGAGCGGGCTCCTCACCGGGAAGTTCGGCGTGGAAGAACGAACTTCTCACACAGAAGCTCAGCGCTGCGGCAGGGCCACGACGAGATCGATCTCGACCAGCACGCCGCGCGGGAGGCCGGAGACCTGCACGGTGCTGCGCGCGGGGCGCGCATCGCCCATCACGCGGGCATAGACCTCGTTCATGCAGGGAAAATCGTGCATGTCCATCAGGAAGACCGTCGCCTTGGCAACATCGGCCCAGCTGGCCCCGGCGGCGTCCAGGATGGCACCGAGGTTCGCGAAGACCTGCTCGGTCTGCGCCACCACGTCTCCCGCGACGATCTGGCTCGAGGCCGGATCGAGCGCGATCTGCCCCGCGGTGAAGAGGAATCCGTTCGCGATGACGGCCTGCGAGTAGGGGCCGATCGCGGCGGGGGCCCTGTCGGTGTGGACGGTCTGAGTGGACACGAACGGCTCCTCGGCGTGCAGTTTGAGTGACGCGGCGCTGCGGGGGTACGCGCCGGATTCTAGCGGCGGAACCGGCCTACGCCAGTCCGAACAGCAGACGCGCGTTGCGGGAGACGCACTCGCCCAGCGCGGCGGTCTCGACGCCCCGGGCCTGGGCGAGCCGCGCGACGGTCAGGCTCACCCACGCCGGCTCGTTGCGCTTGCCGCGATGCGGCACCGGCGCGAGGTAGGGCGCATCGGACTCCGCGAGGACGCGGTCCTCCGGCACGAGGCGCAGCAGTCCCTCGTCCGTCCACTTCCTGAACGTGACGATGCCGCTGAACGAGATCATCCAGCCGACGTCGAGCGCGGCTTCGGCGAGCGCGGCGCTGCCGGTGAAGCAGTGCAGCACGCCTCGCACGCCGTCTCGGCCCGCCTCGACGATCATCGCCTGCGTGTCGGGCTCGGCCTGCCGCGTGTGGACGATGACGGGCCGTACGAGCTCGCCGCCCAGGGCCAGCTGCGTGGCGAATGCGGTGCGCTGCTGCGCCGGCGTGGCGGTGTCGTAGCTGTAGTCCAGCCCACATTCGCCGATGGCCACCGCACCGCGCGCCACCTCGGCGCGGATCCCGTCGCCGTCGCGCGCGAGGTCGAAGCGCGCGGCGTCGTACGGGTGGATCCCCGCGGTGTGATAGACGAAGCCGGGATGGCGCGACGCGAGCTCGAAGGCGCGGACCGCCGCGGCGAGCGAC
>JBBQJC010000112.1:0-11596 GCA_038325515.1 Gemmatimonadales bacterium | reverse complement strand
CTCGGCAAGCGCGTGCTGGTGCTGCTGGCGCTCGGCCTCACGGTCGGCCTCCTGCTGTTCGCGGTGGAGCTGGCGTTCGCCAACTGCGTCCAGTTCCTCCTCGTCGCGCTCGACGTCACGCCGCGCTCGTCGCTGCCGCGCTGGGCGCCCGTGCTGAGCGTGCAGGCGGTGCTGGCGATCGTGCTGGCGATCGGCAGCGCCAAGGCGCTGCTCCAGTGGGCACAGACATACCTGCAGGCCGTGTCGTTCGAGGAGTCGCGCTTCCTGCAGCGCTCGCGGATCGTGCGGTGGGCAATCTTCAGCAGCGGGCCGAACAGCGGTCACGTCGTCACGCTCTACAACGACCGCGTCGCGGCCTTCTCGTCGATCGTCCAGACCGTCCAGACGCTCGCTATCACCCTGACCGCGCTTCTGCTCATCGGGATCAGCCTGTTCGCCCTGACGCCGTGGGCCACCGCGATCACCGTCGGCGTGCTCGTGGTGATCGGGCTGATGCTGCGATCGCTGGACCACCGCATCAGCCACGCGGCCCGTCGGGGCAACAAGGCGAGCGAGGGGGCCAACCGGCGCCTGCTCATGAGCATGAAGAACCTGCTCCTGCTGCAGATCTACGGCACGCAGGCGGTGGAGGACGCGAAGGCCCAGAAGCACCTGAAGGAGTTCCGCGACGAAATCACGACGTATCACGAGGTGATCGGCGTCAAGTCGACCGTGGCGCAGCTCGCGGGACTCGCGCTCGTCTGCGGCACGGCCTTCTTCATCGTCCGCTCGCACGCCCTGCCGAACACCAGCGTCATCGCCTTCTTCTATCTCTTCATGCGGTTCGTGCAGTATCTCGCCGACTCGGCGCGCACGATCGGCGTGTTCTCGCTGAACTGGCCGCAGTACAAGGAATACGTGGCCTGGTGGGAGACGCAGGGGAGCACGCTGGGGCAGGGGACCGCCCCGCGCGCCATCCCGGTCAACGACACCGAGCGGCGCATCTTCGCGGAGCCGGTCGGGTGGAAGCTGCGCGGCGTCGGCTATCACTATCCGGACGCCGGCCGCGAGGTGATCGGCGCGCTCGATCTCGAGATCCAGCCCGGCAGCCTGGTGGCGATCATCGGCCCGTCGGGGGTCGGCAAGTCGACCCTGCTCAACCTCGTCATCGGCAACCTCGAGCCGACCGTGGGGACGCTGCACGTCTACAATCATGGCGGGACGCTGCCGCTGTCCGACGTGCGCCACCACCTGCTGCCCACGCTGGGATACGTCGGACCGGAGAGCTTCCTGATCGAGGGGACGATCCTCGACAACATCAACTACGGTCTGGAGACGTCGCCCTCGCCTGCCGAGATCGACCGCGCGATCGAGATGGCGGAGTGCACCTTCATCTACGACCTGCCGAGCCAGCTGCAGCACCGGCTGACCGACCAGGGGCAGGGGCTGTCGGCCGGCCAGAAGCAGCGGCTCTGCCTCGCGCGCGCCCTGCTGCGCAAGCCCACCGCACTGATCCTGGACGAGGCCACCTCGAACCTCGACCGCGACACGGAGCTTCGCCTGCTCGAGACGCTCAACCAGCTCAAGGGCAGCGTGACGATCATCGCCGTGACCCACCGCAAGGAGATCCTCGAGTACGCGGACCAGGTGCTCGAGCTCCGTCCCGCGACATGACCAACCTGTGCTTCCGCTCTCGCCGGGGGATCCCATCCTGAGGTCGCTCGCCCGCGCCGTCGTGCGCACGGTCAGGAACTCGCGAGTGGACCGCTCGGCGGTCAGGCGGCTCAACCTCTGCTGTGGCCCGCAGCAGATCCCGGGCTACCTCGGCGTCGACTTCGACGGACCTGTGGATCTCGCGCTCGATCTGGAGCACCGGGACCTGCCGTTCGCCGACGCGTCCATGGAGTCGGTGCTGTGCATGTCCGCCATCAACTACTTCACGCGCGAGCGCGCGGCGGAGCTGGTGGCGGAGGTGCACCGCGTGCTGCGGCCCGGCGGGGTCGCCCGCTTCGGCGTGCAGGACCTCGAGAGCATCGCCAGGCGGTACCTCGAGAAGGACGTGGCCTTCTTCTTCCAGACGCTGCCGGACGGCCGCCAGCGGTTCGAGGGTCCGACGATCGGCGACAAGTTCGCCGCCTGGTTCTACGGCTATGCCGTGAAGGGCGTGCCGTGCCGCTATTTCTACGACTATGACTCGCTCGCCCATCTCTTCACGAGCGCGGGATTCTCGACGGTCGAGCGCCGCCCCTTCCGTGACAGCCGTCTCGAGCACATCGAATTGATCGACAACAGGCCCGACCAGATGTTCTTCCTCGAGGCGGTGAAGTGAGGCTCGTCGACCGCATCCCGTGCGTCCAGCAGCTCCGCACCGTCCGCGACGTCGTCCGCGCCTTCGGCGCGGGGCCCGGCGCGCTGGGCCTCGCCGCGCGCTACTCCACGGCGCGGCTCTTTCCCGAGCGGACCGACGCCCGGCATCTCGACGAGACGATGGCCTGGATCGCCCGCGCGCAGGACGAGTGCGGCGGGGACGGCGTGGCGAACGTGTTCTACCTCGCCAGCGGGTTCGGCGTGGCCTACCCGGAGACGAGCGGCTACATCATCGCTACCTATCTGGCGCACGCCGCGAACGGTGGCGGTGAGGAGTTCGTGCGGCGCGCGATCCGGCTGGGGGACTGGGAGATCGCGGTCCAGGCGCCGAACGGCGGGATCTACTCGAGCACGGCGCTCAAGCAGACGCGCGTTTTCAACACCGGCCAGGTGATCCTCGGCTGGTGCGCGCTGTACGAGCATACGCGCGACGAGCGGTATCTCCGCGCCGCCGAGCGCGCCGGCGACTACCTGCTGCACGAGCAGACCGCCGAAGGGACCTGGGTGAAGGACACCTACTGCGGCGCTCGCACCTACCACGCGCGGGTGGACTGGGGGCTGCTGCGGCTCGCCGAGCTCTCGGGCCGCCCCGGCTTCGCCGCGGCCGCGGTACGAAACCTCGAGTGGGTGCTCGCGCAGCAGCGGCCGAATGGATGGTTCGCCGCGTGCGGGTTCAACGACGACCGGCCGATCATGCACGTGATCGTCTACACGCTGCGCGGGTTGCTGGAGAGCTCGCAGGTCGCCGCGGAGGGCGTCCAGGCGCTCGGCATCCTCGCACGCGTCGTCGCCGCCGCCGACGCGCTCTGTAACGCCCTCGAGGCGCAGCCGGTTCGTCGCGTCGCCGGCATGGTGCCCACGGCCTTCGACGAGCGGTGGGGCAGCACCGACGAGGACTCCTGTCTCACCGGCAATGCGCAGCTCTGCTGCTTCCTCTACCGCCTCGCACACTGCACCGGCAGCGAGCGGTACCGCCGGGTCGCCGACGTGGTGCTGTCGGCCACGAAGCGGACGCAATCGGTGGACACCTCCATCCCGCCGGTGCGCGGCGCCATCGCGGGATCGTATCCGATCGCGCACGGCTACGTGCCCAATGGCTATCCCAACTGGGCCGCGAAGTTCTTCGCCGACGCGCTGCTCATGAAGACCCACTTCGCGAAACGACTGGTCGTGACCGCATGAGCCTCCTCTCCCCCTTGAAGTCCGCACTGCGCCGCCTCGGCACGGGGTACGTGCGCCGGATCACCGCCGCCGAGTTCCGCGACCAGACCTTCCAGGGCGTGAACGAGCGACCGATCGAATTCGCCTTCCTGCTCCGGCAGCTCGTCGCCGCGTGGCCCACGACGGTGCTCGACGTCGGCACCGGGCTGACGTCGCTGCCGCACCTGCTGCGCACGTGCGGCTTCGTCGTGACCGCGACCGACAACATCGAGGACTACTGGCCCTCGGGAATGGCCAACCGCCACTTCCACATCGTGAACGACGACATCACGCGGACGTCGCTCACCGGCCAGTACGACGCGATCGCCTGCATCAGCGTGCTGGAGCACATCCAGAAGTCGCGCGAGGCGATGCAGTCGATGTACAAGCTGCTGAAGCCGGGCGGCCGGTTGATCCTCACCTGCCCGTACAACGAGCAGCGCTACGTCGAGAACGTCTACGCGCTGCCCGGCTCGCCGGTCACCGAGAAGTTCTCCTTCGTCACGCAGGCCTACTCGCGCGAGCACGTGAACCGATGGCTGGCCGACAGCCCGTTCGAGCTGCTCGAGCAGGAGTACTGGCAGTTCTTCGAGGGCGAATACTGGACGCTCGGCGATCGCGTGCTGCCGCCGCGCCGCGTGCCCGTGACCGAGCGCCACCAGCACACCTGCCTGCTGCTCGGCAAGCCCCGGTAGGCACGACGCATCATGAAGGTCCTGTACATCGGCAACGGGCTGACCCACTACTACAACCTCGTGCTCTCGCGGCTCAACGACGAGCCGGGGGTGGAGCTGGTCGTCGTCGCGCCGCGCGGCGTCGGAGCGGGCATCGGACAGGGAGTGTACCAGACGCGCGACGGGATCAACTTCCGCGTCATCGAGCTCGTCGAGTCCACCGCCTCGCGTCTGCACGTCACCTTCGAGGGGCTGGCCGGCGTTCTGCGCGCCGAGCGCCCCGACGCGGTGATCGCCGCGGAGAACTACCTCCGCGCCTTCATGTTCGATCTGCCGGTGGTGCTGGCGATGAAGGCGATCCGGGCACGGCTGATCCTCAAGTCGATCCCGTTCCAGTACACGACGCACGACGAGGCGCTGCGGCGCATCGACGCGTCGCCGGCCTACTTCGCCTCGCTGCCTCGCGCCGCCAACGTGGTGCTGCAACGCCTCGGGCTCGCGCGCCGCGCCAAGGGCGCGGTGCTGGGGCTCACGTCGCGCCTGCTCAACCTGCCGGACGCGCACGTGAACTACGTCGAGGCCCAGGAGTACTGGGACGGCTACGGCGTGCCGCGCGAGAAGATCTTCGTCACGCGCAACTCCCCCGACACCGATCTCCTGTTCGCCGCGCGCGCGGCGGTGGAGCAGGGGACGCCGATCCTCCCGCCCAACCCGCACCGCCTGCTGCACGTCGGCCGCCTGGTGCAGTGGAAGCGGGTGGACATGCTCATCCTCGCCTTCGCCCGCGCGCGCGAGCGCTTTCCGCGCGCCGAGCTGCTCGTGATCGGGACGGGGCCGGAACTGGAGCCGCTCCGGCGGCTCTCCGCGGAGCTCGGGTTGGGATCGTCCGTCAGCTTTCTCGGCGGCGTGTACGACCCGGAGCTGCTCAGCCGGTACTATCTCGCCTGCTCGCTCTACGTGCTCGCGGGGATGGGCGGTCTCTCCATCAACGAGGCGATGTGCTTCGCCCTCCCGGTCCTCTGCTCCGTCTGCGACGGCACCGAGAAGGTGCTCGTGCGCGAGGGGGAGAACGGACGCTACTTCGCCGACGGGAGCGAAGTCGACCTCACTGCGAAGATCGAGTGGTTTCTCGAGCACCCGGGGGAAGCGGCGGCGATGGGGCGCCGCTCGGAGGACATCATCCGCCGCGAGGTCAACATCCGCACGGTGATCGACGGATACCTCGACGCCCTCCGGTACGTCGCTCGCACCGACCGCATTCGCGCCACCCTCCCGCCGCCACGATGAAGATCCTGCATCTCGCGACGCAGGATGTCGGGGGCGGAGGGGCCGACGCCTCGCACCGGTTGCACCGGGCCATGCAGGCGTCGGGGATCGATTCGCGCATGCTCGTGCTCCGCAAGCTCGGGGACGACCCGTCGGTCACCGACATGTCGAGCCGGCTGTCCCCCGTCGAACGGCTGGGACGACTGGGCCACGAGGTGCGCCGGCGCTGGCTGCGCCGGCGCTACCGGCCCTCTCCCTACTTCTACGTGGAGAGTGCGGGACTCGTTCCCGTGTCGGCGATGATGCGGCGACTGCCGTTCGCTCCCGACGCCATCATCGCCCACTGGATCTCCGGCTTCGCCGACGGGGGGACGCTGCGTGAGCTCAGCGCGCGCACCGGCGCCCCAGCGCTCTGGTACCTGCTCGACATGGCCCCTCTCACAGGCGGGTGCCACTACTCCTTCGGCTGCGAGGGCTACCGCGCCGCCTGCGGGCAGTGTCCGCAGCTGGCCGCCGGACGGGGAGAGGGCGACCTCTCGCGGCGACAGTGGCGGGACAAGGCCGCGGCGCTCGCGCCGGCCGAGATCACCGGCGTCGCCGCCTCTTCCTGGCTCCGGGCCCGGCTCGATCAGTCCAGCGTCTTCCGTCACAAGCGGCACGAGACGATCTTGCTCGGGGTGGACGTCCATACCTTCCGCCGCGGTTCCGCCGCCGATGCCCGCCGACGGCTCGGCCTCCCCGACGACCGCCTCGTCGTGTTCTTCGGCGCCTCGAGCTTGCACGAGGAACGCAAGGGCATCCGGCAGCTGCTCGAGGCGCTGCATCTGCTCCACGGGATGCTGGGAACCGCCGACCCCGCCCTGCGCGACAGGATCCTCGTCGTCACGGCGGGCAAGGCGGCGAACGCGGCGGAGATCGACATTCCGTTCGAGCACCGGCACATCGGCTTCCTCGAGGGCGACGCGCAGCTCGTCCTGGCGTACCAGGCGGCGGACCTCTTCGTCAACCCGTCCGTGGAAGACGCGGGACCCATGATGATCAACGAGGCGCTGCTTTGCGGCACGCCGGTCGTCTCGTTCGAGATGGGGGTGGCCGCCGATCTCGTCCACACCGGGGAGACGGGGTACCGGGCGAGGCTGCGCGATGCCGGCGACATGGCCGACGGGATCCGGCGCATTCTCGCCCTCCCGGGGGAGGAGCTCGAGGCGATGCGCGCGCGGTGCCGTGCGATGGGAGAGGACCGCTGCGATCCAAGCGTGCAGGTGGGCGCGTTCGCGGCGCTGTGCCGTGACCTGATCCAGACCAGCCGGAGCGTGGCGTGACGGGATTGATGATGCGGATCGCGAAGGGCCTGCTCCACCGCGTTGGGGTGGACGTCGTGCGCTACCGGTCCTCCGGCGAGGCGAACCTCGGGATGCACGAGCGTCTCGGCTTCGAGCTCGAGGACGAGGCGACCGCGGCGATCGAGCGCGTCCGCACGCACACCATGCTCTCGAAGCGGCGCCTCGTCACGCTGTACCAGCAGGTGGCGTACTGCGAGCGCACCAAGGTGCCGGGCGCGTTCGTCGAGTGCGGCGTGTGGAAGGGAGGAGGGATGGGGATGATGGCACTGGCCAACCTGCAGACGGGACGGGCGCGGCGCGACCTGCACCTCTTCGACGCCTTCCAGGAGATCTGCGAGCCCGACGCCGCCGTCGATGGCGAGCAGGCGCTGCGCGAGTCGCGCCCGTTCATGCAGGACGCCGCCGAGGGCTCCGGCACGCTGCGTCCGATGGTGGGGATCTACGACGCCATGGGCGGGCCCGGCACCCTTGCCGAGAATCGCCAGCTCCTCGAGGAGGCGATCGGCTACCCGGCGGAGCGGGTCCACTATCACGTCGGCTGGTTCCAGGATACGATCCCCGCCGAGCACGCGGCCATCGGGCCGATCGCCATCCTGCGGCTGGACGGCGACTGGTACGCCTCCACGAAGGTTTGCCTGGACTACCTGTACGACCAGGTGGTGCCGGGGGGCATCGTGATCATCGACGACTACGGGGCCTACGAGGGATGCCGCCGTGCCGTCGACGAGTTCCTCGCCTCGCGCAACATGCGGCCCTACCTGCATAACATCGATCACACGGGGCGGTACATTGTCGTCTGAGCTGGCGGTCCCCGCGAGAACGCCCGCCCTCCTGAACCTGGGGTGCGGCTCCTTCGTCCACGACGAATGGACGAACGTCGATTTCTTCTCGTCGAGCGAGAAGGTGATCGCGCACAACCTGCTGCAGGGCGTGCCCTTCGCCGCGAACAGCTTCGATGCCGTGTATCACTCGCACGTCCTTGAGCACTTCGGGAAGGCCGACGCGCGCGCCTTCCTCGCGGAATGCCACCGGGTGCTGAAGCCCGGCGGCGTGCTGCGCATCGTCGTGCCCGACCTCGAGGGGATCGCGCGGGAGTACGTGCGCTGGCTGGATCTCGCGCTCCAGGGCGCGCCGGGGGCGACGCCGAACCTCGAGTGGATCACGATCGAGCTGCTCGACCAGCTCGCGCGCGATTCGGCAGGGGGCGAGATGGCGCAGACGCTCACGAGCGGGCGCATCGAGAATCTCGACTACATCACGCGGCGCATCGGCACCGACATCAGGGACAACCTCGGCAAGGGGCAGGCCTCCGTCGCGCAGCGCCCGAGCCGGCGGATGCGGCTGTTCGCCGCGCTCGAGCGGCTGTTCGGCCGCCACTTCCGCTACTACCAGGTCGGCAAGTTCCGGATGAGCGGCGAGTCGCACAAGTGGATGTACGACCGCTGCTCCCTCGCCGAGCTGCTGCGCGAGGTCGGCTTCGCCGACGTGCGGCGGCAGTCGGCCCACGAGAGCGCCATTCCCGGCTTCGCGCGCTACGGCCTGGATCTGTACAAGGGGGAGAAGCGCGGCGAGAGCTCGTTGTTCATGGAGGCCGTCAAGCCGGACCATGCCTGACCGGCCGGGCACGCCGCGCTCGCCGGCGACGCCGCATGCCGCGCCCCTCGCCTGGGACTCCGCGCACTTCGGCTTTCCGGTCGCGCGAATCGCCGCCGCGGCCCCCCCCGCCGAACTGCCAGGCGCGCTCGCCGGGCTCCGTTCCGCCGAGTACCGGCTCGCGTACTGGTCGGTGCCGGCCGGCGACGTCGAGCGGGTGGCGGCGGGCCGCCGCGAGGGTGGGCATCTCGCCGACGACAAGCTCACCTATTCGCGGGTGCTCGGCGCTGACGAGCCGGCGTCCTCCGGCGCGCGCTCCATCGTGGAGCGGTTCGCCGGCGATCGGCCGGACGCCGCGCTCGTGCGACTCGCGCTCCGCAGCGGCGAATACTCGCGCTTCCGTCGCGATCCGTCGTTTCCCTGGGAGCTCGCCGACCTGCTGTACTCGCGATGGATCGAACGGTCAGTCGCGGGCGAGATCGCCGACGAGGTGCTCGTCGCGCGTGACGGCGGCGAGATCGTGGGCATGATCACCCTGGGGCGCGCCGGGGAGCGCGGCGACATCGGCCTCGTGGCGGTGGACCCCGCGGCGCAGGGAAGGGGGCTGGGCCGCCTGCTCGTCACCGAGGCGGGACGCCGGTTCGCCGCTTCTGGCCGCACCGTCGCGCAGGTGGTGACGCAGGCGGAGAACGGGCCCGCCCGGCGTCTGTATGAATCGTGTGGCTACTCCATCGAGCGCAGCGAAACCGTCTTCCATTTCTGGCTCTGACGATGACTATCCCGTTCAACAAGCCGTACCTGTCCGGAAACGAGATCGAGTACATCCGCCAGGCCGTGGCGTCCGGCAAGATCTCGGGCGACGGCATGTTCACCAAGCGGTGCCATCGCTATCTCGAGGAGCGGTACGGCTTCGGGAAGGCGCTCCTCACCACCTCCTGCACCGACGCGCTGGAGATGGCGGCGATTCTCTGCGACCTGCAGCCGGGCGACGAGGTCATCGCGCCCAGCTACACCTTCGTCTCCACCGTGAACGCCTTCGTGCTGCGCGGCGCGAAGATCGTGTTCGCCGACTCGGAGGCGGCCACCCCCAACCTCGACGTCTCCCTGCTCGAGTCGCTCGTGACGCCGCGCACGAAGGTGATCGTTCCCGTCCATTACGCCGGGATGGCGTGCGGGATGGACGCACTCCTCGACGTCGCCCGGCGTCACGACCTCCTCGTTGTCGAGGATGCCGCCCAGGGGATCGAGTCGTTCTACGATGGGCGCCCGCTGGGCTCCCTCGGCACCTTCGGCGCCTTCTCCTTCCATGAGACGAAGAACATCATCTCGGGCGAGGGAGGGATGCTCACGATCAACGACGCGCGCTACACGGCGCGCGCCGAGATCATCCGCGAAAAGGGGACGAACCGCTCGGCGTTCTTCCGCGGCGAGGTGGACCGGTACAGCTGGGTCGACGTCGGCTCCTCCTTTCTCCCCTCGGAGATCGTCGCCGCCTTCCTCTGCGCCCAGCTCGAGAATCTCGAGCGCATCCAGGCCCGCCGGCTGGACATCTGGCGGCGGTACGCCGAGCGGCTCGCGCCGCTGTGCGCCGAGGGGCGGCTCCGGCTGCCGGTCGTGCCCGAGCATGCGACGAACAACGCGCACATGTTCTACGTCGTCTGCAACGACCTCGAGGAGCGGACCGGGTTGATCGCGCACCTCAAGGCGCAGGGGATCATGTCGGTGTTCCACTACCTCTCGCTGCACCGCTCGCCCTTCTACGAGGGACGGCACGACGGCCGCGAGCTGCCCAACGCCGACCGGTTCACCGACTGCCTGCTCCGGCTGCCGCTGTTCTACGAGCTGACCGACGAGGACGTCGAGCGGGTGTGCGAAGCGATCGTGGCGTACTACGGGCGGTGATGCATCGTCCGCAGGTCAGCCGCGGGCGGCCAGCCGGCGGAGCTTGCCGAGCACCAGCAGCCCACGGTGATAGAACGGGCTCGCCACCACGGCGCTGAGCGCCTTGATCAGGTGCCGGTCGAACGGCGACACGCGCTGCGGGGGCACCGGCTCCAGCAGCACCTTCGCGATCTCGCGAGCCGGCGCGTAGGGACGGCCGGGCGCGATGTCGAAGATCTCGTGCAGCACGCGGTCCACGTCGGGGGTGCGCTCGAAGGACAGCCCGTGCGCCAGCACGTCGCGCACCGCTTCCGGCACGTCGCGGACGTTGACGCGTCGAGACGACGGCCACCCGAGGTCGGTGTACCACTGCTGGTTGTCCGGCGAGAACACGTAGATCGCGGGGATCGCCGACAGGTAGGCGTCGGCGAGCGCGGTGGAGCCGTAGTGGAAGAAGACGCTGGCGTGCGGGATCATCTCCTCCACCTGGATGTCCTCGTGCACGAACAGGACGTTCGGCAGCACGGAGAGCTCCTCGTAGTCCTCGCGCCTCTCGATCGGGTGCTTCTTCAGCACGATCAGCGCGTCGGGACTCTCGGTCGCCGCTCGCGCGACGCTCTCGATCCACGCGGCGCGGAAGCGCTTCGAGCGCTCGACGGCCTCCAGCAGCTCGTCGATCATCTCCTCGGCGTTCAGGTCGCCCGCGTCGAAGAGGTTCTGCCGCGAGTAGTTCGCCAGGTGGAAGCCGGTGATGAAGAGCAGGGTGCGCGACTTCGGAAAGGCCGCGAGCTTTCCCGTCAGGCGCTCGGGCAGCGTCACCGCGGGCCCGTCGCCGTTGCGGAAGTACGACTCGAGGCGGGGATAGCCGACGACGCGCGTCAGCGCCATGCTCGACAGCTTCCCCTGCCGCAGCAACTCGCCGCCGACGACCCGCGCCATCTTCTCGCCCCAGAACAGCTCGCAGTCGACGAGCGTGTCCCCGTAGTCGTCGAAGCCCACCGCCCACTGCACGCTGTAGTCGAACTCGAAGTCGATCACCCCCTCGGCGCGCAGCGAGACGATGCGCGAGCCGAGCAGCACCTTGAACAGGTAGTACCAGCGCGAGAAGCCCTCGACCGTGAAGGGGAACGTCATGATGACGTCCGGCTTGAAGGCGAAGACGAACTTGTTGAAGCCGGCAGCCACCATCTCGGTGATCTCGACCACGGCCTGCGGGTCGAGCGCGAGGATCTCGCGCTTGATCGCCTCCATGATCGGCATCTCCCGGTTGGGCTTGTTCAGGACGAGCAGGAT
>JBBQJC010000111.1:0-11765 GCA_038325515.1 Gemmatimonadales bacterium | reverse complement strand
TGTCGCGCAGCGATTCGGGGCACTCGCCATTGGCGATGAGCTGCGCCAGCCCCTCCACGATCGCCGTCTTGCCCACACCGGGCTCGCCGATCAGCACGGGGTTGTTCTTCTTGCGGCGCGTGAGCACCTCCATCACCCGCTCGATCTCCTTGGCCCGCCCGATCGTCGGATCGAGCTGCCCCTCGGCGGCGAGCTGCGTGAGGTCGCGGCAGAAGTGGTCCAGCGCGGGGGTCTTGGACTTCTTCTCCCCCTTGGGCGCCACCGGCGTGGGCTGTGCGCCGGCCGTGGCCGCCGCGCCGCCCTGCTGCTGCGGCATCTCGGTCCCCAGGATGCGCAGCGTCTCGGCGCGCGCGGCCTCGAGGTTGACCCCGGCGTCGGTCAGCACCTGCGCGGCGATCCCCTTCTCCTCGCGCAGCAGGCCGAGCAGCAGGTGCTCGGTTCCCACATACGAATGGCTGAGCTCGCGAGCCTCGCTCATGGCGAGCTCGAGCACCTTCTTCGCACGCGAGGTATAGGGGAGGTCGGGACCGGTGGTCTGGGCCGCCTTCCCCTTCTTGACAGTCTCCTCGATCTTCTGCTGGATCTCTTCCAGCTCGACGGAGAGGTTCTGCAGCACGGTGGCGGCGACCCCCTCACCCTCGCGGATGAGGCCGAGCAGGATGTGCTCCGTGCCCACGTACTCGTGGTGGAGACGGGCGGCTTCCTCGCGCGCCATGGCGAGAACCTTCCGCACCCGCTCAGTAAAGTTGTAGCCGTTCATAAGTCCCTCAGAGAGACCCAGGTGGACGTACCGTCAGCCGACCGCCCCTGCTTCCTCCTCAAGGGCTTTCCGCACATACCGTGCGCGCGCCAGGTTCGTCTCGCTCTCGGTGAGCGAACGACCCTCGGCGACCGAGAGGTGGGCGGCCTGCGAAAAGATCAGGAGCTTGTTGAGAGTATATACACTGAGGCCGCGGATCAGTTTCAGCCCCACGGCCAGCCGCACGCCGCTCAGGTAGTTCATCGCCTCGTCGAACGTCAGGCTCCGCGCGTATCGCAGCGTCCCGTACGCCCGCCACAGCTTGTCCTCGATAATATATCCGGCATCGCGAAGCAGGACACGCCGTGCCTCCTCCTCACGCTCGATCACGTGGCCGACCACGCGGATCAGCTGATCGAGCAGGTCCTCCTCCGACCGGCCGAGCGTCGTCTGGTTCGAGATCTGGAAGAAGTTCCCCACTACCTCCGAGCCCTCTCCATACAAGCCTCGGTAGGTGAGCCCCATCTGCTGAAGCCCCGCCAGCACCCGTCCGATCTCCTTCGTCAGCACGAGCCCGGGTAGATGTATGAGTACGGAGGCCCGCATCCCGGTTCCCACGTTCGTCGGGCAGGCCGTCAGATAGCCGAACTCCGGGTGATACGAGAAGGGGACCCGCGCTCCCAGCTCCCGGTCAACCCGGTCGAGCGCGGCGTAGGCGGCGCGCAGCTCGAATCCGGACTGCAAGGACTGCAGGCGGAGGTGATCCTCCTCGTTGATCATGACGCTCAATCCGTCCGACAGATACACCGCGGCGCCGCTCCGCAGCGGATGCTGGGCCTCGAGCCCCGCGAGCTCCTTGCTCACCAGATGGCGCTCGAACAGCATCGCCCGCTCCCCCGGCCCCATCTCGTCCACCCGGAGCGTCAGGCTCTGCTCCCGTTCGGGCAGGTGCCCGAGCGCGTCGCGTACCTGGGCGAGCACGCGGAGCCGCTCGCCGTCGCGCGCGCGGCCGCTGAAGGCGTAGCCGTCCACGTTGCGCGCCAGCCGCACGCGGGTGGAGAGCACCACGTCGGAGTGCGCCCCCGACGCGTCGAGCCAGCGAACCCCGCCGTCCGGCAGGAGCGAGAGATCGAGCGTCATTCCATCACCTTGATCCGGTCGCGGAGCTGCGCCGCCACCTCGAACTGCTCCTGTTCGATGGCGCGCCGCAGCTTCTCCCGCAGCTCACCGAGCACACTGGACTTCTCCAGCACCGCGTCGTTCGGCGCCGAGTAGCTGTTCCCGATGTGCCGCGGGCTCCCGTGCACCCGCCGCAGCAGCTCCCGAATGCTCGGCTCGAACGTCGTGTAGCAGCGCGCGCAGCCCATCCGCCCTGTCGCGCGGAAATCCTTCATCGTGAGCCCGCAAAATGCACACGTGCCGGCGTCGCTTCCCCCCGGCATGGTCTGCTGCTGCACCGCCTGGAGGAACTCGCCCAACGGGTGCTTCGGCGTCGCCACCGACGTCTCCACCCCGCGCTCCGCCGCGCACTGCTCACACAGGTGCAGCTGCCGGACGGCATTGTTCTCGATCGTCGTCAGGTTCACGACGGCATCGCGCTCGTGGCAGTTGTCACAGACCATCAGGCCACCTCCTCCGGCAACGCGATCTGCGTCAGACGCGCATCCTCGAGCTGCAGGATCCGGTCGGCACGCGCCGCCAGGGACCGGTTGTGCGTGACGACGATCATCGCGATCTCCAGCTCCCGCGACAGCTCGCTGAACAGCTCGTGCAGCCGCTCGCTGTTGGCGTGATCGAGGTTCCCCGACGGCTCGTCGGCCAGCAGCACGGAGGGATCGCCGGCGAGGGCGCGGGCCACCGCGGTGCGCTGCTGCTCGCCCCCGGAGAGCGCCGACGGGCGGTGCTGCACGCGCCCCGCCAGCCCGACCCGGTCGAGCAGCGCCAGCGCGCGCGCCTCCGCCTCCCCCTCCGCCACCCCCGCGATCCGCAGCGGCATCATCACGTTCTCCAGCGCGGTGAACTCGCGCAGCAGGTGATGAAACTGAAACACGAATCCGACGGTCCGGTTCCTGAGCGCCGAGACCGCCACGTCGTCCATTCCGCCGAGCGGAAGGCCATTCACGAGCACCTGCCCGCTCGTCGGCGCGTCGAGGGCGCCGAGCAGGTGCAGCAGCGTGCTCTTCCCCGCCCCGCTCGCGCCGATGACGGCGACCATCTCGCCCCGCTCCACGGCGAGATCGACGTCCTCGAGCACGGTGATCACCGCCCCGTCTCCCCCGACGTACGTCTTCGTGAGCTGCCGCGCCTCGAGCACGCTCATTCGCGCATCGCCTCCACCGGCAGCAGGCGCGAGGCCTGCAGCGCGGGATACAGGGTCGCCAGGGCGGCGATGAACAGGCTCGCGACCACGGTCACGGCGATGTCCTTCGGCTGCCGCGCCACGGGGAGATGGTCGATGAAGTACACCTCGGGATTGAGCGGGATCAGCTTGTAGACGTCCAGCGCCACGGCGGCGATCAGTCCGAGCGCGAGCCCCAGACCGGTCCCCACCGCCCCGATCATGAACCCCTGCGCCAGGAAGATCCGGCGGATCGACGCCGCCGGCATCCCCATCGCCCGCAGGATGCCGATCTCCTTGGTCTTGTCGGCCACGACCATGGTCAGCGTCCCCACGATGTTGAACGCCGCCACGAGGATCACGAGCATGAGGATGAGCGACATCCCCAGCTTCTCCAGCTTGAGCGCCTGGAAGAGGGCGCTGTTCTGCGCCTGCCAGTCCTCGGTGCGGTACGGATAGCCGAGCAGCTTCGCGAGCGAGTCGCTCACCGGCTTGGCCGACCAGCGATCCTTCGTGCGGACCTCGAGCCCGGTGACCTCGTTCTGCAGCCCGGCGAGCTGCTGCGCGACCGGGATGTCGACGTAGATGTACGCGTTGTCGTACTCGTACATCCCCGTGTCGAACACCCCGGTGACCTCCAGCGTCTTCTCGCGCGGAATGGGCGTCCCGGTCACCGGGCTCACCTCGTTGCCGATCGTCGTGAGGGTGATCGAGTCGGCCCCCGGATACACGCCGAGCCGCGACGCGAGCCGAGCACCCAGCACCGCTCCCTGCCGCTTGCCGTCGGTGGTGCGGAAGCGGAAGTCGCCCCCCGTGGCGTGCGAGCGGATCGTCGTGACCGGCGGGCCCCCTTCACCCTCCGGCACGATCCCCATGACGTAGGCGCCATCGCTGTACTTGTGCCCCGCCCCCACCAGCGCCTTGGTCAGGACAAAGGGCGCGGCCGCCTGGACTCCTGGGGCCCCCCGCGTGATGCGCAGCGCACGCTCCCAGTCCTTCAGCGCCATGTCGGAGCCGAAGTTGAGCACCCGGACGTCCGGGCTCCCGATGAGGATCTTCTCGCGCAGGTCGTTCTGCAGCCCGGTCATCACGCCCATGATGACGATGAGCGCGCTCACGCCGATCACCACGCCGCCGATCGCGATGACGCTGATCAGCGAGAGGAGCTTCGACCCGCGACGGCTGCGCAGGTAGCGCCAGGCGATGTGGAGCTCGAGACGGCTCATTCGGGTCGCAGCGTCGGGAAGAGAATCACGTCACGGATATTGGCCGTGTCGGTGAGATACATGAACAGGCGATCGAGGCCGATGCCGACCCCGCCGGTCGGGGGCATCCCGTACTCCATCGCGCGAAGATAATCCTCGTCCACCCCGCCGGCCTCGTCGTCGCCCGCCGCCTTGAGACGTGCCTGCGCCTCGAAGCGCTGCCGCTGGTCGATCGGATCGTTCAGCTCGCTGAAGGCGTTGGCCAGCTCGCGCCCGCGCGCGAACAGCTCGAACCGCTCGGTGAGCGCCGGGTTGCCCCGCTTCGGCTTCGCCAGCGGCGAGAGCTCCACGGGGTAGTCGACCACGAAGGTCGGCGTGTCGATCGTGCTCTCCACCAGCGCGCCGAACAGCTCGTCCAGCAGCTTCGGCCGGCTCATCCCCTCGAACTTCTCGACGCCGTGCTTCCGCGCCGAAGCGCGGAGCTCGGCCTCGCTCATCGCGATCGGGTCGCGGCCGAGCGCCGACGATAGCGACGCCGACCAGTCGATCCGCGGGAAGGGAGGCTCCAGCACCGGCACCTTGTCGCCCGCGCCCGGCACCGCACGCACCGCCGCCGCCACGTGGGCGATGAGCTGTTCCACGACGGTCATCATCTCCTCGTAGTCCGCGTAGCCCTGGTAGAACTCGAGCATGGTGAACTCGGGATTGTGCGTGCGGTCGATCCCCTCGTTGCGGAAGTCATGGCCGATCTCGTACACCCGGTCGAACCCCCCCACGATCAGCCGCTTCAGGTACAGCTCGTCGGCGATCCGCAGGAAGAGCGGCATGTCGAGGGCGTTGTGATGCGTCGTGAATGGTCGAGCGGTCGCCCCGCCGTACATCGGCTGCAGCACCGGCGTCTCCACCTCGAGGAACCCGCGCCCGTCCAGGAAGGCGCGGATCGCGCTCGTCATCCGCGAGCGCGCCACGAACATCGCGCGCACCTCGGGGTGCACGGCGAGGTCGGCGTAGCGCTGGCGGTACCGCTGCTCGGGATCGGTGAAGCCGGAATGCCGAACGGTCACGCCGTCCACCACCTCCTCCTTCCCGTACGGTAGCGGCCGCAGCGACTTGGCCAGGAGCTCCACCGCTGTGACGCGCACGGTGACCTCGCCGGTGCGCGTGCGCATCAGCGGCCCCTCCACCCCGACGACGTCGCCGATATCGTAGAGCGCGAGCTGCGCGAACACGGCGTCGCCGAGCTCGTCGCGGCGGAAGTAGAGCTGGAGGCGCCCGCTCGCGTCGGCGAGATGCGCGAACGCCGTCTTGCCATGGCCGCGCCAGGCGACGAGCCGGCCCGCCACGCGCACCCGGTCGCCCTCCTCCGCTCCCTCGGGCAGGCTGCCCACGGCGCCCGCGGCGTCGTGCGTGCGCGAGAAGCCGTACGCGAACGGCGCGACCCCCGCCTCGACCAGCGCATCCAGCTTGTCGCGGCGCGCCTGCAGCACGTAGTTCAGCTCCTCGCTCACTTGCTCTCTCCGGTCGTCACGCCGCCCGTCATCTTGAGGAACGCCTCGATGAACGGGTCGATCCCGCCGTCCATCACCTTCTGCACGTCGGGGATCTTCAGCTCGGTGCGGTGATCGTTCACCATCGTGTAGGGCTGGAACACATAGCTGCGGATCTGGCTGCCGAACGAAACGTCCGACTTGTTCTCGTCCATCTCCGCTTTCTTGGCGAGCTGCTTGTCCAGCTCGATCTGGTAGAGGCGGTTCTTGAGCTGCTTCATGGCCGTCGCCTTGTTCTTCCCCTGCGACCGCTGCGCCTGCGACGCCGTTACCACGCCGCTGGGAAGGTGCGTGATGCGCACGGCCAAGCTGGTCTTGTTGACGTGCTGTCCCCCCGCGCCCGAGGCGCGGTACACGTCGATCTTCAGGTCCTCGTCGCGGATCTCGATGTTGATGTCCGTGTCAACGACGGGATAGATGAACACCGACGCGAAGCTCGTGTGGCGCCGCGCCTGCGAATCGTAGGGCGAGATCCGCACGAGACGGTGCACCCCCGACTCCGCCTTGAGGAAGCCGTACGCGTTGAGCCCCTTGATCTCCAGCACGGCGCCCTTGATCCCGGCCTCTTCCCCTTCGCTCAGGTCGAGGATCTCCACCGAGTAGCCCTTCCGCTCGGCCCACCGTGTGTACATGCGCATGATCATCTGCGCCCAGTCCTGCGCCTCGGTGCCGCCGGCACCCGCGCTGATCTCGAGCTGCGCGTCGCGGAAGTCGTCCGGGTGCGAGAGGAGCGAGCGGAGACGGAAGTCCTCGAGCTGCTCGCCGATCTGCTCGATCTCGCGCGCGAGCTCCCCGTCCAGCTCCGCGTCGGGCTCCATGTCGAGCATCTCGGCGAGCTCCAGACCGCTCTTCACGCGCGCCACGAGCGCCTCGAACGGATCGACCCAGTTCTTGAGCGTCTTGACCGACTGCACGATCTCCTGCGCCCGCTCCTGGCTGTTCCAGAAGTCGGGGCTCCCCATCCGCTCTTCGAGCGTGTTCAGCTCGTGACGCTTGTGATCGAGGTCAAAGATACCCCCTCAGCTCGGAGAGCTGATCGTCGTACGAGGTGAGTTGCCGGGCGCGCTCGCTGTCCGCCATGTCGTTCTCCAGGGTAAGACACGAGCCGTCCGGCTTGAGGGGCTGGACGGCTCGCTCGGTGTCGTGGTGACTCCGAAAGATACTCGGACGCCCGCCCGCTTAGAAGAGCTTCTTTCCCCCCGCGAGCACGTCGTTCAACGCCTCCTGGAAGTGCGTCGTGCCGTCGGCGAACTCCTTGCCGATCTGCTCGACGTACTCCTCGTAGCTCTTCTTGATCTCCTCGCGGAAGAGCTGCTTGAGCGTCCCGTCCCGCAGCCCCTCCTCCCGCTTCTGGGGGAAGTAGGCGACGATGTCCGACACGAGCGCCCGCGCCAGCCGCTTCGCCTTGGCGTTCGGGTCGTTCGCGAGGAAGGGATTGATCGGCGGGCGCGCTGGCGCGGCTCCCCCGGAGGCGGAGGCGGCGGGGGTGGCGGGGGCGACTGGCGCGGCGGGACGCGCCGGGGCGGCCGGCGTCGGGGACCACGGGCGCGACGGAGTCGGCGCCGCGGCGGGGGTTCGCGCCCAGGGGCGGGCGGGAGTCGCCGGCGCCACGAGGGGCGGAACCGGCCGGTTCGAGGGATGGCTGAAGGGCGCCGCCGCCACGGAGCCGGACTGCCCGGGCATGCTCGTCGGCGAGGTCGGGGCCGGCCGGCTGGTCGGCGGTGCGACGAAGGGCGCCGGAGGACGGCTCGGGCCGGCGGGAGTGCCGGACGCCGGCCGGGCCGCGGGGGCGGGGGCGGGGGCGGTGGTGGGGGGCGGGAGTGGCGCGGCGGTCGCCGGCGGCGCGACCGGCACCTCGGGTGGCCACGCCGGCCGCGTCGGAATGTGGAAGGGGACGGTCGGCACCGTATACGGGTCCTGAGCCGGGGGAGCCGTCTCGGCGGCCTCACCCGACGGAGCGCCTGGCGTAGCGCTTGGCGGAGTACCGGGCGGAGCGTCTGCCGGAGCGCCTGGAGTCCCTGCCGAAGTGCGTGCAGGAGCGCTGCTCGGCGCACCGGGCGCGCGGTCCGTCGACGACGCAGCCGCCGGCGCGCTCGCCGCGAACTCTGCCGTCCCCCCCGACTCGGGCTCGATCGTGATCACCCCGCCGCACACCGAGCAGCGCGCGCGCACGCTGCTCGGCGGCACCTTCGCCGGATCCACGCGAAAGACCGAGCGGCACTCCGGACACGCGACGTTCATGACTCGTCCCTCGCGAGGCTGGGCGTCGGCCCCGAGATGCGCGTCACGCCTGCCGGTTGGCTGTCGGTGCGACGATCCACTGCGTAGACGGAGCCAGGCAGCGTCTTGGCGTAGCTCTTCATTTCCGTGGCGAGTTCGCTCACCTGAGCGGCATGCGTGAAGTGCCGGCGCTCGTTCGTCACGACGCCGATGGAGACCGTCATCAGGGGGACGCGATGCAGCTGGCCGCGCCGGTCCTTGCCGAAGAAGTACGCCGCGCGCCGGTCCTGGTCCGAGTACTGCAGCGGCACCAGCTCGTCGAACACCGCGATGATCTCCTCGCACGCGGCGGCGATGTGGTCGGTCGGGATGACGAAGATGAAGTCGTCGCCACCGATGTGCCCGACGAATCCGGTCTCGCCGCACATCCCCTTCACGACGTCGTGAAGGATCTTCGCGAGGATGCGGATCACGCGATCGCCGTCGTAGTACGAGTAGCGGTCGTTGTACTCCTTGAAGTGATCGAGGTCGGCGTAGCACATCGCGAACTGCACGCCGGCGTTCAGCCGGCGCGAGACCTCGGCCTCGATCTCCACGGCGCCGGGCAGGCGCGTGGACGGATGCACGACGAGGTCGCGGTCGGAGCGGCGCAGCATCGCATCGAGGCGGGTCAGCAGCTCCGGGACCTCGAGCCGCTCGCGCACCACCTCATCCGCCCCGGAATCGAACGCAGCGGCGAACGCCTCGTCCGCGTCTCCCGAGAGGATCACGGCGGGAACGACCGCGGTGTACGAATCGCGCTTCAGCCGCCGGCAGGCGGCGTACACGACGTCCGGCAGGGTCCGCGCGTCGAACGCCACCACCCGGGGCCGCCCGCGCAGCGAGAGCGCCATGAGCTCGTCGCCGTCGTGAATCCTCAACACGGTATCCGCCTGACGTCCGATCCACTCGGCGAGCGCGGAGGGGGGCGTGGCGTCGTCCGGAGAGAAGAGGATGGCGCTAGTGATGTCCACGCGAGAGTGCGACCGGGTTGGATGGGCAAGATACGACTCGCCACTAGTGAAGTCAAACCGTGGCGGTGCCGAGACTTGCGGGCTTTTCGGCGTCGGCGTCTCGCTCAAAAGAAGAAGAATGCGACGCCAAGCATTCCGTACACCAGGATGAGAAACGCCCCCTCGAGCCAGTTCGATTCCGCGTCGCGCACCACCGCCGAGGCGATGGACACGGCAAGAGCGACCGCGACGACCTCGAACGGGGTGAACGCGAGGTTCATCGGCTGCCCGATCGCCAGGCCGACGAACACCAGCACCGGCGCGATGAGCAGCGCCACCTGCGAGCTCGACCCGATCGCGATGTTCACCGCGAGGTCCATCCGGTTTCGCAGCGCCATCATCACCGCCGAGCTGTGCTCCGCGGCGTTGCCGATGATCGGCACGATCACGAGCCCGACGAACAGCTCGGAGAGGCCGATGTCGCGGATCGCGGCCTGCGTCGACCCCACGAGGATCTCCGACAGCCAGCCGACGGCCGCGGCGGCGGCGATGAGCACCACCACCGAGCGCTGCAGCGACCAGGCCGGCTTGTCGTGCCGGTCGCCGATCCATTCGTCCGACTCGTCACGGGCCTCGCCGAACACGTGGCGGTGCGTCCCCATCGAGTAGAGCAGCGAGAGCCCGTAGCCGATGATCAGCATCGCCGCCACGCCCACCGACACGGCCCGCGTGGGATCGTGGGAGGGATCGCGGTGCAGCGCGTGGAAGAGCGCGGGGATGACGAGCCCGATCACCGAGATGACCAGCATCGACGAGCTCAATCCCGCCAGGTTGACGTTGAACTTCTGCGTCTTGAACCGGATTCCCCCCATCAACTGCGACAGCCCGAGCACCAGCAGCAGGTTGCCGAGGATGGAGCCGGTGATCGAGGCCTTGACGAGATCGAGCATCCCGGCGCGCAGCGCGAGGATGGCGATGATCAGCTCGGCCATGTTCCCGAGCGTCGCGTTGAGCAGGCCCCCGAGCGTGGGCCCGGTGTAGGCGGCGATCTCCTCCGTCGCCTTGCCCAGGTATCCCGACAACGGGACGATCGCGAGCGCGCTCAGTGCGAAGATCATCACCGGGGAGGCGTGCAGCAGCTCCGCTCCGATCGCCGCGGGGACGAAGAGGAGCAGGATGGCGAGATACTTCATGGGGTCGGACCGCTCGGCGGGGTCAGAGCGGGGTCGCCTCGTCCAGCAGCATGATCGGGATGTCGTCGCGCACCGGGTAGCGCAGCCGGCACGCCGGGCAGACGAGCGATGGCTCCTCGGCGCGGTAGTCGAGCGTCCCCTTGCACTTCGGGCAGACGAGGATGGCGAGCAGCTTGGGAGTGAGCGTCATGCGGAGGGATCGTCGTGGAGCCGGTAGCCGAAGCGACGGACGGCGCTGTCGCTCTTCCGCCAATTGGGGAGCACTTTCACCCAGAGATCGAGGTAGACCGACGCGCCGACGAAGGCTTCGACCTTCGCGCGGGCCGCGCGCCCGATGTCCTTGATGCGCTGTCCATTGTGGCCGATGAGGATGCGCTTCTGGCTCTCGCGCTCCACATACAGCACGGTTCGAATGTACACCGGCGTGCCCGTCTCCCGGAACTCCTCCACCTCGCACGCCAGGCTGTAGGGGACCTCCTCGTCGAGCTGCTCGAGCGCGGTCTCGCGCACCAGCTCGGAGACGAAGAAGCGGACCGACGCCGTGCTGATCTCGTCCTCGGGATAGAGGAAGGGGGAGACGGGGAGCATGGCGCCCAGCGCCGCGAGCAGCTCGTCGACCCCCTCGCCCGTGAGGGCGGAGACGAAGCGGGCGTCGGGGAGCGCCTCGGCCAGCTCCTCTCTTTCCACCGGGCGGATGGCGTCTGCCTTGTTGAGCACCGTCCAGACGGGCGCGCGGGGGGGATGGTCGAGCTCCGCGGCCTCGACGAGCGAGGGCGGGGTGCGCTCGGTGGCGTCGGCCAGGTAGACCACGACGTCGGCGTCCTTGAGGGCGCGGATGGCGGTGCTGCGCATGGCGCGCTGGAGCTCGTAGCGGGGATTGAGCAGTCCCGGCGTGTCGAGCACGATCATCTGGACGTCGTCGGTGGTGCGGATGCCGACGACGCGGTCGCGGGTGGACTGGGGCTTCTCGCTGACGATGGCGAGCTTTTCCCCCATGATCCGGTTGAGGAGCGTGGACTTGCCCGCATTGGGCTTTCCGACGACTGTGACGATTCCGGCGCGAGGCATGGGGAATAATACTACGTAAAAGGGGGGTGTCGAGCAGTTTCGGATTACGGTTTCGCGGTTTTTCGGTTTGCAGTTTTTCGGTTTACGGCCGGCCTCGTTCGGCGTCTGGCACGCGAGGTGGTGGTGCGGCGGGACGATCGATCACCGCGTCTTGGTCATCGCTCACGAGGCACCGTGGACCGTTCACGGTTCACCGTTCACCGTTCTCGGTTCATGCGGGCTGGCCCCGATACCATGACCGCGGGCGCCGAGCAGCCTCCCAGGTTCGCCGAGGACCGACAAACCGACAGTCGGACACACGAAACGCCCCGCCTGGCGAAGCCAGACGGGGCGTTTCTGATAGGTGCCGGCGATGGCCTACTCTCCCGCGTCCTCTCGGACGGAGTACCATCGGCGCTGTAGGGCTTAACGACCGTGTTCGGGATGGGAACGGGTGTGGCCCCTACGCTCTGATCGCCAGCGA
>JBBQJC010000110.1:0-11883 GCA_038325515.1 Gemmatimonadales bacterium | reverse complement strand
TCCCGGAGCACCTGCCGAAGGAAGCGCGGGTGGAGGCGATGCTGTAGGGGACAGAGAATCGCAGGAAAGCAAGGGGTCAGGTTCGTTGTAAAATGGTTGCACCATTTTTCAACGAACCTGACCCCTCAACGAACCCCTGCGCGCCCCTACGCCGGCGGAATGATCAAGCGCTCCCGCTCGCGCTGCATCATCTCCCCGTCGTGCGTCAGCTCGTCCTCCACCTCCGCCTCGTACTCCTCCGTCTTCCGCACCGCGCGCAGCACGGTGCTCCCCGCGGCCAGCGCTCCGAGGACGATGTAGATGTAGAAGGTGTAGAAGCGCCACCAGACGAGCGCCGCGGCGAAGAGCTGCGGCGGGATCGACCCGCCGAGCGCGGCGCGGAAGGCCATCTCCACCGCGCCCCCGCCACCGGGGGCGGGCACGACGGCCGCGCCGTACAGGAAGCCCAGCGGCCAGAGCGCCAGCGGCGCGAGCGGCACGGCCGCGGCGGTCGTCAGCACCAGCGCGGGGAGCACGGTGAGGCGGATCGCCACGTGTACCACCGACGCCAAAAAGGCCGACGTCGCCGCCCCCGTGTTCACCCGCTCCACGGAGTCGATGGTCGCGCGCAGCTTCCGCAGCGCGCGCTGAAGCGTGCGCCAGCGCCCCGCGTGCAGGCGCAGGCGTCGCGCCCAACGGGGGGGCGGGCCGTTCGCGTTGCGCCGCGAGAGGAAGAGCGCCGCCGCCCCGATGCCCAGGATCACCGCGGCGTACCCTCCCACGAGCCCAACCAGCGTGGTCACCACGGCGCCGGCGCCGCGGAACAGGAACGCGACCGTCAGCACCACCGCGGCCAGGCTGAACACCTCGAGAAAGAGCTCGGCGTACAGGATGACGAGCACGCTCGACGACGGGAGTCCCGCCTCCGACAGCACGAAGAAACGGGCCGGCTCGGCACCGCTCCGCGCCGGCGTGATCGCCGCGGCGAAGTCCCCGCCCAGGCAGGTGCGCGCCGCGGTGCCGAGGGTGATGCGGATCCCCGCCGCCTTCGCGCTCCAGCGGATCTTGAGCGAGCGCGCGAGCACCTCGATCGCCACCGCGCTCACGGCGAGCAGATGCGCCAACGCCGGAAGCGCCAGCGAGGCGCCCTGCGGCCAGCCGGCGATCAGATAGATGGAGACCCCGAGCGTCGCGGCGAAGGAGAGCGCCGTCAGCAGCCACCGGGTCGGCGTCATGAGATGAACGGCCTCTGCATCGGGAGAAGGTAAGCCGCCGGCCGGCGCGGCGCGAAGATCGCGCGCCGCGCCGACGATCTTGCCCCTCACCGCCGCGATGCCGAAGAGACGATTCTCTGCAACCGTGTGAAGGACGACGCGCGCCGGCCGCCCTCCCCCTCCACGGATTCTCCTCGGCCAAGGAGCGGATGTCCCAGTCGGTCGGCGGCTCGCTCCTCGAGCGCGGTGTCGCCTCGCTGTCGCTCGACCTTCCATATCATGGCGAGCGCAATCCGTCGGGCGACTCGTTGCCGCGAAATCCGCTTGCGCTGGTGGGCGCCTGGCGATCCGCGGTGAGCGAGGTGGAGGCGGCGGTGGACTGGCTCACCGCGCGCGAAGAAGTCGACCCCCGCCGCATCGGAATCGTCGGCTACTCGTTCGGCGGGTTTCTCGCCCTGATGGCGGCGGCCGACGAACCGCGGCTCGGGGCGGTCGTGCTGGCGGCGGCGGGCGACCTGCCCGATCACACCCCCTACGCCGCGCTCGTGCGCGGCATGGTCGACCCGCCGCGCGCCGCGCGGAAGCTGGACGGCCGGCCACTGCTGCTCGTCAACGGCAGGCGCGACACCACGACGCGCCCCGCCCAGGCCGAGCGGCTCTTCGCCGCCGCCGCCGAGCCGAAGACGCTGCTCTGGTACGACGGCGGCCACTGGCCCCCGCCGCCGGCCATCACGAAAGCCGGCGAGTGGCTCGCCGAACGGCTCGCGGGGTGATTCGTCCGACGAGGCGGCGCGGTGCCTTGCGCGGACCGCGGCACCCGCCGAGGTTGCCGAAGGGCGCCGGCAGCCGGCGCGCACACCGCCATCCGAAGGAGCACGCCGTGTCCGAGAGCGAGACCGATCGTCCAGGCCGCCGGGAGTTCATCGTCAAGGTGGCGGCCGCCGCCGCGCTCGCGGGCGGCGTCGCCTCCGCCGCACCGTTGCACGCCGCCCCGTTGGGCACCGCGAAGCCTCACGGCGGCTCGCCCTTCGACGACTCCTGGACCGCGCGCGTGAAGGCCGCGAAGCATCGCGGCGTCTTCGACTCCCCCGACATCGGCCGCGGGATGGCGTTCGCGCAGGCGTCCACCTTCATGGACGGCTTCAAGGAGATGTTCGGCGTCACTGGAGACGACGTCGTGGCGGTGGTCGTGATGCGGCACATGGGCACCGCGCTCGCCCTCTCCGACGCGATGTGGGCGACGCACGCGCTCGGGGTGCGCTTCAAGCTCGACGATCCCCTCACCGGAAAGCCCGCCGTGCGCAACCCGTTCATCACGGTGAGCGGTGACGAGGACAAGGAGTACATCGGCGTCAATGCGTCGCTTCCGTTGCTGCGCGCACGCGGCGCGGTGCTGCTCGCGTGCAACAAGGCGCTGATGAGCTTCGCCACCGACACGGCGAAGAAGTCGGGACGCAGCGTGGACGAGGTGAAGGCCGAGTACCGCGCCGGGCTCGTGCCAGGCGTCATCCTGCAGCCGTCCGGCGTCTACGCCACGATGCGCGCGCAGGAGGTGGGGTGCGGCTTCATCCGCTCGAGCTGACCGTCACTCGGACGGCTTTCGCGCGACGAGCTCGCGCGTCGGCGGAAAGATCCAGGGGCTGAGCCCCACCCGCTCCACGACGCAGCCGAGGCGCCTCAGCTCCTCGGCATACGCGCCCACGTGCGCGATGTCGAGGAGGGAGATCCGTCCGCCCGGCACGAGCACGCGCACCATCTCCCCGATGGCGGTCGCCCGCTCGGCGGCGGTGGCCAGGTTGTGTACAGCAAGGCTCGAGACGACGACGTCCACGCTGCGGTCGTCGAACGGAAGGGCGCGCATGTCGCCGCTCCGCACCTCGACGCGGGCGGCCACCCCCTCGGCGGCGGCGTTGGCCAGCGTGGCGGCGGCGCTGTTGTCGTGCTGGTCCTTCTGCGACCAGAGATCCACCCCGATCGCGCGCCCCGAGGTGAGCCGCCGCGCCGCGCCCATGAGCAGCAGGCCGTGGCCGCAGCCCACGTCCAGCACCACCTCGCTGCCGCCGAGCGCGAGCCGGTCGAGCAGCCTGTCGCGCGCGCGGAGCTTCCCGATGCGGCTGCTCGCGATCATCGCCAGCGACGTGAGCGCGAACGATCCGCCCATCCAGTATGCCGAGCGTCCCACCCCCGCCCACCGCGGTCCGGCGAGGAGCAGCGTACCCAGCGCGACCGCCGCCGCCAGCAGCCCCACGCCGAGCATCGCCATGCCGCGCACCATCCCCGGCGCATCGAGCCCGTAGTCGGGCGCCCCTGACACTTGCGCATCGGTCATGATCGGGATCGGGAAGGGGAGATTTGACTATCTCGGCCGCGGGCGGAGAATGGAAGCTGCGGCGGTGCGGTGCGAGCGTCCAGAGCGGAGGGAGCGATACAAGTTGACGGAGACTCCCGCGAGGCTGCGGCCGGCCCTGGAGCGGCTCGATGACACGAGCTCGTTCGATTCTCTGCGGTCGTTGGCCCTCCTTGGGTCGGCTTCTTTCTCCGTGAGCGCGAGGTCACGATGGGTGCACCGCCCTCCCTCGGCGGTACTTCCGTCCTCAGCGGCGCGCGCGGTATAGTGTCTATATGACCCACCGGTCGATCCCTGAGGCCCACCGCCCCGCGGCAGCGGACGCGTCTTCCAGCCACGACGACATCGTGGTGGCTGCCTTCCCATCCAGCATCGACCTCGCCGATCTGTACGGGGAGGAGGTAGCCGCCATCGCTGCGATGTCGTTCGAGGACCGATGGGCCCTCGCCGGCGAGATGGCGCAGGCCGTCGCGTCCCTGGCCGCGTTGCGAGATGCGCGGTAAGGTCGCGCGATTGGAAGCGGTCGCCGAAGTGATGCGCGCCCTGGAGGCCCACGGGGTTCGCTCGCTGATCATCGGCGGAATCGCCAGCGCGGTCTACGGCGGCAAGTCCGTCACGAAGGACCTTGACCTTCAACTCCAGATCGAACGGCCGGACATGGAGCGGCTTCAGGACGCGCTCTCCAGCGTTCAAGCCAAGGTCATCGCGGTCCCGACCGAGTTGCGATGGGAGTATCTCGAGCGAGGGTTCTGGGTCCATTTCGAGTGCGAACACCCCTCGCTGCATGGGCTCCACCTCGACGTCGCGACGCGACCATTCGGCGCAGCCCCTTTCGACGAGATGTGGTCTCGGCGTCTGTCGCGCACGTTGCCCGAGACTGGCACCCAGGCCCACTTCGTCGCGTTGCCCGATCTCGTCTCCCTCAAGAAGACGCGGAGGAAGGATGACTGGGCCACCATCCAGCTCTTGATGGACCTCGACTATCATGGGGGCGGCGACGCTGTACAACGAGAACAGGTCCGCTTCTGGCTGCGGGAGCTACGCTCGGCGCAAACGCTCATCGAGTGTGTGGCTCGATTCGGCGGGGAGGCCATCAAGCTCACGGCGGAGCGCCCGCTTCTCGGTTTGGCGATTCAGGCGGACCACACTGGCGTGGCGGACGCCCTCGACGAGGAAGAGCGACTCGCGCGGCGCGCTGACGAGGCCCGCATGCGTCCCCTGCTCGATGAGCTGCAGCGTATGCGTCATACGGCACGTCGGAGTCAGTAGCGGGCTACGGCTGCGGGCCATCCGGCTAGCTGCCGACCCGCGCGTAGACCTCGAACCAGGACGCCAGCGCGTGGTCGGCGTCCACCGCGCGGCCCGTGCGTGCAGCGGCGCGCATCATCGCCTTCGTCATCCGCTCCTCCAGCACCGCCCACCGCTTGGTCCACCGGTCGGCGATCGGCACCAGCACGTCCACGTGCACGTCCTCCACCACGAAGCCGAGCCGCGCGAGCATCCGGGTCAGGCTCGTTGGTGTGAAGCCGTACCGGTACGGAAAGCCGAGCAGGTTGTTCTGCGCCAGCCACGCGCGCGCCATCGGCGCCAGCGGGGTGCGCAGCAGCGGCCGGAAGGCGGCGTAGCAGGCGCCGTTGGGGACCCGCAGCGCGATCATCCCGCCCGGAAGCAGATGTCCCCGCGCCGCGTGCAGCGCCGCCGCGGGGTCGGCGAGCTGGTCGAGGCAGTTCCAGATCGCCACGACGTCGGCGCGCCGCTCGGGATCGAGCGTCTCGATCGTCCCGTCGTCCACCTGAAAGCCGAGCGCGCGCGTCGTCGCGTTGGTCGCGGCGCTCTCGTCCACCCCGCCGAACTGCCAGCCCGCATCGCGCGCGGCGCGCAGGAAGCCCCCCACGTAGCTCCCCACCTCGATGCCGCTCCCCCGCCGGCCGAATCGCTGCGTGAGCCGCTCGGCCTGCGCCACATACGCGGCGCGCTGCGTCTCGTGCAGCGCCCGCAGCACCGCCTCGGGGGGCGCGTCGCCGGCGTACGCCGCCTCGAGCTCCGTCTCCCGCTCCATCGGGTTGCGGTACACCAGCCCGCAGTCGCGGCAGCGCACCACGCGCAGCGGCGCGTGCTGCGAGAAGGCCACGCGGTCCATCAGGTGCTCGGGAGGCGTCTCGGCCCGCAGGCGCCGCGAGTGGAACGCCCACAGCTCCTCCACCTCGCGCTGCATCGCCTCGGCCGACGCGAGCTCCCGCGAGCGCGTGCCGCCGCACGCGGCTCAGGCCGCGAGCTCGTACGAGATGCTCACTGCAGCAGCGTCTCGTACAGGGCGGCGTATCGCTCGGCCACGCGGTCCCACGAGAGCTCCAGCGAATGCACGTACGCCGACGTCGCCACGCGGTCGCGCAGGCCGGCGTCGTTGAGGAGCCGCAGCAGCGCGTCGGCGTAGATCGACGGCTCGGCGAGCACGCCGAAGCGCCCATTGCCGAGCTGCTCCACGGCGCCCGCCGTCGGCAGCGAGAGCACCGTCGTCGCGCTGGCCATCGCCTCCAGCGGCGCGGTGCCGGGGCACATCTCCGGCGTAGGGCAGGCGAACACCCACGCCTCGCGATACGCCGCGGCGGTCTCCCCCTCGTTGCGCGGCACGAGCTGCTGCACCCGTGGATGCGACGGCACGCGCGCGTCGGTGGCCAGCACGAGCTCCACGTTGGAATGCCGCTCGGCGATCTCGCGCAGGAACAGCTCGTACAGCCAGCGTCCCCCCTGCTTGCCCCCCCAGCGCCCGCGGAAGAAGATGCGCGGCGTCTCCGCCTTGTCGCCGGGCGTGAAGATCTCGTGGTCCACCCCGTCGGGGACGACGAGATCGATGCGCTCGCTCTCGGCCACGACCTCGCTCACCGCGACGGTGCAGACCCGAGTGCGCGTCGCGCCCGTGCTCACCCGGCCCGTCACCCGCTCGAAGGCGCCGCGCATTTGCGCGAGGTGCTCCCGCACCGACGCCGGCGGCGACGCCCGCATCGTGTGCAGCGTCGGCTTCCCGGTGAACAGGGGCAGCCAGCGCGCGTGGACGTGCAGCAGGTCGGCATCGCCCAGCTCCGGCGCGCGCCAGGTCGCCAGCCCGGGGGCGGCGCCGAGCCGCGCGCGCTCCAGCTTCGTGTAGCTGTACGACGCGCCCGCGGAGGGCTCCGCCGGCGAGGCGACGACGACGTCGAGCCCGCGCCGCACCATCGCATTGCCCAGGTTGTGCACGGCGCGCGCCGTCTCCTCGTCGGCACGCGTGGGGCTCCCCGCGGGACGGTGCAGCATCACGACGCGCACCGGCGCGGGGCGCGACTCGCGCACCGGGAGCTCGGCATCAGGCTCCTTGCGCAGCCGGGCGACGGTGCGCTCGAGCGAGAAGAACTCGGCGTGCAGCCGGCGCGCCGCCACGCTCAGCTCGTCGCGCAGCGCCTCGTCGCTCAGCAGCGCCGACACCGCCTGCGCGAGATCCTCGGGCCGCTCCGACTCCGCGAGCCGCACCGGACGCCGGTGCCCCCAGAAGCTCCCCGTATGCGGGCCGCGATTCGTCACCACGGCGCGGCCGAGCGCCAGGGCAGCGACGAGCGAGCGGCGGCGTACGCTCACCCCGTCGCGGAAGGGCTGCACGAGCACGTCGCAGGCGGCGAGCCGCACGCTCACCTCGGCCGGCGACAGCGAGCCAGTCGCCACCACGCGCGACGCGAGCTCCGGGCGCCCCGAGATGATCGCGTCGCGCAGCCGCGACGAGTGCCGGCCCACGAGCAGCACGCGACGGTCGGCGCCCTCGTCGAGGATCAGCTCGAAGGCGCGCGGCAGCACGGCGAGATGGTACGCGCCGAACGAGCCGTAGTGCCCCACGACGTGACGCGCGCGCCCCGCCCCGCCGGCCATGAGCCTGTCGCGCACGACGTGCACCCGCTCCGCGTCCACCTGCTCCGGCAGCGGGCTGGGGAGGGGAAGCCAGGTGACGAGCCGCTCGCGGTCGGCCGGATGAACCCCCAGCCAGATCAGCTTGTGCTGCCAGCCCGGCGCCGCCACGAAGACGCGCCGCGCCGCACGCAGCACGAGCCAGATCATCAGCAGGTGCGTGAGCGCCGTGAAGTTGCGGCGCGTGGAATGCTGCCGGCTGATCGCGCTGCCCAGCTCGTGGAGATACACGTCGATGCCGCGCCGGCGCTGCGCGAACAGCAGCAGGGCGAACAGCACGTTGCGCCCCTTCCACCCATAACGCGACGGGACGTACTGCACGAGCACGCGCGAGTCGCGCGGCTGGGTGCGCAGCATGTCGCGCAGGATGCGCAGCGCCCCGACCCCGAACCGCGACGGCAGCACGTGCAGCCCCACGCCGGGGATCGCCGTGCCCGCCGCCTCCGGGGGCGCCCAGACCTCCACCGTGTCACCCGTCTGCGCGAGCGCCCGCGCGAGGATGAAGGTGTGGCTGCCCACGCCGCCCCCCGTGGGCGCGTAGTCGCAGGTGATGATGCACCAGTGCCGGCCGTTCGCCGGCGCCGCGTCGGGCGAGGTGGAGGGGGAAGTCACGCCGTGACTGCGCGCTCCATTCGGGCGGCGGCGCGGCTCACGCGCACCACCCCCGTCAGTGGCGCCTTCGCGCGGGCCAGGCGCTTCACGGCGTTCTCGATCGTCTCCTCGTCGATCAGCTCGTCGCGCACCACGAGCACCGTGGCGTCGGCGTGCGCCGCGATGAGCGCGGCATCCGAGTAGAGATCCAGCGGCGGGGTGTCCACCACCACATAGTCGTACCGCGCGCGCAGCCTCGCCAGGAATGGCGCGACGATGCCGCCGATCAGCAGGTCCGCCGCCGCGTCGTTGGCAACGCCGCCCGAGGGGAGGATGTCGAACGTCTCGGCGTCGCTCAGGCGCACCGTCTGGATCGCGCCCGCCAGGCTCGACTCGCCGTACATGGCATCGAAGAAGCCCGGGCTCGCCGGGATGCCGAACACCGCGTGCACGTCGCCGCGCCGCGTCTCGGCGTCGATCAACAGCACGCGCCGGCCGCGCCGCGCCAGCACACGCGCCAGCATCGACGCCACCATCGTCTTCCCCTCGCCCGCCCGCGCGCTCGTGACGACCAGCACGCGCGGCGGCCCGAACGGCACCGTCGCGGCGAGCCCCTGGAACACCGACGCGAACGAATCGGGGAGGCTCGCACGCCAGGTGAGCGGCCCGAGCGGCACCGTCGCCACCACCGGCGCGCCGATGAGGGTCTCCAGGTCGACGACGGGGGGGAGGACCGCCGCCACCGCCACGCGGCCGGCGCGCTTGAGCTGGGCCAGCGCCACCACCAACCCCAGCCCGATCCCGGCGAAAATCGCCCAGCACACCCGCACGAAGCCGCCGCGCCGATCGACCTGCGTGAGGCCGGCCGCGCGATCGAGCACGCGAATCGAGGATTCCTGGGCTGTTGCGGACACCACCGCCTCCTGACGCCGTTCCTTGAGCTGACTCATGGTCACAGCGGTTCCAATCTGCTCGCGCAGCAACCGCTGATACTCAGTGTCGGCCGCTGCACCCTCCCAGCCCGGGCTTTTCAGCAGCGAGATTCGCGTGTCCATCTCGCGCTCCCGCACCAGCCGCTTCCGGATGAGGTAGCGGAGCGCCTCCTCCTGTGCCGCCGCCACCCTCGACGCCTGCTCGATCTCCCGGTCGAACAGCGCCACCGCCCGCTGCACCGACGCACGACTCGCTTCGGCATTCCTTCGGATCAGCGCCGCCGCCGCGAGGTCGGGGACCGCGCGCGCCAGCACGCTGTCGGGGTGCGTGAAGCTGACGGTGAGCACCGAGGCGGCCGTGTCGGCCGGCCCCACCTCCAGCCGCGACTGCACCATCGAGACAGTCGCCTCCGCCGCGGCGGCGCGCGGCGCCCCGCGCGGCCCTTCGGCCGGCAGGCGGAGCCTCAGGCTGTCGGCCACCTCGCGGGCGAGCGCCCGGCTGGCGAGAAGGACGCGCGCCCCCGCCGGCGAGGCCCTGGTCACCGGGACCGGCGCGCCGTCCGGCGCCGGCCAGGGGTGCGATACGGTGAGCGACGCGGTGGCGCGATACTCGGGTGCCCGCGCCATGACCGCGACGACGGCGACCGCCGCGGCGGCGAGCCCGAACCAGCGCGCGAACGCCGCGGGCTCCGGCCACTCGCGCGCTCGGCGAATCGCCGGCACCTCCCCAGTAGGACGACGCGTGCCCGCGCGCGCGCTCCCCCCCCGCTCCGGCGGTCCGAGCGGAGGGAAGCGGCTTGTCGTTGGCGAGTCGGAGTGCGGCGACAACGGAGGGTCGGGGAAGGAATGCCGGAACGGCGCGCGACGCGGCTGGGCAAGATCTCTCACGGGGGGCGCCGGAGCAATGAGACGCAGCACGACGCATGCGGGTGAGCTCGCCTTGACGTGTCCAACGTGCACCCGCTATTGATCAGGACGATGATGAGCCCCCATTCGACGAACCGCGCCGGCGCTCGCAATACGGCGCTCGAAGAGGCCGAAGCGACCCTCGCCGACGGTATCCGCTACGAGCGGGGGGGAGTGCTCGGGCGCGCGCGCGGCTGCTTCGAGGAGCTGACCCTCCAGTGGCGCGAGACCCCGGCGATCGCCGCCGAGGGGTGGTGGCGCCTCGCCAACATCTACCGCCTGCAGTCGCGCTGGGAAGACGCGCTGCGCGCCGCCGCCGCGGGTGCCGAGCTGGCGCGCACCCACGGTCTCCCCGACCAGGAGGCCGACGCCCTCAACATCGAGGGCGCGGTCTGGATCACGCGCGGCGAGATGGGCCGCGCGCGCCCCCTGTTCGAGCGGATGCTGGAGCTCTCGCAGCACGGCTCCACGCGCGCCAAGGCGCTGCAGAACCTCGGTGCCGTCGCCGGCGAGCTCGGCGAGCTGGACGAGGCCGAGCGGCTGTTCGGCGAGTCGCGCGAGGAGTACCGCGGCGCGGGCGACGCGCGCGGCGAGGCCAACACGCTTCTCAACCTCGGCCGGCTGCAGCTCGACCGGGGCCTCGCCGAGGAGGCGCGGCCGACGCTCGAGGCGGCGGTGTCCGCGTCGCGCGCGTCTGGCGACCTGGAGATGCATGCCGCCGCGCAGCTCAACCTCGGCATGGTGCTCGGCGCCCTCGGGCTGATGGGCGATGCCGAGGAGCGCATCACCACCGCCTACGGGCAGTTCACCATCGCCGACAATCCCGTGCAGCGCGTGCGCTGCCTGATGGAGCTGGCGCAGCTCGCGGTGACGAAGGGAGAGGAGGACAGCGCGCGCGTGTGTCTCAACCACGCGCAGGATGTGGCGACGGCGGCCGACCTGCCGCGCGACGTGGCGGCGGTGAAGGCCCGGCTGAGCACGCTGCCGCCGAAGTGAGCGGTAAGTGCCGCGCGTCACAGCGCGGCTGGCATGTCTTTGGCAATCGTAGCGGCGAACGCTGCGCTCGAGGTCGACGGATGGAGCAGCGTGACCGTCAAACGCCAGGTGTCTCATGCGCCTCCCCCTCGGTCTTTTCGCCGCCGCCGCCGTCCTGACGCTTGCCGCCTGCGGCGAGTCGCCCCTGTCGCCCGTGCGCCCCGCGCGCACCGCGCCGCGCCTCGACGTCGAATGCCGGAGCGGCTATCACATCGCCACCCGCGATGACGGGAGCACCTACTGCGATCCCGACGGCTTCGGCGTCATGTCGGCGGGCACCGACAGCACGTTGAGCGCGCCGTAGCGGCGGCTCGTTCCGCTCGAATCGAGAAGGCCGGTCCCAACGCGGGGCCGGCCTTCGCCGTTCGTACTTGCGTGGCCCCCGCCTCCGCAGCTACTTCGACACGCTGTGGACCCCCTGCCGGAGATACCCAACGTGATCCGACCCCAGTCGCGCGCCGCCCTGTTCGCGGCGCTGCTCTCTCCCTTCGCCGCGCTCGGTGCGCAGCGCATCACTCCCACCACCGCCAACGACGTGCGCCCGAGCATCCCGCTCGCCGGAGCCGTCGATTCGGCGGCGCTCGCCACGCTGAAGTACCGCGAGCTCGGCCCCTTCCGCGGCGGCCGCTCGGCCGCGGTCGCCGGCTCGGCAGCGCGCCCGAACGAGTACTACATGGGCACACCCGGCGGCGGCGTCTTCAAGACGCTCGACGGCGGGCAGTCGTGGGCCCCGGTCACCGACAAGTACTTCGGCGGCACCATCGGCGGCATCGCCGTCTCCCCCTCCAACCCCGACATCGTCTACGTGGGCGGTGGCGAGGGCCCGATCCGCGGCAACGTCTCGCACGGAGAAGGGGTCTGGAAGTCGGCCGACGCCGGCAAGACCTGGCAGCCGCTCGGGCTGGAGCTCACCAGACAAATCTCGCGCGTCCGCGTGCACCCCACCAAT